>NZ_JAWRXD010000723.1:0-269 GCF_046535215.1 Priestia sp. SIMBA_032 | reverse complement strand
CTGTCGGAGGGCCTGATGCCCTGACAACGGTGTCATCGGCCATGATGACATACCCGGGAACATTTCGCTACACTCGTTCACACGGCGGAGATGGGGCGTAATGACATCGTTATCGGGCGTTGGACCAAGCGCGGCCCGGCGAGTGACGATCCGCGACGTCGCCCGCGAGGCGGGCGTCGGTATCAAGACCGTGTCCCGCGTCATCAACAACGAACCCAATGTGGCGCCGGCCACGGGGGAGCGCGTACGTGCCGTCATCGCACAGTTGC
>NZ_JAWRXD010000722.1:0-269 GCF_046535215.1 Priestia sp. SIMBA_032 | reverse complement strand
ATGCCACCCAAGCTGCGACTCGCACGAACTACTCGGCGGTTAAGCGCATCCCTGACTTTCTCCATTTCGCACGTGCCAATGGCTTCGCGGATACCGGAGCAGTCATCGTAACTGACGACCCGAAGACCTTCTTTGTCTTGAGAGCTCACTTCTCTGAGTCCAAGCTGACCGTCGCCACGAAGGTGTGGGCCGCTGAAGCCGACGACGCGCTGATGTCGGCGTTGCCTGTGCCGCCAAACTGGCAACCAACGCAACGCAGCAACTCGAAC
>NZ_JAWRXD010000721.1:0-270 GCF_046535215.1 Priestia sp. SIMBA_032 | reverse complement strand
ACATGTCCACCAGCGTGCAAGACGCGATGGTGAACATCAGCAACGCCATCCAGACCTTCTTGGGCGGGATGGAAGAGCAGACCGGCGCCGTCGCAGGTCTGTCGAGCGTGTTGATCGCCCTGGCCGACAACGTCGACCTGGTGGCGGTGGCCATGGGCGGTGCGGGCGCTGCGGCTCTCACCCTCTATGTCGCCAAAGCTGGCATGGCGCTGAAGGCCGCCCTGGCCCAGCGCATCGCAGAGGTACAGAACGCCCAGGCAGCACTTCGAG
>NZ_JAWRXD010000720.1:0-270 GCF_046535215.1 Priestia sp. SIMBA_032 | reverse complement strand
ATCGCTGATAGCTGGCCAAACTCTATTGATGCAACAGCAGCAATGAAAGAGTGGGGCTTCAAAGCAGAATACGATTTAGATAAAATGACAACTGACATGCTGGCTAAGTTAAAAAAAAAGCTCACAGCTGAGTTAGTGATGAATTAATAGGAAGAGTCGATTCTTAGGAATCGGCTCTTCATCATTTTTGGAGGGAGAGAAGTCTTATGCAGAGAGTTGATGTCGTATATGCACTAATACATGACGAAGAAACAGATAAAATATTAATGG
>NZ_JAWRXD010000719.1:0-270 GCF_046535215.1 Priestia sp. SIMBA_032 | reverse complement strand
GAACTCGACCTCGGGTTCCAGCACACTGTCTGTCTGGTTCAGTGTTGACGTCATGGCGTCTGCCTTCTGCTCATTCCGGATTCGGCGGCTGGCCGCCACACCGGAAGCGATCTAAACCTGTCATTATTTGTACAATGTACGATACTAGACAATGCTGGCTGTGGGACGCAAGTCACTTTTTGTTGAAACCGCCTCGTGCGGATTAGCCGATCTACCTGGGCTGCACCGGTAGCGCCTCGCGATGTGTCAACAACCTCTCGCGAGCAGTAC
>NZ_JAWRXD010000718.1:0-270 GCF_046535215.1 Priestia sp. SIMBA_032 | reverse complement strand
GGAAGGAACTGCAGTCCGCTCTGCCGGTACAGCTCCCCCGCCTCGACCGCGTCGTGCACGAGGGCGACCCCGCGCTCGGTGCGCTCGTCCCGGTAGTGGTACGGCTCGCCGAGCAGGCGGCCGCCGCGCAGGAGGCCGTAGTCGACCGCCCACGAGTCCACGCCGATGCCCGCCAGCCCCGGATCGGACCGGGCCACCGAGCCGAGCCCATCGAGGACGTGCGCGAACAGCGCCGTCACGTCCCAGTGCAAGGCGGCGCGGTCGCCCTCC
>NZ_JAWRXD010000717.1:0-270 GCF_046535215.1 Priestia sp. SIMBA_032 | reverse complement strand
CGCTCTGCCACCCGAGCGTGCTCATCCGGCGCGAGTTCTACATGGAGCACGGGCTGTACGACAACCGGATGCGCCAGCTGCCCGACTTCGACCGCTGGATCGCCCTCGTCAAGCACTGGCCGATCCACGTGCTCGGGGACGAGGACCTGGTCCGCTTCCGGCTGCTGGAGGCGGAGCAGAACGCGAGCTCGAACAGCCGCGCCAACGTCATCCGCGGCTTCAACGAACACATCGCCGTCGACGAGCGGTTCTTCGAGGGCTGCAGCGACG
>NZ_JAWRXD010000716.1:0-270 GCF_046535215.1 Priestia sp. SIMBA_032 | reverse complement strand
ATGAGAGTATGTCGCTCGCGTTGATGATGGCCGAGGCGATATCTTCGACCGTCATGCGCTTGGTCATCGCTTGCTCGCGCATGATCTTGTATGCTTCGTCCTTAGAGACGCGGCGCTGACCGCACAGAATGTCCTGAGCCTCCGAGACTTTGCGGGCGCTGCCGACCTTTTCTTCGAGGCGCACGATTCGTTTGCGTAGCTTCTTGCGCTCACGGCCGATCTCGCGCGCGAGAACAAGTGCGCTCAGCAGGCCGAATGACCGGATGGGGG
>NZ_JAWRXD010000112.1:0-501 GCF_046535215.1 Priestia sp. SIMBA_032 | reverse complement strand
GTGATTCTTCGTTTTTTAACCAATTCTTCATTTTTGTTAACATGTGTATTACTCCTTTTCCTATTCCATTTTTAATAATGTCTTCTATAAACTTGCAAATCCTTGCATTAAAGATTGAATAACAATCACCATTGGATAAATCACAATACATCCAATAACTGCGACGTTAAATTTATTCATTTCCATTGGTTTATTTTGAATGAGACGGTTATAGTTCTCATGTTTTAACTCACGCATCATTTTAATCTGTGCATCCATAATACGAAGACTCTGTACCTTGTCCGTTTTTTGCGCTTGTTGCAATGCAATCGTAAAGGTATTTACTTCTGGACTATTTAAGGCTGCTGCAAAGTTTCGAAATGGTTGATCCGATCCTGCATACATTTCTAATTCCGCTGTAAGTGTAGATACATACGGACGAAGATGTCTTCCAGCATATATTTGCGCCTTTTTTACTGCTTCTAATGTTGTATGTGTTTTTAACAACTGCAACATAGGAAT
>NZ_JAWRXD010000715.1:0-270 GCF_046535215.1 Priestia sp. SIMBA_032 | reverse complement strand
CAAAAATTTATTCCACAAATGATAAGTATTATAAGTCCCGTTTATCGTGCAGAGAAAATTTTGCCAACATTGGTTTCAGAAATAGATTCTGTGATGACCAAAATAGGAGAAAAATACGAAATCATCCTTGTAGATGACAGAAGCCCCGATAACTCTTGGGAAGGTATGCAGTCCCTTGCTGCCAATAACTCAAATTTAAAAGTATTTCGGTTGAGTCGTAATTTCGGACAGCATCCAACTATTATAGCAGGACTTACAAAAGCAAGCGGC
>NZ_JAWRXD010000714.1:0-270 GCF_046535215.1 Priestia sp. SIMBA_032 | reverse complement strand
CAATGGTGGTAACCAGGGAATGCGATACAAAGGGGACGTTATTTCGAACAGGCATCGGCCCTGAACGCTGTGAACATGTCACCCGTCCCGACCTACTGCGGCGGCCGTGGGCCCTTTAAGGACGTTTGCAGTGCGTTCGTTCCAGCCTTGTCCTGAAAGCTTGCATCGAAAGATGGGTACTGGTCCCATGACGCGTAGCGCGCCTTTTCTAGGAATGCCTGCTGAGATTAGCGTAGACAAGTCCTGTCTCTTGCGCTTCGCGTATGCGGG
>NZ_JAWRXD010000713.1:0-270 GCF_046535215.1 Priestia sp. SIMBA_032 | reverse complement strand
CGCTGACCCCCGGAACCGAGCAGGCCGAGCTACGGGACGCGGTCCGCGGCCTGTTCGGCAAGCACAGCACCATCGAGCAGGTGCGCGCCGCGGCCGACTCCCCACTCGGCTATTCGTCCGCACTGTGGCAGCAACTGGTCGACGACATGTCGGTGACCGCACTGGCGGTCCCCGAAGCGCGCGGCGGACTGGGCTACGGCATGGTCGAACTCGGGATCATCCTCGAAGAATGCGGCCGCAGCCTGGTCTGCGAGCCGGTCTACACCTCCG
>NZ_JAWRXD010000712.1:0-270 GCF_046535215.1 Priestia sp. SIMBA_032 | reverse complement strand
CAGCGCGGGCACGACCGCCTTCGTGCCGGTCTCGGCCAGCTCCGTGACGCCGGGGAGCGCAGCGGGCGCCCCGCTCGCGGGCACGACACGCGTGATCTCGCTTGCGACACCGAAGCGCGATGTCCAGGAGCGGAGCCGCTCGCCGCCTTCGCCGGGGTCGGTCCTCGCAGGGTCGATGCGCTCGGTCCACACGTAGTATCCGTCGGACGGTAGGGCGCACGATGGTGTGACGTACTCGCCGACGTCGTCGACCTCCGTCTCCACAGAGCA
>NZ_JAWRXD010000711.1:0-270 GCF_046535215.1 Priestia sp. SIMBA_032 | reverse complement strand
AGGAAGTTGCAGCGAAGCGCCCGTGCCCACGTTTTCAATGACCTTGAGCACAGCTTTTTCCGTTAGTTCTGGGGTGAAGGTCGTCGCTACCTCTTGTTCCAAGGTCGCCTTGAGCAATTTCAACAAATCATTATGAACTGAGACGGTGAGGTCCCTTGCGGCTTGTTTTAGAGCACCTTCCCCTTTGTCAAGGGTAGCCTTTGCTTCTTTTTCGGCATTATTTAAGAGCGCTGCTCTTTTGGCTTCTGCCTGTTTGAGAATTTTTTGGGC
>NZ_JAWRXD010000710.1:0-270 GCF_046535215.1 Priestia sp. SIMBA_032 | reverse complement strand
CTGTTTTTATAAATAAATGAATTCGTAAACTTCGATATATCCGCATGCATACGTCTTTGTTCCTGCAACATAAATAGGTTCGGATGTGCTTCTGATTTATTTACAGAATCAACAATCCCAGCGTGGTAAAACATATCTTCCCCAAGCCATTTGCGAACGATTTCATGGTTTGCCATCGCAATTGGAGGTAATTGTAAAAAATCACCGCAAACGACGATACGTTTTCCAAGTGAAGCAGCTAATGCGATTTGCGGAACGAACGCCATACTC
>NZ_JAWRXD010000111.1:0-502 GCF_046535215.1 Priestia sp. SIMBA_032 | reverse complement strand
TCCCTATATAAAGGGACGGGAGTTAACCCGCGTTGCCACCCTAGTTGAAAGCATTACCACTTTCCTCTCAAGTAGAAATAACGGCTCTTCACCGGGAATGCTTACTAATCCAAAAGATGTTCCACATTCCATTCCAGGATGGATTCACAAACTGTTTCTATCGATTTCCACCAACCATCGACTCTCTATAAGAAACAACATTTGTTACTATTTCCTATCAACACGCTTATTTTATAAAATTGTTACCATCAATTTACTATAATCTTATACAAGTTGCAAGTTACTTATACAACTTTTTTCATTTTCGCTTCTTTTACCATTTCAACAAAGTATGCTGTTACACGATGATCATCTGTTAATTCCGGATGGAATGAAGCAGCTAAAAACTGACCTTGTCTTACCGCTACCATTCGGTCACCATGCTTAGAAAGCACTTCAACATTATCAGCTACTTCTACAACATACGGCGCACGGATAAATACACCAACGAAGTCTTCACCCA
>NZ_JAWRXD010000709.1:0-270 GCF_046535215.1 Priestia sp. SIMBA_032 | reverse complement strand
TCCTAATCGGGGGAAAATTGAAGTACCGCAAGATGAGTTTAAGCAAAAATATTCTGGATTTGCATTGCAGTTTCAATTTATAGGAAACACTAAAGATATTATTCAAAAAGAAAAACAAGAGAATATAATTTTAAAATACTTTAAGCAGCATAAAGGTAGATTTTTTGGTTTAGTTTTTCTATCTATTATTATTCAAGGTTTAATGACAGTTATCCCACTTAGTACTGAGTGGGTAACTGACAACGCTTTTTCTAATTCAGATATAGATAA
>NZ_JAWRXD010000708.1:0-270 GCF_046535215.1 Priestia sp. SIMBA_032 | reverse complement strand
CCGCGCGAATCCGTCGGCGTCACCGGCTTCGATGAGGTCGGCGAGGTCGGTGTGCTGCGAGATGATCCGCTGCATCTGGGCGCGATCACGTTGGACGGAGGTGCTCGTCATGCGTAGCTGGCGATCCCGGAGGGTGTCGTAGAACCCTTCGAGCAACGGATTGCCCGCGGCCTCGACGAACATCCGGTGGAAGGCGGCGTCGGCGATGGTGAACTCGTCGACCTCATCGGCGTCCGCGTGCACGGCCTGCCTGCCGAGCGCGGCGCGGAG
>NZ_JAWRXD010000707.1:0-270 GCF_046535215.1 Priestia sp. SIMBA_032 | reverse complement strand
CGCCATGGACCATCGCCTGAATTATGTCGCCTCGACCAGCCGGGACGAACGGCGCAACCAGACCTCCGCCCTGTCGGTTGGCTACCAGGGAGCCAGGGCCAGTGTGGGGGCGGGCTACACGCAAAGTGACCATTACCGTGCGCTGTCGCTCAACGCCAGCGGCAGCCTGTTGCTGCATGAAGGCGGGTTGACCAGTGGCCGCTACCTGGGCGAAACCAATGCCCTGGTCCACGTACCCGAAATCGCCGGGGTCGGCGTGAAAAACGCCCC
>NZ_JAWRXD010000706.1:0-270 GCF_046535215.1 Priestia sp. SIMBA_032 | reverse complement strand
CGGACAGCGACACCATCTGGTTCCTGCGTGCGCACCACATCGTCTGCGACGGTGTCGGATTGATGCAGCTCGCCCTGTCCGTGCGCCGCGCCTACCCGGCGCCCGACGAGTTCGACCCGGGCCCGCGCTGGTCGATAGAGGGTTACGTCAAGGCAGATCAGGACTATCGGAACTCCGACCGGTTCGCGGCAGATCGCGACTACTGGGTCGGGCAGATGGCCGACCTGCCGCCCGCGCCCCGGCTGCTGAAACGCTTTCTGCCACCGGCCC
>NZ_JAWRXD010000705.1:0-270 GCF_046535215.1 Priestia sp. SIMBA_032 | reverse complement strand
CCGTCAATTAAGTTGATTGCATTCGGAATACCTACAAGCCAAAATACTGTAATTGGATAAGCAAGCCATCCAAGTTCAGTATCCCCAAGGAATGGGATATATAATACTTGCACTAATAATCCACTTTTTACAATCATAATGGCAACTAACAGTTGTCCACCGAATTTTACTTTCGCAGATAACTCGTACATATCATCTAAAATTCCGATGATTACAATGATAATCGCACCTAGTGTTATCGATAACATTCTTTGCTCATATAAGCCGCCG
>NZ_JAWRXD010000704.1:0-270 GCF_046535215.1 Priestia sp. SIMBA_032 | reverse complement strand
GGAAGACGCCCAGCGCGTCGCGGGCGATCGCGCCGTAGTGCCGCGCCCGCTCCAGCGAATCGGCCAGCGCGCCGTGCTTGGTCATCAGCGCCATCGCCTGCTCGAGATCGCCGGGCTCCTGCTCCAGCCGCTCGATCGTGCGACGCCAGAAATCGCGCTCGCTCTCGTCGCCGCGCCGCCAGGCCAGGACCACGGGCAGGGTGACCTTGCCTTCCCGGAAGTCGTCGCCGACCGTCTTGCCCAGCGCCGCCTGATCGGCGGAGTAGTCGA
>NZ_JAWRXD010000703.1:0-270 GCF_046535215.1 Priestia sp. SIMBA_032 | reverse complement strand
GATGTTAATTTCTCACTCAAGTGAAAGGCTCACCGTGAAAATCACCGGCACTGCTTTGTCTCTCAACGTCGCCGACCCCGAAGCCTCCGCCGCCTTCGCCGAGACGCACTTCGGCTTCACGGAGGCGATGTCTGCCGACGGTTTCGTCTCGCTGGCCCATCCTGACGCCGGATTCAATGTCGTTTTCCTGCAGACGGGGCTCAAGACGTTCAAACCGGCATCAATCGCCGGCGCCGCTGGTCAGGGCATGCTGGTGGTGTTCGAGGTCGA
>NZ_JAWRXD010000702.1:0-270 GCF_046535215.1 Priestia sp. SIMBA_032 | reverse complement strand
ATGCAGATCTCATTATAACTGGTGAAGGTAGAATAGATGAACAAACTGCATATGGGAAGGCTCCTGTTGGTGTTGCGGGGCGTGCGAAACGTTTTTCTGTGCCTGTAATTGCTATTGGAGGGTCTGTATCATCTGATTATTCAGCCGTGTACGAGAAAGGAATAGATGCGGTATTTAGTATTACAACGAGACCGATGACACTAGAAGAAGCATATAGAGTAGCAGAAGAAAATATTGAAATGACAACGAAGAATATTGCAACAGTATGGA
>NZ_JAWRXD010000110.1:0-502 GCF_046535215.1 Priestia sp. SIMBA_032 | reverse complement strand
TATATATTTGTATGTATATACTCTTCTAACCCGCTTCATTGTACCAAACATTTGTTTTACGGGTCAATTCATCTATTTTCTAACTTTATGCAAACAAAATATTATATTACAATTGAAAAATCATATTTTTGACCAATAAAAATATCTTGTTCACTTCCCACTTTACGATGGAAAGCAAACAAGATTTTTTGTTACAACATATTTAAGAAACGATCAGAGACAACACCTGTATCGTCAGGTGTACGGCAAATAATTAAGCAAGTATCATCACCACAGATGGTTCCGATGATCTCATCCCACTCTAAATGATCAATAAGTGCTCCAAGTGAATGAGCGTTACCAGGCAATGTTTTTAGCACAAGCATATGTCCTGCCGTGTCTAATTTTACAAATGAATCCACTAGATTTCGTTTTAATTTTTGTAACGGGTTAAATCGTTGATCTGCTGGCAAGCTATATTTATAGCGCCCATCATGTAATGGCACCTTCACTAAGTGCAGTT
>NZ_JAWRXD010000701.1:0-270 GCF_046535215.1 Priestia sp. SIMBA_032 | reverse complement strand
GTAGTGGATGCTGCCCTTCGGCGAGTCGACGCGGCCCTGCGCCACGACGGTCCCGGCGGGGACGGGCGTCGCCGTGGGCGCCGGAGGAGGCGGCGCGGCCGGCGTGGGCGACGGGGACGGCGAGCGCGTGAACGCGTCGACGCCCGGCGTCTTTGCCGGCTTGCCGGGCGTGGGCGACGCCGACGTGTGCGGCGTGCGCTTCGGCGCCGAGACCGCTTTCGCTCCGCTGTCGAACAGCGCGCAACCGGCGAGTGCGGAGACGACCGCGAC
>NZ_JAWRXD010000700.1:0-270 GCF_046535215.1 Priestia sp. SIMBA_032 | reverse complement strand
AATCGCTGAAGGACATCGGCATCGAACTGGTAACGCGTGACTTCTCGCTGCACGACCGCGAGGAAATCATGTATCGGGAAAAGCTCATGCGGGATGCCCGTATCGGCGCGACACTCACGACCATCGCAGCATATGGCGCGGAACCCTCTCACCATCAGAAGATGGTTCTGGTCGATTATGAGGCTCCCGAGCACGCTGTCGGTTTCGTCATGGGACACAACACGCTGGATGCCTATTGGGACACCGACGCACACGGCCACGTGAAGAAGG
>NZ_JAWRXD010000699.1:0-270 GCF_046535215.1 Priestia sp. SIMBA_032 | reverse complement strand
CAAGAACTTGCCGGTATTACTCGAGGCATTCGCGGCGATCGCGGGTTCGGTTCCCCACACACTGGTGATCGCCGGTGGTGATGAGTCGCTCAGAACACTCGACGACCGGGTGAACCGGCTCGTCGAGAGCCTCGGCGAACGCGTGCAGCTGACCGGCAGGCTTGCCTTCGACCGATTGCGGGCACTGGTGGCGCAGGCGGACTTCCTGGTGATGCCGTCACTGTACGAAGGTGCAGGTCTGCCTCCGCTCGAGGCCATGGCGTCGCGGAC
>NZ_JAWRXD010000698.1:0-270 GCF_046535215.1 Priestia sp. SIMBA_032 | reverse complement strand
AGCGTCGCGCCGCATGCAGTGCGCATACCTTCGACAGCCGTATTCCGACCGTCGATTGCGTGCGGATAACGACGGCCGAGCACGTCGGGCAAGATCGGAAATGTGCCCTTGCATTGCGGACACGCAACCATATGGCCGACGCCCGAAATGGGCTTGCCTTCCACCGTTGCTGTCGGGTTTCCTTCAAGCACTCTGCCGCCGTGCGACGTGGTGTCGCCTTCGCAAATGATGCTGCGTCCCAAGTGGCCCTCTCTCAGTTCTGTTTCGTCT
>NZ_JAWRXD010000033.1:0-31145 GCF_046535215.1 Priestia sp. SIMBA_032 | reverse complement strand
TCCGCAATGGTAAAGCTGACATTGGACGTAATTGGAGGATCATTTACGGGTATGACATTGATGGTTACCGTGGAAACAGCCGTTCCTCCCTGACCATCTGATACCAGCACGGTAAACTGGTCGCTTCCATTAAAATTTAGATTTGGCTGATAGCTAAAGGTTCCATTGACATTTACTGCCGCCACTCCGTTGGTTGGCGCAACTTGCAGCTGATAACTGAGAGGATTTCCATCTACATCTGTCCCTACTATGGCACCTACTACTGGGCTGTCTTCTTGTGTACTGAACGTGTAGTTTGGCACCGTTGGTGCATCATTCACCGGCGTAATAGTGACCGTCACCGTGGAAACATCTGTTCCTCCTTGGCCATCCGATACCAACACGGTAAATTGATCGGTTCCATTAAAATTTAAATTCGGCTGGTAGCTAAAGGTTCCATCTGCATTCACCACGGCTACTCCGTTGCCAGGTGCTGTCTGCAGGCTGAACGTTAACGGATTTCCATCTGGATCTACTGCCACGATTTGATTGATTAACGTGCTGTCTTCCGCAATGGTAAAGCTGACATTGGACGTAATTGGAGGATCATTTACGGGTATGACATTGATGGTTACCGTGGAAACAGCCGTTCCTCCCTGACCATCTGATACCAGCACGGTAAACTGGTCGCTTCCATTAAAATTTAGATTTGGCTGATAGCTAAAGGTTCCATTGACATTTACTGCCGCCACTCCGTTGGCTGGCGCAACTTGCAGCTGATAACTGAGAGGATTTCCATCTACATCTGTCCCTACTATGGCACCTACTACTGGGCTGTCTTCTTGCGTACTGAACGTGTAGTTTGGCACCGTTGGTGCATCATTCACCGGCGTAATAGTGACCGTCACCGTGGAAACAGCCGTTCCTCCTTGGCCATCCGATACCAACACGGTAAATTGATCGGTTCCATTAAAATTTAAATTCGGCTGGTAGCTAAAGGTTCCATCTGCATTCACCACGGCTACTCCGTTGCCAGGTGCTGTCTGCAGGCTGAACGTTAACGGATTTCCATCTGGATCTACTGCCACGATTTGATTGATTAACGTGCTGTCTTCCGCAATGGTAAAGCTGACATTGGACGTAATTGGAGGATCATTTACGGGTATGACATTGATGGTTACCGTGGAAACAGCCGTTCCTCCCTGACCATCTGATACCAGCACGGTAAACTGGTCGCTTCCATTAAAATTTAGATTTGGCTGATAGCTAAAGGTTCCATTGACATTTACTGCCGCCACTCCGTTGGTTGGCGCAACTTGCAGCTGATAACTAAGAGGATTTCCATCTACATCTGTCCCTACTATGGCACCTACTACTGGGCTGTCTTCCTGCGTACTGAACGTGTAGTTTGGCACCGTTGGTGCATCATTCACCGACGTAACAGTGACTGTCACCGTGGAAACAGCCGTTCCTCCCTGGCCATCTGATACCAACACCGTAAACTGATCAGTGCCGTTAAAATTTAAATTCGGTTGATAGTTAAAGGTTCCATCTGCATTCACCACGGCTACTCCGTTGCCAGGTGCTGTCTGCAGGCTGAACGTTAACGGATTTCCATCTGGATCTACTGCCACGATTTGATTGATTAACGTGCTGTCTTCCGCAATGGTAAAGCTGACATTGGACGTAATTGGAGGATCATTTACGGGTATGACATTGATGGTTATTGTGGAAACGGCCGTTCCTCCCTGACCATCCAATACCAACACGGTAAATTGATCAGTCCCATTAAAATTCAGATTTGGTTGATAGCTAAAGGTTCCATTGGTATTCACTACAGTTATTCCGTTTGTTGGCCTGTTTTGCAACTGATAACTAAGAGGATTTCCATCTACATCTGTCCCTACTATGGCACCTATTACTGGGCTATCTTCCTGCGTGCTGAACGTATAGTTTGGCACTGTTGGTGCATCATTCACTGGCGTAACAGTGACTGTCACCGTGGAAACAGCCGTTCCTCCCTTGCCATCTGATACCAACACCGTAAACTGATCAGTGCCGTTAAAATTTAAATTCGGTTGATAGCTAAAGGTTCCATTTACATTTACCACGGCTACTCCGTTGCCAGGCGCAGCTTGCAAACTAAAGGTTAATGAATCTCCATCTGGGTCTACCGCTACAACTCGATTGATTAACGTGCTATCTTCCGCAATGATAAAACTGACATTGGACGTAATTGGAGGATCATTTACGGGTATGACATTAATGGTTACCGCGGAAACGGCCGTTCCTCCCTGACCATCTGATACCAGCACTGTAAATTGATCGGTTCCATTAAAATTTAGATTTGGCTGATAGCTAAAGGTTCCATTGGTATTCACTACAGTTATTCCATTTGTTGGCCTGTTTTGCAGCTGATAACTAAGAGGATTTCCGTCTACATCTGTCCCTACTATCGCTCCTACTACAGGACTGTCTTCCTGCGTACTGAACGTGTAGTTTGGCACCGTTGGTGCATCATTCACCGGTGTAACAGTGACTGTCACCGTGGAAACGGCCGTTCCTCCCTGGCCATCTGATACCAGCACCGTAAATTGATCGGTTCCGTTAAAATTTAAATTAGGGGTATATATATAGGAACCACTGTTAGTTACAGTAACTGTTCCATTTGTTGGTGGAGACTGTAATTGAAAGGTAAGTGAGTTACCATCCACATCTGTAGCTTGTATCTGACCAACTAGAGGGGTATCCTCATTAGTGATAACTGCATAGTTTTGAGTAACAGGATTATCGTTTACAGGTGTATTTATAATTGTAACTATGGAGGTAGCTGTTCCTCCTTGCCCATCGTCTACAATAACCGTAAATTGATCGGTTCCGTTAAAGTTTAAATTAGGGGTATAGACAAATTGTCCATTAGGATTAACTGTTACTATTCCATTTGTTGGCCTCGTACCAATACGATATGTTAATGGATTTCCATCAATATCATTGCCAATAACTGTTCCAATTGCTACAGTATCCTCGGGATTTGTAATAGTATAGTTTGGAACTGTAGGAGGGGTATTAATAGCTGTTACGCTATTAACAGGAGACGCACCTGATCCAGTTAATACATTTCCTGGTGTACTTTCAAATTGGTAATTAATAAAAACTTGATTACCAAGAGAAGAGATTGATGTAAGAGGGCCAACCACTCTAACCAGATATGTCAAAACTCGAGTTTGATTGATATTCAGTGTTCCAAGGGGCAGACCATTTCGAATATCCACGTTTGTCTGAGTAACACCATCTACTTGTAAACTATTAGGAATAAATGTTGTTGCTGAAGACAATGGATCTGTAGCTATTAGGACATTGGCTGCAGCAGTTCCAGTATTACTTACTTGAACTGTATAAGTAATGATATCCCCTGTTCGAGCAGATGTAACATTAGCAGATTTTGATACATTTAAAACAGGTGCATTAATATCTACTTGAAGAGCCAAAGCACTAATAACATAAGTATCTCCATTTGTCGTCCCACGTACGACGGCGCTAGTTTGATTATTTGATAAACGAGCTGAGACGTCAATATTGGTAATATCCCACCCCTGTCTCGCACCAGATAAGCTACCTCCTGGTGTACTATTTAAACTGCCAAACTGTCCACTTGTATCTAATGTACCACTGTCGTTATTAATCTGAGAAGCGAAAAAGTTATTTATTGGATTATTAGGACCAGAGACAGGCTGCAAAGACGCAGTTGTAGGCCCAAATTGAAGCTGGTCACCTACTATAGCCGAATCTCCTTCAATAGCACTTACTAATAATCTTCCGTTGACTGTTCCTGTAATAGGCGTGCCAAATCCAGACACAGCTGCTGTAGAACTTCCTGCAGCTGAACTCGTTAATTCTGCTCCAACAAAAATAGATAAGTTTCGAGACTTTTGTAAAGGATCAGCATACACTACAGCCAGTGTCCATCCTGCTGCATTAGCGTTGTTCTCTGTTGTACTTTGTGTTCCAGGAACTCCTAGAACTGAATACGTACCTGCTTGAGAAATCAAATTTGTTACATTTGCACTACGCACATAATAAAAACTTGAACTTGTTAAGGTAAAGCGTGTAGCCGTATCTGATTGCACACTAACCGTTCTGCTAGGAGTAATAAAAGTGACAGCATTATTTAAAGCAGAACTAACATCCTCTCCACCATAAAGGTAGCTTCCTCCCCATATTAATTCTGCGTATAGAATTTGAGTAGTAGTAGATGGAAGTCTTAAAATAGCACTGGAGGAATTTTGTAAGTAATTCGCAGTAGTTCCTGTAGGAAAGGAGCCGTCTACAGAACTTGGGTTGACGCTAAAGAACGTTCCAATAGACCCTGCTGTTCCAGGAGCATTAGCATTAGCTTGTTTATTTAACCCAAATGTGTTACCTGTAAATGTAATAGCTCCATTGGCATTGGTTAAAAATCGATTTACATATGGCAATTAATTCACCTCTTAGAATAAAATAAATCGTTTCAGTATATAAGAGAAGTAAGAAAATGTGTATATCTCCCCTCCTTTATAAATGAATATGTTTATATATATGCGCCAAAAAGCCCAATCATTAGGTGGGAATTAAGTGAGGTTAATATCCGAACCCTCATCTTAATACAATAAATAAAAAAACTACTGAGTTTAGTCAGTAGCTTGTCATAAAGCAATTAGAAGCTTCTTATGTAAATTCCAGATGGTCACATTACATAATTTCTCCCTCTTTATTTGATACATGAATAAAGAAAACGTAAGGGGGTAAAGGTGACAGGTAGATTTTGCTTATTTAAAAGAAGATATGCTGTTGAAAAAAGAGATGTAAACCTAACTATTATAAGCAATCATATGATCAGGTTATGCTTGAGACTCCATCTCTTTTAGTATTTTGTTTGTGATATAATTTCTATCCTTGCTATTGTCTAATCACTGCTTTATTTGAAAATAAGAAATACATATTTCTGAAAAATGTCTGATTTGCTTACAGAAGAACTAGTCCAGAAATAGGATACGACTAGTTTACAACAAATTCTATTACAATTGGAGTCGCTGGAGAGAGTGTGTCACCATCTGGAATAGTAATGGCAGCAGTGGTAATAGTCGATGTATCAGCTGTTTGAATTTGACCATTAATATAAAGGTTATAATATGCAGGTGATGATGGAAAAGCTGTAGCAGCTATACCTGTATCAGTCGTAAAAGCTGTAGCAAGAATAGTGTATCCAGGACCTGTGCCTGTTCCATTTCCTGCTATAGAACTGAATTTCAGGGAATTCATAAAAGGTTTTACAATAGGCATTCATATACACCCCTTTCTAAAAATATTAAGTTTAGCATTCTCATGTGAATTTATTAATAAAAAAGAGGCAAGAAACAACTTTATAATATACGTTACCTGTAATTTTGATTTTAACTTGTTAGCAAGGTACTTGAAAAAGTCTTCTCCCTATTGTATTATTCTTCTCCCCAGATTTAGAAACGGCGAATAACTAAATATATAAATATATATTCAAAGTCTTATGTCTAAAAGTATTAATTATTAAGAAACAAGAAATATGTGGACGAACTATAGACATTTGACAGTTGCGAATTTAGAAATTTGGATTATTAATAGAAAGAAGGACTATCTAATAATTCCTTCACTGATTAATTATGAAGGAGTGAATTTATATGCCTATTATTAAACCGGTTTTTACAGCTACTAGCACTATTACCGGAGATATTACAGTTGCCACTGCAACCAGTGTTGCTCCTACACCTGCTAGATTTACTGCAATCGTTACAGCTCCAATGGTTGTTGGCCTAACAACAACCGTCCCTGCTGGAAGCTTTATTGATGAAAATGGAACTGCTCTTACAGTCTTACCTACGCTTACCTCTAATTCTTATGCTACTGTTTATGTTAATGGTGTAGTTCAACCAACTAGTGCGTACATTTTGTCACCAACTGATCTAGCACTTGATGATGATGTCACGGTTGGAGCACCTGTTACTTTAGAAATAGTGACTCACACAGCAACCTCCACTTCAACACCAACGAGTACTTTAGCAGTTACTACTGTTATTAGTACGTAATACCATTAATTTCATAATTATATTAACTATTGTTTGTATAAATCTAGAAACTTTTATCCATTAAGGTGAAGAGCTATATTGGTTAAGAAGAAGATCACAAATGTGATCTTCTCTTTTTATTTATGCATTTCCGAAATTACATTAACTGAGTATATAATTTATCCCCTTTTATTCGGTATGAGAATACATTAAAACAAAATTCACTGAAAGGAGGAGGTAAAGATAGGATGAATATAAAGCACAAAGATCATTATTATAAAAAATTATGTTATCAAAAAAAGAAATGCAAAAAACGTTACTCTAAAAAGATTTACGATGAGTACAAACTTCCGGACTCCCTTTCTAGAAGGGATCCTTCATGTATTAATAAATTTTGTTCTTACTGTAAATCTCATCCTTGCTGTTGTCTAAAACCAGGACCACCAGGACCTCAAGGAGCCACAGGACCTCGAGGAGCTACAGGACCTCGAGGAGCCACAGGGCCTCGAGGAGCTACAGGACCTCGAGGAGCTACAGGACCCCAAGGACCACCAGGACCTCAAGGAGCCACGGGACCTCAAGGACCACCACTTCAGGGAGTAATACCAACAACTAGCTTATTATACTTTACTTTTTCAGATGGACAGAAACTTGAATATTTAAACAGTGATGGTGTACCACAATACGGAGATGCCAAAATATTGTCACCGAATAAAGTTTCCTATATTAACTTATTTATAAATGGTATTCTGCAGCCTCAAAGTACTTACACAGTTGAAGAAGGAAAATTAACTTTAGAAGAATCTCCTTCAAAAGATGTACCAATTACTCTACAATTTATAATTATCAATTCATAAATATAAATTGTATATAATATGGCTGTTTCCTTTACTAATTAAGATAACAGATATTAGGGAATAAAACTTCACTTTACGTCCTATAGAATATATATAATGAAATTTTCAAAACATGGGCTAGCTTACTTGTTGTCGGTTTTATCCTTTATTACTTCCTACTCTTGATTTAACTAGCTATTATCTTCAGAAATTATACTTAAAACTTAGCTATTTTACATTTGTGCCCGAGGGAACCCCGTCTCCTTCTAAGCCGAAAAAGTTATAGAAGTTATAAAAAGCCTACTCTTAAAATTTGAGTAGGCTAAGTTATTTTAACGTATTCATTAATATCATTAAGTTTTTTTACCTGCGATTATGTTAACTATGCAAGCGACCCATTGTACGACCATAGGTATGTCTCTATTGTATTTTTAATAATAGAAAAAGGGTAGAGAAGTTATTTCTTTTAGTACCGGTTTGTAGTGAAAAGGAAAATATAAGGTTTTAAATGAATATAAAAGAATTTTTTATATTTTATTTTTCCTTCTTATAAACCCTTGAGATTAGCCAATTTATGGAGAGAGGAATAAATAATGAAGTTAGCTGAAGCATAGCCGTTGGAACTAATGATGCCAGTGACTCTCCCTATATAAAAATATTTATAAATTTTCTGTGTCCTAGGACAAGAGGAAAAACAATTCATTAATCAATGATTAATATAGGATTATGCAATCAAACCTCTTACCGAACCTCATACTAATACAACTAAGGAGCATGTTCTTTTACATAATTATCACTATTAGGGATAGAGCAGATTAGAACTAATGATTATAATCATTTTTATTTGTATCTGAACATGTATATTTTTTATTAGTGTAAATATTCGTTTCAGAATTTTTCCCCTATAGTTAAGTTTTCCATCAGTTAGTTTTTAGAAAGACAGATGACTTTAAGAATACAAATTACTTTATGGTCATATGCCTGTTTTAGGTGGGTTATCTATATGAAAAACATCTAACAGCATGGTATTTACTATACATATATTGCTTCACTGGCTTGAAAACAAAAAAGAAAAAAACTGACACAGTGTTCTTCCTTTTTTTTTCTCTTATCTCATGAATTTCACAAACCAACTTTTGGTTAGCTTATATGCTTGTTCTAATGTATAAAACTTTACTTTAAATGTTTCCCGAACCAAATCTGTGAACCCTACTGTAGAACTTATAGAAGGGTTTGCGATGTACCATCCCTTACTTTGTCTAATCAGATCTGGCATTTTAAGAATTGAACCATTTCCTACATTATGCCAAATGACATGATCTGTACTGTTTAGATCATCACTCATAATATCAAAGGTAAATGTTATACCCTGATACTTCCTTTCAACTACAACCCTAACTTTTTTATTCGTAGGTAAATGAAAAAGTGAAAAGTTACGACTCGATCTGCTTTTTTGGCCAGGGATTGGTGTACATAAAGAGTTTATCTCCGCCTCCATTTTTAGTCTTCCCTTCTATATGGGACATAAGGAAATAATATAAAAGAAAGTAAAAATATATGATTATTTTGACAATTTTTCTCCTATTTAAAAAATATTAATATACAAAGATAGTAATTTTACAGGTAATTATAAAGTGAAATGAGAAATATAAAATACAGTTAATTACTGCAGCCCTGATTCCTATTTGAGCCCAAACAATCTGCCCTCTACAGATTGTTTGGGCTGTTTTATAAATCGCTATGTATCCTAATTTTAGTTAATGTTAATAATTTTTAAGCATATAATTCAGTAATGAAATCTTTAGGGATTTCATAGACCTTTGGAGGTGTAACCGTGAAAATAAGGGGTAATTTAAATGCATTAATTGGGATATGGTTTATTATCGCACCTTGGGTTATTGGTTTTTCAGATCAATCGGGAGCTTTATGGTCAAGTATTATTTTTGGAATTATTCAAGTTATTGTATCATTGTGGGGCTATGACAAGCCTGGTTGGAATTCTTGGCAAAATTGGATTTCCACAATTACTGGTGTCTGGTTTGTAATTTTCCCATTCATCTATTCATTAACAAATGGAGAGGTTTGGTCAAGTGTAATTCTTGGTTTAATTACGATTGTATTTAGTTTATGGAACTTGGGATCTAATTCGGGTTCAAAGGCTGTGGATTAAAGATAAAATGGATAGGAACCAACCACTTGAGCAAGCTACTTAACAACGATGAAGTGGTTAAGGTCTCAAAAAGTGAAAATCTAAAAATAGGGGGCTATTTCCTATAGGGAATAGCTCCCTATTTTTAGATCTGGTTCTACATGTTTAAGATCCCAACTTCCTTATGCAACAAGTTGTTCGTTACGATAGTCTACTGGCGATTATCGATTTAATTATTTTTGTATTTTTATATAAATATATTGATTTTTTAATACTTCTGGTAAGTAAAGCCTTACCTTTTCCCTCCCTCATTAAGAGTTCATGGAAATTCTTAAAACAACATTCTCCATTTCCCATCTTCTAATGTAACGTTCTTGATCAGTATATTCTTTTTTTTACACGTCCCTATTATCTAAAAAAAGCTTGACCCTCCTTTTCATCCAAGGATGACCAACTGTGACTTTTTCAACATCTGCTCTAAGGGTGCAGCCTAGAAGTTCAGTGTTTTTTCTATTTTGAATGTATACAATATGTAAAATTATCTAGTTAAAATAACTATTATTATCTAGCCATTGGAACTCTTAATTTCAATAGCTTTTCATCTATCTGCACATGTCCAAACTTTTTTCATTCAAGTGAATATTCTACTAGTACAAATATCTTTTATGAAAGGAGAACATCATTTTGCCAATCAACATTCAACCGATCCTCATTAGTATGGACCTTATTCTACAGGATGTTTTAAAACCAAATTTCGTTACGCCACAGTATCCCGCGGCATTCAGAGAAATAGCAATACCTGTCCCTACACCTCCGGGAGTTACCAATTTACCCGCCTTTATTTATTTTGACCTTGATAATCAATTTACTTTAACACAAGAACAAGATATTAAAGATGCCATTTCACTTGTACTATTTAACTGGTTCCATCATCTGAGTCAAAAATGGAATGATGGAGCTAATAATGGCATTTCTAATTTAGCTGCTTGCAATAATGTGTACGCAATACGGAATTTACAACCTTCTTGGTATATTGGACCACGTATTCCCAATGGGTTAGTGGCTACGAACGTAGCTATGGACCAATTCACCCGACTTATACGTGACAACGGTTTGCGTCTTGCTCCCAAAGCGAAGATTTTTGCTGGCTCCCTTGATAATGATTCCCTTACTTTGGCTTTAACAGCTTTAAACCGAACCAAAGTACCTTTATCATTTATTGTTGATCTATCGAAGGTAGGCAATATTGGCATAGATGCGGGATCCATTATGCATGCTTGGTTACATCGGTCAGGATTTTATGCTCCTAATACAACTAGTTATTTTATTACGGAGTGTTCAATGTGTGTTATGCGAGATTATGAACTTAAAAACCTCTTTCTACCCGATAGTGCTTTCTATAAATTTTTTAGTCAATGATGAAGAAGTTAAAAGTGTAAGAGATATACAAAGTTAGTTTTTAAAAGAACTAATGGAATCTAATATCTTGAGCAAACTACCCGAGATGCTCTAAAGCATCCATTTGGAAATCCCCATTGTTTTGAGTTAACAATATGTATCATGAAAAGCTACTGAGACCTGTTCAGTGCTTTTCCTTGTTTTTTAATGTATATCATATACAGATCTACTCAACATAATGGAGTTTATCGATATCTAAAGAATTTTTTAAATGGACATTTTTTCCTCTTGAGCTTATTTTTATAATTCACCTTTTTTACAACTTGTCCAATCAAATTTATCCAATTAATCATCTTATATAGTAAGTCATAAAAAAAGGAGAATTCTGTTGAAGCTAAAAGAAATTAAGGGATTATATGATGTGATTGTTAGTTTAGGTAGCGCTTGTAATCCGGCAATGAAATTAAAACGGTTAAATTTAAGGACATTCGCTGGACCATTAGATTGGAGTGTAGCTCTATCACTTTCAGATGTTAATAGACTACTTAAAAATAAATTCAATGGCTTTATGGAACTTGAAAATATGTAATTGATAGATGGAGCATTTGCATTTAGTAATGACGGAGTCTTGATTGAAGGTGTCAAAACTTATTTAATAGAAGATACCCATTACAATATTATTTCAGTACATGATTTCCCAATAATTCCAAATCAACATTGGAGTGCAACGTATATTTCCTATAAAGAGAAACTTACCCATCGAATCAATCGATTTTTCGAAAAAATTACAAGTTCTCAATCTATTTTATTTATTAGATGGGCGGCTACCTATGAACAAGCTGTAGAATTACAATCGACTTTGGAGGGAATTGTTAAAGGTCAGTTCAATATTCTTATTCTTTGCCCAGAAGAAGGCTTTAAGGGTGTAAGTGAAATTGATTGGGGACTTGATAAAATATGTGCAGTTAAAGTACCTAGAATCCCAAATGACTCTGGGACTTGGAATTATGTTTTAGAAGGTATAACATTGCCCCCTAGAAAACAATAGTATCCATCGAGTTATATAGTTTCCTACCTTCCTGTTCTCTTTCGAGATAACGACATTCGTTTTCTCCCCTATCCTTTACCCTCTGTCACATCGTTGAATCTTATGATTTCCTTCCCGTTTACACAAGTGACAAGGAACTTACCAAGTTCCGCACCTTATAGATATAGATACGACGAGGTTAGATGGGTTCTTTACTTCGGGCAAGATTTGGGGCACATTCCAGCATTATTAAGATTATGAATCTTCTTTTCCTAGCAATGTTTTAAGTCACGTATTGACTCTCTGTTTCCGTATTTCCGCATAAAAACCATGAATCTGTTGTTAGAAACGCAGTTTGGGACGGAGATAGTTTTTGCGTCTAAACTAGTGGCGTAAGCCACAATATATAAAAGCGACTTTTTCTTGCACCATAATAAAGCTTATCGGTAATCACAGATATATAACACTATAGGCAAGTACTTAAGTATTGAATTGAAGGCTTACTTACAGCGGTAGCTCTTTCGGATAATAGAGATTGTTAATTCTTATTTCTGATTATCTTTTCCAAAATTACATAGAAATTGTTAAATAAAAAAGGTGAATTTGAATTTCTTAACATTTTAATCTGGAACAATAATTTTTTAGATGAGGTTCATGGAAGTATTATTACTTCAAAATCCTTTATTCTTTAATCAATTCCCCAACATTTATAACTCATTTTTTGTATTGTACAGGCATTTTTCCACCAATTGAATATTATAAAAAAAAAGGAAAGGATGATTAAAATAGATTTTTATGGTCATTATTACAACCCTCAAAATGGAAAATATTATAAAAAGGGAAAATATTATAGAAAAAAGGGAGAAAATAATCAAAACAAATTAAGAGAAACTAAAAGTGAAATTAATCAAGTCCATAATTTGGACAACAGCTTATATAAGATGAGTATAAAAAATAATCATAACCATCCAATTAAAGTTAGTATAATTATGCCTACCTATAATAAATATAATCAAATCTCCCTTTCCCTTTACGGCCTCTCAAAACAAACGTTTCCCGACTCTGATTATGAGGTTATCTTAGTAGATGATGCTTCTTCTGATAAAACTCGTGATATTTTAAAAGAAATTGACGTCCCATTCAAATTTAAATATATACGTATGAAAAAAAATAAAGGACGTTCCTTTGTACGCAATATAGGAATTAAGCATTCTGAAGGAGATGTTTTAATCTTTTTGGATGGAGAAATGTTAGTGACTCCTCATTTTATTCAAAACCACTATAAACATCACTTGCAAGAAACAAACCTTGTAGTCACGGGAGCCATGCATTATGAAGGAGTCTATACTTTTATTATGCCGGATTATAATGAAGATCAATTTGCACACCTAAAAGATCTAGTGAGAAAAGATCCTAAGTATATGGAAATATATGAAAGTTACGAACGCGCTAGACATAAATCAAAGAAACCTTATCCGCTTGTAACAATAGAAGATATTGATACAGAACGCTTTCAAAGTTTATCATTTTCTAACCGATATTTCCTTAATAGTGGGTTAAAACATTTTGGGGAGAGGCTTAAGGGGTTTACACTTCCTTATATCGCATTTTTAAGTGGAAATGTATCAGTAAGGAAAGAAGAATTAAACAAATCTGGATATTTCGATGAAACCTTTGTTGGTTATGGGGCAGAAGATTGGGAAATTGGATATCGTTTATATAAAAACGGAGCGCAATTTGTTTTAGATCCCTCTACAGTTGCTTATCATCAAGAGCATCCAATATCTAAGAAAAAACTTAAAGAACAATGGGGTAATCATTATCGTTTCGTTAAAAAACATCCAAATATAGACGTTCTTATCTTATCTCTTGAATGGAAAGAACTATCATTTATGCATATGCATCAGACATTAGTTGAATATAATGCACTAGATGAGCGTTTTCCAAATGAATATAATGAATTAAAAAAAGCTTTTCGAACAATGCTTTTTAGAATTATTGAATGTTTAAATAACGAGCAGCCTGTTACAGAACTTTACAAACTTCCTGGCGGATCGGAGGAAAGACTAAAAATTCATCAACAATTTGAAACATTACGTCCTCGGGGATTTGATTATCTTGCAAGTTCCTTCGAACAAATATATCACTTGTAGTCTTTATAAAGCCAGGATTAAAATTAAAAACAAATGATATGAAAGAAAGAAACTACTTTCAAACAGTAGGTTTGTAGAACATAAAATTTTAGTTACCATAATGAATTTTACAGACATGGAAGGCTTATTCGCTGATTAACTGAAGAGGCTTTTGATGTGGGGAAAATGTATTTCCAAAGGAATTAAGGTAAGATTGTATTAACTAGTAAATAAACTCTATTCATTAACTCACTTCAAGTGAATTGTCCAATCAATAAAGTGAAATACATCTAAAGTCTCGTTAGTTAAAAGAAAAACTCCCTACCGTCTAAGGGAGTTTTTTCAATTTAGAGTGTATAAGATATATAAAGTTAGTTTTAGAATGCCATTCAAAAGAACTCTTCGGGAGGTAGACGTCTACCAAGGATTATTTTTTCAGAATATGTCCATTTTGATACATCGTTATCGATGAAAATTTAATGTTCCTTCGGTAGGTGAAATTGGAATTGATCAATAAAACGCGTACATTTTATACATGTGTTATGACCTATGAAAAATGATATGAAAGATATAACTTCAAAAAAATCTTCACCTCTTTCAATCAAACTTTTTTAGGTATTTAATACTTAAAACCTGGTCGATATTAAAATACATGTGCTCAAATTTCCTCTGTTTATCTAAGGATGGATTGTCAGGTACAACTGAAAGGAATCTACCTAAATGTAATTTCTTGTTACCGATTAATTGCTCCTCTATGTCATATATAGATTGTTCATCTTTAATTGTGTAATTTCTTCCATCTGTGGTTTTAATTTCAATAGAAAGTACATCTTTAGTTTTGTCTCCCATTTTTTCATCTCCCTTTTAAACCAGAGAATATCATATTTTATAATCATTAATCTTAATTAACGGTAAGATGGTTCATAAAAGCCTATTTGTACTGGTGAACTAAATTATCGATTTTAAATGTTTAACAACTTTACTATTCATCGTAAGGTAAGGCTATAAATACACTTACTAATTTATCTTCTATCATTTACCTAATTGTTGGAAAAATGTAATTGGAATGACAACATTTACTTAGGGTGTAACAGCGATTTTGACTATTGCGTTTTTAACCCAACCTCTTTTAGTTAATGTAGATGTTCTTATCGTAAACGTATTTAAGATCATCTTGTACATTAATAAGTAATGGGCGCTCTTTGTTAAATGTATATATGAGGTTTCGAAAAACATAGTAAATTTAACTTTTATATACCATGATTGAAAAAATTACTGATTAGAGTTCAGTAGTTTTTTATTATATAGATTATGTCACTGGATTTTAGCTTTGAAAATTTTTATTTTATCCCTATTAGTGGATAAGTATACAAGCAAATTAGCCGTAGTTTCATAGCTTATATTAACGATATAAAAGGAAGTGCATCAATTGAATAATAGAAAGTCAAAAAAAAAAACAAATACGGTTTTCCAGTCTAGTCAAATATTAAAAATTGGGCCCGATCAACAATACCAAAATAACCTTCAAGTTAATGTTTATGGTATCTTTACTGCAGGCTCTAAACCTAGTGATTTTAATGGACGGCAAAAAAGATTTAATCGAGACATCAATTTGGCGAATCAGATATGGAATGGCGGAGGAATGTGTAATATAAATTTTATTCCACAACCTATATTTGAAGTGAAAACAATAATAGATGTGACCAATTTAGGTTTTCAAGCAGCAATGGAGG
Organism: Priestia sp. SIMBA_032; assembly: GCF_046535215.1. Taxonomy (NCBI): domain Bacteria; kingdom Bacillati; phylum Bacillota; class Bacilli; order Caryophanales; family Bacillaceae; genus Priestia; species Priestia sp. SIMBA_032. Next base: position 15,817 of record NZ_JAWRXD010000033.1, on the reverse strand, counting down.
GTCCGGTTAAAGGTTTAATTAAGAAAGTTAAACATAAGATTGGCAATCCAATTGGGATATATGTTGTTTATACGAGTGGGAATGATTTTGCAGTTTCTTCAGGTAGTACTAGCCCTATAGGTGCAGGAGGAGTCATAATTGAGGATTTTAGAATCAAAGATGATATACCTGAATTTACACTCTTTGGCTCTATTGCATTGAGCAATAGAGCTTTAAATGCCCCTTTTACATTTGCACATGAAGCAGGACATGTTTTATTGACTGAACTTGATAAACAACCTTTTAATAATATATTTAAATTTAATGCTATAGATCCTACGGGGCCTTTTATTAATCCTGTAACGGGAAATAGTGATACGGCTCACAGTAACCTTGTAGGCAATCTCATGGCTCCTATACTTCCTAACATCATTCCAACTATTGATCCCTTACAATTAAAAAAAGCTAGAATGAGTAGAATATTTCAAAATGCAATAATAAAATGATAAATAGATTATCATTCATTTGAAAATGCCATTAGGTAATGGTATTAAAGCCAATGGGAATAATAAAATCATTTACAAGATCTCATAATGCTATTATATTTACTTTGTAAAATATTATATTAGTGCGTTATCAGTTAATATATTAGTTGTTATCAAAAATAAAAGCCTTAATAATCTTTGGCTTTAGCGACTTCTGGTATCTGGATATACCCAAACTTTTTTGATTGGAATGTATATTATATAAGAGTTTGAGCAAGTTACTTCAGAAACTATAAAGGGTCGCTCTTACTAGATGATTTGGTATAATAGAAAAAACTACTGATTGGGCGGCATCAGTAGTTTTTTCTATTTTTTAGCTGTAGACGGGCTGTATTATTGGTTCATGTCATGACCTGTCTTGATAATAATTAAAACCTTCAAGGTAAACAAAATAATTTATGGCTTCTTAGAACCGGATAACAAAATGGCTCTTGAACTAAAGTAACAATTCATAAAAACCAAGTTCTTTCTCATAGTACTATGCAAAATAACTTTCATTAAATTAATGGTTACATTAATCAATTCTTCAACTTCCTCTCTATATTCACAGGGGTAAAACGATAATGATATTTATAATAATTTGATTTACTTTTACTTTATATGTTTAATTCATCTTTTTATTCATAAAACATTCAAATAAAGGTCTTAACTATTAGATTCTCAAATGGCTTTTTAGTTCTTAAAACTTAAAAGTTCATTCCGTAGTGAATACAAAGTTGATTTACATAACAATAATTATTAGAAATAACATGGAGAAATTATAAACTTTAGACATCACTAAAATGTAAATAGTCATTTTCAAATTTATTGTTTATATATTATTGATTCAACACGTTTCTGCGACGATCAATCCTGGATTTTTTGTATAAAAACCAGGATTTTATGTTTTTAAATCATACTAAATAAAGGAGATACACAAGTTCTCTCGAGTTTGTGTAGATGAAATTTTATTATATGGAAAGCACAAAGATAACATATCTAGAAGGCTCTTTCCCTTTTGCTAAATCATCTAAATTCTTCACAGCAACCGGACGAACATTTCTCACTTTAATCTCTATCTTTATTCTCTTTTTCAGTGTTTTTCTACTTCAATATAAAAAAGTAAAAAACATCTTGAAGAGCATAAGGAGTTTTTGCTATCACAGGGTGTGATAGGCTAGGCAAAGCCTAGCAAAACCGTGATATCAAAGGAAGTCGCTAAATGTCCCCTTTACGTCCCCTTTTTTTGATGTACGTCCCTTTTACGTCCCCCTTTAAAATCTCAATGTCTCCTTTATGTCCCCTTTTTTTGAAGCAATGTCCCTTTTGCGTCCCCCTCACAGGTGACTTAATGTATATATTCTGTTGATGTTAAGCCCCTTCAAAGGTCACATGAGTTTATTAAGATTGAAGAAATTTTCTTGGTGATTCATATGCTAAATTCTGAAGTTTTCCAACAGCTTACTTCATAGAGGATACACCTAATTTGCGTATGATATGTTGTCTTTGTGATCTAATTGTGGTTTCTTCTTTAGACAGTATCAACTGCATATCTCGTCCTGAATATCTATCTACAGCAAACTCAAAAACTTGCGATTCGGCGATTGTAAATTGATTTAAAAATATTTTTCCTTTAAGAATTTTGCATTCCTCTTCTACATTTTTTACTCAAGAAACCCTCCCAATGTATTCAATTTCCCTTAAAGTTTTTCATTTTGATTCACAATAAGATCCTTCTATTTTTTGAGGGCAACCGCTGTTATAATAAAGTCTATCAATACTTTAATTTCTACATGGGGTGCTTCCTATCCAGAGGAAGTACCCTTTCTTTGTTTACTTTTCTTCCTTTCTTTACATGTTTTTTTAAAATCGCTTTCGTTTATTTCATAATGTTTGTACGGTTTTCAAGAGCTGAAAAACGTAATTCCTTATGTAGCTTTTCTGAAATGTCAGAAGTAAGACGACGATTTCCTTCTCCAATTTTAATCATATACTCTTTCTTCCAGACAACGTATTTAATTTGCAATGCTACTTATAATTTTGTCTCAAAAGGTATGATCTTCATTTTAGAAAGTAAAAAAGCCATGTTCTAAAAAAAGAACATGGCTAAAGAAAATGAAAAGGTGGTAATACATCATATAGGCTTTTTAAATAATATCGTATTAGACAATAATCTAATTATAATAAATAAAATTAGACTTCTAGAGCAAACTACTTGAGATGCAACAATGCATCAACCTATGTGATAATTCTTGTAGCAGAAAAACTCCCTACGGAAATAGGGAGTTTTCCTGTTTTTTATTCCTGCATCTTCAAATAAATATATGGGAATTTATTTTTAAAGATCCTTTAATTGTCTAATAAAATTAGATTTTATATATTCAAATAGCTCTATATCTAACTCATTATTTTTTTCTATTTTCTTTATTATTGCAGTTGATACTTCACTGAGTCGAGGGCGGGATTTTGTAACATTCTTCTTCACGTATACAATATTATTCCAATTGAATTTATTCTTTAGCAATAGAAGTGATTCATTAAACAGTTCTGTTATTCCAACTAATTCAAATACTCCTAGATTTTCTTTTGCTTTTTCTAAACTCAATTGAGAGTTTAACCCACAAATTTGATGAATTTGTCCATTCTTAGCTTGTGGATCCCAATCGATGTATTCTTCAAAGGACATATTTTTCATATTTTCCTCATAATAACCCGGATATGTTTTTAAAAAATAATATAACGATATCACACGTTCAATAGGATTACGCATCATAGTAAAGTAAGTGTAGGGTTTAGAAAAAAGATCATGTATTCCATAAAAATGGTGACCAGATACTGCTTTGATTACTTTTTTATTTTCTTCTTTTAACTGATTAAAATGCTCATTCATTACTTCCACGGGGACATGATCATATATCTCATTCTCAGCATAAGATCTTTTGAAAATTTCATTTAATGTGGTTCCTCCAGTTTTAGGAATGTGTATAAAGATAATAAGCTTTTTCCCCATTCGAAAATTTATCTCCTCTCTTAAAAATCCTTTAATTCTTATTTTCCAAATGTAAAGAGAAAAATTCCCTTTTAGAAATTATGTAACAAGCATAGTCATAAATTAATAGAATCAAAATTCCTTGCAAGCAATGATTTCAAGGGTTTTTAATTAAGTGTTGAAAGTAACACATACCATTTCCACATGATTTTCTTAATTTTTAGTGTATTCCCCCTTTTTCCTTTTTGGAACTTGAAAAATTAAAGAATAAACTCTAACACCTTGAGCAAACTACTCAAGGCGCCGTAAGATGTTAAGTACAACTGTTTATGGTATTTACAAGAAAAATTGCCTTACTGCTACATGGAGGAGTTTTTACTTCTAAACTAGTAGCATGAACCACACCATATAAAGGTGACTTCTTTTCGCACCATGATCAACATCATAGGAAGTTACTATATATATAACATGTTCCGTTAGTATATATTACTAATTATTACCAACTTTCAAGTTTAATCTAAATAGTTATAAAATGATAAATGTAAAAGATAGACTTAAAATTTAGGACGTATACTTTGTGGAAAACGAAATACATTTTCAGGATCATATTTCGCCTTTATTTTTCGTAGCCTTTCATAGTTTGAGCCATAATATGCTTTTCCATATTTTTTGATGTTTTGATCTGGAACATTCACATATGAGCCTGTTACATATGGTTTCAACTGTTGGCGTACTTTTTCAACTGATGCAAGATTCGCATCTTTTTGTGATTTATTTTCCCAACTAGCAGTCCATTCCGTATAAAACAATGGATCGCGCCAAAAGAAGGCTGTTTTGTTGCTTGGTACTCTGCTTAGAACACCGCCCCAATTTATAAAAAAGAAATTGGCTTCCGTCCCAGTGGCCTCTTCCAAAAATTGTTTCATTATTGAAATAGGTTCTTTCGACCAAAGATCCAATACCCATGCCGAAGAGAATTTAACACTCTGATCAGATCTACCAGGGATTGGTTCGTCAGGGTCTAAGAAATCTATAGCATCTGGATAAGCCAATGTCTCTATAGTTGTTTCTTTTGGGGTTCCAGCATTTAGTAAAGGCTTTAATAATCTCGTTAGCTCACTTTCTGAACCTAAGAAGATTCCCTCTGCATGGCACAGTCCATTTACTTTGCTATAAATCTCAAGTAAACACCCTAATCGTTCGTCTACAAACGGCGCCCATTGTTGCCAAGTCCTAAATACAGTTTCTAGTTGTTCCCATGGCCAGATAATATTAAAGACTGTTGCTGTCTTAGGTGCCTGATGAACTTTAAAGGTGTATTCTGTATTATATCCAAAATTACCGCCACCGCCACCTTTAGAGGCCCATAGCAAATCCTCATTACTAGATTGATCTGCTTGAATAATTTTACCTTTTGCATCTACCATTTTCAATCCGATAAGGTTATCGCTTACAAGGCCAATCGATCGTGACAGTACTCCAAACCCACCACCCATTGTTATTCCTCCAATTCCAACGGTTGGGCTATCTCCAAACGGAGCCATAAAACCTTCTCGCGCTAATCCTTTTACAAGTGGGCCGACGTGAATTCCTGTTTGAACCGTTGCAATCGCATTTTTCCTATCTAAGGAAACTTTTTGCATTTCACTCACATCAATAACAACACCACCTTTTACTACTGAAAGGTTCTTATCTAGAGCATGGCGCCCACTTCTGACGCGCATGGGCACTTCATTCTCACGAGCCCATTTAATAGCGTTGCTTACATCTTGAGAATTCTGTGCGAAAACAAAGACAAGGGGAGAGACATCAACATAAGGGTTCCAATTCTTAATGGCTTCTTCATAGCCAGGGTCTCCTTTGAAGATTACTAGTCCTGTTAACTGTATTGATCCCATCTACTCAACTCCTAATTTTAATAATAAAAATGTAATTATAAATTTTATGTAATATAAATAATAAAATATGCAATTTAACTTGATGATAATGGAAGATATATTAATAAAAGCTAATGTTTTGAGTAAACTACTCAAAGCAATTAGGGTTATCAATAAACACATAGTTTTTGCTGGTTTAGACTGTATATGATATACAAACTTAGTTAACACGGAAGTCTAAGAAAAAGAGAACCTTGATATACCAAAGGTTCTCTGCGTGTCACTTTTTCCAATATGCAGCTTCCTACACAGCCTTGATATAACAATGATTTCTCTACAAGTGAATGAAAATAAGGTGTATAAAAAGCGTACATTTTATACATATGCAGCTAAGGTAAAATGTAGTCTTGGTGGTGAAAACACGGTTTCATTAATTCGAAGTTATCTTTTCATTGCTTATTATACGTATGAAACGTGATAAAAAGCTACCTCAGTCTAGAGTGACCCCAATTAGAATCAACTTAAAGTTACTTTTTAATGAATAGATAGAAAACTATTATTTTTAAACCATTAGAAATTCAATAAAAGGACGTGTTTGTAATTCTTTTTCCGTTACTCTTGTAGGTTTAATGGCCCGTAATTCTACAACCATTTCACTTACAACATTTCGCTTTCTCATCACGTCCTCGTATATTTCGTGAAATGATTTTTTCTTATATACTGCTTGACTAACAAATAAAGAGATTTTTTCCGTTTTCCAATCACCCTTGTATCCATAATCTGCTCTCCAATAATAAGGTTGTGAAAAACAAGCAAAAGAATCTATAAAGTATGGTTTCACCACATATTTATCATCACTTAATCCATATTGAAGGCGAAAAACCGCTTTTGAATCATTTTTTGCTATTCTGTGAAGTTCCTGCATTAGAGGGAGTGTAAAGTGGATATGTTCAATTAGATGACTTGCATAAAATTCATCTATGCTATTGTCTTCAAAAGGAAGAGGGATTTCTGAACACATTTCCAGGTCAGCTACAATGTCCACTCCTTGTCCTTTTACGATATTTAGATTTATCCACTCTTTTAGAATAGTTTTCCCACAACCCAGATGAAGTTTTTCCTTCATTAATATTTCCTCCTTTTTTGAGTCAGTGCCTTCTTAGGAATTGTCTATTTTTCTTTATAAATATTTCTCTTGTAGAAGTTACCACAGGAGTTAGTCTCAGTTTAATAGAATGTCATTTAAAATTAATAAAAAAATTAATTGATAAAATCAAAATCTTTTATTGTAACACTCCATAATGGCTTCTTCAGGAAATAGGCATCTTATATGGAATCAGCACTCGTCCACCCCCTTCTTACTAATTTACATATTATAAGTTAAGCAATTCTATTTCAGTATTCTCCTAATTTTCTAACAGAAGGTTTGAATGTCTGTCTGTTCAAGAAAAAACTACCTTAATTCTCCCATAAGATAGTTTTTCTTTTCGTATAATCACAATTATGAAAAAAAGCCCTTAGAAATGTTTGTTCTAGGGACTTTTTGATTTATAAAGATTAGAATGATGCAAAAATATGAGTATTAAAAGTTAATTATTCCATCACCAAAAGAACTATTCTTAATACACTATATGTTTTCATTCTCAATCAGGTAACTTGCCTAAGCTGAATATTTTCTATTATTGGAGAAAAGTACTCGAGATGGTTCACATTATTACTCTGTATAAACCTCCGTCTAAACAGAAATAAACACTGTTCAGGAGCAGTAGTTTTTTATGTTAGACTGTATAGTTTATTCATTTTTAGTTATCTGGGTTTTATGGGAGGCATAAAAAAGGAAACTCACTGCTCGCTTCATGAAAGCAATAATATTCCTTTAGACCTAATTTAGTAAATTTATTACATGAAAAATAATTATCTTTCTAAGTTGTCCAATCACTTTTAATTAATTGATCATTTTATATAATAAGGACGCAGAAAAGGGAGGGAATAACCATCATACATCCCGATAACGAAAAGTTACTTGAAGTATTAGGTTATGTTAACAAGGCCCTTATTAACATTAACAAAGCGATAGATGATTTCGAAAAACAAAAAGATTTTGAAAGGGTATATGAACTTAAAACAGTAAAAGTCAATCTTGAAATATCAAAGAAAGTAATAATGTATGGACTATTTCATAATTAACTTTAATTTATAATATAAAAGGTTTTCACGACAATTTGGACATAAAGCTATGTAAGTTTTCTTATTAATGAAGAAAGGGAGAATTCAATTGATAACAACACCTTCGATTATTTATAGTGTTCTTGCTTATGTTGCAAATCCTGGAAATAACACAGTTTCAATAATCGATATAGAAACTAATTTAATGACTTATAACATTTTAGTTAGAAGCATCCCATACAGACTGGCTATTACACCAGATGGAATGCGAATTTATGTTGCAAATTATGGAGATCTTACAATCTCAGTAATTGATACGATCGCTAATGCAGTGACTGCTACTATTTTCACTGAAGGCAATCCATCCGGACTAGCTATTACACCAGATGGAACACGTATTTATGTTACAAATGAGGATAATAATACGATTTTGGTAATTGATATTGCTACAAATACAGTAATCGCCACAGTTTATGTTGGCACCACCCCTAATGAGGTGGCTATTACACGAGATGGAAAATACGCTTACGTTACAAATGCGGGTAGCGATAATGTATCGGTCATTAATACAAATACAAATACAGTAATTTCTACTATTTCCGTTGGCTATAAACCATCTGGAGTAGCTATTACACCAGACGGGAACCATGCTTATGTTACAAATAAGTTCAGTGACAATGTATCGGTAATTGATACAGCTATAAATACAGTAATTTCTACTATTTTCGTTGGTTATAAACCATCTGGAATAGCCATTACACCAGACGGGATATATGCTTATGTTACAAATGCGGGTAGTAATAATATATCAGTTATTAATACAGCTAAAAATACGGTAACAGCTACTGTTTTCGTTGGGGATGCTCCATCTGGAATAGCTATTACACCGGATGGAACCCATGTTTATGTTACAAATGAGTTTAGTGACAATGTATCGGTTATTAATACAGCTACGAACACAGTGACCTCTACTACTGATATCAAAAGTAACTCTTTTCCCATTAGAATATTAATTAAAAATGGTATGTAATGAAATTTATTAGCCACGAGAATTAATTAACATACTGAGCTTTATTAGAAATAATCAGAAAACAATATTAAGCGTACTATATTGACGAAGAAACATTTATTTTAAAAATGCATTGACTGATACAGTATCGGTGTCTCTCTTGTATCCGTATAAAAGGACTAAACAAATATGAATTCTCTATTTAGAATAATAATAACTGTGCAAGGCTTCAATCGTGGAGGTGAAAATAAGTGAAGAAAGAAAAAGCTAATTTAGAACTGGTCGTTTTCCTTGTACAGTAATGTAGCCCCTAGTCTTTTCTAAGTTACGTAATCGTTGTTAATAAAAGGAGTAAAAGGTTAACTAAGAACTATTCCCCAGCGAGGATTCCTGTATTCGACACTGGCTTGGTTAAGCTGTACATAATCCCCTCCTCCCTAAAAGAAGGATTTAAAACCCATTGGCTTTCCCACTGGATTGGAAACCTCTTCAGGATTCCCGTTCAAAAATAAAAATGAGCCACTGAATGGGATCAGTAGCTTTCTTAGTTATTATATATAGATTTAGTTAACAAGAAATATTTTGGATTATTTTCTACAACCGGAACCATGCTCATTATCTATATAGTGTCTACAACCACAGCGATGATTATCAATCCCCTTGTGTCTACAAAACACAGACTTATTCCACTCGTAAAATATATCCCTCTTTAACCAGTAAGGGCATTGTATAAGTTACAATAAAATTAGCTAATACTAAAAGCATAGAGTAAAAAAGGAGGCTCTTAGTATCAGCCAACTAATAAAATTTTATAAAGAATAGGCAACTATCTAAAAAAGAACTAGTTATTAAACTAGCTCTTGATATGCCAATTTAATTGCTAATTTCAAAATTATTGTAAATGCAATTTAAATATTTGAAATTTTCATTAACCAATCCGATTTATAGTAAGAGAAGAACTGCCCACAATAACTGAATCACCAACTTTATGAATTCGAACATCAATTACATCATTAGCTAAAAGATCTAATTGAATAGTTTTACTTACAGTGGCTAAAGCTAGTGTATTACTCGTTACAGTTAAACTTACCGCAGAAAAATTTAATGGAACATCATTAACAAAAAGAAACCCCCTAGCAAGGTCTGTTGGATTAATTCCAAGAGTTAAACTCATAGATATTTCGTAAACCCCCGATTCATTAATTGTTATTGTATCATTAACTATACTTAATGTTACATTAGCAGAAGGACCCACGAAGTCATAATCAACTTTTGTTTCATCAACATCTATAACTTGTCCAGATTCTTTACGTAAAGAACCAAAAGCGGGTAATACACTTGACCCTGAAGGCCTTGATGTTGTGCAATAACAGGAGTTCGAAGTGCAATTGGAGCAACAATAACATTGTTTTTTTCGACATGAAGACAAAAAACTCCCCTCCTTTATTTAACTCATACTATAGCTATATTAAAAATATATTAATTTTGCTTGTATGCCTGTCTAGAATACTCCATATAATTTTTTGTTCTCAAGAGAGAAGCTGTTGAAATTATTTTTAATAGCTTTTTCCATATACGAATAGGACTTTGTTTACTAAGGATTTGTTTCTTTCATTTATTAACATTACTGTCATCATCTTCGCGACCATGATCTCCACCACCGTAACCATTGCCAGCGCCACCATCTACGAAAAATCATGTGTTTTCACTCCTATATGTTTATACCTTTAAAATATGTACAAGGGATGAAAGTGTTCATTTTGAAGTTAGAAAAACTTCTAAAGGCGTTTTTGAGCATCATCAGCCAATTACGTTTCATTGAAAGAAAAAAGCCACTGACTAGGTTCAGTGACTTTTTTCTTTTGTTTATGGATGGACGCTTCCTTGGGTTTTAGGGACACAATACCATCATTCTCATAAAGAGTTTGCTATCTGTTAAGAGTTCTTCTAGATTTGGTATTCAAAACGTTGAACAACAATGCATATCTTTCTGATTTGTCGCCATTAAATTTCTGGTTTTCGAAAAGGTGTTTCCTCTCAAATACGCAGCTTTTTATCTATCGTAGATTCGATAATATTCTAGGGGTGTTTGAATGAAGGATGTATAAAAAAGTGCATCTTTTATAAACATGTTAGCCTAAGAAAATAGTACTAATAAAAAAATAGGATATTATCTCTAGTTATACATTATTTCCTTAAAAGCATTTTATAATTACTTAGTCGTTAAAAAACGATTCCTAGGTAATTGGGGGTTCCAGTAAAACACAGAATTTTGTTTCTAGATTATATTTTATTTTTCTTGGATTACTTTATAACTACTTATAAAACGCATCAATAAAATGATAAAAAACTTATAAATTCTAATTTTTTTATCACTTATATTTATATATAAATGTTTTTTACTTGATATATGTCATCAAAAACAATGTTAAAAACATTAATTTGTGATAAGTAAATAATAAAATATCTATAAAAAATTAATAGTTTTAACATTTACTCTAAATGACGACAAATTAGAGATTTTTCTACAAATAAAGTAATAATTAAAATAAATTTATAAAAAGTAACTTTTATAATATTTATATAAAAATAAGAACTTTATAAATATATCTTAATAAAAGTTAATTATTAAATTTTATTAAGCAATAGAATAATATTTAATGTGATTTCTTGAAAAACTATCTATTGGTTTCTATTATCATATCCATAGTTATTAGAAAATCATCTACGAATACAGGACGTATACAAAATGTATTTGAATAGATGGCAGGAACATGAGGATGAAGTGCTGAATATGTATACAAATTGTATACACGAGGTGATAAGGTGGGAAAGCTAGATAAGTATGCTCGTCAATCAAGATCAAAAGAAGCAAGCAAAGTGTTACCGATTCGATTGCCAGAAAGTATATATGAGCAATTTCGAGAGCGTTGTGAAGAGTTAGGTCTATCAATGTCGGAAGCTGGATATTTACTCATCAGGGAAGAGTTAGAAGAGAATCTATACACAATGACTACAAACGAAGTTGCTGCAACTACAGGACGAATACAAAAATCTATACAAGATGAGAATACACCGTATATAAAAAAAACTACAAATAGCTCTTCTACTTTTTCTAGTCGCTGGACGTCAGCTCATTATGAGGTTGAAAATGAACTACCTTGTCCTTTATGCTACCAATGGTACAGTAAAACTAACTTTGCTCGTCATGCCAAGAACCATAATACAACTACAAAAGAGCTCTTAGAAAATAACAAAGAATTTATTTTTCAAATGATAAAAGAACGTAAACACAATGCGTAACAATAACGTAAGAGGGTTTTTGCATATGCATACCCTCTTGCTCGAAAGTAAAGTGGAAGAACGGATTTATTCCTTATAACATAAGTAGTTATGAAGATATAGAAGAATTTCGAAAGCAGGGTATACTTGTTTTTTCTTACTTAGGGGGTTAAAAAGTAAGTTATTTATTGAATTCACAGAAATTTAGCATAACTGGACAAGCACAAAAAGAAAGGAATTTTGTATATATAATAAATTAGAAGGAATCCAATTGAGGTCTATTTTTTACATTTAACAATTGATATTGGTAACAACGTTTATCATAGCTTGATGGGTTTGCTATTGCAGAGAATGCTAAGAAAAGAGTATCAAATTAGTATTTTTGCCTATAGTAGGCTAAGAATACTAACCCTTTTTCTATAAAGGAATAAACTATATAAAAATACAGGAAACGGGGTTTATGAAATGAAAAATTATTATATTCCTCCTAATTATGAGGGAGTATATAGACCGTATGTTAACAATGTAAGAGCAGGAGCTTCTGCTTTTAGAGCTATTAATAATGTAGATATTCCTCTCCAGGCTAACAGTGCTAACAAGGTTCGTTTTCAAACTGAACAATATGATTTGGCAAATGAATATGATCTAAATACCTCTACTTTTGTCCCGAGAGAAAGTGGAGTATATTCCCTTTCATCCTCAGTTAAATTTAACCCTTTTAATAGTAGCCCATATAACTTAGATATAGTTTTTCTCATAACCAACAAGGGAGAAACTGAAGGAAGAGATAATGAAGCTTTTGCAGCAAAAAGACCAGGAATTATAACAGCAAGTGAAACCTTTTGGTTAAATGCGGGAGATCAGGTTGTAGTAGGGATGAGAAGTAGCATTGCTGGCATGATACAAGGGGACGGCAGTACAACTTTTTCAGCAGTCAAAGTATTTCCCTAAACAATATGAATGTTAGTTTAAGCTTAATTTTATTTGACCTATTATCTCCGAGTAAACCTTCTTTCCCCTATATAAAAACGTCTTTAAATTGATGAATAGAATAATTTCTATACTACTTATACATTTCTTTGAACTGTTCAAGCTTGTTAATTTTACCTTTCCCCCTTATATAATTGCCTTGTAAGTTATTAAACCTTTTTTAAATAATTCATACTAAATGAGAAAGTTTAATTTTAAGATCTATGTAGAACTCAACGCAGATGTATTAATACTTTCATTAGCTTAAGAGGAAAATATCTTTTAAATATATCATATAGTCAAACTTTTAGAGAAAAGAGGAGGAAAAGTGGTAAGTGCTATTTTGCGTGATGAAGATATAAAGTCCATTAATTTATGGATAACGAAGATGAGGCAGTATAAAACACAAGATACGGAGTGGATGACTAAAGCCGCAGTAAGGACCTTAAAATTAGATTATAAAATAATTGGATATGGATACGAGCGGGTCACTTATGATCTTCAAAATGGATATGTATTAAAAGTTGCCACGTCAGAGTTAGGACTTAAAAGTAATAAAAATGAATTTATAATATATAAGTACTGTCATGCTAAGTTAAAAGAACATCTGTGTCCGGTTAAGGAAGTCGGATATGGATGGATTATAATGAAAAAAATGACAATCTCAGTACCTAGAACTGAAGAGTATGATAACCAATTAAAGTATTTAAAAAAGAGGTTTAGACAATATGGAGTAAGACCTAAAGATTTAGTAAGACCTAATTTAGCTTTAACAAAGAAAGGGAAGATTGTCTTTATTGATTATGGGGACTTTACATTAAAGTGAAAAGGATATCCTATAAAATTAAAAGATTAATATTAGCTTTTGTTTTTATGGATTATCCTTTCACTACTATCTGCATAATGAAATAATGATATCTTTACTTATATTTTTTCCATTGATCATAGACGGATGGACGAATTTCTCTTACGAATTTCAAAAACTCATCTGTTAACCCTAGTTTTTTTAATCCTTTTAATAATTTAACAGGTACAGGTTGGTCAGAAGTAAAAGCCCTTTTATGATCGATAACTTTCAAATCCCCTAACTCGTTGATTAACACATGGCGTATTTCTGCATCATATCTTGTGAACCCTAATTTTTTTAGTTCATCCAACATGTTTAAAATCTTCTCAACTAGAGGCTTCGTTAACTGTCCATGCTTTTTTAGGTATCGTGCGAGTGAGAATCCTTTTATATATTCCATAACTATAAAGTTTGCGCCATATTGATAAAGACGTGGCATTACTGGGGATGATTGGCCTCTTCGCAGTGCTTCCAATTCTCTTTGTTGTGTTTCTTCTTTAAAAAAAAATTTAATACACCGATCAGATGTTAGTTGATAAACTATACCATCTGCTCCGTCCCCGATTATTTCATATTCTTTTAAGTCTTCCTTTCGAATAACCTTATTGTGTTTATGACTAATTGTTGGTGAAAAATCTTTCAAATCTATTCCTCCTAAAAATGAAGAATCATGTTTTCAAAATCTGAGCTGATGATTTCTTCATTGTTATTACTATTAGGTAACTTAAATGTTAATTACTTGAACCTTCTACTTATAAATGTATAAAAGATTCATTAATTTACTTAAGTTAGCATTTAGACGAGTATCTTATTACTCTTTTTCTATTGAACTTCAGGATATATTCTCCGAGTGAGAAGTGAATTTTGTTATTTTCTCATATTTTATATCTTATTCTTGGATTAATAAGATGCTTGGATTCTTGTCCGTTAATTAGAAAATATATTTTGTAGTGTAAATTAATAATTCTAGCTGATGTTAATTGTCTTGATAATCTGTTGACTTATAATTTGTTATTTGGTGTTATTAAAGAAATTCCTAAATATTTATTTTTTAAATGTTATTTTAAATCAGAATTTTTTTGAAAATATGGTACAAGTACCCTTTCCAATTGCTTGTTTTTACATATAATATTATTAAAATTGGAAGAGAGGTGCTATTATTATGGGTTACAAAGAATACTGGGACGAGGAAAAGAATTCAGAGGAAGTTTCTTCTAAAAAGAAAAAAAAGAAAAGTGAGCACAAAGGTTCTGGTGCAACGGTAAGAATTATTAGTCTTTGGAAAAAAGGATAATATTTATATTCATCTATCTTTTTTTATGTAACTAATAATAGAAGCTACATAACCATTCTTTCAAGCCTAATGAAGGAATGGTTATGTAATTTTATCTGGAATATATTTGATAATAAAAGTTATTATTTACAAAAAAGGAATAAAACAGTAGGGATTACTTTAAAACTTAAAGATACTACTGATTGTTAAAATATTAAATCCTTAAGGTTTGGATTCTCACGAATACTAAAGAAAAGCTTAGAAACCAAGAGACATATTATGAGTAACTAATCAATCTTTTAATCGACTTAAATAAAAAGGTTAGGTGTAATCCTATTACACTAACTATACACAAACTATACACAAACTGATTTTCTAATAAAAATCCCTACATAACTTACCAAAGCACAAAACATTACTGTAATTAAAGACATACATACTTAGGGTCTATTTTACAAACTGCTATGTTACTAGAGGAACTAGTAAAGTTTCATAAGACTATTTTTAGGAAACGTTATATGGTATTGCTGCTAACTTATTGAAGCTATAAAAAGATTGCTTCTTTACATTTTTGAGACAAATTAGGTGAGTCAAACATCAATGAATATGTATAATACTTAGGTGGAAAATATCCCTTTATTAATCGTGAATTGTGATTAAAAAGGGATATTTATTTAGAAATTTAATTAAATTTTATTTGATAATTAAAAAAGGATTATTTACGGATACATTGTATCGTAATCTGTGCTTTTATATTTACATTTATCCTTTTTTTGCTTGTACTCGTCTTTTTCTTTATATTTATCTTTTTTGTCTTTAGACTCGTATTTGTCTTTTTTGTACTTGTACTCGTCTTTTTCTTTATATTTATCTTTTTTGTCTTTAGACTCATATTTGTCTTT
>NZ_JAWRXD010000697.1:0-270 GCF_046535215.1 Priestia sp. SIMBA_032 | reverse complement strand
ATCTTCAAATGTATGTCTTGACATAAAAGCACCCCAATCATTAGAGTTTCTTTGTCTAACAATTGGGGTGCAGTTCATAAGAGGTAGCTTTTTTCTTTTTTAAAGATATATACCGTATACAAACCTAGTCTACATAAGATCAATAAAGTATAAAATCTCCTCAATAGGGTAGACTGCTAAAGTTCGCTTGATTATATACAATACCTGTTGTATGTAAATAGCTTTATTTCTTGTTGCAGTTGCAGACTTCCTAACAAGTCTGTTTCTTTT
>NZ_JAWRXD010000696.1:0-271 GCF_046535215.1 Priestia sp. SIMBA_032 | reverse complement strand
CTCCTACAACATATGCTACTAATCTTTTATCGCCCGGCTGATCTTCTCTTACAATTACAACTGCCTCTGTTACAGATGCATATGTATTTAAAGTAGACTCAATTTCCCCAATCTCAATTCTGAAACCACGTATTTTAACCTGATGATCAATTCTTCCACGATAATCTAGATTCCCATCTGGCAAATACCTAGCTAAGTCTCCTGTCCGGTATAATCTTTCTTTCGAATTACTACTAAATGGATGAGATATAAAACGCTCTGCTGTTAATTC
>NZ_JAWRXD010000109.1:0-503 GCF_046535215.1 Priestia sp. SIMBA_032 | reverse complement strand
GACCCCTGTAGAATACAGAATTCAATCCTCATTCGCTGCTTAGATAAAGGGTCTAACTTTTTGGGTTCAGTTCAGGGAAGGTAGCTTTTCTGTAACTCAATCATATTTTTTGATGATTCAACCCATCCAAATGTAGCAAAGATCTGCATGTCATCTTGTCACTTTTTTCCCTTTTCGATATAAAATTCTGGGTTTTGATAGGTTTTCTCTAGAAAGTTCTTTTGTTCTTTTTCAGCAAGCTTATTATTTTCAACTGTATTGATATAAGCATCATAAGTGGCGAACCCATAAAGAGAAGGGAAAAACAGTAACCATTCTGGATTTAATACGTTGGTAGCTTTCTGGATTTCGCCTAAAAAGAGAAGAGAAATAGCTTCAAGAAGATGAGAATAGTAAAAGAAAACAACGGTCCAAGTAACAATAAAAAAAGCAACGATTATTCGATGAATATAAAGCTGACCTAAACCTGGCATAAATAAGGACCATATGATAGACATAATAGG
>NZ_JAWRXD010000695.1:0-271 GCF_046535215.1 Priestia sp. SIMBA_032 | reverse complement strand
CAATGTGTGGCAGGCGCGGGCGCCGCAGGCAGACTAGCCGGCGGCTGACCATGAATCCGTAATTAACAGACAGATCAGGGCCGACAGTAAACGGGCCAAACAGACGAGGGGTGACTAAGTGCTGGAATTGATTAAATCAGGCGGCTGGGTCATGTGGCCGATCATGCTGTGTTCGCAGGACGGGGCGCGTGCCCTCCATGCCGGCGAAGACGGCGGCGCCGGGATTGGCCTCGCCGCGGCCGTCCAGGAAGAGGGAGGAGGGGTTGGCGAC
>NZ_JAWRXD010000694.1:0-271 GCF_046535215.1 Priestia sp. SIMBA_032 | reverse complement strand
GACCGGCAAAGCGGCCCGTTGATCATCAGCCGCGGCACGGACCGGCAAAAGGAGACGATCCTCCCCGGCGTGGTGCGCGGCGAGACCACCTTCTGCATCGGGATGAGCGAACCGGAGTCCGGCTCCGATCTCGCCTCCGTCCGCTCGCGCGCGACGTCGGTCGACGGCGGTTGGCGGCTCAACGGCCGGAAGATCTGGAGCACCAACGCCCATCTCTCCGACTTCATGATCGCGCTGTTCCGCACCGGTCCGGCGGACGCGGAGACCCGCC
>NZ_JAWRXD010000693.1:0-271 GCF_046535215.1 Priestia sp. SIMBA_032 | reverse complement strand
AATATGCACACCTTCTGTATTAGGTAGGAAAAAAGTAGCGTTATCTTTTATAGCTACGTGTTGGATATGAAAAATAGATTCGCTGTTTGTTCTAAAGTGTTGTAATAACTGATTAGCATATTCGCTTGCTTCTACTGGATTACGCAATTCCATCTTTCCATTTGGAAAATAATCGTTTTGAATATCGACGAGTAAAAGAGCTGTTTTCATATATTTATCTGCCTCCGAGTTTCATATTCAAATAAATTTATTCAATTCGTAGAGAGGATTC
>NZ_JAWRXD010000692.1:0-271 GCF_046535215.1 Priestia sp. SIMBA_032 | reverse complement strand
ACCAGATGGATGGGCCGGGCGGTCGCAGGTCCGTCGGCGACGACGGCCAGACGTCCGGTGGGTGCGATGTTCTCGTGTGCTGAGACCAGTGCGGTCATGCCTGCAGAGGAAAGGAAGTCGACGGCCGAGATGTCGATGATGAGTCCGGTGGGGACCCCACTGATCGCTTCTCCGACGGCGTCGGACAACTGTGGGACCGTGAGTATGTCGATACTGCCGCGCACGGTCAGTACCACCAGGCCGCCGTGGCGGTCGGCGGCAATGGTCAGTC
>NZ_JAWRXD010000691.1:0-271 GCF_046535215.1 Priestia sp. SIMBA_032 | reverse complement strand
AGGGTGGATAGAACTCTGGCGTCGGTTTCAGCATCCCAAGGCCGCCGTGTGGCTTCTGGCTTTGTGCGCGCGGCATCAACCGCAACGCTTGCCGCTGCTGATTCAGGCATTCGATTGTCACAGCGGCCAGCAGGATTTGTCTTGTGAACCGCACGGTGCTGATCAGGCGGTAAGCCGGCTGCAGATGCGACCGGAAACGCTGGCCCGTTGGCACAATGTTTTGCGTCAAAGGCTACCCGGTATTGCCGGGGCTTACGCGGTATGGGTCATG
>NZ_JAWRXD010000690.1:0-271 GCF_046535215.1 Priestia sp. SIMBA_032 | reverse complement strand
CCTTGAAGGGGAAGAGTATAACATGAAACGTCTTCAGAGAGGAGAATCAGTAGCTGGGAGATTCTCTAGATAGTTATGTTAGAAGGTAGCCCTGGAGCATCTTTTCTGAACAGAATAGTTCTCATTAGGAAAAGACGGATTTGTCCGTTATCAAATTAAGAGTATAAGCAAATTATGAATTTGTTTGTAAATAAAGGTGGTACCGCGATGTCCCTCGTCCTTTTTGGATGAGGGACATTTTTTATTTTAAGGAGGGAAAATAATGTCAAAC
>NZ_JAWRXD010000689.1:0-271 GCF_046535215.1 Priestia sp. SIMBA_032 | reverse complement strand
GCCACCGGGCGGTTCCGCCCCTACCGGGTTCAGGGTGGTCCGGGCACCGGCAAGACGTCCCTGATCGTCGACATCGCGGTGGCGCGACTGTCCGATCCGGACACCGACCCCGAATCGATCCTCGTTCTCGCCTCGAGCCGGCGGGCGGCCACCGAACTGCGTGAGCAGATCACCTCCCGGTTGCTCTCGACGGGCACGGGTCCGGCGCGGACGCCGCGGGCCACCCGGGAGCCGATCGTCCGTACCCTGCACTCCTACGCGTTCGCGGTCC
>NZ_JAWRXD010000108.1:0-504 GCF_046535215.1 Priestia sp. SIMBA_032 | reverse complement strand
CTAAACTTGTAGTTGTTAGTTGATTCATATTTACAAATAAAAATGCTCCAAGCATTATAACTAACGAACATAACAGCACTCGAAATACTTTCTTATTTGGCGCAAATCCCATCGCACTTGCTGTGAAAAAGCCAAAGAATATCATAAAAGGATTATAAAATAAAGCAAATAAAAAGATGAGTATCATTTGAATGCATGCCCATAAAATAAACGTCTTCTGAACAAAATATAGCTGACGGTATGTGATAATAAAAAGTATCAACATACTGCTTCCTAGCACAAGCTTCCATCCTGATGCTTGTGCTAAGTGATAAATTGGAAATAATAGATAAACAAACCACATGTATGGAAAAAATCCCATATGTTTCGGAAAAATCTCAATCCTCTTCTTCTCTATCATTTATACCGCTTCCTGTCTTTTTCTTATATATATTGATACTACAACAAATATAAGGAAATAACCTCCTAATACCGCGATATTTTCCCATCCAATTGATTTTCCAG
>NZ_JAWRXD010000688.1:0-271 GCF_046535215.1 Priestia sp. SIMBA_032 | reverse complement strand
ATCCGCGCGTCCGATGGGTCCGTTTTCGGGAGTCGACATGGACACTGAAGCAGCGCGCGTCGAAGTTGCACCGTATCGCGTGGACGACGGGGAGACTTTCGCGTTGGAGCGCTTTCCCACCGCCGTCACAGCCAACTACCGGGACCGTGGCGACTACCGCAAGCCGATGGATGCTTATCGCCGCGCGATCCGCTTATGGCAGCGCAAACTGTTTGCCGAAGGCCGTCACGCGCTGTTGGTGGTCGTGCAGGGCATGGATGCGGCCGGCAAG
>NZ_JAWRXD010000687.1:0-271 GCF_046535215.1 Priestia sp. SIMBA_032 | reverse complement strand
ACCCGAGCCGCGGTTCGGTCACCGGATGGTGGAACTTCACCACGCCGTGCGCGAGATCGTCCGGGAACGCACCGATGCGAAGGTCGGCTGGACGATCGCCAACGGCGCCCTCACCGCGGCGCCAGGCAATGACGAGAAGCTGGCCGAGGTGCGCTACGCGTACGAGGACCTGTACCTCGAAGGATCGCGCGGCGATGACTGGGTGGGCGTCCAGTCGTATTCCAGCCAGCAGGTCGACGCCAACGGAATCCTGCCGCACCCGGACCACCCG
>NZ_JAWRXD010000107.1:0-504 GCF_046535215.1 Priestia sp. SIMBA_032 | reverse complement strand
CATTCTGATGTGAAATCTGCCTTTTCACGGTTGTATGATGAGGCTTTTGAACACAGGGAATATATTGTTGTTACTTGGGCGTTGGTATGTTGTGCTAGCTCTTTTGAAAGTTTTTGAGCAAGAAGTGAGTTGAATGTAATGCATAGTACGGAATTTCCTATAGCAGAGAGTCTACGGGCGGTTTCTACTGCTATAACTGTTTTTCCTGTTCCTGGCCAACCACTAATTAAAAATCTATCATTTTTCAATGTCCACTCTATGCACTCCTGTTGTTCGGGTGTAAGTCGAAGCCATAGTTTATTATCGCTGTTTATTCTTGAGTGCCAGCAAGGAGCGTAGGTCGCATTTGGGATTAACATTCCAATTATGGTTTCAATAGCGGACTTGCTAATAGGAGTAGGTTGTAGGGTTTTTCTAAAGTAGCTCATGATTGAGCGTATTCTTTTGTTAACGCGATCTAGATCATTAATGTCTAGTATTAACTTAATGGGTGATAGGTGATAG
>NZ_JAWRXD010000686.1:0-271 GCF_046535215.1 Priestia sp. SIMBA_032 | reverse complement strand
CGTTTCGAGGGGGTGGGGGCCGAACCGCCCGCTTTGCGCCGCGTGGCGCACGCGCTAAAGTCGCCGCCTCGCGCCCCGGGCTTGGCGGAACCGGTAGACGCAAGCGACTTAAAATCGCTTGGGCATTGCCCGTGCGGGTTCGAGTCCCGCAGCCCGGACCAGCCGCGCGGCGGGGGCGGGACCTTTCGGCCGGCGGTGGTGTTGCGCACCGCTGCGCGGTGGGCAACCTACCGGGGCCGAGGGCATGCGTCGGTCGCCCACGGCCGGCGGC
>NZ_JAWRXD010000685.1:0-271 GCF_046535215.1 Priestia sp. SIMBA_032 | reverse complement strand
AGCGGCGTTCCGCCACCCAGATGCACGAAGATTTGCGGGCGGCGGGCTACGACGGCAGCTATGACCGCGTGTGTGCATTTGTTCGCAGCTGGAAACAGGAGCGCGACGCAGGAGCCCAGCGGGGTGCGTTCGTTCCGCTCGCATTCGAATATGGCGAAGCGTTCCAGTTCGACTGGAGTTGCGAATACGTCTTTATCGGTGGGCTTCGGCGCCGAATTGAAGTCGCGCATATGAAGCTGGCAGCAAGTCGCGCGTTCTGGCTGGTCGGCTA
>NZ_JAWRXD010000684.1:0-271 GCF_046535215.1 Priestia sp. SIMBA_032 | reverse complement strand
GCCACGCGCCCGCGGCCACCGCCAGCCCGTAGAACAGCTGCAGCGTCGGGATGGACGAGTTCTGCGCGACGGTGATGGTGCGGTC
Source organism: Priestia sp. SIMBA_032 (assembly GCF_046535215.1). Classification (NCBI taxonomy): domain Bacteria; kingdom Bacillati; phylum Bacillota; class Bacilli; order Caryophanales; family Bacillaceae; genus Priestia; species Priestia sp. SIMBA_032. Next base: position 186 of record NZ_JAWRXD010000684.1, on the reverse strand, counting down.
CACAGTGGGTATCTGATTGGCGAAGGTGAGCCCCTGAGCCACCAGCAGCTGCTTCACCCGCTCGATGATCGGAGCGAGCTGAATGCCCACGGATCCGTCGGCGCCCACCGTCACGGCGGCTTTCGGGTTGTTCTGCATCGTCGCGACCAGTTGGTCGTGGCTCGTCCGCAGCGCCTGCTGCCACAC
>NZ_JAWRXD010000683.1:0-271 GCF_046535215.1 Priestia sp. SIMBA_032 | reverse complement strand
AAATCGCCGCCAAGGAATTTAACACCGTCTAATAACTCACCAGCAGATACACCAGTTGCTGAGAAGATTGCATCATCCCCAGATACTAAGTCATCTAACATAAGAAGTTGACGAGGGTCTTCTAATCCCATTTCACGACAACGAGCTTCTTCTTCTTCGTTCATTGGAACTAAGCGAGCTTGCATTTCACCTTCAAGGCACTTTAATGCTGCTGCAGAAATAACACCTTCTGGAGCTCCGCCAATACCTACGAATAAGTCGATACCCGTTC
>NZ_JAWRXD010000682.1:0-271 GCF_046535215.1 Priestia sp. SIMBA_032 | reverse complement strand
CTTGTTGTTCTCCCCGATGAAGGCGGCGACGAACGCGTTTTCCGGCTTTTCGTAGAGGACCGAGGGCTCGGCCAACTGCTGGATGATCCCGTCGTCGAACACCGCGATCCGTGTCGACATGGTCAGCGCCTCGGCAAAGACGCGGACGAGCGGGAACCGGTGCATGGTGACGAGCCACGCCGTCCCGACCCCGACGACCGCCGTCAGCGCGCCGACCGCCAGCATCAGCACCAGCGTGTTGCGCACGTAGTCGGGCAGGACCGTGGAGGCC
>NZ_JAWRXD010000681.1:0-271 GCF_046535215.1 Priestia sp. SIMBA_032 | reverse complement strand
AATCCGCGGTGGCTCCGTTCGCGGAGCACGATCTGCGCAGCGATCCGGAGGCGGAGGGGCGGCGGGCCGGGATCCTCGACGAGGACAGGACGCGCCGGTTCGAGATGGACCGGGCACCGCTGATGCGGTTCACCGCAATTCGGCTCGATGAGAACCGGGTCGACTTCGTGATGACGAGCCACCACATCCTGCTCGATGGCTGGTCCATGCCCCTGGTCCTACGGGAACTGTTCACCCTCTACGCCACCAGCGGCGATGCCACCGTGCTGCC
>NZ_JAWRXD010000680.1:0-271 GCF_046535215.1 Priestia sp. SIMBA_032 | reverse complement strand
GGCCGCATCCACGAACCGGACCAGCGCGTCCGGGCCACCGTAGGGTTCGTGGACCGCGTACCAGCCAACGCCGTCGTAGCCCCAGTTGTGGGCGCCGTTGACGGCGTTGACCGGCATCAGTTCGACGAACTCGACCCCCAGTGAGATCAGGTGATCGAGTCTGTCGATCGCCGCGTCGAGGGTTCCGGCGGGCGTGAATGTCCCGATGTGCAGTTCGTAGATGACCGCGCCGGCAACCGGCTTGCCGTCCCATCCGGAATCGGTCCAGACC
>NZ_JAWRXD010000679.1:0-271 GCF_046535215.1 Priestia sp. SIMBA_032 | reverse complement strand
CAGCCCTACCCTCAAGGCCGAGGATCTGCATGTCGGTCGGGTTGTTGGTGAAGCTCAGGAACTGCGTTCGAGCGTTCAACGTTTGCTCACGCTGAAGCATCGCGTTTGCGCCCCTGGCCACGACCTTGCAATCGCCCTTGATGGCGTTGTCATCGGAATAGCGCATGTTGAACAGCCACAACGCTTCAATGACACGACGCACCACCCCACGATCGATGTGCCGGATTGCGTCCTTGATACCCTTGTTCGCAGACTCCATGAGCATCGACAG
>NZ_JAWRXD010000678.1:0-271 GCF_046535215.1 Priestia sp. SIMBA_032 | reverse complement strand
CTTCCCCGATGCCGCCTATGAACGGATGACCGACCGCATTGTCGCCGAAGCCGATGCATCCACCTGGTTCCGGGTGGTTCTGACCCAGGGACTGATCGCCCTGGGCGCCCAGTCCGAGGAACCCTTCCTGGAGCTGTCCGATGAACGCGCCCTCGCCGTGCTGCACCGGGTCTCGGACCTGGAGTTCTTCGGCTTTATCCGCCGCACCACGGTCCTGAACCTTTATGACGATCCGCAGGTCTGGGAGGTGCTCGGTTATGAAGGCCCGTCC
>NZ_JAWRXD010000677.1:0-271 GCF_046535215.1 Priestia sp. SIMBA_032 | reverse complement strand
CAAGGGGAGAAAGAACAGATGAAGATCTCCGCATTCGCGAAAATCATGCGCGGTGCTGAACCCGCGCCAGTATCTCCAGGAGTGGATTCGCAGATGGTTATCACCGTCAAAAGGCGCCCAATGTGATTGTGAAGCGACAGGCGCAACCCGGGCCGTGCGAAATGCCTGCAACCCTTCCTGAGTGTGAAGCGCTGGAAGAAAGGCTTTGCCGGGATTCCATCCGCCTCGAATGCCAGCTTGGGATTGTGAAAGGCAAATCCCAGGCCGATGG
>NZ_JAWRXD010000676.1:0-271 GCF_046535215.1 Priestia sp. SIMBA_032 | reverse complement strand
AAAGAGAAATTAATCATTACTGCTGTGTATGTAATTATAAGTAACAAATCAATAAAAATCGTAATCATTGTCGTAGAAATTATATCTCTAATAAATACCGCAGAGTTTGCTCTAAATAATAAATCTCCACTACTTCTATTATCAAAAAATGAATAAGGTAAATGAAACATTTTTTTCATAAAGTCATTCATTATTGATAAGTCTAGGCTTTTTTGCAGTAAAGCAATACTAATGCCTCTTAACAGTGACATAAGAACAAAGGAAATTGAAA
>NZ_JAWRXD010000675.1:0-271 GCF_046535215.1 Priestia sp. SIMBA_032 | reverse complement strand
CTGCGTACCTGTTGTATGCCGACCCCCGGATCTCTCGCGGCGACGACGGGGTGCTGTTCGTCGGGCCGAGCGACGGGTATCTCGCCTACGTCGGGGACGTGCTCCCGAGCCTGGGCGAGGAGAGCGTACAGATCTCCACCCTCCGGGGTCTCGTCCCCGAGGGCCCGACAGCGAGTGTGGAGGCCGATCCGCGCGTCGCCGCACTCAAAGCCTCCAGAGAACTTCTGTCGGCGATGGATGCCGCCGTCCGCTTCTACGAGATTCCGCCCTC
>NZ_JAWRXD010000674.1:0-271 GCF_046535215.1 Priestia sp. SIMBA_032 | reverse complement strand
CAACTGAACAGCTGCGCTCTCTTGCCGCCTGGCGCCAGGAGCGTCTGGGCGCGGGCTTCCCATGTTCTGGCATTGGGTGGCGATAACTTGTCGTCCGCTTCGGGCTCGCGTTCCGATTCGTCCACGTCGTCCAAGGGTGAGAGATGCGCGGCGAGGCGCTTGCTCAACTCGTCAAGCAGGTGTTCAATTTCGTCGGCATTGATCGCGGGTGGGATGACTTCGACCGTTGCATCCGACAGTACCAGCGTGAATGCGCCGAATGTCTCGTTCG
>NZ_JAWRXD010000673.1:0-271 GCF_046535215.1 Priestia sp. SIMBA_032 | reverse complement strand
AATTATGCAGCTAGCGTTGTTGAACAAGGTGATTGTATTTATTTAGATGCGGGGAGTACAACATTTGAAATGATTCCATTTTTAATCAATAAAGATGTTACTGTCGTTACGAATGGACTTATGCATATTGAAGCTTTAGTTGAAAATAATATTCGTGCGTATTTACTAGGCGGAATGATGAAGAGTAGGACGAAAGCTTTAATCGGTGCTATGGCACAGGAAAGTATGCAGAAGTATCGCTTTGATAAATGTTTTTTAGGTGCAAATGGTG
>NZ_JAWRXD010000672.1:0-271 GCF_046535215.1 Priestia sp. SIMBA_032 | reverse complement strand
AGATAAAGGATGTAAACATATTGCACATATTCGCGGTCCACGTGATGTGAGTACTGCAAATGAACGTTTTGAAGGTTTTGTAGACGTTATTACGCAAAATAATCTTTCGTATATGATTGCGGAGAGTACGTTTGATCCAGCAAATAGTGAGCGTGTAGCGATGGAATTATTAGAAGGATACCCGCATATTGATGGTATTGTTGCTGGGAATGATTTAATTGCGATTGGTATTGTAAAGGCTGCACTTCAAAAGGGGATTGCCATTCCAGAT
>NZ_JAWRXD010000671.1:0-271 GCF_046535215.1 Priestia sp. SIMBA_032 | reverse complement strand
CGGCATCGCCGTCGAGGAGCGCGTACCGCTCGTCGTCGGCGTCGGAGCCTTCAACGAGGGCTACCTGGAGACCAAGCGCGACCGGATGGGGCACGCGATCGGGGACATCGACCCCGAGACAGCGACGAACGAGACGACCACGAACGAGACGACCGCGGGCTTCGCGGCGGGAAGGACCACACGATGAGCGGAGCAGGAGCGCCCAGCGCCCAGGAGCGGATCGACGGGAGCGGCCTGAACGTCGTCATCGTCGCCGGCAGCTGGCACGAGA
>NZ_JAWRXD010000032.1:0-34284 GCF_046535215.1 Priestia sp. SIMBA_032 | reverse complement strand
CTTGTTGCAGTTGCAGACTTCCTAACAAGTCTGTTTCTTTTTATTTAATAATTATAAAAATGAATAATAAATAACATCTTGAGCAAACTACCCAAGATGCAATAGAGCATTGTCAACATAACATCTATATTTCAACGACTAGGAAAACTACTGTACAGGAGCAGTAGTTTTTTCTCTTTTTAATTGAGAACTTCATCTCTGATATAACTCCTTTTCTAGCTCCATTGTAGATCTTAATCTTGTTTGATTTTTATAAAGCTCATCAGATAGATCAGTAAATTCATCTTCTGTAATAATTCTTTTGATTAAACCAGAAAAGAGACTATTGATTCTTTGTTTTCCCCAGTTTAAAGTATGCATACGAACTTAAAGTGATGGCCACAATCACTATATAAGTAAGAGGAAAAAGGATAGTGTTAATAAAATGATCATAAAACCACGTATACATAAAAACCACCTCAAATCGTTTAAATTCACCTTGATAAGCACTAGCTTATAAGAATTCAACAGATGATATGAATCACTTCAACTTCGGAAAAAAGATACAAATAAATTTGTTATCCTCTCTGTTTCTTTCTGTTTTTCAAGAAAGCAACAAAAAGAAGAAGAAGGGGAATAATCGCGAGGATAGGCATATGTAGAATAAACATTTCTACCTTTAGTCCTTCATGGAGATGTTCTTGAAAATTGCTCGCAATCGTGCTAGCCATAAATAGAATAACGAAGCCCAAAGGGTAGGAAAGACGTGAAGGTGATTTAATCTTAAATAAGTTAGCCGTACCTATGACAGCTGCATATAATAACACGCTAATCTTAATGAAACCACCGATAACTAAAGCAAGCATAAAAAATACATCAAGACGTTCCAAAAAGTCAGCTACCTGGATGCTTTGTACGGTACTAAGAAGAGGGAATTGTGAACGTGAAGTCAAATTAACCCCAAGTACACTAATGTTAATAAGCATGGTAATAATTAAGTTGATGCCACTTAGTCCTGTTGCACATAACATCGTCATTTTTGCCTTTTTTTGGTCTTTTAAATACGGCAATATCATTGTAAATACCATCGCTTCTGCAAACGGAAAATAGATAGTTTGAGTAAATGCAACTTTCAGGACAGGTAAAACACCCTCTTCAAGTACTGGCTGTAAGTTTGTAAACTCGATTAAACCTGAACATACGATGAGAACAAACCCCGCGATGGCAAAAATATACATGAATATAAAAAGGATTTCTCCTGAGCGAGCTACAACCTCGATTCCTTTTCGAATCGTATAAATAATAACAAGCATTAATAAAGTATGTACAATGAATAAAGGAGTCTCAGGGTAGGCGGAGGTTAACAACATCTCGCCAAAATCACGGAGAACCCTCGATGCATCATACATAAAATAAAGGATGTAGACAAGGGCAAGTACCGTTCCAATCCCTTTACCCATGATTTTTTGCATGTACTCGGTAGGCAGCAGATCCGGATAATAAGAATGCAGCTTATTATAGACTAGAAATAGAACAAAACTTCCTACCATCCCAAGCAGAATCGCAAGCCAGGCGTCTTGTTTTACATCCATTGCAATAGGTACCAATAAAGAACTACCTAGTTCAAACAAAACCATTAGAATAAATAATTGACTGGCACTAATTTTTGCCTTCTCCATTCAACTGGAACCTCCTTTCTAATTTTATTTAGATTAATCTTTTGCTTTCTCGAACTTTCATTACGTACAATCTTTTAAACGTTATGTAATAGATACTAGATTTACTTTAAGGTTAATTCTAGGCTAAAAGTATTCTTTCCACGGGTATGAACTTTACTGGGGAATTTAACAAGGATGACAATCTTCCATATGAAAATTAGCTAGTTAAATTTGTTTTTTCCATGCTTCTTCCTATTTTTAAAGAAAGCTACAAGAAGAAGGAGAGGTGGAATAATTGTGAAGAGAGGAATATGCAGAACAAATTTTGCTGCATAGAGTCCTTCATGGAGATGTTCTTGAAAATTACTCGCAATCGTCATAGACATAAATAGAATGATGATGCCTAAAGGATACGACATTCGGGAAGGTGATTTAATCTTAAATAAGCTAGCCGTACCTATGACGGCTGCATAAAATAATACGCTTACTTTAAAGAAAATACCAATCACCATGGCAAGCATGAAAAACACATCAAGACGTTCTAAAAAATCAGCTACTTGGATGCTCTCGACTGTACTAAGAAGAGGAAATTGGGAACGTGCAGTTAGATTAACACCAAGTACACTAATATTAATGAGCATCGTAATAACCAAATTAATTCCACTTAGTCCCGTTGCGCATAACATAGTCACTTTTGCTTTCTTAGAATCATTTAAATATGGCAAAATCATTGTAAACACAATAGCTTCAGTAAACGGAAAATATAACGTTTCAGACAATGCCACTTTTAATGATGGTAACAATCCTTCTTCTAATATAGGTTGTAAATTTTTAATCTCGATTAAGCCAGAAGATACAATTAAGATAAACCCAGCAACCGCAAGGACATACATAAAAATAAAAAGCAGTTCTCCTGATCGAGCTATGACCTCAATTCCTTTTCTAATGGTGTAAATAATGACAAGCATTAATAATGCATTGGCAATGAATAAAGGCGTGTCAGGATAGGCAAAAGTTAACAACATTTCACCAAAATCACGTAGAACTCTTGAGGCATCATACATAAAGTAAAGAATGTAAACAAAGGCAAGTACAGTACCCATCACTTTACCTAAGATTTTTTGCATATATTCTGTAGGCAAAAGGTCAGGATAATAGGTGTAAAGTTTATGATAAACTAAAAATAAAACAAAACTTCCTAACATGCCAAGCAGAATCGCAAGCCAGGCATCCTGTTTAGCTCCGATGGCGAGAGGTACCAGTAAAGCACTCCCAAGCTCAAATAGGACCATTAAAATAAAGAGCTGACTGGCACTAATTTTTGCTTTCTCCATTTAACTGGCACCTCCTTTTCCTTACTTTTGATTCTCTTTTACTCCTGAAAGAAACGATTTATTTCGTAAGCCAGCTCGACGTACATAGGCTTCCACTGTGATATCTACCTCTAACTTTGGAAAGTAGACATCATTCCATTCTGTTTTTAATTTTTTAAATTGATTGGGTCTCGTACGGTGAACTACTTCGCCAAATCCCAAAATATCCGTTTTGTTTTTTTGTGCACGTTCAATAGCTACACTTAGCTCTTTTTTAATTTCTTTCCTCAAAGATTGTTCGATTTTTGTAATAACCTTCGGATTCGTGATATCAACAGGTACCTCCATGTCACTGATATCTCCTTCAACACGTGTATGAACAGAAATATGAGGTTTCTCATTCTTCACTTGGGCAGATACACTTGTTTTTTGTCGTACGGTTTGATAAGCAATAGCTTCTTTCTTTCCTGCCCAATCAATATTAATATCCGTTCCTTGGATTTTATTGAGAATCCATACCGTTCCTCTGGCTGGTTTTCCATACAGCCAATCCACTAGCTTTCCCTGTTTTAAGACAGCAATTCCTGAAGCTCGAAGCGTTGCCTCAGGTTCACTTTCCTGAAGGTTATCTAGCTTTTGTGCTTGCTGGGGATTTCCAACTAGACGAAATCCTGATACGACAGCTCCTCTTCCAGGGGATTCAATGCTCTTCATCACTTCTTGGAGTGATGTTTTTACGTTCTCTCCCCATTTTCTTTCCGTAAATTCTAAGGTTTTTAGCACTTTATTCGCTGGAATCTTATCAACTGGCGTTAACGTTTTAACAAGGTCAGCTGCGGTCGAGTTTTTCGCAACCACAAGAGTGGAAGTATTTCGAAATTCTGGATCCCGGTCTAAAGCATCGATTAACGTATTAAGCCCTTCTTTTCTGGCCAGTTTTTCTCCAACTACAACTAAGTTTGTATGGGCATAATACAATCGTCGAGAAATTCTGCCTGAAGCCCGTCTACTTGCTTCGACTATATTATCTCCTGATGCTGAATAAATGGTAACAGGAGGGCTCTGTGTACCGGCTCCTCCGCCTTGTAATCCTCCGGCTACGTTCCCTGGATTAATAATTTGGAGTGTTAGGTGATATCTTCCACTTTTCGTTTTGTCGATACCCATGGCTGATACAATCGCAAGGTCCGTTAATTCTTTTTTACTCCAGCAACTTGTGAGCAAAAGCGTCATTGTTATCATTAATAAGAGAAAAGCTCCTTTACGCTTCATTGTTGTCACCTTCTTCAAAATCGCGATTCACCATACCACGAGATGCAGGAGGGTGTGGGTATTGATTTGCTCCTTCCCGAACCGTGTTACCAGTAATTAATCTCGGTCTTTGTCTCAGTGTCCACCATGGTAATCTCACAACAGTATCTCCATTGTTTACCGGGATGAAGGGAGCAAATGGGGCCATATAGGGTACCCCAAATGAACGTAAACTGCATAGATGAACAACCATTATTAAAAGGCACAAAATGATTCCGTAGAAACCAAATGTTGCTGCGCCAATCATAAACAAAAAACGAATTAAGCGAGCTGAAATCGCCATATCAAAAGAAGGTGTGGCAAAACTAGCAATGGCTGTGATTGATACAATGATAACCATTGCTGGTGACACAATACTTGCTTGAACAGCTGCTTGACCAATTACAAGGGCCCCGACAATGGATACGGCTGAACCAATAGCTTTAGGTAAGCGTATCCCTGCTTCGCGTAAGATTTCAAAGGTTAGTTCCATGAGCAGGGCTTCCACAAATGCTGGAAAGGGAACATTTTCCCTTTGTGCCGCAATGGCCACAATAAGCGTGGTTGGCACCATTTCCTGGTGGAAGGTTGTAACGGCGACATAAGTAGCAGGTGCGATAAGCGAAATGAGAAACATAAGAATGCGTAAAAGACGAATCGATGTCGCAATGTCAAAACGCGCATAATAATCTTCAGCCGATTGGAAAAATTGTATGAATACAGCTGGCGCAATTAGTACAAAAGGGGTTCCATCCACAAATATAGCAATCCGCCCTTCCAACAGGTTCCCTGCCACTACGTCAGGTCTTTCGGTGTTGTATATAGTTGGAAACGGGGTCGCTACTTGATCTTCTATTAGTTGTTCAATATAGCCCGATTCCAAAATGCTATCGATATCAATTTTGTTTAATCGTTGACGAATTTCTTTAACGACTTTATCATTGGCAATGCCATGTATGTACATAAGCGTCACATCTGTCTTAGTTACACGTCCAACTTTTAAAGACTCCATCCATAAATCGGGGGTCTTAATAATGCGGCGTACCATAGCTGTATTGGTCCCAAGAGACTCGGTGAATGCTCCTTTTGGCCCTCGTACCACCATTTGGGTAGTAGATTCCGCAATGGAACGCTTTTCTCCACCTTTGGTGCTAGCACTCAGTGCCTGATTTACTCCATCCACTAAAATAAGAGTATCGCCTGCCATTAAAGATGCAAACAGGTCATCGAAGTTAGTGATGGAAGAGATGTTCCCAATTGTCATTATATCTTTAGAAAGCAGGTCTATCGCATTGTACTGATTTATTTCTTCTTTATGATCATCCTTCATCATAGATTGCAGTAGATACTCTTGAATCGACTGATTATCTACAATTCCATCTACGTAGACAATCGCCGTTTTAATGTGGGAGTCCCCCCCCATTTTTATCTCACGAATAACGAGATCTGAACTATTTCCGGTTTTCTGCTTAATCATGTTAAGGTTGCCCGATAATGAAACTTGTATCAGTTCTACTGGAGAATCAGCCGTTTGATTCTCGTTATCCTGTGGTCGTTTCTTTTTTGGTTTTCGATCTTTAAAAAACGAAGGCATAGATTTAAGCACCCTTCTTTCAGTTTTTATTAATTTAACCGTATAGAAACTTTTTATGTAAAAATTAACAATAGATATTTATGTATCATCATAGAAAAAAGAGAAGACCCTATTAAATGGAGCGTGATAAATATGAAAATCATGAGTATTAGTCTTTTAATGATGGGCTGTTTAATGGGCTTTTCTTTAGGCATCGATATTTTTCAAGGATTTGATGTTTCTCAGGCGTTGTACAACGCCGTGAGTCCATTTAGGGTAATGGAGGTTGCTGAATTATTTGTACTCTTTTTTCTTCTTTTTCTTTTTTTTGCTGAATCTTTATATCTTTTTATGAAGAAGAAAAATCAAAGTAAGTAACCGTATATTCATCAATCATTATTTTTAAAAATAGGAAATAGACATAACGGTAAATTAGTTCAGATTATTCGTCTCAATTGGTCTTTTATTAATCAATATCCACATAAAACAGTTCATTGTCTATATTGGTTAGTTGATTTTTTATCCATTCCTTCACGTTGTTCATTCTGGAATCAAACGCCATTTGAAAGAGACCAGTTAACTGAAAATCGGTGAAATGATTTCTTTTTAATTTGAAGAAAGCCTCGTTATAAGAAGAGAAATGAAGCTGTTTGAATAAAAAATCGTCCATTGCCTCCCGAACGTATTCTCCATTTTTCCAGCAATTCATGGGAACATGAGCAAATTGCCAAGGTTTAAAGGACCCAGGATAAACAGCTTCTACCACCTGAAAAGGGGATTGGCCGAAAAGGGAAAAGACACCTCCTAGGCTATGTTGATTAAAAAAGTGAATATTAACCTGATTAGGAATCTCTTTAAGTGGGATTTTTAGTTTTTCCTCTATTACATACTTTACTGCTTCAATAGCTCGTTTTTTTCCCTCTTCTCCATCCCAATATTTATCAGGAGCTTGTTGGAACTGCCAAGGTTTAAATCTTCCTGGATAGGCATTGTCGATAACTTCATAATAATTCCATCCATAAAGCATTGCAGGTGGTCTTAGACGATGGGACCATAATGTATTGGCTCCTACTTGAAGAGGGATTTCATCGATGGGGATCGATAAGCGTTGCTCAAGTAGATAACATGTCATATAACGCATATATTTTTCCCCTTCCTTACCTACAAAGAAATAATTTGGAAATCGTTTTCTTCTTTGATCTAGAACATCTTTATAAATCTCAATGACTTGTTCTCTATTCACTATCGAAAGCCCCTTTTGAGAAAGTATATTTATTGTTATTATGTATAATAATGGGATTTATATACAAGTGGAGAAATGTTAAACGAGTATTTAAGATCTATAGCACTAATCATCAAGGGAATTGGGAGATGGTACGATAAAGTGAACAATGAAAAGTTAGTTTTTCATTGTTCACTTTACTTATTTCTAAGGGAAGTAGAGATGAAATATAGGAAAAATATTTAGTGTTAATCAATATAATCTTTAAATGGGTAAAAAATTATAAATACCAAAAAAACCATAAATATAAGTATAAAGCTTTTCATTTTATTTATTCCTTTCTGGCCTATAAATTGTAGCAAATTCACTTCTCTTTTTATCCCACTGTATATTAAAGGTTTTAATAAGATTCTTTAATATTTTTCCCCTTATTGTTCCCGAAAATATAAAATTAAAATAAAAAACATAATTATCCTCAACCTTAACCAGCAGAAAACCATATGTAATGAAGTGATTTCTACACATAGATTCTAATAAAAATTATTCATTTTGCCTAAATATTTTACCACTGTTTATACATACAAGGTTCACCATAAAAGCTATATACACACTCTATATACTTTTAGTTAACATAGTCACCATTTCCGGAACACATCACAAAAAACAACCCTTCTACCTGAACTGCGCCTAAACTGCGCCTAAACTGCGCCCCAATTGTTAGACATAATCTAACCAATTTGGAGATGGTACGATAAACTGGACACTAAAGTAAGAGAAAAAGGTGATTCGGTTTATGCGTAGAAAAGATTACTGACTTAGCTCAGTAGTCTTTTCTTTTTGTTTTATAAATGAGATCTATTTAAGACAAATCCTGTAATTAACTCGTTAAACTGAGTCCACTGTTTGGTAGGCAGTTGGTGACCCTGATGTGGCAAAACAACGAATTCAGCATGTTTACACTTATTTTTATACTCTTTCATATAGTGAGTAGTCCAATCCTTTTTTCCACCATATATAAACAATAAGGGCATCGTTAAGTGATGAAGCTTGTCTAAACAGTTATAGTGTAATGAGTGATTATAATACTGATACCAGGATTCCTGGTCTGATTTCTTCATGTAACTAATTAAATTCCTTCTTAGTGTCTTGTCTCGAGTATGACTTATAGCAAGGCCTTTTATTAAGATATTTAAGTGTTCTCTTACCATATACATTCCTGTTTTATGTAATAGCTGTCCAGGTACATCTCTTACTAGAGGATAAGCTCCTGAAAGTATTAATAATTCAATTCGCTGAGGATGATTGATAGCTAGCTCTTGGGCAATTAGACAACCAGCAGAATAGCCACATATAATGACCTTGTCTAGATGCAGCGAATCCATAAAACGTACTAATTCGTTTGCATAGAAAGAGATTGATACAGAGTGTTTAGCTTTGGAGCTTCTTCCATGACCACTTAGATCAGGAAAGATGACTCTCATGTGTTTGGATAACTCGTGTTGGTACTGGAAAACTTTATTTCCCATTCCGGGAGGATGAATAAAGATGACAGGTGCACCCTGTCCATACTCTTCATAATACAAATAGTGATCAGTGTTTGTTTCAGTAAAAGTCATTATTTCCCACTCCAAAATCAGCTAATGAATACTTTTTAGTTAAGGATAATGTAATTTACGAAGTTATAATCTTTTTCTATCTGACAGTTAATTCAATACAATTTCCTATTAGCTCTCAAGCGTTTAAAATCAATAAAATTTTCATTATTTACTATGGAGAGACTATATTCACTATAAAAAATATTTTATTCTTGCTAAGAAGAGTTCTAGTAACATTAATCGTGGTGACTAAAAATATATGATATAAAGAGAAAAACTTCCCCAGTCTGCCTAAGGGAAGCTTTTTTCATAGGTTGCTCATAGCACACAATGAGAAATTGAGAATGAACATCTCTCCATTTATTCAATAGTTTGATCAAGTTTTCGTGCTTTATTCATGTTAATTGGATTTGTTACCTTATTTCTAATAATTGTGAGTACACTAACTACGCCTATATATTATATACAGTTTAAAAATAGAAAAAGACCCTCTCTTCCCAGTCAAAAGAGAGGGTCTTCTCCCATTCGTTGAATTGTAGTCGTAAATGACTCTATCAGAGCGTCTTGTTTAGTTTGTTCAAACTATCGATAACTTATGTATAAAAAAATAAAAAACTACTGACCATGCTAAACGTAAGGAACACTTCCCTAACGAAGAGTCACTTGAACACTTCCTTGTTTCTCAGTTTGACCAGTATAATCAGCACTTTGCGACAAGATGTCATATTGGTTTCGATCAAGCTCGCGCAGAGCTACAAATGATGTTTAAAGCAAACTAATGGATAACATTCACAAGAAAAGAAAACTCCCATTTACACAAAATTATTGACGGTCCTGTTTTTTTATGTAGAAAGGGGGATAGCTTTATATTCTTTTTTCACTTATGATCTAACCAATCAGAATATTTTCTTCTGGATAGCGAATTTTCGCCTTATTATTTGAACGAATGGCAAATGCAAAAGCCATAGTAAGAGGCCCAACCCTCCCAATAAACATCATAATCGTAATTAGAATACGTCCCATCGGACTCAAATCTCCAGTAAGCCCAGCACTTAATCCAACGGTACCGAAGGCAGAAATAGTTTCAAACCATCATTATCCCCGTTTTTTTAGAGATTAAACTAGATAACTGTGACTGTTAAAATAGTATTAACACTACACGCTAGAATAGCATAAACAACTAGTTCTAAGATATGGGATCATGATTTTTTAAGGACTGCTTTAATTTACTCTAATAACAACATTGAGTTTTTACGCGAAATTACTGAAAGAGATAGAAAAATATTATGATAATTCTTTAAACCATACAAGTTTTTAGATAAATTACACGATTATTTCCACTGTATATAGATGATAAGTGTTCAAGCAGAAAAGCAATGTGGAGGAATAGGCTCTTTTTATACATTAGATGTAATAATTAAAACTTATTTTAATGGAACATTTTAATCTTTAGATTGGTTAAATTTCCAATACCTTTTAACTTAAACGCATCCTCATAAATTACCATGCACATGAGCATACTAAGTCTATCCAACCCAAACTAGGAGGTACACAATGAAAAATCAGTCTAACAATTCTAAGCCTGCAATAGGGGATGACAGATTTAACACTGCTGGCTATACTTCTGATGAAGCAAATGTCAATGATGTGCATGGAAAACATCTATCTAACTCCAAAGATAAAGTTTTTACCTCTGAGAAAGAGGATGCTTCTTCTACGAAATCATAAAGGCCTTTCTAACGAGAAATCTTTAAGTTCTTGTTAGTCTGAAAAGCAGGTTAATAAATATTAACCTGCTTTCTTTATTATTGATTATGACAGTACATATGAAGATCATCTGATTGTTCCTCATGTTCTGATTTTGATACTCTTACAATGGAATACGTCTTCTGGAATACTTTGAAACTATACCTAAAAGTATTACTTTAACTAGTAAGATGAACTACTTATTACTTATAGATTTAGCATAAAGAATGGATTTTTCAACATAATTATAATAATAAGAAGAAATTGCATCTATTAAGTAATCTAAAGGTGGTGAGTCCTTATGAAAAACAGGAATAAAAGACGAAAAAAGAAACGTGATTTTTTAAAGGATTACTTAAAAAACAAGTTAGGAAATTGGAAACCTAGACTTGGCAAAGAGCCTACCTCCAACTCTAAGACGACGACGCAAGAAAATAGAAACCTTGATTAGATAATATGCAGGTGTAGGTATTTAGAAGTTTTTCACCATAAAAAATAGCCCCCTTTAGAAGTCTATCTCTAGAGGGGACTTGATTATAAGGCATATTTATTTAACGGCATCTTTTAATTCTTTTCCTGGTTTAAAAGCAGGAGCCTTTGAAGCTGGAATTGTCATTTCTTCCCCAGTTTGAGGGTTACGACCTGTACGCTCTGCGCGCTCACGTATTTCAAATGTACCAAATCCAATCAATTGAATTTTTTCTTCTTTGGCAAGCGTATTAGAAATCGTTTCAAACAACGCATCTACAGCCTTTTTTGAATCCTGTTTCGTTAGTTCTGATTTTGTTGCAACTGCATCTACTAGTTCAGTTTTATTCATATTCAAACACCTCATCTTCTTATTTTTAGATAATATGTAGAGATGCTAACATATCATAGCTTCTACACGCTTGTCACTTAATAAGGTTAGATAAAAGGAAGAGGAATTCCTATTTTTTCGGGAATATTCATACTGAGATTTGCTCTGTGGCGAAATGAAGTCCATTTAAGCTGGATAAATGAGTCATTCATTGCAAAATTCACACACATATATATATATAAACATGTATATGAATTTTTAATTTAGCTCAAACTAATAACGTATTTCCCAATTGCCTGAATTTTAACAAGCCTTTGCTCTCGTTGAGCAAAGGCTACTTTTTTGACGAGTGTCTTCTATAAAATATGTCATTTTAAAAAGACTTTTGTGTAAGTAAAATTAGTCGCTCTAAAAAGATCCATTCTTTTAGAGCGACTAATTTTTATCATTCTTTATAAAGACAGTTATATGCATGAGTATTAGTGGATGAGACAACAAATGTTGGTTGTCCCCTTTGATTTTTATGAAAGACTTTCACACCACAACCTGGGCAAGCAAAAAATCCTCTGGAATGCATGTAGCTGAATTTTGTGATTTCTTCGGGTTTAAAAACACCCATTTTCGTTCCACAATGAATATATACAGCTTCTTTTACACTTGACATTGGATCACTCCCCTATATACGTTGAGTAGCTTTCTATTTTTAGTATATAAGAGATGAGTGGATAATTTAACCTTTTTAAACTAATTTAATATAAAATTCAGAAAATTATTTAAATCCGAAGTTAAAGAGTAAAAGATATTTTTTTATTTATGTATCTTAAGAACCACCTTTTTATATAAGCAAACGTCAAAGTGAAAACAGTGAATGTTGGGTAAATAGAAAATATCTATTTGCGCAAAAGGGTTATAAAATTAATTATGTATATTAAGTAATGTCTAAATTTATATTATACCTATAAGTAATAGTTAACGTATTTTATTAAAAATAGCGTTAACTATTACTTATGTTATAGAAAAAGTCCACATTTGTCGTCACTAAGTGTAAATATTAAAACTTTGATTTTTATAAGTTAGTTTACTCATTTACTTCATTATACAAAAGATGTTTAGTTCGTGTTTTTAATAAAAAATACATTATTAAAAATATATTAATGATAAATAGTTATGGATTTTCTATTGATTTATTATAAATACAGTAATTTCTTAAAAGGTAAGTAGAAGATAGAGTGGTATATATTAAAAGATGAAAATATTTATTTGTTGTCACTAAGAGTAAATAGTTAAACTAATGATTTTTATGAAATACTTTAAGATTTACTCAACGAAATTTATGTTATCGGAAATGTGTTTAAAGTAAATTAAATTTAAAAAACAGCAATCCTACAATGATAATTAAAACAGTTAGTATAAAACTGGTTCCTGAACTATGTAACATATTTATAAACAAAATAGCAGAGACCAAAATAATAAATATCCCTATTACATTTAATAATGTTTTATTTTTCAAACTTTTATCTCCTTTTACTTTATAGTTACCATAATCACGACCCTAGAAATCAGAAAGAGACCTTGATTGATAAGGTCTCTACAAGTTAGCGAGCTTTTGGTCAGCTATAAATTTCATAAGTATACTTGAACCTAAAACATTTAATAATATGCTGCTACCTAAGATGGCACCATATAATAATCCAAATATATTTAATGTTAAAGTTAAAATTAAAAAGATTGTTCCTGTACTTACTAGAAGTAACCCTAAGCTTCGATTACCCATCTATTTCACCACCAACAATAAATAAAAGTAAATATAGTTATATTTTAACATAATGATACTTATTTTACTTTTAAATGTTATGTATACGCTATACAAACGTAGTTAACACAATAGATTTTACCGAAAGCCCCAAGAATCTTATAGATTCTTGGGGCTTTCTTTGCACATATATTACATTCTGGATACATATTTTTTAATCGTTATTAACTACCCAATCACTAATTTCCGAGATAGACAAACCAGATTTCTTTAAGTGTTTAATTGTCTCAATTCTTTGAACCGACGCTTCTCGTGGATATCGTCGTGTTAAATTTTCATCTGATTGTTCAAATGGAATTAAACCAGCTTCTGTGTAGTATTTTAACGTACTGTATCTCGAATCTGTTATTCGAGATAGTTCTCCGATAGATACATATTCAGATTGTAGAATATCCTCTAATGAACGTCTTCTTGACACTACAATCCCTCCAATTAACCTACGGACGCAATAATCGTAGTAATTGTGTGTGATATACTATCTATCATGGCAAAAATTTCTTTATTTTTCGTATCATTGCGAAGTATAGTTAGCTTGTCGTTAAGATCTTTATCCTCAAACTTACTGAAATAGTTTTTCAAAATGCGACTGCCTATTAACAAACTCGATAGAACAACAGTGTCAGTTGTAACTGGTCCCTCTTCTAATAGCTCTGCTCGAATTTGCTCCACAATTTGCTTCTTAGAATCTTCACTGCCTATATAGTGATTAGATTGCCCAAACATACCTCCGTTGGTTTTAGTGACTATATCTAGTTCAACTAAAGAGTCACCAACTGAGTTGAATAACTCCTTGAAAAGTTCACGTTTAGAAACCAATTCTCTTCCTAGTTTTTTCAGGTGAATTGATTTTTCTGTAGCAATTTTATTATAGATTGAACGCAAATAATCTTTATCACTTGGTAACTCTTGTTTGACTGTCACTTGATTATCTGACAATGAAATAATATCATCCAGAACAAGTTCCAAAATACCACTAGCAACCATAAATGCACGAATACGTATACTCCCAATAGGAGAAACTCTACCTTTATCATTTAGTACTAATAATAAATACTTTTGAGAAATTTCTATATTTTTCATAAAAACACTCCCTTTTATTTTAAAGAGCAAAGTGATGATCTATTCGAAAACAAACACTTACTACTTACTACTTATCACTTACTACTTAAATGATAATACTTTACTTCAATATTGTCAATTAGATCACTTAATACTAACTTTATTGAGCTAACCTGCTTTGTTAATCTAAGTAGAAACCTTCACAATCCCCATAAGATAAAGTCCGAATTATTTGTAAATTGATTTTTATAATGTCTTATAAAAACTGTATCAAAATGATTATCGTTGTAAATCCACATTTCTCCAACGTTACTCATCATGAATAAATCTTTATTTCTTGAGTAAGCTACTCATGATGTCGCCAAACATTGACTTATGTAACTAGCTACACAACCAAAAAGCTACTGATTCCTATTCAGTAGCTTTTTTGGTCTTTTTAATGTATATAATATACATCTTTAGTTACGTCGGGTAGGCAGGCACTCTCACGAGCGCCCGCCCCCCTAAGAACCGTACGTGACAGCTTTCCCGTCATACGGCTCAAGCCTTCTTTTTATCCGAACAAATTATTTATTTAATACATGGTACATGTACTAATTTAGCAAATTTACCTGTAGAAACCTCTAGGTTTCGCACTGTAACTTTCTCTCCATTTTGTAGAGTCTGCCTACACAATGCACAACGATATCCTTGTTTTCTTGCGAGTTTCATCCTATCCAATGTATTTTCATTATTAAAGACCTTACGGTCTCGTTTTCCCCAATACTCTCTTAGACTCGGATCATCTGGGCTGTTTTTATAGGCTACCATGACATGCCGTTCTATCTTAATCCAGGACATCTTTAACAATTGAATGTTAGTAAGTGGACATGTGAGAGTCCATTTATCATTCCCTCCGTGGTTGGGTTTCTTAAAATAACGTTTGGTAATCCATTTCCACGACTTCTTTGGATGTAGTCGTTTAAGGTGTTTTGTTATTTTGAGGAATAAGTAATTATCCATACATCCAAACGTCTTTTTAGAAACGACATGTTTCCAATACTGTCCGTAACCACGAATAATTGGATTTAAAACACGTATTAGTTCTTTTATTGGTCGTCCTCTCATTACTGCGAACGTATCTTTTATCTTATTTTTTGCTTTTTTAATGCTGTCTTTGCTAGGTTTGATTAGTAGCTTATTGCCTTGTTCCGTCTTGTATTGACGCAGCGAGAAACCGAGAAAATCAAACCCGTTCTCAATATGTGTAACTCTAGTTTTCTCTTTACTAAGTGTAATTCCTCGCCTTTGTAAGTAAGGAATGAGTTTTCCATACATGCTTTCAGCCTTTTCCTTCGTTTCCGTTACGATGACAAAGTCATCGGCATAGAGAACACGTCCTATCTTACATTTTGGGTCGAGTGCGTATCCTCCGTTTGGTTTATATGTCTTTTTATAGACAATACCAATTTCTTCTTCCATACCGCATAAGGCGATATTAGCTAGAAGGGGGGACACAATACCCCCTTGAGGGGTTCCTTCTGTTGTCGTACGAAGCATATCCTGCTCTATGTATCCCATTTTAAGCCATCTTTTGATGAGAGTGTTTCCTGGAAACATAGATGTTTGTTCTACTATCCAATTATGATTAAGATGGTCAAAGCATCCTAAGAAATCTCCCTCACATACCCACTTTTTCTTACTATTCGTGTTAAGCTTATTAAAAAGATTACTTATAGCATCGTGTGTGCTTCGTTTAGGACGAAAACCGTAGGAAGTAGGTTCAAACTTGGCCTCCCATTGTGGTTCGAGTGCGTTTTTTACTACGCTTTGATACACTCGATCTCGTATCGTGGGGATACCGAGAGGTCTCATTTTTCCATTTTTCTTCGGGATAAACGTTCGTTTTGCTGGCTTTGGACGATGTCGAAAGACATTGCATTTAACTAGTTGTTTATAAAGTTTGATACGTTCGCTTGGTTTTGAGGCCGTATAGCCATCTACACCAGGTGTTCGCTTACCGTTATTTTGTTGTGTTACTCTGCGAATGGAAAGCAGTAGATTTGCTTTACTCCGGAGGAGTAAACGTTGAAGTTTCCTTACTTTTCTTTGTTGATTTTGTTGTTCGGCACGATAAATTCTTTGTCGTAACTTCGTTACATATTTTTGTATAATACTCCAATCAATAGAGTACCAACCTTTATGCGAGACGTGCGCCGACGCTCGTAGAGAGGTATTCATAACAGCACGCTCCTTTTCGTTAGAAGATAGCCACAAATTTATTTTCGTGTTGAAGACCAATGAGAAGTGGGCGCTCTTTCGAGCCTGTCATTGTCTGTAAAGACGATAGTATCCGTCCAGTTATACAGTGTTTCTGCTTTCCTGTCCCTTTTCAGGGTAACGGCTTTCGCTTTTTCTCATATCCCATACCCTCTGCCACATCGTTTGACTTTGCAGTCATCCTACTGCTTATGCAGATGACATAGGGCTTACCAAGTTCCACTTTCTACGGATGCGATAGGGGGAGGTAGGTTCTTTACTCCGGGCAAGATGCGGGACGCATCAGAGTAGCATTATGATTCTACTTTTCCTCTTGCCAATACCCAAGCAAAACTATGCACTATCTTGAGCTAACGCTTACGAAGCTTACAAACCTTCACGTTCGTTTACCATACCTATCTTCTCCTAGCAGTATTCTGGACCATGCATTTGCCCTCTGTTTCCACATTTCCTCATGCAACCGACAGACTTGTTACCAAGAATGCCGTTTCGGATGGAGATCATCTCTGCGTCTAGATGAGTAGCGTTAGCTACACTGTAAGAAAGCGACTTCTTGTCGCACCATAATGTGCGTTATCGGAAATTACAACTTACAAAAAAGCAGTTGGAATAATAACCAACTGCTCTTTGTAGGATGTTTGAATTTTCTATGTTATTCACTTTAAAATTTCTTCGTTCTCCCAATTTTTCAAAGCCCATACTACATCATCATTTTCATTGAGCGTGACTTCATCTAGACCTAACTCTATAAAATTCCTGTTTACAAAAACAGCCCAATGTATATTTTTCTTTGGAATTGAATGGATACCATTTATAGATATAATATTCCCTTGGGATTCTTTTACGTTAAAGGCCCTTTTTGTTACTTCGTATAATGTCTCGCCTTCTTGAAATGAAACTTCTTTTGAAGCAATAGTCTCGTTTTTATCATTTACAATTCTGAAAGTACTCGTCATCTCTAATGCGTGCGTAGGGGAATAAATAACAAAAACAAATAGTGGTAGAAATATTAGTATCTTTTTAATAAGCATTTTTGAATCTCCTTTTGACGTATTTTTCATATTATGAGCACTTTAGTGAAATTTATAATTTTTAAATATAGTTCAGTGTTTGATACGCAACAGAAAAAAAGAACCATTGTGGGAGTTGGGTTCTAAGGAGGTTACGATTTCTACTTTATGCAGCTTATATATATGCTGTCATCGGTCTGAAATAGTATCGTTATGAAAAGAAATACGCCTGCCTCTTTACTGTAATAAAGGTATGCTATGATACATTTGGTTGTTATGGCATAGGCACCATAATAATATATTTATAGCTCTTACGTAGAAAGTTGTCTCTATCCTTATCAGGAGGATAAAGAGACCTTTTTACCTTTAGAAAGTTTACGTTTCAGTTCCTAAAAATTAATCAATGTCTATACCAATTTACATGCAAACGTAGCGATTGGGTTTAATATAGGTTAAATCCTTTTCGTAGTTTGCACGTACTTTACATGTGTCTCTATCTTTCTCCTATCTGATTTCTTTTTCCATTTGCTCGAAATCAGATAGGCTTTTTTTTTTGCCCTTTCTATTTAAGATAATATAATACAGAGAAGGAGGAGAAGAAATGGCCATACTTTACATCACACTGATTATTCTATTAGGTGTAGGATGTATTTATTTTTATAACCAATTAAGAAAAAAACAAAAAAGATATTCAGATGAACTTACAAAAGCTCAAACGGAAGCTGCCGTATCTATAGCTGCCAAAGAAGAGGTCTATGAATCAGAAAAAAAACAAATGATTTTGCAGCAAGAAGAATATTATAATGAACTTATTAAGAAAATCAATCAACAACATCAATTAGAAATTATTAAATCTAACAAATACATAAAGAGTTTAGAACAATTTTCTCGTAATAGGGGGGAAGTACTGACTCATAAAATATTAACAGCTTTAAAAGCTAACTTAATTCATCAAGGTAAAATTAAAGAAGATGAAATGATTATTCATGGCAATATCTTCGTTCCGTACACATTTAATGACGAAGTAAGAACGAGACAAATTGATCATTTGATTCTAATGACAACAGGTATTTATATAATAGAAACAAAATATTGGCGAGGTAGAATTCTTTATGGATTGACTACAGAAAAGGCCAAAAACTTTGCTTTTTTATTGAATTCGTTATTTCCCAACATTCAAAAGGATCAAGAACAAACACTTGTTTTTGTTGAAAATCAAAATAATGATGTTGAAGAATCTAAGTTAGAAATGAAAGTCTTGACTTATGACAATCCAGGGCAACAAGTTACACGAACAGCTATTGCTCTCAAGAATTATCTAGAGAAACATAATAAAAAATATAATTTTGTTACTTCCATTCTTTATTTTGGCTATCCCAGTGATGAAGAGAATAACGTAACCGACTATTCATCAAAATCTAATCCAAAATGTTTTAGCAATAAAGAGAATCTTTGCGATTACTTTGAAAAACAAATTAATGAAAGAAAATCTAAATATACATCTAGAGATTTAACAGAAATAAATAAAGTTATTGAAGATATAAATTACTTTATTTGATCATTGAGAATGTATAATGCAGATGTTGAAAAGCTTTATGACAAAGCTCTTATGGGCATACCGGTTGCTATTACTTAATCCCATAAGAGCTTTGTAGATTTGACAAGCGTTTATGGTTACAAATTTAAAGGTTATAAGTTAAAAAATAGTTAATAAAAAAGCATTATTCCGTGTTTTATGACGGGATGATGCCTTTTTTTATCAATAATGTGTCAGTAGTGCTACAAGATGTTTCATTTTCTATACATACGTGTATCAAAGGTTATAGGACATCGTTCTCATGGTATACTGTCGATTCATGACAAAACATTGTATATGCAGCATGTTTTGTTCATTTTCTGCTTGGGAGGGACAATTTCATTGTTTGTTGTTCCTCCTTTTAATTTTATATAAAAAACAATGAATTACTCTCCAAATTACTGTTATTCTTAAGTCAAGGGAGTTGAAAGATTGTGAAAAAGACAGAGCATATCAAGAGGTATGAGCAAGGTATTACTAGTAAGTTTGCTGTGTACAGCTTTCCATATGTTTATGACTTCTCTATTTACGCTATTGACATCTTTTATACTGATACAGAAGACTACTTCTTTGGCAGTGCTAAGAACACTACACTTGAAAGATTCTTTACTCGTAAAATCTACCAAGATGAATTGGGGTATTATTTCAAGTATGCTCAAGAAAAGGTCTATCTCAACAGTTTTAATCCAATAAAGAACAATAAACTACAGTTAGCTCAATGAGCTATCTTTATTTATGTCCTCCAAGACAAATGACCTATTATATCACCATCATGAGAAGTAAATGCTAAGAATATCAGCATGATTAACCCTGTTGTTTTATTTGATATGAATACTTTCCCTTTTTTCGAACATTCTACTACTTAAGAAACCCTAAAAAGTTTACTCAAAGATATAAAGGTGGGTTCAATATAAATGAATAATAAGGCTTATATGGTCTTTCGTGAAATTTTCATTGTTTGCCTTGTTCCCTTTGCTATTATCTTTTTTACCGATTGTTTAGTTCGGATAAATAGTAGAAAGTAATTTATACTCTTGCTGGATAATAAATAGTATTTTGAGCAAACTACTCAAGACGCTCTGTAACGTCAGCTAAACATTGATTATCATTCATGAAACAGAAAAAACAACTGATTGGACCCAGTTGTTTTTTCTGTTTTTAAGCTGTATATGATACACAGTTGTAGTTAACGTAATCAATGTTACCGGAATTAATGACTTTTGTTACCTTTGAAACCATCCAATTATCTTGCATACTTAATTACGTACTCTTTTTTAAAATGATAAAATAGTTAAAACAACTTTTTTACAGAAGTTAAGCCTGGAGGACAGACTACAATGGATAATCTATACTTTCTAGGAGAGAAAATTTTAGAAAAAAAATATGAAATTGCAAAAATGGTACACGTACATAGAATGGCTGACCTTAAAGTAGTAAAAGACGTTAATCTTCCGGATGAAGAAATTATTGAATTGAGAGCAAACTTCATCAGCTATTTTGGACGGGCTATCATGGAAAAGCTCGATCAAAAAACACTGTTAGATCAGATAGTGAAATGGGGAAAGCAATCAGGAGAATTTGCATCAAATTTAGGGGTTTCTCTTAATGAGGCCTTAGAAGATACAACCTATTATCGAACATTCATATGGGAAATTCTTAAAGAAGAAATAAAAAAGAATAATATGTCAATAGATACAGTATTTGAATTAAGCTCAATTATTGATCCCTTATTAGATAAAGCTGTTTTTGCTTTTAGTTTAACTTATGTGAATATTCATCATGAAACATTAAAAAAAGCAAAGAGTGCTTTCCTTGAATTATCAGTACCTGTAGTTCCAATTACAAAAGGCATTGCTGTACTCCCTCTTGTTGGAGAGGTAGATCCGGAAAGAGCCACGCTTTTATTAGAAGAAACATTAGAGAAAGCAAATATACTACAGCTATCACACTTGCTATTCGACCTCTCTGGCGTGATGATTGTAGATACCATGGTTGCCCATCAAATTTTTAAAATTGTAGAGGCATTAGGTCTTCTTGGGGTAAAAACGATACTAATTGGTATCCGACCTGAAGTTGCTCAAACAATGATCCAACTTGGAATTGATTTTAGCAAAATAACTATAAAAGCAAACCTAGAACAAGCACTTCTTGGTTTAAATTTAACCATAGATTCCTTAGAGAACAAAGACTCTTGAGAGGATAGATATTCTTCAATATGCAGCTTTTTATACATTGTTCATATAAAAGCCTTTTACTATTCAAACGCACAAAAATGCCTGTTAAAAAAGCATTCTTAGGTAGTAAATAAATTTAGTGACAGCAAAAAAACATTAGATATAGAAGCTATCTAATGTTTTTTGCTGTAGTGTTATTTTGAGATTTTTCTTCTAGAAACTGTTTAAATTCTTCTTTGCTCACATTTAAATTCATTGCGTCTTTAACTAACCTCATCCACTCTTCTGGTAGAACTGCTGTAGACTTCTTCATAATTGAACACCTTCCCACATAAATAATTATTTATCATTTACCTGTTGTTTTCAACTTAAAATCTTGTTTTATAGTGACCAACCACTATATTACAACTAAATAGTTAATCCTCTTTACTTTAATCGACCATAGGTAGCTGTTGAAACAGTAGGTTTGGATCTGATTCTCTAATGGTTTAAAAGAGGCTGCCTTTAAGTGTTACATACTTAGAGAACAGCCTCTAAGTTATTATTATGGGATGGCATAAACCTCGACAGTGAAGCTTTCTCCATCGGTGTTTTCCGGTCTAGCGACGTAGAAATCTTCGCTCGTTTTGATTTCTGTCTCAGATCCGTCTGTAAGGTCATTAAAGATCGTTTCGTCAATGCCGAAGCTGATGTCTTTCATGACATCGAATTTCGCATTAGTAGGACCATCGACGATTTTCCATTGTAACTTGGTCGCATAAGAAGGAATGTTCCCGATCGTGAAGTTATCACTTGATCGGTTATCCTGTCCGTCCTGAGGCTGGCCTTCCGATCGGATCGTCGCTATTTTCTCAGGGGCTTCAACCTGCACATTGAAAGTATCCCCATCTAGAATCCTGTCATAGGCGTACCAGGCACCAAGCCAAGTCCCTGCAGCACCGTTCGATTCGCTTGAAATCATTCTTACTGAAAAATTATCCGATCCATTGGTCGCCGAACCTTCCCAGGTGGAAGCAAACGGATATTCGTCACACTGTTTGCCGGTCCGATCCTCATCTCCGAATTCCCTGTCACAAGTCCTTCTTGTCTTGTTCCTATTGCGATTATATTCATCCTGATGACGTTTCGTATACATCCGTGTCAGTGTGCTGTCTCCCACAGCTCCCGGTATTTTCTTTCCAACCATTTGAGGCTTCGTCTGATCTGGATGATCCATCGCAAACTTCCAATGTTGTCCAGCTTCGGCTAACATCGAAAATTCTGGCTTTGTGACCGGAACATTGAAGATTGGTGTGGCTTTACTGAATACGGCTCCTTGCCAGAAATATTGATCAGGGAAAGCAAACATATATTTTGCAGAATCGTAACGAACGGTCTGTTTAATACCATCAATGCTCTTTTTGAATTTCCTTGGCGCATGTGTAAGGGTAAGTTTTGGCCAAAATTCCATGTACCCTAACTGATCAGGGTTTGCGTCAGTTGGTGGAGGTGCTTCTGATGTGAAAATTTCTGTGCTGAAGTTTGTGTTTTTCCATTGGGCGATTGTTCGTTCCGTCGGCGGAAAGTCAGGATCCTCTTTACAGTCACCTGCGTTCACCTTGGATTCACATACCATATCAATTTTCAACTTGGCTCCATTCAAGGATGGATGAGTAACGAGGATATCATCAAGTGTATAATAGACCCTCATTTTTCGGCTTTGGTTGGAGCCATAACCTATTTCAGTGAATTGAAATTGAACGCCTTCGTAAAAACAGAACCCACCAATGCATTTTGTTGGGACTTGATATGTGGCGACGTGGGACCAACAGAAGGAATACCGGTTCTTAATATACCCTGTTTCTGAACTGCTGTCTGGACTTCTCTGGCATTCTTCCGTAGTAAGGATATGGTCATAGTCGAAGTCAGGGGGTGTCCATCCGGCTGCTGTCTTGATCGGAGGCGCCATGTTCGCTCTGTATGTTGTTGCACTTTGCTGGTCTTCCTCCATCAATTTATCTAATGTCTGGATGCCTTCTTTTTTCTGGATCTGATCTTGCTTGATCCCAATCTCTTCAACTGACTTGCCTTGCTTCACAAGTTTAGTTGCCTGTTCAATCTTCTCCTTATTGTTTGGGAGCCAATAACCTCCGCCATTTGAATCAGACTGCGCTTGTGCCGGTGAAATCATTCCTGTGACAAAAAACAAAAAAAACACAGATAAAACGATACGTCTATAAAACCTGGACATCCTATCCCTCCCTTATTTTTTGATTTGGAATAAAATGTTGTCTTAGAAACATATAGAGGAATTATCTTTGCAGGCAATAAACTAGATTCATTACTTCGATGGCATCCAAATCGATGATAGAATACTACAAAAAAAATTTTCCCACAATATACTATAAGGAAAATGAAACCAAAAACCTACAATAATTACCATGTTAATTAGCTTGCTAGGAGAAATGGGTCATATAAAGAATCCTTTTATTTATAAAGATCCTCCACAATCGGGCGCCATTTGTCGTCACTAAGTGTAAATAGTTAAACTATGGGTCTTTATGAAATAATTTATTTTTTATCTAACATAAACCATTTTCTAGGAGGCAAAAAGGCTCTGGTTAAATGTTGTTTTTTTATTTTAAGTTCCTGTCGGATATGCGTTTATTACAACTATAGAAAAATTAACTGTACTAAGGAACTTGTTATATGTTGTATATTAATTAACTAAAAAAGGGTATTTGCCTACTTTTATCTAATTTTATAAAAGAACAAGTTCGTAAAAGATAGGTTATGCCCCTAGTATACTTGCTTAGACAAATGAAATGAGGTGTTTGACTATGAATAAAATGGAACTAATCAGTACCGTGGCAACAAAAGCAAATTTAACACAGAAAGACGCTACAAAGGCTGTGAATGTAGTATTTGAAACAATTGTCTCCGAACTTGCCAAGGGAGAAAAAATCCAACTAATTGGCTTTGGTACATTTGAAGTACGAGAGCGTGCAGAACGAACAGGTCGAAACCCAAAAACAGGGGAAGCAATGCAGATTCCGGCTTCAAAAGTGGCTGCTTTTAAAGCTGGAAAAGAATTAAAACAAGCTGTTAAATAACCTTGTGTATCTACAATGGATAGAAAAGTTCTAGGATTATTTCAAAGAGCTTTTCTATTACATGCATAGACAAGATGTCTTGTTTTGATTTTAATAAAGTGATAGAAGTTTATAAATTTGAACATTCGTTTGATTTTATTTCTGCTTATACACGTTGCTCCTTTAATGAAATCCTTTCACAAAGCTAACTATGGTACCATTTCAAACACTTTTTTTACGTAAAATCTTTTATAAAATTATCCAAGAGGGAGCAAATTGGATGTCAAAAGAAATCGAATTGCTGAATATGGGAATTCATTTATGTAAACAGATTAAAGATTTACTTGAAGAAAGGGAGCATAGGAATTTAGGTTTTAAACAATCAGTTACAAAAAATGCTCTCCCCCCTTTACCTTTAGAACATGAGAAGAAGATAATCTCTTTTAAACGACATGAATCATAGTTATTCCTAGGATATATAGTTACAAGAATCAGAAAGAAAAACCTCATGATTAATTATCAAAAGATTTTTCCTCGAAGTATGAAAATAATGGACGTATTGATTGAATAATTCAGGTTTAATAATACTATTAATTTTTATAAAATCTCTTTATACCTAAGACTCTTCGTACCTGTTAGTGTTGTGAGGATATCAGTTAATAAAGCTAGTTCAACCTTAAAAGGGTTATCGACGTTTTGAATTTCACAATAACCAGAATCATAAATATGAATAATCTTAAATCGCTTCCATTTATATAAAACTTCTTTATTAATTTCCATAGTTACCCTCCTGATTCATTATCATAGTTTAGTCAACATATAAATCATTTTTCTTATTTAAAATTCATCTGGAATAAAATTAAATTATTTTTCCCTTTCTTGTATATTTCGAAACATGAATTCAAATAAAATTTTAAATACACTAAATTCTTTATGTATGTACATATCTTTTACTACCTTGAGCAAACTACCCAAGACGCTGTGAGGCATCAGCAACTTTAAAATCCCTATTCTTTTAACAGAAAAACCTACCTTCTCCCTAACTCTAAGGTAGGTTTTTTCTGTTTTTCAAGCTGTATACAATATAAATTTTTAATTAACATAATGTTTTTTATAGAAAATCAATAACAAAAAAAGCTTAGAATACTAACTCTAAGCGCAGAAATCTATATTTGTTCAGAATTACTAGACTCGGCAGTATTTCTCTTTTTTAATTCAAGAAGGAGAGCAATAATCCCAATAAGTCCACCTATCGTAAAGAGGTAAGAAACAAATGGTATTGGTCCATTTATTAATAAACCTCTGATTCCAAAAACAAACAAGATAATATTACTGATTAAACCAATCACAACTCTAATATTTTTACGAATGTTTCTCTCCTCCTTGTATTTGGCTTTTTAATTCATATAGAATATTTTACCATATGAACCTATTTGATAACATGAATATCATATACATCGCTAGTTACCATAATTAAAATTGTCACAAGAAAAATAATGAAAGCAACTAAAGGATTTCCTTTGAGATACATCAAAATAGTAAATTATATTTTACTTAAATATAAATATAACATTGATTTTTATTTATTTTAGTAATAAAATACTTACTATCGCTAGGGTGGTGATAATAATGAATGAAAAAATTGCTAAAGAATACATTACTTTGATACCAAATGTATTTAGTAGTTTTAGTGAGTTAAATAAAGATTCGGTGGAGTTAACGCATATGCAGAATCATGTAATCGAGTTTATGTACATGAAACAAAGACCATTAAATATCAAAGATATTAGTATTGGTTTAAATATAGCTAAACAGCAACTCACAAATATCATTAGAGATTTAGAAACTACGGGTTATTTAGTTAAAATTCCCGATACCAAGGATAAACGTGCAGTTTTGGTTTCGTTAACTCCAAAAGGTAAAGAAATTGAGAATAAAAAATGGACTGATATTTATCAAAAATTCACCAAAAATTTAACTAAATTAAGTGATGAAGAGAAAATAGATTTAGCCTTCTCTCTTCATAAAGTTAACACATTATTAAAAAAGATGGAGGATTGAAGAAGAGCTTAATCCTTAAGAGATATAATGTCTAATTACTGGTGACATTATATCTTTAATAATGATAGTAACAGTAATGTTAACCTAATAAGTTGAAAAGACAAAACGTATGTAAGTTGCAGATAAATAGTGCAATTCTAATTATATATTATTGGCTGAATAATTTTTTTCGGCTTATTAAAAGTATGAAAAAGGAGAGGTGAATAATATGATTCCATCTCAATTAACCTTTGGGATTTATCCATTAAGCGTAGCAGGAACTCCTTTTGGTCTGGCTGTGGGCCCAAAGGATAACTATCAAAAAATTCAAATGGCAATCCAGGACCTTAAAGGTGATTCCAAAAAGCTATTTCCAAGAAACTATCTCATTTATACAAAGGAATGGGAATCAAAAATGTTAACACTTGCGGATCAATATCTGGATAATGGCTTAATAGGAGACTTGACCGTGGGATGTGGAGATTGGACGTCCCATCAAGATTCAGACATCGAATTTAATAATTGGCTTGATTTTATTCGAAAAGTCATTAAACGGTACGGATCTCACCTGGCTTCTCTTCAAATTACAAACGAACCCAATTTGTCGTTTATGGAAGGTTCGAAGCCATATATACTGCAAGCTCTTGTAGAGGGAGTAATTATAGCAAAAAAAGAAACCCGAAAGCACAACCTACCGATTAAGATTGGATTCGGTTCGGTACCAGAAAGCCCGGCGGCAGTTCCGCATTTTTGGAAAAACCTCGCTACGGTTGGAGGGGACATATTTATAGATTCCATTGATTTTGTTGGGCATAATTTTTATGTGGACGTGTTCGATGAACAACCACTCGATTTAAAAGAAATACCTGATGCTGTAGAACGTACACTTCTCAATTTAAGAAAAAATCTTAAAACAGTAGGTATCCCCCCTTCAATCCCTATACGGGTTACCGAAAATGGATGGCCTACAGGAATGAATCCTGTTTCCAATATAAAAAGATCTTACGAGCATCAGGCGAAAGTTCTTGAGACGGTTATTCGAACGATTTATAAATTACACCTAGAACTGAATATCTCACATTATGAGCTTTTTGGACTTCGGGATGCGGATAGTTCTAAAGAAGATCTCTTTCATCAATTTGGAATTATGAGGGATGATTATTCGCCAAAACCTGCTTATGATACATTTAAGAGATTAATACAAGAGATGGGCATTTGAGAAGGGAATAATATACTTTTAGTGACCGCAACGCGATTTATCTAAATTCTAAAAAAAGACTGCATCGTCCTAGTCAAAAGGGGCAGTCTTTTTTTCTGTTTTTAGATTGTATATGACATTAAAAATCACTTTACATAAAACCAATTATCGTTACTATTAAAGAACATCATTGCTTGATTAAACTAGCTTCATATATTTTTGAGCTACTCCCCCAAGGATGATAACCATCTCCTATATATGAGAAATCGTACTTTTCGTAATATCCAATATGGTTGGTACATAAATAAAGCTTATTAAACCCAGCATTTTTAGTATCTTCTTTAATTTTTAAAAGAAGCTTTTCTCCTAATGACATACCTCGATAGCTTTCTTCAATATAAAGAGCACATACCCATGGCCATAAATCCATACGACTAATGAAATCGTTACTAATAAGTCCTGCACAGCCGATGATTTCTCCTTTATTCTCTAACAGATACCAAATTGGAAGGCTATTATCTGTTTTTAAGCTATGTCTAATACAGTCTTCATAAAGTTTTAAAGTATTTTCATTTGCCCATTTGTTCTGGATATATTTTATTGCTTTATCTTGATACTCTACATGTTCTCTAACATTAATAATTTGCATAATAAATTTCCATCCCCTATTAAAAAATAAAATGTCATTATTTACATTCTACATGTTTTTAATTTATATAAAGAGAATTATCTGTAATTTAGTTACCATAATCATCATTATCGGAAATCAATTATTCCAAGTATTCTTCAGTTAAAGCAGGATTTAAGTATCGAGCCATACCAGTTTTTATCTTACTGAATCCTACTTTACGATAAAATTCCTCATTACCTGTCGTAGCAACAAGATGAACACAAGAAATCTCCTTAAGTTGAGCAAGTAGGTCACCTATAATTTGTTGCCCAATGCCTTTATGTTGATAGGTGTCTTCGATCACAACATCATATATGGCGGCATTAAATACTCCATCTGACATGGCCCTTCCAAACCCTACAATCTTATCTTTATCATAAGCGATAGTTACTACATTGCTTAAAGTGAAGATCTTTTTAATTTTTTCCTCATTATGCTTTTTCCACCCTACAGAATGATAAATTTCTTTCATTCGTGACCAATCAACATTCTCTATAGTATTTAAAATTGAAATATTCATAGGATCTACTCCCTTTGTTTTTATATAGCCTATTTAGTACTATTTCTGCTTACAAAAACAAAAATCCTATATTGTATACTCCATACAAAGGTAGTTAAGTCGGGTAGGCATGCACTCTCACGAGCGCCCGCCCCCCTAAGAACCGCACGTGACAGATTTCCCGTCATACGGCTCAAGCCTTCTTTTTATCCGAACAAATTATTTATTTAATACATGGTACATGTACTAATTTAACAAATTTACCTGTAGAAACCTCTAGGTTTCGCACTGTAACTTTCTCTCCATTTTGTAAAGTCTGCTTACACAATGCACAACGATATCCTTGTTTTCTTGCGAGTTTCATCCTATCTAATGTATTCTCATTATTAAAGACCTTACGGTCTCGTTTTCCCCAATACTCTTTTAGACTCGGATCATCTGGGCTGTTTTTATAGGCTACCATGACATGCCGTTCTATCTTAATCCAGGACATCTTTAACAATTGAATGTTAGTAAGTGGACATGTGAGAGTCCATTTATCATTCCCTCCATGGTTAGGCTTCTTAAAATAACGTTTGGTAATCCACTTCCACGACTTCTTTGGATGTAGTCGTTTAAGGTGTTTTGTTATTTTGAGGAATAAGTAATTATCCATATATCCAAACGTCTTTTTTGAAACGACATGTTTCCAATACTGTCCGTAACCACGAATAATTGGATTTAAAACACGTATTAGTTCTTTTATTGGTCGTCCTCTCATTACTGCGAACGTATCTTTTATCTTATTTTTTGCTTTTTTAATGCTGTCTCTGCTAGGTTTGATAAATAACTTCTTTCCTTGTCCTGTTTTGTATTGACGCAGCGAGAAGCCAAGAAAATCAAACCCGTCTTCAATATGTGTAACTCTAGTTTTCTCTTGACTAAAAGTAATTCCTCGCTTTTGTAAGTAAGGAATGAGTTTCTCATACATGCTTTCAGCTTTATCCTTCGTCTCCGTTACGATGACAAAGTCATCTGCATAGAGAACACGTCCTATCTTACATTTTGGGTCGATTGCGTATCCTCCGTTTGGTTTGTATGTCTTTTTATAGACAATACCAATTTCTTCTTCCATACCACATAAGGCGATATTAGCTAGAAGGGGAGACACGATACCCCCTTGAGGGATTCCTTCTGTTGTCGTACGAAGCATATCATGCTCTATGTATCCCATTTTAAGCCATCTTTTGATGAGAGTGTTTCCTGGAAACATAGATGTTTGTTCTACTATCCAATTATGATTAAGATGGTCAAAGCACCCTAAAAAATCTCCCTCAAATACCCACTTTTTCTTACTATTCGTGTTAAGCTTATTAAAAAGATTACTTATAGCATCATGTGTGCTTCGTTTAGGACGAAAACCGTAAGAAGTTGGTTCAAACTTGACCTTCCATTGTGGTTCGAGTGCGTTTTTTACTACGTTTTGATACACTCGATCTCGTATCGTGGGGATACCGAGAGGTCTCAGTTTTCCATTTTTCTTCGGGATGAACGTTCGTTTTGCTGGCTTTGGACGATGTCGAAAGACATTACATTTTATTAGTTGTTGATAAAGTTTAATACGTTCGCTTGGTTTTGAGGCCACATAGCCGTCTACACCAGGTGTTCGCTTACCATTATTTTGTTGTGTTACTCTGCGAATAGAAAGCAGTAGATTTGCTTTACTCCGGAGGAGTAAACGTTGAAGTTTCCTTACTTTCCTTCGTTGTTTTTGTTGTTCGGCACGATAAATTCTTTGTCGTAACTTCATTACATATTTTTGTATAATACTCCAATCAATAGAGTACCAATCTTTATGCGAGACGTGCGCCGACGCTCGTAGAGAGGTATTCATAACAGCACGCTCCTTTTCGTTAGAAGATAGCCACAAATTTATTTTCGTGTTGAAGACCAATGAGAAGTGGGCGCTCTTTCGAGCCTGTCATTGTCCATAAAGACGACAGTATCCGTCCAGTTATACAGTGTTCCTGTTTTCCTGTTCTCTTTCGAGATAACGGCTTTTGCTTTTTCTCATATCCCATACCCTCTGCCACATCGTTTAACTTTGCAGTCATCCTACTGCTTGCGCAGATGACATAGGGCTTACCAAGTTCCACTTTCTACAGATGCGATAGGGGGGTAGGCAGGTTCTTTACTCCGGGTAAGATGCGGGACGCATCAGAGTAGCATTATGATTCTACTTTTCCTCTTACCAAAACCTAAGCTAAACTTATACATTATCTTAAGCTAACCCTGACGAAGCTTACAAACCTTCACTTTCGTTTACCATGCCTATCTTCTCCTAGCAGTATTCTGGACCATGCATTTGTCCTCTGTTTCCGCATTTCCTCATGCAACCGACAGACTCGTTACCAAGAATGCCGTTTCGGATGGAGATCATCTTTGCGTCTAGATGAGTAGCGTTAGCTACACTGTAAGAAAAGCGACTTCTTGTCGTACCATAATGTAGGTTCTAGGTAGTTAAAAACTCCAATTTATTAATATAAATTGGAGTTTTTACATGGAATGTATTTATAAAGTCCTTATACCCTCTACAGCTAACATGTACATCGTTAAAGATTGGGCCTCTTTAGTCACCCATTCGCGATATTCCTTTTCCGCCGTCATATATTCTATTTCGGTAATATAACCATCCCTTTCCATTTGAATTCCTCTACTTGAAGCAGTATCTGCCCATATACCAATTTTTGTTTCGAAATTAAAATCTGTACGGTTGGATACCTCGTGTTGAGAGGTAACAATGATATCTTGAATACCAATTTCTCGAAACATATGAGCAAGATCATCAGCAATTGCATTATTCATACCTGCATCAGAACGCCATTTCAAATATGCAGAGTAAAAGGAAATCATACTTGGAGGAGGCTGTGGTTCCCATGATATCTTCTTATGATTATAATCTGCGACAAAAATACGCCCACCAATTTTGGTCGCATCTTTCATCATTTGCAATGCTTTCAAAGGATCAGACAGCCATATTAAAACACGGGCAGAGGTAATAATATCAAATTGTCCTTTATAGGTAAGATTATAGATGTCACCTGTTTCAAAGGTTAATCCTGGGGTTTCACCGTGGGTTTGACGGGCTTTCTCGATTAGAATTGGATTGCTATCAATTCCTATAACACGCCCACTTGGTCCTACTGCTTCTGCAATTCCACGTGTAATTGCCCCTGTTCCACAGCCAATATCAAGAACCGTCATTCCTTTCCTAAGTATACTTGCAAGCCTTTTATGAGAGTATGTTAATGACCGGGAATCCAATACGTTTGTTAACTTCCCCGATAATTGAGCTCGATTACGAGCAATATTCCCTTCCATACGGTAGACCTCCTTATTAATAAATCTCTACTTTTTCTTAATAGCGACAATTCGAATTCGTTTATAATCTGCTATCCATGTATCATCTTTATATAGATTGGTTTTTATTTTATTTTTTATTTTTTCGTAAATTTTCATTTTTTCTTCCTTAGAAAACTCAGAAAAGAAATCATCTGCAAAGCTATCTAACCAGTGATTTAATCCATTTTCTCCGTCTGCTAACGATGTAGGTCGATCGAAATGATGTGCATAGGATACTCGAAATCCATGCTGTTCAAGCAATGTGCTATATTGTCCTATGCTTGGAAAATACCAAGGATTTCTTTCTACTACATCCATTCCATAATCTTGAGATAGAGTCTCTATTATTCCTCTGATGACAGTCTGTACATTTCCTTCCCCTCCGAATTCAGCTACAAAGCGTCCTCCTGGATTTAACGCTAGTTGAACTGATTCCACAACTTTATCAGCCTGTTTCATCCAATGAAGAGCTGCGTTAGAAAAAATAGCATCGTACTTTTCATCTGTTTGAAAATCTTCGCCATTTTCGATAACAAATGGGATTTCAGGATATTTTCTACGAGCTTTTTCAATCATTTCTTCTGAGAAATCACTTCCAGTAACATTCGCGCCTGACTTGGAAATTTCATAGGTAAGATCGCCTGTTCCACAACCCAAATCAAGAATTCTTTCTCCTTTTTGTGGATGAAGTAACTCAATCACTCCTTTTCCAAAATTAGATACAAAGCTTAATTTATCATCATATAAATCTGCATTCCAAACATTCAACGAACTCACGGAATATCACTCCTTTAATTTTGAACTATTGTTATTTTTATCATAATATATAAACATATATTCAACTAAGATATATAATCTATTAAGTTAATAGCCAGAGGCTATGGAGGAATACTATGGATATGAGACTATTTGAATACGCCCTAGAAATATATAAAACTAAAAGTTTTACAAAAGCTGCTTCTAATCTCCATATTGCACAGCCATCTTTAAGTAAGCAAATTGCAAAGTTAGAAAATGAGCTCGGTATCCGTTTGTTTCATCGAAAACCCGGTACAGTAGAAT
The DNA here is from genome assembly GCF_046535215.1 of Priestia sp. SIMBA_032. Classification (NCBI taxonomy): domain Bacteria; kingdom Bacillati; phylum Bacillota; class Bacilli; order Caryophanales; family Bacillaceae; genus Priestia; species Priestia sp. SIMBA_032. The sequence continues at coordinate 1,297 of NZ_JAWRXD010000032.1, read as the reverse complement.
CAACTTCAGATGGCTTATGTTTTGTAAAACAAGCTGAGAAAATACTACAAATGCGTGATGATCTAAAAAGGGAGATACAGGAACGCAAAGAAGGGATGAGAGGTGATTTAAAGATTGGTTCAACAGCCATTACAGGAGGACATATTTTACCTTCACTTCTTAAAAACTATGAGAAACAGTATCCAAATGTACATATTCAGCTCATTGAAGAAGCAACAGAAAAATTAATAGACTTAACTGCTAAAGGTTTAGTTGATATTTCTATTCTGTCACTCCCTATTGAAGATTCTCGCTTAGAAACAAAAATAATACTTACTGAACCACTTTATCTGGCCTTACCACAAGAACAGAAAAATTGGACCCCAAAAAAAGTTGAAAATTTGATAGCTTCATCAAAATTAAAAGAACAAACAATCTTATCCATTGAAGATTTTGCAAATTGCCCATTTATTTTATTAAAAAAAGGATATGGTTTTCGTCGTACAGTTTTAGAATTATGTGCAAGAGGTAAGTTTGAACCCCAGGTTCCTTATGAAACAAGTAATATCGAAACAGCTCAATCTCTTGTGGCAAATGGTCTTGGAGTAACAGTCGTTCCTGAGATGGTCATTCATAAAAATCTTCAGCAAGCTTCCTTGAAGTATATTAAATTGGACTCCAATCCTACTCGTACCCTAGTATTTACCTATAATAAAGATCGTTATCTTAGTATGAACGCAAAAGCCTTGATAGAAATCCATGAAGGAGAAAGTCGATTAACATAAATCCGCAGAAAAGCCCAATCCTATTGCATATTGGTTTTCTATTTGCCCATAAAAAGTACGCCTTCCTGAATAGTCATAAAACAACGGGATTTTGAAGCATTATTTGATATTAAAAATAAAATGACAAAAATGCTTCTAAAAACATATAGAAAAAGAGTCTATTTGTCGTCAGGTAAAGTAAATGGTTAAACTAATGATTTATATAAAAAACTATTTACTTATATATTCAAATTACTTTTATATAGGTTATAGATAACCTGAATACGTTATATTTCTAATTAATACATCAGGTTAAAATGAAAAAACTGAGTGATTTAATAATTTCATTATAATTCCTCCATGCAACCTTTATTTCCAACCTTATCATATTGAAATATCCTCCCTCGCCCAAAATGTAATATATTACTAATGAAAACAATAAAAGGCATATTGTACACTTAATGGGTATATAAGTAATATTTTATGGAGGTTTTAAATTGAAAGCTACTGGCATCGTTAGGAAACTAGACAACCTGGGAAGAGTAGTCTTACCC
>NZ_JAWRXD010000670.1:0-271 GCF_046535215.1 Priestia sp. SIMBA_032 | reverse complement strand
GAGTTATTTCTAGAAATGTATGATCACTTGAACAGCTTGAAAGAAGAATATATGGAGCAAGGGATGAATGAAAAAGAAGCGATTTATAAAGCGATTCAAAGTTTTGGAGAATCAAAAGTTATTGGCGTAGAGATTAATAAATCGGTATACGAAGTTCCTAGGCCATTAAAGGTATTATCAAAAATTTTATGTATTCCTTATATAATCATTTGTTTTATTGTCTTTTTAGGAACGTTTATTTCGACTTCTACATTTGACTCTGTTCGCAGTT
>NZ_JAWRXD010000669.1:0-271 GCF_046535215.1 Priestia sp. SIMBA_032 | reverse complement strand
CCGGCGGCTGACAGGAGACGGCCATGCGGCGACGGAGCGGCGACGGCGGCAGGCGAGGGATGCCTCGACGGCGTCTCCGTTCGCGCCTCGCCGTCGCTGTGGCGGCGGTCTGCGCGGCCGTCCTCGCCCTCCCGGCGCTGGTCGGGTGCACCGCGACCGACGGAGGCGGCGCACGGTTCGTGACGCCGCCGCTCGTCCGGTACAGCGCGGTGCTGTGGCCGGTCCCGCTGCAGCTGGTCGGCGCCGAGCCCGGGGCGCGGCTGCGGCTGAC
>NZ_JAWRXD010000668.1:0-271 GCF_046535215.1 Priestia sp. SIMBA_032 | reverse complement strand
AGGGCGAACGGCCGCTCCTCGACGCGGGCGCGGCTGAGCGCGGCGGTCAGCTCGGCGCGGATACGGCGGCGCTCGACCGGGTCGGTCATGCTGTCCACGGCGTCGAGCGCGAGCAGCTGCGGCCGGCTGGCGAGCGCGTGCCGGAGGTCGTCGACCGGCGTCTCGGCGGCATCCATCCGAACGACGGAGGTGCGCGAGCGGACCGCGGAACCGCGGGTGGGGAGGACGAAGCCGGCGACCTTGACGGTGCCCTGGTCGACGCGGGTGCGGC
>NZ_JAWRXD010000106.1:0-506 GCF_046535215.1 Priestia sp. SIMBA_032 | reverse complement strand
CCTCGAATTGTCGTGGTTGTAGATGAGATGAGTATAATCAAGCGAGAAACGGATCTCGTAGAGATGATTCAACAGTTCGCAAGTCAAGGTCGTGCGCTAGGTGTGCACACGATTATTGCGATGCAGCGTCCAGATGCCGATTTGTTGAATTCAGCACTCAAAGCAAACTTACGGGTTCGGATCTCTGGAAGGCAGGCCGATGCGATAAATGCAAAAGTAGCCGGGGTCATCGGTGCAGAAGAAATTGATGCCGCAGCCAGGGGGCGTATGAAAATTAAAATTGATGAAGTGAAAGAGTTTCAAGCCTTCTTCTTAGATGAAGGAGCTTGTAAGGAAATACTTTCACCTTATAAAAGGCTCGTGAAAGATCCTGAACCAAAACTAGAAGTGGTATCACAGTCTATCTTCGGGTTATTAGAGAAGGAGGAGCAGCGATGAGCTTTCGACTATCTCAGCGTGATAAAGACATCATAGCGTTTGTTAACCAGTTTAGAGCTGTGGATAGG
>NZ_JAWRXD010000667.1:0-272 GCF_046535215.1 Priestia sp. SIMBA_032 | reverse complement strand
CTTGTATCCTCGTCTAAGTGGACCTTATTTTGTAGCAGTAGAACAAATTAAAACAAACTATGGTGGAAAAGATTATAGTGGAAATGCAGTAGATCTACAGAAAATACGTGAAGAAGGGAAACGACAATACTTACCTAAAACATATACATTTGATGACGGATCAATTGTCTTCAAGACGGGAGATAAAGTAACAGAAGAAAAAATTAAGAAATTATATTGGGCAGCCAAAGAAGTAAAAGCACAATATCACCGTGTAATTGGTAATGATAAAG
>NZ_JAWRXD010000666.1:0-272 GCF_046535215.1 Priestia sp. SIMBA_032 | reverse complement strand
ATGCGATCTTTGGCGGGCTGCCGCTCTTCTCTGGAATCGGGCAAACTCTGGTCCTGAATGCGGCGGTGCTTGCAGGCGCGTCCATCAGCATGCTGCCCCGGTTTGAACCCGGCACCGCGCTGCAGATCATGGACCGTGACCGGGTCAGCATCTTCGCCGGCATTCCGGCAATGTATGCGGCCATGCTGGAGCATCCGGCACTGGGGGAGACTGACACATCGACCGTGCGGTGGGGAATTTCCAGCACAGCTCCGCTGCCGCCGGAGAGCATG
>NZ_JAWRXD010000665.1:0-272 GCF_046535215.1 Priestia sp. SIMBA_032 | reverse complement strand
CAGCCGTAACCGGGCAACAACTCACCGGCGCCATCACGTAATTCCAGGTGTGAGCCCATCCAGGTGTCGTCACAACGTCCGGACTCCACATAAGCCCGCGCCGCCACGCCGTAGGCGGTGTTCCGATGCCAGCTCCGACCCAGTGACGTGCCCAGCGCGGAGCGGACACCGTCGGCGACGATCACTTTGTCGACCTCGATCTGGGCCGGGCCGTCGGATGTATTACATTGCACTGCAGTCACTTTGCCGCCGATGATGGTGGCGCCGACCGC
>NZ_JAWRXD010000664.1:0-272 GCF_046535215.1 Priestia sp. SIMBA_032 | reverse complement strand
CGTCGCCGCGCTCGAGCAGTGGCCGGAGTCCGGCATCCCCCGCAACCCCGGCGCGTGGCTGACCACCGTGGCGAAGCGTCGCGCGGTCGACGGCTGGCGTCGCCGGGAACGCCTGGACGACCGGTACGCGGCCATCGCCCACCACCTGGAGCAGGAGCTCGGCGACGACGACCCGGCGCGGGCGGCCCAGGAGCCCATCGGAGACGACCTCCTCCGTCTCGTCTTCGTCGCCTGCCATCCCGTGCTGCCGCAGTTCGGCGACGACCCGCTGC
>NZ_JAWRXD010000663.1:0-272 GCF_046535215.1 Priestia sp. SIMBA_032 | reverse complement strand
CTGGTTCCGTCTTCAAGATTATTGGTTCCGATTTTTGATTTAGACCCTGTGATTGCGGCACCTCTAACAGATGCAGCGTTAACACCTTATTCAGCAATAAAAAGATCACTTCCTAAACTGATGCCAGATGAATATGTAGTGGTGATTGGAGTAGGAGGACTTGGGCACGTTGCTATACAAATTTTGAGAGAGACCTCCGGAGCAGCAATAATTGCCTGCGATGTAACAGAAGAAAAACTGGCATTTGCAAAAGAATTGGGCGCAACTTATAC
>NZ_JAWRXD010000662.1:0-272 GCF_046535215.1 Priestia sp. SIMBA_032 | reverse complement strand
CATGAGCTCCGCTTGCGGAACCACGCCCACGTGGCGACGAGGGTGAGCGCTGTCCACAAAGCCGAGAGCGACTCGGTGAGCATGCCCCCGTTGAACATCATGAGCTGATAGCTCGCGTTGACGAGGATCATCACGGTGACGGCGACCCCGTTGCCGAAACGACGACGGAGGATCTGGGTGAACACGACCGTCATCACCAAGGTGATGAGCAGTACCGTCCCTGCAAGACCGAACGGGCCGAAGAGACGAACCGGGAGTGCGGCGAGAGCAGG
>NZ_JAWRXD010000661.1:0-272 GCF_046535215.1 Priestia sp. SIMBA_032 | reverse complement strand
CCCAACTGTTTCCCCTGATCGTCTCGGCAGCCGCAGCGGCGATAGACGCTCTCAGCCATTGTCTGTCTCCATTTCGTAGATCCACCCAGAGGCCCTGTCGTGTTCGTCGTAGAACCGTGCGAAAGGGATGTTGAAGGCGGTAGATGCTTTCCAGAGTTGTGCGGCTGTGACCTCATGTCGGCCGTTCCAAATGGCTCGGGCTGCCGAGTAGCTCACCCCGAGCAGTTCGGCCGTCTGCTTGCGACTGAGGCCGTGCCAGATGCATGCGAGGC
>NZ_JAWRXD010000660.1:0-272 GCF_046535215.1 Priestia sp. SIMBA_032 | reverse complement strand
CTTCCGTGTGCGACAGACGGGAGCGGTGCTGGGCATGCTGCCGACGTGGGAGTTCGCCTCCACTCCGCTCGGCGTCGCGCGGATCACCGTGGCGCACGCCGTCGACTTCACCGTCGGGCGCCATACCGTGAGCCCCCGTGCCGCCTCGCCCGACCAGCCCGCTGGAGCATTCAGCGTGTCCGCCGACTACCTCGCCCTCCCGCTGTCGCCGCTGGAGCTGTCGCACAGCTCGAAGTACGTGCGCGCCGCCCCCGTCGACGCCGCCGTGTCGC
>NZ_JAWRXD010000659.1:0-272 GCF_046535215.1 Priestia sp. SIMBA_032 | reverse complement strand
GGCAGGCGGCCGTGAACTGCGACATCCAGCCCGAGGATACGGTCGCGATCTGGGGGGCGGGCCCTGTCGGGCAGATGGCCATACGCAGCGCCGTGCTGCTCGGCGCCAGGCAGGTCGTCGTGATTGACCGTGTGCCGGAACGGCTTGCCATGGCGCAGGCCGGTGGCGCGATCACTATCAATTTCGACCAGGAAAGCGTGCTGGAGCGACTCAAGGAACTGACACGCGGCAAAGGACCAGAGAAGTGTATCGACGCCGTGGGCATGGAGTCA
>NZ_JAWRXD010000658.1:0-272 GCF_046535215.1 Priestia sp. SIMBA_032 | reverse complement strand
AATGCACTACTTAGATACATTTTCACCGAACCATTTTTTCGTTATTTTGTCATACGTACCGTCTTTTTTCATATCTTCTAACGCTTTATCTACTTCTTGTACAAGCTTATCGCTACCTTTACGGAATAAGAATCCACTTTGTGAAGCTTCTTTTTCTGTATCTACAATTTTAATTTTTGCATCTTTTTTCGTTTCTAAATAATTTAATACTGATAACTTATCATTAATTGTAAAATCAACGCGTCCTGAAGCTAATAATTCTGCCGCTTGGC
>NZ_JAWRXD010000657.1:0-272 GCF_046535215.1 Priestia sp. SIMBA_032 | reverse complement strand
ATGGCGTAGGTGGGACGACGCCGAGACCTAAGTAACTTAGTGCGGACTCACTTAAAATAGATCCAGCCACACCTAGAGTTGCTACAACAATAAGTAACGGAAAGACGTTAGGAATTAGATGATGAATGATTTTCCGAGAATCTTTTAATCCTAATACATCTGCCGCTTGCATAAAGGCTTGCTCCCGCAATGTTAAAATTTGTCCCCTCACAAGACGGGCAAGTCCTGGCCATCCTACTAAACTTAAAATAATCATTACAACATATAAACGG
>NZ_JAWRXD010000656.1:0-272 GCF_046535215.1 Priestia sp. SIMBA_032 | reverse complement strand
GACCGCGGCGGCGACGTCCGGGAACGTCGCCCCGAGCTCACCGAAAGCGTTGATGAAGCCACAACCCCGGTAGTCGTCCTGGCGGAACCACTCGAACAGGAAGTCGTAGATCGCCAGGATCTTGTCGCGGGGCGTGGGAGCCGGCTCGGTCGCCCGGGCAACCGCGGCCTCCCACGTCTTTCGGCGATGGTCGAGCACCGCGAGTACCACGTCGTCCTTCGACGGGAAGGTGGCGTAGAGCCGCTTCAGTGAGACCGAGGCCTCTGCCTTGA
>NZ_JAWRXD010000655.1:0-272 GCF_046535215.1 Priestia sp. SIMBA_032 | reverse complement strand
AGCACCGCCGCTTCGAGGGAGGCAGCTTCGGCAGCGGTCCGGGCGGTGAGGGGCTTCCCCGTGGCGGCCTTCAACTCGGTGAGGGCGGAGCCGTTCCTGCCGAGCGAGAGATGCACGCGGGCCCGGGCGATGTGACGGTCGGGACCGACAGCGGTGTCGCGCTCCACGATCGCGGCGGCGGCGTCGGGGTTGCCGAGGGCCAGCTGCAGGATCGCCCTGATCGGCGCGAGCTGGTTGCGCGCTGCCGCCGAGCGCGCCTCGCCGGCGCGCAT
>NZ_JAWRXD010000654.1:0-272 GCF_046535215.1 Priestia sp. SIMBA_032 | reverse complement strand
AGGACCACGAACCCGTTCAACGGAAGGGTACCTGCGCGCGCTCTGCTGCCGATCAGCTTGTCGAGGGCATTGTGGCGTCCAACATCCTCTCGCGCCACCAGAATGGTCCCATCGGAGGCGGCGAGGGCGGCCGCGTGGACGCTGCGGTTCACCTGGTTCAGGGGCTGATGTTGGGCCAACTGCCGGAACGCCGCCGCGATCGCTTCAGTCGCAATCGGTGGCCAAGCCGGAACAGGGGAGGCCGCGCGCACAGCGTCGCCGAGCGCGGTGAC
>NZ_JAWRXD010000653.1:0-272 GCF_046535215.1 Priestia sp. SIMBA_032 | reverse complement strand
CGTTAAGGACACTGCTGTAGGGGTCCCCTGGATTCACGGCATCGAGCCCGACGATTACGCGATCGGCATCCCGTTTGACGCGCTGGAAGGTCACACGCTAATAGCGGGTACCACCCGCGCGGGTAAGACTCGACTGTACGAATTGATCGTTACCCAGTTGATCTACCAGAAAAAAACCGTCTTCATCATTGACCCGAAAGGCGATAAGGATCTGGAGAAGCGCTGCCGAGCGGAATGTGAACGTGCAGGGCGAAAGTTCCTGTTCTTCCATC
>NZ_JAWRXD010000652.1:0-272 GCF_046535215.1 Priestia sp. SIMBA_032 | reverse complement strand
CCGCACCGGCGAGTGTGATGACTGAGTGATGACTGAATCCCTTAAAGAAGATGTCTACAGCCGTCTCAAGCTGTGTTCGTGCGATGTCGCTCTTTTGGAATGTCGGCATATGGCAGGGCATACCGAGTTTTCGGGTCAGCCAAATATTACCAGTGCACTCGCGTCGCAGCCGCACGTAACAGTGGACGACGTGCGCGAGTGCGTGCTCCATATATTAAGTTGGCCCGAGTCCGGTGGGGCTATCCGGGAAGCCTGCGCGTTCGACTGGACGC
>NZ_JAWRXD010000651.1:0-272 GCF_046535215.1 Priestia sp. SIMBA_032 | reverse complement strand
CGACGAGCCCGTCGATGAAGTCGCGCCCCTGCGCATTCGGGTTCTTCGCGAGGGTCGCGTGGTTCACCTGGTCGAAGTACGGCAGATTCTGCGTGGCCGTGCCGCCGGGCACGAGCGCGATCGCCGCCGGCGTCGTGCTCGTGGGAGCAGGAGTCGGAGAGGCGACGACCGTGGCCGAGGCCGTCGGCGCCGGAGCGCCCGTGCATCCCGTGAGCGCCAGCGCGACCGCTGCTGCAGCAGCGAGCATCGTGGCGGGCACCGCGAGAGATCCG
>NZ_JAWRXD010000650.1:0-272 GCF_046535215.1 Priestia sp. SIMBA_032 | reverse complement strand
AACTCTTTCTCTATATCCAATATTCCTAATGCAAGATTAGAAATAGCCTGTTTCATGTTTTTAGGATTAGATGAATTTGATATAGGTAAAACCGCTTCTGTCTCTGAACTTTGAGTGACGATTCCAAAAATAACCAATTCTTTTTCTGAGTATCTAGAATACTTACTGACTATTAAATTCTCTGCATCTCTCAGATAATTTCTTTTTAGAGGAGCGCTGAATAAGTTTACTTCTTCATTCGATCCAGGAAGATAAGCCCTCACTTCAAATTG
>NZ_JAWRXD010000649.1:0-272 GCF_046535215.1 Priestia sp. SIMBA_032 | reverse complement strand
CCCGGGAGCGCGACGTGACCGCGAGCACGGCGACGCAGGCGACCGATGCTGCGCCGATCACTCCGACCGCGCTGATCGCGGAGGGGCCGAGGGCCTGCCCGGGCAGCAGGTGGATCAGGATGAGCGCGACGCCCGAGACCACGATCACCCACATCCAGAGCGTCAGCCGGAGCAGGGCGGCGAGCTGCCACTGGGCGAACCCGAGGCAGACGACCAGCACCAGCGACGCCAGGTAGAGCGGCAACGGCAGGGAGCCGGGGACGGTCAGGCAG
>NZ_JAWRXD010000648.1:0-272 GCF_046535215.1 Priestia sp. SIMBA_032 | reverse complement strand
AGATGATGCGGATGTATCGCTTTCTGCCGCCACGTCGTCGGCTGCCGCGCCCGATGGGGCATCGGGTGCCGATTTCCCGATGGCGGTCAGTCGACGCGCCATGGCAGCGATGAGGTCATCCTTCTCGCGGTGCGGCGACGGGGGATCCTCGCGCCGGGAGGCGCAATCGATGAGCACGCGCAGCACGTCCACCACCCGCAGCAGTTCGCTGATCAGTTCCGCGTCGACATGCAGCTGACCGTGGCGAAGGGCATCCAGCAGGTTTTCGGCCG
>NZ_JAWRXD010000647.1:0-272 GCF_046535215.1 Priestia sp. SIMBA_032 | reverse complement strand
GACCGGCAGCGGCCTTGCCGCACAACTCGAGTGCGGTCTGCGCCCAGTCCGCGTCTGCCCCGGCCAGGCCACATCCAGGGCTGATGACGATCTGCTCGGCCAACACCTTGCGGGACAACCCGATTCGGTCGATCAGCTCGGCGCAGTCGGCGGCCACCTGCTCGGCAGCGAGTTCCTTGCCCGGGGCGGTGGCGGGTACTGCGCCCAGCACCATCTCGCGACCTTCGTCGAGCAGCAACCCGATACCGTCGAGATCAGCGGTGCGGACCTGC
>NZ_JAWRXD010000646.1:0-272 GCF_046535215.1 Priestia sp. SIMBA_032 | reverse complement strand
CCCCGAACGCGACGCCAACGTCATCCTGCGCCATCCCTTTTCGGGATAGGTGTCGGAGGGCCTCACGCGGAGCCGCGGAGTCGCAGAGTACGCAGAGAGTAAAGAGAAGATTAAAGAGAGAAAAGGAAGGGACTTCAACGAGTACTGAAGGCTCGGGAGTATCAATGGATTGCTCTGCCAAGAGAGCGATGTCCAATTGTTTGTTTAAAATCTCTGCGAACTCTGTGTCTCTGCGTCTCTGCGTGAGACCCGACAACCTGGAATTCATGAAC
>NZ_JAWRXD010000645.1:0-272 GCF_046535215.1 Priestia sp. SIMBA_032 | reverse complement strand
ACCGTTTTGAATAGAGAAGATACGCACATCCATGCCCGGCCGTTGCGCCGTGCCCGCACCATGCACGGCCACCAGCATATTCTGGGTGCCTGCGCGTGCGGGAAAGCCATCCCAGAACTCCAGCCCCAGCGGCGCGGTATTGGTGCCCAGTTCAAAGGCCGGAGGTACATAGTCTTTCGGATCGATCTGCTGCAAGGACTTGTCGGAAACAATCGCGCCCTGAACCAAAGGTGGTTGAATGACGCCTGGGTTGCGAAATTCTTCTTCAGTAA
>NZ_JAWRXD010000644.1:0-272 GCF_046535215.1 Priestia sp. SIMBA_032 | reverse complement strand
ACCGTCTCCGACGCCGTCGTCTTCGGCAGCCTGCTCATCACGTTGCTGAAGCACGCCGACCGGGTGAAGAGCGCATCCCTGGCCCAGCTGGTGAACGTGATCGCCCCGATCATGACGGAGCCGGGCGGTCCTGCCTGGAAGCAGACGACCTTCTTCCCCTTCGCCGCAACCGCGGCGCACGGGCGAGGCACCGCCCTGCGGGTCCACGTCGCCAGCGCCACGTACGACACCGAGCGCTTCGGGGCCGTGCCGCTCGTGGATGCGGTGGCCAC
>NZ_JAWRXD010000643.1:0-272 GCF_046535215.1 Priestia sp. SIMBA_032 | reverse complement strand
GGACAAGCTGTCTTCATTCAAAGCATTTGCTGAACTGTGTATCACTCGACAAATTATTACCGCTATTAAAACGGCAACAAGGCAAAAACATATTCCCTTAAATTCGTATGTGTCTTTAGATAAGCCGATTTACGATGAGGAATCTGATCGAACATTATTGGATGTTATTTCTGAAGCGAAGGTAACTGATCCTGAAGAGATGATTATTAGCCAAGAAGAATATACAGACATAGAATCAAAAATATCAGAATTATTAAGCGATTTAGAAAGAA
>NZ_JAWRXD010000642.1:0-272 GCF_046535215.1 Priestia sp. SIMBA_032 | reverse complement strand
ATCCTTGAGAGGTAAATGCGGTGCCAGCCACCTTGCGTCGGGAGGGGATCGGCGCACACGACACGAGATTCGGAGAAATCACGCATCTCGGGCCCCTGATGCCCAAGTCTCCGATTCTCGTGATTTCTCCGAGAACCGTGACGTGGGGACGGGGGCGGTACCCGGTGCCGTGCATCGCAAGGCGGAGGAAGAGAACGCACCCCCGTGCGCCGATGACGACAACGCCGCGAGGGGCCGTACCAGGGGCTCGGTCGTGTCTGCTAATTCATCGC
>NZ_JAWRXD010000641.1:0-272 GCF_046535215.1 Priestia sp. SIMBA_032 | reverse complement strand
GTCGTCATCGTCTAATGAGCCAGATATATTTTCTAAATCTGCAATCTTTCCTTCTTTCAGTTGGGGAACCTTTGAAGTCTCTTCTTCTTTGAAGGAATGGTTTCCTACAAAACTTGTCGTTTTTGCTAATGTTTTTAAATCAGCTAATTCATTCTTAATATGTTCGAGCATTTCATAGGTTTTTTTGTCTTCTACTGCTTTTCTTCCATTAGATGAATCATCTAGATCACGTAAAATTAAAGATGAAATATAGTCCCCTAACCTACGCGATT
>NZ_JAWRXD010000640.1:0-272 GCF_046535215.1 Priestia sp. SIMBA_032 | reverse complement strand
CATAGATAAGTCTCGGTTCTTCAAATAACCAGTGATTGTGTATAGCTGTAACTAATATTTGTTCACTCTTTTTGATCTCTTCTAGGAAAGGGTTTACTTCTTCTTGTAAAAAAACAAGTTCTGCCAAATTCAAAGTTTTATCCTTTTTAGCAACAGGTTCGAAACTAAACTCTAAATCGATTACCATATCTGAACTTGTAGGATGACCAAGAATTGTAGGCTTTAAATTTTTTCTCTCCCGTGTTACCTTACATAAGTTCTTTTTTTGTTCA
>NZ_JAWRXD010000031.1:0-36118 GCF_046535215.1 Priestia sp. SIMBA_032 | reverse complement strand
GAAATGTTTGACTTGCTCATTTAAAAATAAAAAATTAACGTTGACGTTTGTCGCTTTGTTCAGTTTTCAAAGTTCAATCGCCGCCCTTAAGCGACTTCATTATCTTATCAAGTTACCAACGTAATGTCAACAACTTTTTAAAATTCTTTTTTTTAGCTTCGTTGTTAAGAGTATGTCTCAACGACGCTTTATAATAATATAACGCTTTGCATATAAAGTCAATATGTTTCAAGAAGAAAAATGATTTTTTTCTCTTGTTTAATTTCTTCCCTTATCGAGAAGTAGTTAAACGTAAATAAACTAAATTTTCTAATTTTTAATTTGTAATCTATATTAAAAAAGAAGCCCTTCACAAAAAGAGCTTCTTTCTTATCTTACTGATTAAGGTAAATAACGACGTGCACCTGCATACTCTTCAATATATCCCTTTGTGTTTAAAGGAATAATCTCTACTGTCCGCTCGGAGTTCGGCGAATGAATCATCATGCCATCTCCAGCATACATTGCTACATGGTGGACGCTTCCTTTTCCTTGGTTATAGGCAAAGAACAATAAGTCTCCAGGTTGAAGGTTGTTCATATCTACTGGTTTCCCTGCTCGAGACTGTGGCCCTGAGTCACGTGGAATCGTAATACCATGGGATTGGTACATCGTAAACGTAAATCCAGAGCAGTCAAATCCAAAACCACTCATGCCAGCCCATAAATATGGAAGATTTAAAAATGCCTTTCCACTTTCAACAAGCTCCGTCCCAGTTGGTACAGGAATATCTTTTTGAGACGCGTAGATTTTTCCTGCTTTTGCAGAAATCCATGCTGTCTTTCCATTTGGTTTTAATACTTTATATGCACTCTTTGACTTTGCCAAAAGAGGTAAGCGCGTGTTATAGCTAACTTCAATGCCTTTCTTTTTTAAAGAAGGCGAATGATATAAATAAGTAGTCGGAGCCGTCACCATTACAAAAGGCTTCTTTGCATATTGTTCGTACCTTTTGCTATAGGTTAATTGTTTAGTAGGCATCCATCCGGGATATCCTAATTCATTTCGAGAAGTAGGCTGTCCGTCTACAGCTACTTTGACCCAGTCTCCTTGTTCGTCTAAAACCGTTACTTTGTTTCCATATAACGCTTGTGTCTCGAGCATTCCATCGCTAGATAACTGCTGCTTTTGTTTCAAATTCATCGATGTGGTCCACTTTTTCATATCTACAGGATTAGTAGCTGACAGAGCGTCCACTTCACGCAAGATGTTTGGTGCTGTCCACAGAGTAGCTGCTGCGACATCTATATAAGCAGTTTCTTTTTCTTCAGAAGCATGAACAGAAGGAACTGCACTGACCCCAAATGTAGCTACAATAACTGTTGTTGCCGTCAAAAGCCAACGTTTTATATTCATCGTCTCTCTCCTTCTACTATATTATTATCCTTTTATTTTGAGATAGGAACGGTGATTTCTCCTATTCCAGGAAGATCTGATAAGAAAACCTCTTGACCGCTGTACTTTAACACATCCAGTTCAGCTGAAAGCCAAAGAGGAGCATCTAAGTCAAAATACGTGATATTGGGATGAGCGGCTGCCAGATGAGCAGCTGCTCCCACGGAAAGTGATGGTTCCATCATGCTTCCAATCATACATGCAACACCGTTCGCCTCGGCAATACTTGCGATTTTTCTTGCTTCATTAATTCCTCCGCACTTCATTAGCTTAATATTTAAAAGATCCACGTACCGCCCGCTTACAAGCCTTAATGCATCTTTGGCAGAAAATAGACTCTCATCTGCCATAATGGGTACGTTTACTCGTTCAGTCACAAACTTTAACCCTTCCCAATCATGAGCAAGGACAGGTTGTTCTACCAATTCAATACCAAAGTTGAGAGTTTCCATTTTATTAATTAATTGCACTGCTTGTTTTGGAGTCCATCCTTGATTTGCATCCAACCGAAGTTTTACATGATCCGGAATGACAGATCGAATATGTTTAATACGCTCAAGGTCTAGCTCAGGAATTGAACCTACCTTTACTTTTAAAATGTCAAATCCGTCCGCTGCACTTTTTTGTGCGTCTTCAGCCATTTTCTCAGGTGTATCAACACTTATCGTCATACACGTAGTGATAGGCTGCTTATCGCCCAAGAAGGCATATAAAGGAATGTTGAGAAACTTTGTATAAGCATCATGCAAAGCGATATCAGCGGCTGCTTTAGCACTTGAATTGTGAATACAGCAGCTTTGAATTTTTTTCAAGAGTTTTTGAAACTGACGTATATCCTCCCCTATTAGCGCTAGTTTAATAGGGCCTTGAAGTGCAGCTTGAATGCCTTCTAAAGAATCGCCTGTAATAACATATGTTGGCGAAGCCGCTCCTTTTCCTTTTATTCCGTTTTCTAACTGAATCTCTACACTTATGCTGTCTATCTCTGTTGCTGTTCGAAGCGCTGTTTTAAACGGAACGAGCAGTGGAATGGTTTGATGCTTTACAGTTATGTCTTTAATTATCATTTCAATCGCTTCCTTTCGATTCAGCACAAATATTCTTTCATGCGTATTTTTGGTTTACTCTTAGATCGCTCCTAAAATTTTGGCGATCATCATACCAAAATAAGTACCTAAGAAGGAACCCATCAGAGCCATAATGACTCCTACCGGAATCAGTGCACGGTTATAGGCAGCTGCAAGCATTGGAGCAGACGCCATTCCACCAATATTAGCTAAACTTGCTACCCCAAGCGTAAATAAATCATATTTAAATAGTTTAGCTAGCAACAGCATGATCACTAAGTGCATGAACATAATGAGAAAACCAGATACTAAGTAAATAGGAGCCTGAGCTAAATTTGAAAAATCTGATTGAGAAGCAATTAACGCTACAACGATGTATAACATAACGTTTGATACATCGAGCGTACCTGGAATTTTTGCCGCTGGAGTTACAGCAAGCACTAGACCAACCACAGAAGCAATCATAATCGTCCAGCTCGTTGCATTAATAACCGCTCCCACTTCAGGCAAACGCCCTCCGATAAATGTAGAAAATGCGGACACGAACAAACCTAGACCAAGTAAATAAAGAAGATGCTGAAACTGCGGGCCTTCTTTTTCGCTTTCAGAAGTTGCTGCGACTTCATCTATACTATTCTCAATAAAGCTGACGTCTGCTTTTGTCCATTTATTAAATTTAGATGCAAATGGTACAAGCCAAAACATAAACATAACCCATACAGCATAGTTAATCGTATCCATCATAAGAGCGTAGCCGAATATATTTTCTGGAACATCCAAAATCCCTTGGAGAGCAACCATGTTAGCTGATCCTCCGGTCCAACTTCCTGATAAAGCACCAAAAGCTTTCCACGTGTCTTCTACATAGAAATTCTTAAAGATGGCATAGACGAGGATAAAACCTACCATTATGCTGAAAACCGCAACGATGAAACCTCCCAGCATTCTTGGACCAAGTTTAATTACACTTCGAACATCACACTTTAACAGCATAAGCATCAACATGGCCGGAAGCAGTGCATTTTTAACGCCCGTATACATGGCGACATTTGATTCGCTGTCCCCAAATAACCCTGCCGTTTGCATAAGAGCAGCTCCTATATAAATAAGTACAATACCCGGGATAAATTTTAAAAATCGATTGGCTTTAAATCTTTTTTCAATTCCTACCATGAGCGCAGCAAAGGCAGTTAACACACTCACATACATAAATCCATCTTGAATCATTTATTCTTCCCCCTTCATCTCCCCGAAAATGTTTTTATACAAAACAAAATCCAGCCCAACGTTTGAAAACGTCAGGCTGGATTTCGTCTAGGTCTATGTAGACAAAGCAGCTGTTATTTGCTGATATTTTTTCTGTGCATCATGAAACGCTACCACCAGCGCTTTTTGGGAAGACCCGAAGTAGCGGCTGTTAATGTCGTCTGTAAGGGTGGGATCACTTATATGACGTCCAATAAAAATTGATTGAACAAATCGAACGGTTAACTCAATCGTCGCTGAGCATTCCACATCAATAATTTTTCCATTTGTTTTATCAACTACCAGTCCTAAAAAATACTGATTGAACTTTTTAGTAATCGGATTGCTTTGAGGAGCTTTGGCATCTCCAATAATATAGATAGTATCTTGGTCATACATGATTTTTTATTCCTCCTAAAAGAGATAACAGACGATGCTAGGGACCGGCAAATGAACGTTTGCGGAGCTACGCAACATGTATTCGCTTTCATAAGGAACATTATAATCTATTCTCAATATATCATCTATAAAACAATTTCACAATATAAATTTTATACTATTCAGAATAAAATAATATTTTTCTAAAAAAAGAGATTGAGACATAACAAACTTAATCCAACCTAAAGACGAACAAATGGGATACATGAGCTGAACCACTTGTTACACCGCAGTTGATTTTCATGCAAGACTTCGCTTTCCGCGGGTTGCGACTGAGCCTCCTCGTTGCTTGCGCTTTTTCCGCAGGAGTCTTCGCCTTGCCCTCCAATCAACTGCTAGAAGGACCGAAACAGATGAAACTCACGTTCACCACAACAAAAAAAAACGAACCACTAATCAAACATGTTGATCAAGGGTTCGTTTTTCACTGTGGGTCAAGTACTTTTGTCCCGGCTTCTTTCTACGTCACCCTTTGAACATGGTAGAGAAAAAACGGTTAGGGTAATCGGTCATCACTACTTTTACTGAAGCCTGCTGGAGCTTCAAAAAGTCATTCATTTCATTAATTGTATATACCCGTAAGTCTAATCCTTCTTGCTTTGCTTTTTTCCCGTATGAAGAAAGAACAAACGACATATCACAGTGTAGATGCGCTCCTATCGATTTTGCTTTTCCAATCGCATCTTCGCTCACCCCTTCAAATAAAAAACCTGTTGGTATATATGAATGGAGAGATCTCACTTTAGCCAAGCTATCATAGTTAAAAGATGACAAAATAACTTGATCTTCTAAATCAAACTCATCGATTAGACGAAGAACTTTTTCTTCAAGTTTTGGATAGTAAATTCGGTCATTTTTTAATTCAATATTCACCGTTAATTTTGCCTTTTTGTCTATCATCCACTCAAACACTTCTATTAATGTCGGAATCGATTGTTTAGAAAAACGAGAGTCATACCAACTGCCAGCATCGAATAAACGTAGCTGTTTATATGAAAATTCTTGAACATACCCCATTCCATTCGTCGTTCTGTCAATTCGTTCATCGTGAATAACTACTATTTCCCCGTCTTTTGTTAATTGTACATCTAATTCAATACCTGCAACTTGCATTTTCCTAGCTTCTTCAAATGCAATCATTGTATTTTCAGGATATCGTCCGCTAAAACCGCGATGCGCATAAAGATCAATTGAACTATTCATTGTCCTCTATCTCTCCTAACTAGTCATTCACTAAGTAAAAAGCTCGTCCTCAAAATAACTTGAAAGACGAGCTTCGTAATCATACGTTATTTTTGATTGGCTACTTCTAATGTTCTATTTGTTTCTTTTGCTGCTTGATCAAGCGCTTTTTTTGGCTTTATCCCTTGATATAGGCTTTCCATCCCTGTTACTACTTTTTGACGCGATTCAGGAAACACAGAAATTAAAGCACCTTGTGTAGCTGGAGTAGGCTTTGTTTCACGAAGCTGATCAACCGTTACTTTTAACTGCGGATATTTCTCCCACTCTTTTTTCACAATATCTTGTTCATACGCTTTTGGGTTAACTGCAAAGTATCCACTTTCTACGTGCCATTTTGCCTGAACTTCTGGTGTTGCTAAATATTTCATGAAGTCCCAAGCTGCTTTTGATGTTTCATCACTGATTCCTTTAGACATCCATAAAGATGCTCCGCCAATAGCTACTCCTTGGCGATCCTCTTCTTTTGGGACAGGAATATAAGATACGCCTACATCAAATGGAGCATTGTCTACTAGTGTTTTAATACCTGCTGATGAGTCCAGGAACATTGCAATTTTTTTAGATTGAAATGCTGCGCGCATATCATCCCAGTTTTGTCCTACATTGTAGAATGTACCTTCTTTATACATATCATTGATTAAATTAAATGCGTTTTGTCCTTCTTTTCCATTAAATACTGCCTTCTCAGCATCACCTTTTCGGCCGTTTTCGTGATCTACATACAAGCCGCCTTGAGAAGCAACTAGCTCTTCAAAGAACCATCCGTAATTTAGAATTGAAAAACCGTATTGCGATGTTTTATTTCCTTGTTTTTCTGTTAATTTCTTTGCAGCTGCCTTTAATTCATCATACGTTTTTGGAGGATTTTCAGGATCCAACCCTGCTTTTTTAAAAGCATCTTTATTATAAACAAGAACAGGTGTTGAAGAGTTGAACGGCATTGAGTATTGCTTTCCATCTACTTGGTAATAACTTGAAATGTTTTTCTCCCACTGTGAAGTATCATAGTGGTCTTGATCGATAAACTTTTGAACAGGCTGAATCTTACCGCTGTCTATCATGAATTTTGTTCCCACTTCAAACGTTTGCATAATAGCCGGTGCATCCTTTGTTCCTGCTACTGTGTTAAATTTTGTTTGTGCTTCTTCATACGTTCCTTGAAAAACAGGCTTTACTTCGACTTTGTCCTGAGATTTGTTGTACTCATCGACAATTTTATTGAGTGATTTTTCAAGGTCACCGCTCATAGCGTGCCAAAATACGACTTCTGTTTTACCTGATGCTGTTTTTTTTGTTTCTTGCGCTTCCGAAGAACCAGTTGAATTTGAGCAAGCACCTAGAATAACTAGCAAGCATGCCGTTACGATAGCCAATATCTTTTTCATCACATTCACTCTCCTATTTAATTGCACCTTGGGTTAATCCTTTTTGAAGACGTTTTTGACCTAGGAATAATAGTAATAATGTCGGTAAGATTACAACAACGACAGCAGCCATAACCACTCCCCAATCAGTTGAAATCTCCTGTGTTTGCATTTGCTTTAAACCAATCTGAACGGTACGGACATCCTCTGTATTTGTCACTAATAGTGGCCATAAATACATATTCCATGTTGTTAAAAAGCTATATACACCAAGCGTAACTAGACTTGTTTTAGACACAGGGAGCACGACGTTCCAAAAGAAACGAAAGCGGCTGATCCCTGCAACTTGAGAAGCTTCATATAACTCATTCGGAATGGTTTTAAACTGCTGACGCAACAAAAATGTCCCAAACGCTAAAGCAAAAAAAGGAATCGTTAATCCTAAATAATTGTTAATCCATCCTAGCTTTTGTGCTGTTAAAAAGTTAGGAACCATCGTTGCTTCCCATGGAATCATCATCGTAGAAATAAAGAGAAAGAAAATAGCATCTCTTCCTTTAAATTTAATAAATACAAATGCAAAAGCTGCCAAACTTGAAACTAACAGCTGCCCGGCCATGACAAAGATAGACACAGCAAAACTGTTAATTAAATAATGAAGCAGCGGAACTTTTTCAAAAGCGTCCCGATAGTTTTCAAATGAAAAAGATGACGGCCAAATCTTCCCTTCTAACACTTCTGCTCCACTCATAAAACTAATGGAAAAAGCGTATAGGATAGGAAACATCAATACTAAAGTAGCTGCAATGAGTAACAAATAAGTTGTCCATTTTCTCGTGATGCTCATTGATAATGTACCTTCCTTTCTCCAAGCTTGAATTGAAGAGCGGTAACCAGTAGAATACAGAAAAATAATATTGTAGCTTGAGCACTTGCGGAACCAACATTGTAGTTTACAAATGCATCTTTGTAGATTGAATAAACAATGACATTTGTGGAATCTGTAGGTCCGCCTTTTGTTAAAATGTCAATTTGTCCAAACGTTTGAAACGCGTTAATAAAGGAAACCGTAATAATAAAAAACAGCGTTGGTGAAAGCATAGGAAGCGTAATTTTAAGGAGCTGATACCAATAGCTAACTCCAGCAATACGCGCGTTTTCATACAGCTTTTCATCAATATTTTGCAACCCGCCAAGTAAAATTAAAAAGGTAAACCCAATGTTCATCCAAATCGTCGAGATAGACACAGCAACCAATGCATACTTAGGATCTAATAACCACTGCACGTCGTGAATCCCTACAAGGTTTAATACTTTATTGATAACCCCGATTGTCGGATTATACATAAACATCCAAATCACAGAAGAAGCCGCTACGCTCATTCCCATGGTAGATGAAAACATTGTTCTGAAAAAACCAATTCCTTTTAGCTTTTCATTTGCGATTAGCGCTAAGAATAAGGCAATAACTAAGCCAATAGGTACTGTGTAGAGTACAAATAGAAAAGTAGCTTTCATACTTTGTAAGAAATTAGGATCTGTAAATAGATATAAGAAATTTTGCAGTCCTACAAAATTCAAGGGATTTCCCTGTGTGTCCGTAATAAAAAGACTTAAATATAATGTCTTAATCATTGGGTAGAAAAGAAATACACTAAATAACAGTAATGATGGCAGTAAATAAGCTAGTCCAACAATGATAGTAGGCATTGATTTTTTTTCTTTTGAGTTTGCTGAAACAGAAACAGGTGAGTTTGCTGTTTTGGTAACAGCACTCATACTAATGCCCCCTTTACAGTTAAATCTTCTGTTGATGGTTCGTAGTGCAAGCATGAACCTGTATCACCATCAAATAAAAACAGGTGTTTTGGATCGATAAAAATAGGAACTCGCTCTCCCACCTTTATAGTCCACTGACCGTTCCACTTAGCCATCCACTGCTTATCACCCATATGAAATGTAAGCAGTGTTTCCGTGCCTAGAATTTCTACATTATCTACTTCCACAATAAAACTCGTATTATCGTTTGTCGCAAGCTGTATATGCTCAGGTCTCACTCCAACCACAACTTCTTTTTTACCGTTAAGGTTACTGTGTGGTGTGCTCATAGAAATAGCTCTTCTATCTTCAAAAACTAGTAAGTTATTTTCTATAGAAACGTTTGATAAATTCATAGGGGGAGAACCTATAAAAGATGCTACAAACGTGTTCTTTGGTGCATTGTAAATATCAAGCGGACGTCCAACTTGTTGAATATTTCCTTCATTTAAAATCATCATTCGATCCGCCATCGTCATCGCCTCTGTTTGATCGTGCGTGACATAAATCATCGTAATACCTAACTTACGCTGAATCTGGCGAATTTCTGACCTCATCTTCGCGCGCAGCTTCGCATCTAAGTTTGATAACGGCTCATCCATCAAGCAAATAGGAGAGTGAGTAACAATAGCACGTGCAAGCGCTACACGCTGACGCTGTCCTCCCGAAAGCTGTCTAGGCTTTCTCTTTAGATATTCACTTAAACCAAGCATCTCTGCTGCTTCCCTGCAGCGCTTTTGCTGTTCTTGCTTTGAAATTTTCTTTGTATGCAGGCCAAAAAGAATATTTTGTTCCACTGTCAAATGCGGATATAAGGCATAGTTTTGAAACACCATTGACAAATCGCGCTGACTTGGAAGCAGTTTATTTGCTTTTACATCTCCAATTAGTAGCTCTCCCTGCGTGAATTCTTCTAATCCAGCAATCATTCTCAGCATTGTACTTTTCCCACATCCGGAAGGACCTACTAGTACGAAAAACTCTCCCGGTTCAATTGTGACGTTAATATCTTGAATAACATTTGTTTTTTGATCGTATGACTTCCCAATGTTAACTAGCTCTACTTTTTTCATTAAAAACGCTCCCTTCTCTATCATTCATATTTTTTCCACAACCATGATTTCCCTGTAGAAACTGCCGTAGCTCCTGCTTTTAAAGCAGCTTGGATATGGCTTTCATTTTGAATGAGTCCACCTGTAATAATAGGGATACTTGTTTTTTTAACGACTCTCTCTATCATCTCCGGAATTAATCCTGGCATTAGTTCTAATGCATCCGGTTTAATATCTTGAACGGTTTTCAACCCTTGTGCTACCGCGTCTGTATCCACTAGAAACAGCCGCTGAATAGCAACCAGTCCTTCTTGCTTTGCGTAATTAATGAGTGAACTTTTAGTGGTTACGATACCTGTAGGTTTTACAAACTTAGCAAGGAATTTAAGCCCTTCTCGGTCATAGCTAATCCCTGGAATTTTTTCAACGTGTAAAAAAACCGTTCGATTATGCTGTTTGAGTAAATCTACATAGCGTTTAATCACACTAATATTGCCCGTTAATAAAAAGGCCGCCTGGATCTCTGTTTCTAAAAATTGTTCTAAATTTTTCGGGCTTTTAATGGATGCAATCAAACGGTCTTGCCCAAGCTGTTGTAAGAAATCTGCTTCCTTATTCAAAACGATGCCTTCCTTTCATTCACAAAAAACCACAAAAAACGCATAGGGTATTGATATAGACCTATTGTTTTTTGTGGTTTCTCAATTTCATAACCTTAGTAACTATTCACTTATCGTTCACATGTTTTATAATAATGGTTATTTATGAAGGCAATATAAAGAAGCTGTTGAGTTTTGTAAAAAAACCGTATAGTTCCTGTAAATCGCCTAAAAATCAAAAAACCGTTGATTTCTCAACGGCTTTACAGTGCACATTCTTCAATTTCAAATCCTAAATCTTCAATCAGACCCCAGTCAGCTGTAGGTTCTTGACCTTGAGTCGTTAAATAGTCACCTACAAAAATTGAGTTTGCAGCAAACAAACCAAGCGGCTGAAGTGATCTGAGATTGACTTCTCTGCCTCCTGAAATTCGAATTTCTTTCGTTGGATTTACAAAACGCATCATCGCTAACAGCTTTAAGCATTGCATTGGCTTTAACGCCTTTTTGTCTTCTAGAGGTGTTCCTGGAACGGCAACAAGAAAGTTGCATGGAATAGAATCTGCATCTAACTTTTTAATTTGAAAAGCTAATTCCACGGCTTGTTCATTTGTCTCGCCCATTCCAAAAATCGCACCGGAACAAGGTGACAAACCTGCTTTTTTAGATGTAGTAACCGTATCAACTCGATCTTCATAGCCATGCGTAGAACAAATATTGTCATAGTTATCAGCGTGAGTATTTAAATTATGATTATAGCGATGAACACCCGCCTCGACTAGTTCATGTGCTTGATCATCTGTTAAAAATCCTAGACAAGCACAGATTTTCAAGTCTGTCTTTTGACGGATCTCTTTTACCGCTCCCACTACGTGCGCTACTTCTTTATCCGTAGGGCGGCGGCCTGACGCCACGATACAATATGTACCTGCTTTTCTTTTTTGAGCTTCAAAAGCACCTTCTACAATTTTCTCTTTTGTTAACCACGCATACTTATCAATCGGCGCTTCTGATACAATCGACTGCGAACAATATCCACAGTCTTCTGGGCATAAACCCGATTTCGTATTAATAATCATATTGAGCTTTACTTTTTTTCCATAATGATGATGACGAATTAAGTACGCGGCATTCATGACCTCTAACACTTCTTCATCAGGTACATAAAGAAGTTGAAGCGCTTCGTTATATGTAATTTCTTTCCCTTTAATAATAGACCGAGCAAGTGCTTTCCAATCTCTTAAACTTGTGGTTTCCATCGATTCCCCTCCATTTTAGTAAACTTTTTTTAAAAAAAGTTTACAATTATAACTAAAAGTTACCATTACTTCTCCTTTTATGTCAACACTGTATAATTAATAGTTAACTCAAAAAGCCACTTCTATGATATAGAAATGGCTTTTTGCTTATTGCGCTTGCAGTGTGTAAATAACCGATACAAAGTCTCCGGATTTTTCATCGTATGCTTCAACACCCGGATACTCATGAGTTAGAGCAATTCCTGCGTACATGAGCTCATCTCCATAAGCTCTTTGGTCTGTTTCCATCACTGTATATTCATAATCAGGATGAAGCCCTTTTAGCTCAATGCATTCATAAGAAGGATTTGGTCTAGCTAATACTTGATAATAACCGATGATTGCCTGTTTTTGATCGGATGAAACAACCATCCAGCTGGTCACATTTCCATCTTGTTCAAACGGACTTTTTAATCGATAGAATGTTCCATTTTGAATAAGAGATCGTTGTTTTTTATAATACTGAATTTGTTTTTTTACCGTTTCTTTTTCATCTTCTGTCATCAGCGTAACATCTAACTCATAACCAAATGCGCCGAAATACGCAACGTCTCCTCTTGTTTCTAGACTTGTTACTCTGCGTACTTGATGATTTGGTACGGCTGATACGTGTGCTCCCATTGAACTGATTGGATAGGCAAAAGACGTGCCGTACTGAATTTTTAGACGTTCAATTGCGTCCGTGTTATCGCTCGTCCAAGCTTGAGGAGCATAATAAAGCATTCCCGGATCAAACCTAGCGCCCCCGCTTGCACACGATTCAAATAAAATATCCGGAAACTTCTTTGTTAGTCGCTCATACAAATCATATACTCCTAAAATATAGCGATGTACTACTTCAAACTGGCGATTCGCAGGTAGCCCAACAGATCCAATCTCCGTTATATTTCGATTCATATCCCATTTTATATACGAGATAGGTGCTTCACTTAAAATAGCTTCCATTCGTTCATAAATATAATTCACTACTTCTTCTCGTGAAAAATCAAGCACATACTGATTTCGTCCATGAGACTGATGACGATCTGGCACATGAATTAACCAGTCTGGATGCTTTTCATACAAGTTGCTTTGCTTTGAAATCATTTCAGGTTCAAACCATAATCCAAAGTCCATACCTAAATCCGTTACTTTTTGAGCCAATGATTTCATACCGCCCGGAAGCTTATTTTCATCTACAAACCAGTCTCCAAGAGAAGTTGTATCGTCATTACGTTTACCAAACCAGCCGTCATCCAATACAAAAAGTTCAACGCCCAGCTTTTGTGCTTCTTTCGCAATGTGTACAATTTTCTCTTCGTTAAAATCAAAATACGTCGCTTCCCAGTTATTAATTAAAACTGGTCGCTCTAAATCCCGCCATTTCCCTCTAGCGAGACGCTTGCGATAAAGCTCATGATACTCTTGGCTAAGGCCGTTTAGCCCGTTATTTGAATAAGCCAGTACTAGTTCTGGTGATTGAAAAGTTTGTCCACTTTCTAGTCGCCACTGAAAATCAAAAGGGTGAATGCCCATCGTTACTCTCGATACATTATAGTGATCTACTTCCACTTGTCCAAGAAAGTTTCCGCTGTATACAAGACTAAAACCATACGCTTCTCCACTGTGCTCAGTTGCAGCTGGATTCTTTAAAATTAAAAATGGGTTTTGCTGACTGCTGCTTGTACCTCTCGCACTAGAAATACTTTGAATACCCGGCTGAAGCATTCTTGTTTTCACGTGTCTCTCTCGAATCCAAGCACCGGAAAGCTGAACCATTTCATAGTTTGATGTAGGCAAATCAATACTGCCGCTCATGATACGCAAAATATCGACTGGTTCTTCTCCTCTATGTTCAAATCGTGCGTGACGCGTAATAATATTTCGGTTTTCGTAAACGGTGTACGTTAAAATAAGTGATGCATTGAGCAATTTATCAATCATTTCAACTTCTACACTCGTGGCTTCACTCTCTTCTTCCACGTATGTAGCAGGTAAGCCGTTTAATGGCTTCTTGCCTTTGTAAATTTTATGGTTATCGTATTCAAAATTTGTGATTCGGCTTCCGTTTTGCTGAAGAAGTTGATAGGCTGGCTCTCTGAAGTCTGTTGTCCCATAAGAAGGATACTCTTGTTTGATTGTTTCAAGAGAAAATGCTAATTCTCCTTCATATACCGAAGCGCTAGCTCCTCTTGTTTCTACACGTAAAAAATGCTGAAAAGACGGACGGTGCTTAAGCTTTTTTCCATAGTATAAGTGACCAAGCTGCCCATTTCTCAACACTGAAAAGATATAACTTACATCGCGGCCCTGCAGGTGAAACTCCTTGGTACGTTCATTAAATAATATTCCCACTCTATCTCTCTCCTCACCATCAAATATCTAACGAGACATTTCCTTTTTCATCTATTGCCGTTGCATGCTCAAAAGTAGCTGCCACATTAATCTCTTTGCTCTCATACCATTTCGCTAGATCTTGGAACAACTCTTCTGTTTCAATCATTCTTGTATCTACTCGCAGTTCAGTTTCGTAGCTATGAAGAGACCAAGTGCTTTCATTAAATAGGGTCATCTCCACATCTAGACACATTTCCTTCCAATTGGGGGCACACCGAATAGGGTGAAGTATGTCTGAACATGCAATAGTATAGCGGTTAGAGCCATTCTTATTCATAAAACAATGAACAGAAGAGGTACTCACATCCCCCTGACTAGTTTGTATAGATTTATATAGTTGAATATCTAACAACGGAACGCTCCATTTTAACGCCATTTTTGGAAGAATTCTTTTTTTAATCGACTTGACCGTTAATTTAATAAAATAAACACCATCTTTTTTTGTTTCATCCAATACAACATGCACACCTGGTCCCTTGTTTATCTCCAAGTTTATATAGGGTGTAGCAATCACTTCCTTCATCTCCTTTATCATCATTATAAGTTTATACACCCACGAAAATGTAACCGCATTCAAAAGTTTGTTTTCGTATTTATTACAAGTAGATCACCCTAATCGAAGCTTTTTTACTTTCTTTCATTTTATGTAAAATACTTTCTAGACTCAATGGTAAAAATCAAAGTGAAAAAAAGCATTTTTTTGCTTTACCTAGCAACTAACTAAACGCTCTTTATCTCTTAACGCGCAATTTTCTCTTCTTTTTCAAAAAAAGATGACAAATCTAACAATATAGTATAATAATAAATACTGCAGAATGATTATACAAAGAAAGGATGACAAATATGAATCATGGACCTTCTCTTCTTAAGCAACTAAAATTATGGCATATCGTCGTGATAGGATTAGGCTACATGGCACCCATGGCCGTTTTCGATACATTTGGCATTGTAACTGAATCAACAGATGGACATGTTTCAGGTGCTTATGCATTCACGTTGATTGCTATTTTATTCACAGCCATTAGTTATGGAAAAATGGTAAAAGCTTTTCCCGGAGCTGGTTCTTCTTATACATACGCACAGCAAGTAATGAATCCAAGCATTGGTTTTTTGGTAGGATGGACGGCTCTTCTTGATTATCTATTTCTACCGATGATTAATGCACTTTTGACAAATATTTACCTAAGCTCTCTGTTTCCAGGTGTTCCGAAGGCCGTATGGATTATCAGCTTTATTGTCATCATGACCGTAATGAATATTTTTAGCGTTCATTTAACCGTTTCTTTTGGTACGCTATTAGTTGCTTTTCAAATTTTAGTTGCTATCATCTTTATTATTTTAAGTGCTACAACTCAAGGCGAAGAGTTATCATTTAAACCGTTTATAAGTGAAGCGGCCTCTGTATCTCTGTTATTAAACGGGGCGGCCATTTTATGCTTTTCTTTTTTAGGCTTTGATGCCGTAACCGCCATGGCGGAAGAAACAATTAAGCCTGAGAAAACCATTCCTAAAGGGATTCTCATTATTGCATGCACAGGAGGCGCCTTATTTATTACAGTTTCTTACTTTGCTCAGCTTCTTTTCCCTTCAGCCTCTTTGTTTCATGATTTAGAAGGTGCATCGGCTGAAATCGCTTATAAAATTGGCGGCCAGCTTTTTCAATCTATTTTTGTAGCAGCGGCCTTGACTTCAACTATTGCTTCTGGACTTGTCTCACATATGAGTGCATCAAGACTTCTCTACGCAATTGGGAAAGATGGTTATCTGCCGCGAGAAATTTTTGGCTATATTCACCCTAAAACAAAGACGCCTATTTGGAACGTAGTAATTATTGGTGGTCTCTCTTTAATTTCACTAGGTCTGTCTCTTGAAAAAGCTACCTCTTTAATTAATTTTGGCGCTTTAATTGCGTTCAGCTCAGTGAACATAGCAGTTTTTATCCATTATTTTATTCATCAAAACAAGCGTTCCTTCGGTGGATATATTTCATATGTACTTATGCCTCTACTTGGCAGTGTATTTTTGTTTTTTATGTGGCTTAACTTAGAAAAAACATCCTTATTTATCGGTATTGTTTGGAGTATAATCGGTATTATTTATTTACTGATTGCTAGACGAAAAAATACTATTACCATTCCTACTTTTCATTTTGATTAAGGAAATAGACTTAGCAGACCTCGACATATTTTCCTGGAAATAATGTCGAAAAAAAAGTAATTGAGACATACGCAAATTAATCCCCTCTAAACACGAACAAAAGGGTAAACGATCTAGTATGAATCACTCGTTACACCGCTGTTGATTTCCGTGCAAGGCTTCGCTTTCCGCGGGCGGCCGTTGAGCCTCCTCGGCGCTTTCGCTCCTGCGGGGTCTCATCTGTTCCGCTTTCTCCGCAGGAGTCTTCGCCTTGCTCTCCAATCAACAGCTAGAAGCAACTAAATACTTGAAAGCTACATTTACTATACCAATGAAAAAATCCGAACGTATTTGATTCTCAACTAAGAATCAAACTCGTTCGGATTTTTCTTCAACTAAAATACTCTCATACCAACCTCTTTTTATTTTTTAGATTGTGAGACTTTTTCTAAAATGCGTCTTTTACGGTAAAGCATCATTCCAACTTCTCCTATATCGCTAATCGCTTGTTTGTTAATATACGCTCCAAATACCATTCCTGCTATAGGAATCATTTGAAATAACTTTTTCCATCCCAAGTTGTCTCTATAGGTTAGAAACACTTCTCTCCACCCTTGGAGCTGCTGCAAGCTCTGCGTTCGATTGCCGCTTGCTAATTCTTCTAAAATCGCACGCTTGCCTACAATATCGGAGGATGAAAACTGCATGCATTTGACCATAAAAATGCGTTCCTCTTGCTCAGTGGGATCGTAACCATAAGAAA
The DNA here is from genome assembly GCF_046535215.1 of Priestia sp. SIMBA_032. NCBI lineage: Bacteria > Bacillati > Bacillota > Bacilli > Caryophanales > Bacillaceae > Priestia > Priestia sp. SIMBA_032. Next base: position 19,283 of record NZ_JAWRXD010000031.1, on the reverse strand, counting down.
CAGCCACTTCTTGCAGTGTCTTAAGTGTAAGTCCCAATACAAAAGGAATATCAATCGCCAGTGTAAAAATTCCACCTACTCCTGTTGTAGCTCCTTGCAGCTGTGCATTCTTTTTTCGGACTTCAATAAAATACTCCGCCAATTCATCCATTTCCTGCAGAGATAAATGCTGAATATCCTCTATTGAAAGCTGCTTATTTTCTTGTAACTGGGCTGATGCTTTCTCTAGCGTGGCAGACGTATTAGCTAAGTACTGGCCTCCATTATCAACATACTTAGCAATTTCATCTAATAATTTTTCTATTTTTTGATGAATGAACTTTGGCGTTACTTTATCTAAAGCTGAAAAAGGCAAGCGAGCCAGCCGCTCCCAGAAAAAAAGTCCTTTTTGGTCTTTCTCCCACTTTTCAATTTTTCGTAATTCTATTCTCAAATGTTCATGCTCTGACATATCCTCACTCTTTTCCTCGATTTATCAGCTCTGTCCTACTTGTTTATTCCGCACATATTTAATGATAAAAAACAATGCAATTAAAACAACAAGTCCGATTCCAATAGGCTGCATATATTGAGACACAATCGGCCCCACCTCTTTCCACTTAGGTCCTAACTTATATCCTAAATATACGTAAATAGCCGTTACTGGAAGCATCGCAACAAATGTGTAAATAGAAAACAGCCATACGTTCATTTTTGCCATCCCGCACGGAAAAGAGATAGCCGTGCGCACTCCTGGAATAAACCGTCCAAAAAAAGCGACCCCGCTTCCGTACTTATTAAAAAAGCGATCGGCAGCGTCAATTTCTTTTTCTTTCACCAAAAAGTATTTTCCATATTTTAAAACCAGCGGTCTTCCACCATAACGTCCCAGTGCATAAAGAGTCAACGGTCCACAAACACCGCCTACTGTACCTGCAAGGATAGCCAGATACAAGTTCATATCACCTTGGTACACCCAATACCCTACTAAAGGTAAAACAAGCTCTGCCGGGACAAACTCAAACGTTAATGCTAAAATTACGCCAAAATAAGAGAGCTGTTTTAGCGCTTCAATTAAAGAAAGTAAAACCGACTCTAACAAAAATTCTCCTCCTCATGTCATTAAATCTAAGACGGCAAAACTATAATTCAGCCGATTGATAGATAAAAACCAACGCGACATAGTTTTTTCCTTTCCCTCTTTACGTATGACGTACTACAAAAGTTTCAATAAAAAAAAGCGCTAGTTTTATCCAGCGCTTTTATAGTTTAAAGTTAATTTGAATAATACCTACTTTACGAAGAGCATCGTATAAAATAACTAAAGCCGGTCCTAAAAATAACCCAACAAAACCTAAAAGTTTAAATCCAATGTACAAACTAACTAGTGCAGCCAAAGGTGAAATACCCATATTTGTAGAAAATACTTTTGGTTCTACTACACGCCTTACTACCGTAATGACTCCAAATAGAATAAATAAGCCGATTGCAAGTGAATCATGCCCTTGCGTAAGAGCAAAAATCCCCCACGGGACGAGTACAGAGCCTGTCCCAAGGATTGGTAAGATATCGACAATTACAATTAATAAACTAAGCAGCGCGGTATACGGAACATCTAATAGCCAAAGCCCTACATAAGCCATTACAAACGTCATGACACTTAAGATAATTTGTGCCTTGATAAAACCAACTCCCGCTTGGATAAGCTGAGTGATGACAACTTGTAGCTTATATTTCGTTTCTTCTGTTAAGAATGACTTAATTTTATTTTTAATAGCAGGCAGCTCAAGGCTGATAAATACAAGCGCTACTAAATAAATAAGAAACTCTAATAGAAACCCAGGAACAGTAGCGGCAAAGCTAATGATGATTTCTACAGTACTTTTTAATAGAGAATCTAATGAATTTACGGTTTTTTCAAGCGTGCGCTCGATAGAAGAAATCACTTCTGTAGGAAGAGCGTTCGAATAGTACTTCCACTTAATAATAGTTGGATAAATTGCGGTTTCATAGATTTCTTTTACAAATGAAGGCGCTATTTTTGAAAGAGCAACCACTTGCGTAACGATTGTCCGAACAATAAAAAATCCAATAAGTATGAGCGAAACAACATATAAAATGAAGGTCATAAGCACTGCATAGACTCTCTTCATTTTAAAAGATTGATGCAATTTTTGAACAATACCCTCAAGCGCTAATGCTGTTAATAAAGCAAACACAATCGGTAAACTGTAAGGGATTAACAAACATACGATTACTATCGAGGCGATGACCCATATTCGCTTTTTCCACATACTCTACTATCCCCCAACTAGCTAAGCTATCTCTATATTTATTGATAAAGAAAGGAACCAGTGACTGCTTTTATGTAAGAATAAAATTTGGATATATTTATACCTGATGTTACATATTATAGGGTCAATTTCCATAATAATAAAGGAATTATTATGAAAAAAGCTACTTATTCTAATTTTTTGAATAGAATAAGTAGCTTTTTGATTTATAAATTAGCCGGCTCTCATAACCTCTGTACCTTTTTTAGGGTCAAATTTGCCTTCAGATTTAGACATCACAATTGCTGCTAGTGTGTTTCCTACTAAGTTAACAACTGTACGTGCCATATCCATGATTCTGTCTACTCCCGCAATGAAAGCTAATCCTTCTGCCGGAACGCCGATTGTTCCAAGAGTAGCTAGTAATACAACAAATGATGTTCCTGGCACTGCAGCCATTCCTTTAGATGTAACCATCAATACAAGAATGAGTGTCAGCTGTTGAACGATCGTTAAATCAATACCATACACCTGCGCTAAGAATAACGCTGCAATGGCTTGATAAAGAACAGAACCATCTAGGTTAAATGTATAACCAATTGGTACAACGAACGATACGATAGCTTTTGGACAGCCCATCTTTTCAAGCTTTTCCATAATACGTGGAAGAACTGTCTCAGAACTAGATGTACTGTATGCTAACAACAGTTCATCTTTCATATAGCGGAATAAGTGGAAAATGTTAATTCCTGCCCATTTCGCGATTCCTCCTAATACAACAAGTAGGAAGAAAATTAACGCTAAGTAAACTAAGATAACAAGCTTTCCTAATGAAAGGAGTGACTCTAAGCCGAATTTCGAAACTGTTACACCAATTAAAGCAAATACACCAATTGGTGCCACCTTCATTACTAGGTTTACCACGTGAAACATTGCGTGAGAAACGCCATCGAAGAATTGTACAACTGGCTTTCCTCTTTCCCCAATTGCCGCTACTCCTAGTGCAAATAACACTGTAAAGAAGATAATTGCTAGCATATCTCCTTCAACAATTGACTGGAAAAAGTTTGTTGGAACAATGTGTAAGAACGTTTCAGCCACTGACTTTCCTTCTTGCTGTTTGGATGTTTCAACGTATTGTGAAATATCACTCTTCTGTGCTGAATGAATGTCTACACCTTGCCCAGGATGAAAAATATTAGCAACCAATACACCGATTATAATTGCAAAAGTCGTAATAATTTCAAAATAGAGAATGGTTTTAACGCCAAGCTTTCCGACCTGTTTACCGCTCCCTGCTCCTGCAACTCCAACGACTAAGCTTGAGATAACAATTGGAATAACAATCATCTTAATTAATCTTAAAAATAGGTCTCCTAGCGGCTGTAGGTATGTTACTACACGCGGATCGTTAAACCAAATTACCCCTACAAGAACACCGAGGATTAATCCGGTAAAAATCTGCGTAGCCAAACCAAAACGAATTTTTTTCATAGATGTACCTCCCCAAAGATGTATGACATTTGTATATACTTTTCTGAAAAAACAAAAAAAGGCTATTCTTAAGAAAGAACAGCCTTTTACTTACGCTATTTTGGGCTCTTTCTCTCAATAAAGCAAACGGGGTTAACTGTCGGATTCGGAATTGAGAGTTTCCTACCTTTTGTAAGGATTCACCCCAAGGCAGCTTTACTGCCGATAATGATTCCCCCGCTCTATACGATTAAGCTTATTATTCAGTTTTTATAAAGTTAAAACGATCTATACGTTGTCATACGTTTTTTACAGTCAATAAAACTAAACAGAAGTCTTACTTTTACTTAACTTTATACTGCACAAATATTAATTTACTATTTTTCGACACGTTTTGTCAATACCCATGTTTATAAAACGCTTTCAAAAGACAATAATATATATTTATGCAAAAAAGCTATTGCAATGTTGCAATAGCTTTTTCTTGCTTTTTAAGTCTTTATTAGAATTTTAAATGACTAAAAAACATGCGTATTTATTTTATAAAAATACAAAATATAGAATAGCCGCTAAGACAATTCGATAAATGGCAAACGGAACTAATTTAATGCGATTGATTAATTTTAAGAAAAATCGAATCGATATAAGCGCAAAAATAAAGGCGCTGATAAAACCGGCAATAAAAAACGGTAGTGCATCTGATGTGAAATACTGCCAGTTTTTAACCAATGAAAGTCCACTTGCTCCTGCCATGATTGGCACTGCCATAATAAATGTAAAATCTGCGGCTGCCTTATGGCTCATTCCAAGAAGAACCCCTCCTGAAATCGTTGAGCCTGAACGAGAAAAACCTGGCCAAAGAGCAATACATTGAAACAATCCTATACCCAGTGCTTGTCCATAAGACATTTGGTCCACCGTCTCTACACGCGGACGTTTAGGTCCAAACAAATCTGCTAGAATCATTAATACAGCTCCGAACACTAAGCCAATTAGCACCGTATTTAAAGAAAACAAATGTTCATCAATGTAATCATCAAACAAAAGTCCTAACACTCCCGCGGGTAACAAACCAACAATTACCTGCATTAAATTCAAGCGATTTGTCGGTCCAATTGGAGCAGCTGGTTTTTTTCCTAATCCTAATAAATTAATAAAACGATCTTTAAAAATAACAACTACTGCTAAGATTGACCCTAGCTGAATAACAATTTTAAATGTATTAGCTACTGGAGATGAAAATAATTCTTTTGAATTTAACCACAGGTCATCCACAATAATCATATGCCCAGTTGACGAAACAGGAGCAAACTCTGTTAAACCTTCTACAATCCCTAAAATGATTGCTACAATAATTTCCCACATAAAGCTATGTACCTTGCCTTTCTTTCAAATTAATAAGCTTACCGCTTCGTTTTACATGCTCAACTATTTTCCTATTTTGACACTTGCTTTTTTATCATAATTGTTAAAACTATGAAATACAATGTGTATTTGCAAAAAGATAAGAATCTTTAATAATTTGTAATAAAAAGCTTACGTGCTACAACCAAAAAACACGATATCAGCTTTTATTTGTTTTAAAAAGCAGTCACTATGTTCGGTATAAATTCCTGGCCTTTAGCTAAAAATGAATCATCTAGACTATTTTTCTTTAGTGTGAAAAAATGACTAAATCATTATGTTTTTCCCATCTCCCTTTACTGTCATCTATCATTTTAATCAACTAGTGCTGGCTTATACGACATATCCCCTAAGTAATTTGAAACTTTTCTCTCTCTTTTCTCGTATATAGTAGTATCTTTTTTAGGAGGCTTTTTACTATGAATGGAAATGTACGTACAATGAAATGGGTCACTGCTGGGTATGAAGCCTTGCTGGGAATTCCTTTAATTGGCGCGGGGATTGTTATGGGCTTTAGCTATACTCCTCTTTTTATTGGATTTATTCTTCATGCTATCACACTCATTTTAGCTAATAGACGAGGGTTATCTGCTTATGGAAACATACTAGGAATTGTTACCTCACTGGTTGCTTGGATTCCATTTTTAGGATTTATCATGCATATTATTACAGCTATTGTGATTGCAATCGATGCTGCTAGACAACGCTAATTGTCTAGCTTTTTTTATTTAAGGGTTGATTTTTTACCGAATGATGGTAAACTTAAGCCGTAAATCGAATAATTTGAATGTTATTTCTACTAGGGGTGTCTGATAGCTCAGACTGAGAGAAGAGTGCAATAAAACTCTTTAACCCTTTGAACCTGATTTGGGTTATACCAGCGGAGGGAAGTAGTCTTGAAAAGAATAGTATATGTTTATTCTTTTTTCGCCTATTCCATCGGGTTCTGTCTATCACAGAACCCGATTTTTTTATGGTTCGGTATAGCTACACTTTATGCGAAACCGGAGGAATATGTAATGTCAAAACAAAATGTATCAGTTTCTATGAAAAAGCCTTTTCCAAACAGTCACAAAGTATATGTCCAAGGATCCAGAAAAGACCTTAAAGTGCCTATGCGTGAAATTCATCAGTCTCCTACTACAGGGTCTTTTGGTGAAGAAGAAAATAGTCCCGTACGTGTATACGACACAAGCGGTGTTTATACAGATCCCTCTTATGAAATTAATTTACAAAAAGGACTACCAGCTCTGCGCGAAAAGTGGATTGCAGAACGAAACGATGTAGAAACATATCAAGGCCGTACGATTCAGCCACAGGATAACGGTTATTATGATGGTGATCCAAGAGATCAGTACGAGCGCTTTATCACTAATCGTTTACCTTTGCGCGCGAAAAAAAATCAAAATGTAACGCAAATGCACTATGCGAAAAAAGGAGTCATCACGCCCGAAATGGAATTTATCGCTATTCGTGAACAGATGGATCCTGAAGTTGTGCGTGAAGAAGTAGCAAGAGGACGTGCGATTATCCCTAATAATATCAATCACCCTGAAAGCGAACCGATGATTATCGGCCGCAAATTCCATGTGAAAATTAATGCTAATATCGGAAATTCAGCTATTCGTTCAGCTATTGAAGATGAAGTAGAAAAAATGACATGGGCAACGCGCTGGGGAGCCGATACAATTATGGATTTATCAACAGGAAAGGATATCCACACAACACGCGAATGGATTATCCGCAACTCGCCTGTTCCTGTAGGAACCGTTCCTATTTACCAAGCGCTTGAAAAAGTAAAAGGTGTAGCAGAAGATCTAACGTGGGAAGCATACCGCGATACATTAATTGAACAAGCAGAACAAGGTGTTGATTACTTTACTATTCACGCAGGTGTTCTTTTACGCTATATTCCTCTGACAGCGAAACGTACGACAGGTATTGTTTCACGCGGAGGATCCATCTTGGCGCAGTGGTGTTTAGCTCATCATGAAGAGAATTTTTTATATACTCGCTTTGAAGAAATCTGTGAAATCTGTAAAGCATATGATATTTCTATTTCGCTTGGCGATGGGCTACGTCCTGGTTCCATTGCAGATGCTAATGATGAGGCACAGTTCGGTGAATTAGAAACGCTTGGTGAATTAACTAAAATTGCTTGGAAACACGATGTTCAAGTTATGATTGAAGGTCCTGGACATGTCCCTATGCACCTCATCAAAGAAAACGTAGATAAACAAATGGAAATATGCCAGGAAGCTCCCTTCTATACTCTTGGACCGCTTACAACCGACATCGCTCCAGGCTATGACCATATTACATCGGGTATTGGTGCTGCAATGATTGGCTGGTTTGGGACAGCTATGCTTTGCTACGTAACGCCAAAAGAACATTTAGGTCTGCCGAATAAAGAAGACGTTCGAGAAGGGGTTATCACCTATAAAATTGCTGCGCATGCCGCTGACCTAGCAAAAGGCCATCCAGGAGCACAAAAACGCGATAATGCGCTGTCTAAAGCAAGATTTGAATTTAGATGGAATGATCAATTTAACCTGTCACTAGATCCAGAGCGCGCAAAGGAATATCACGATGAAACACTTCCTGCTGAAGGTGCTAAAACAGCTCATTTCTGTTCAATGTGTGGACCTAAGTTCTGTTCAATGCGTATTTCTCAGGATATTCGTAACATGGCTCAAGAAAATGAAAAAGATGTAAACGAAGTAAGAAAAGAAGGCATGAAAGAAAAAGCTCAAGAGTTTGTTAACAGTGGTTCAAATATCTATCAATAATGAAGTAGCACAGCTTAAAGAACAAATTAATCAGCTTGAAAGAAAGTTATTATTTGTTCAGCAAAATTGTCAGCACATTATCGTTGAATCCTCACATTCTTCCGTAAGACGCTGCATTAAGTGTTTCTATCAACAAGAAGCAGAGGCTGAGCCAAAAGTATTTTAGTTGAAGAAAAATCCGAACGAGTTGAATTCTTGATTAAGAATCCAGCTCGCTCGGATTTTTTCATTGGTAGGGTGAACGTAGATTTCATGCATGTAGCAACCGCAATTTAACAAGCTATCTATGCTAGCTCTTTTACCCCATTTGTTCGTTTTTAGATTGGATAGATTTCATTACGTCTCTCAATTTCATCTTTTTTTAAAACGTGCTTTTAGCATGTCCTTAATCCAATATAGTATTTTAATAATAACCCAGCCTATAAATGTACCTAGCGTATTCAAAAAGATATCATCAATATCAAATACTCGTTCCGTTAGCTTGTACTGTAAAATTTCAATCAGAAAACTGATTAAGAAACCCGTCGTAAACACTTGAATAAAACCGTCAAACCACTTCATAAACAAAGGAATAAACATTCCAAGCGGCGCAAACATCACGATATTCCCCAGTATATTTGTCAGAGTGAGCATTATATTTCCGCTGTCCCACATCAGACGGATCGTGCTAAATAAATCCAAGTTCATTGCTTTTCCGTAAACATGTTCGTTTTCCCGTATGAGAGTAGCATAAATGACCACTGCCGTATACGCAATAAATAGGGTGAACATGACTTTTTTGACGATTGATTTGATGCTTACATTCACTTCAACATCACCTTCTTTGACTCCCAAAACCATTTATTATTATCTATATGTACCCGTCCACTGCTTTCATTCGTAGTGAATGCATTTACATGCTTTTTTATCCTATCACATCAATAAATAAATACAATTCCCTTCATACAATTTTATTAAACTTGATTCTTTATAAATAGAAATCCTCATCATTTTATTCTACTCATTTCATTAATTTCTACATCTATAAATAATAAGAAGCAGCGAGATAACACTTCGCTGCTTCTTATTTAATCGGGATAGTAAGGATTTAAATGGATTAACACTTCCTGAATATTATCATGTTTTTTCATAAGTGTTGCTTTGATTTCTCGTCCTAAATCATGACCTTCCTTAATTGTTTTAAAGTGGTCAATTGAAATACGTACATCCACTAATATGTAATGGCCATGTTCTCTTGCTCGAACGCGATCAATCCGCTTCACATCTTCAAATTCATAAATACTTTCTTCAAGTTCTTTCAGTAGCTCTTCATCAATATTGCCTTCCATTAAGATTTGAAAAGACTCTCCCATCATTTGTCTGGCAATGTTAAAAATTAAATAAGCAACAAAGATACTTGCTATTTTATCTCCGTATAACAGTAGTTGAACATCCATTTTATCACCAATAATGGATAATAAAACACCAATTGCCGCCGCAATAGAAGCAACAATATCTGCTTTATGATCAAAGGCAATTGCCTCAATTGCCTTACTGTGGTGCTGCTTCGCTACGTTTAAAGAATAACGGTACAACAACACCTTTGCTATGTATGAAATAACAGCAATCCACATGGCTAAAATATTTGGAGATTCAACCGGATGGAATAAACCAACGACTCCTTCAAATACCACATAAAATGATACAAGCAATAAAATGATTCCTACAATCCCTGAGACAATTACTTCTGCTTTTCCATGCCCATATGGATGATCATCATCTGCCGGCTTATTTGCTACTCGTATAACCAACAAGACAATAATAGAGGCAAATACGTCCGCTGCAGAGTGAATACCATCAGCAAATACGGCATCACTATTTCCAACCCATCCTACTATTACTTTTCCTAGCGTAAGGGCAATATTGCTCCATACGCTAATCCATGCTACTTTTTTCGCAATGGACTCTCTTATACTATTGTTCATTTGCACACCTCGACTTACTTCTTGAAAAATCAGCTTTTTTATCTTATCACTGTTCATTCAAGTGGGTCTAGAGCAACCTATTTTCATTTAGCTATATATGTTTCAGCACAGCAAAATTACTGATAATCCACAACATATCTTTCTTATTTCTCTGCCAGCTTCTTACGATCAGTTGCCATTGCAGGTTCTTCCATCCACCCTTACTCAATCATAATTCGAATTCCATCTTTTCCGTACTTCCCTCTGCGCCCAATTAGCTGAGAAAATTCTACTGCTACATCCGAACGGAAGGCCATAGACAAACCATCACCGCAGTTATCAATAGCGACCGTCACTGCTGTAGAAGTATGATACATCATCAGCTTATCTGAAAACGGTGAAATCGTTGAGTTGGTTACATATGCATCAAGCAGCCTCGGACTTGGTAAATCAGCTTCAGACAGTAACTCGGCGAAGTCCTTGATTTGCTTACTTGCAAGCTTGACTCCATCAAAAAAATAAGAGCGTAATTTTTGTGTGGTAGCTACTTGACTAAAGGCCAGCATCAGCGTTTTACCTAATACGTTTGTATTAACAATTTCTTGAATAGCCGTAACCTCTAAAGAAGTTAAAGGATGCATTTGAGAGAAAAATGGTGATATAAATGTTTTTTCGTCAACAAAATTCACTTTTACCGGATAAGGAATAATCGGAGGTCTCATCAGCACGCTTTTTCTTAAAATAAAGTGGTTGGAATTCTCTAAAAGAGTATCGCTTTCTTTTACACACCGAGATAGGTGGTCATAAATATCTTGCCTTCTCACTGCGCTTAGCGCCCTGGCATATTTCTTCATACCTCCAATGGCCATTTCATTGACCTAGATAGCCATAAAAATATCATCAAATAAAGCAGGAACTCCTTTGTTAACATCTTGTTCCCTAAACCCTACTGGTATTGGAATTTTTTCTGAACTGAATAATTCCGTTAATTCCTCTACATGGGTTTGTGAAAACTGATGTGCTTTTTTAGAGTTCCTTAATCACTGGATCTTTTACAACAGATAGGAAGTAACCAAGAACACATACATACAGCGTATCACCTAAATATTGCGCCCATAAGTAACCTAACTCGGCTGCACTCAACCGCTGATTTTGTTGATGTTTTTGCATTTCACTCTTTATATTCTCATTCACGTATTCTCCTTTTGGATAAAGTCGTACTTTTACTATCTCCAAAGAAGCGCTGAATAAACCGCATAAAAAAGACCTAGATAACAAGTCTAGGCCTTTTAGGTTATGCATATTTTTGGTCTTCGGTCTCTTTTCTAAAAAAGCTTTTCATCGCATGAAAAACGTCTGATTTTTGTTTTAAAATAAAGTGTCTAAAGCTTTCGTCTTGAATGTTTTTGTACGCAGACATTAAAGTGGAATGTCGATTGTACTGATTCACTTCCCCATACCCAAACATATTTGACACTTTCATTAATTCATTTACTAACTTTACACACCTTGCGTTATCTGAAGTTAAGTTATCACCATCTGAAAAATGAAACGGGTAAATATTATAACGGCTCGGATCATACTTTTGATTAATTAATTCAAGCGCTTTTCGGTAAGCTGATGAGCAGATGGTTCCTCCACTTTCTCCTTTGGAGAAGAAGTCTTCTTCTGACACTACTTTTGCCTCTGTATGATGGGCAATAAATTCAATTTCCACTGTTTCATATTTCGTACGTAAAAAGCGTGTCATCCAAAAGAAAAAGCTTCGTGCCATATATTTTTCCCATATGCCCATCGAACCACTCGTATCCATCATAGCTAAAACGACTGCTTTTGATTCTGGCTTTATAACTTCATTCCATGTTTTAAATTTTAAATCCTCCGGATAAATAGGATGAAAAGCAGGCTTTCCTGTCATTGCGTTTCGCTTATACGCGCTCATCATCGTCCGTTTTTTATCAATATTCCCCATCAAACCTGTACGTCGTATATCATTAAATTCAATGTGTTCCACAACAATTTGATCAGATTCTTTTCGCTGAAGATTAGGCAGTTCTAATTGAGCAAATAAAGCCTCTTGAAGCTCCATGAGGGACACTTCCGCTTCAAAGTAGTCTTCTCCAGCCTGGTCACCTGCTCCTTGACCTTTTCCTGCTCCTTTTTGACCATCTCCAGCAGATCCGTCACGTGCTACTACATCCCCAACTTTACTTTCTCCATCACCTTGACCCACATGTTTGTTTTTATCATAATTGTACCGAATTCGATATTCATCCAATGATTTGATCGGAATTTTAACAACTTCTCTTCCATTGGACATCACGATATTTTCTTCTGTAATTAAATCCGGTAAATTATTTTTAATTGCTTCTTTAATTTTTTCTTGATGTCTTTTTTGATCATCGTGGCCTTTACGATGGAGGGACCAGTCTTCTTTTGAGACAGCAAAACTTTTATCTACTTCTTTTCCCACGCTTTTCCCCTCCTTATTTAAAAAACACCTGCACGTTTTTACTCGGCATGCATAACCTATACCGAAAGTTTCTGACAAACACCTTTAGTTCAAAGATTGGTTACTCTTATCCTATGCGCAAGAATGGTATACTTGCTAACTTATTCTTTCACTATTAACTATTCATTTTATAGTGTCTATTGTCATGTATATGTTTATGACTTATCATATGATGGTTAAGTGCAATGCGTACTACACACTAGCCTAATTATGCAGAGTTTATTTTAAGAGATAAGAAAAACATGGCACAGATCGGAAGTGCCATGTTTTCTTGTTAGTACTGAGTTATCGATTTAACAAACTTCCTACATAGCGCAGCAGTTCATTAGCAGATACTGAATTGTATCCATGCTCATCAATCAATCGAGCCACTACTTCATTTACTTTCTTCAGCTGCTGCTCATCTGGTGTTTTAGTGGACGTTGTAATTTTCACTACGTCTTTTAAATCCGCAAACAATTTTTTCTGAATCGCTTCACGTAAGCGCTCATGGGAATTATAATCAAATCGTTTTCCTTTACGTGCATAAGCGGAAATACGAATTAAGATTTCTTCGCGGAATGCTTTTTTCGCATTTTCTGAAATACCAATTTGTTCTTCAATTGAACGCATTAACTTATCATCTGGATTTAACTCTTCTCCTGTTAGCGGATCACGAAGCTTATTTTTGTTGCAGTATGCTTCGACATTATCTAAATAATTATCCATTAATGTTTTAGCAGACTCTTCGTATGAATAAACGAACGCTTTTTGCACTTCTTTTTTAGCAATTTCATCATATTCTTTACGCGCCAGAGAAATATAATTCAGATAACGCTCTCGATCCTCAGCAGAAATAGACGCATGCTGTGCTAACCCTTCTTTCAAGGAACGCAGTACATCTAATGCATTAATTGATTTAATATCTTTTCGAATGATGGTAGATGAAATGCGATTAATGACATAACGAGGATCAATACCGCTCATTCCTTCATCCGTATACTCTTTTTGTAACTCTTCTACGTCTGCATCGTTATAGCCTTCTACAGATTGACCGTCGTATAGGCGCATTTTCTTTAATAAATCGATATCGCCTTTTTTAGGCTCTTTTAATCTTGTTAATGTAGTAAAGATAGACGCAATACGTAATGTATGAGGGGCAATATGAACATCTGATACGTCGCTTTCACGAATCATTTTGTCATAAATTTTTTCCTCATCACTCACTTTTAAGTTATACGGAACAGGCATGACAATAATTCGTGAATGCAAAGCTTCATTTTTCTTATTGGAAATAAACGAGCGATACTCCGTTTCATTTGTATGCGCTACGATTAATTCATCTGCACTAATTAAAGCAAACCTGCCTGCTTTAAAGTTTCCTTCTTGGGTTAAAGAGAGTAAATGCCATAAAAATTTCTCATCACATTTTAACATCTCCTGGAACTCCATCATTCCCCGGTTTGCTTTATTAAGCTCTCCGTCAAAGCGGTAAGCACGCGGATCTGACTCAGATCCATACTCTGCAATTGTTGAAAAGTCAATGCTTCCTGTTAGGTCGGCAATGTCTTGAGATTTCGGATCAGAAGGACTGAACGTTCCAATTCCAGTTCGTTTGTCCTCTGAGAAGAAAATGCGTTCGATAATGACGTCTTCAATTCTTCCGCCATACTCTTCCTCTAATCGCATTGTATTTAAAGGAGATAAGTTTCCTTCGATTCGGATACCATACTCTTCAAAGAAGTCTTTACGTAAATGATGTGGAATTAAATGCAGCGGATCTTCATGCATTGGGCATCCTTTAATAGCGTAAACAGCTCCTCGATCAGTAAGCGAATAAGCTTCAAGCCCTCTTTTTAACATGGTCACTAGCGTCGATTTACCGCCACTTACTGGACCCATTAAAAGTAAAATACGTTTACGAACATCTAAACGCTTTGCAGCTGGATGAAAATATTCTTCCACTAAGCGCTCCAGCGAATCTTCAAGTCCAAACATTTGTCCACTGAAAAATTTATAATGTCTTTTACCATTTACCTCTTCAATTCCTGCATCCTTTATCATGTTGTATACTCTAGAGTGTGCAGGCTGAGCAATTAAAGGCTCATCTTTAATCAGCTTTAGGTACTCTTCAAATGTCCCTTCCCACTTAAGACGATTCTCTTCTTCGCGGTATCTTTCAACTTTCTTTAATATATCCATTAAAGGACCTCCCCTACTAGTTATGGTGCTAGTGAACAAGATTAATACAATCTATGCAGCAAAATGTTTGAACATGCTTTTTAAATTGTAAAATTCAGAAATTTGTCCTTGCTAGGCATTCACAGTGAAGTATTTATTAGCTATAATAAAAGAGTAAGAAGGAACGGTTAAACTTTGTTAGAGAACTTACGTCTCTAAAAGAGTTATTTCGTCATTATTACACATCATGAGATATGAGAAGTCGGTTTTAACTGTAGTAGCTGTATAATCCTTTTAATCAGATTGAGGAGGAAAATCAATGCGCTTACTTTTAGTATTAGGAGTAACAATTGCTTTTTTAGCATCCATCTTCAGAGCGGGATACAATGATAAACCGGGCGTTAAAAAATAACCACTACATATCATCGTCGACATAAATAAAAAAGCGAGGTTCAATAAAATTTGAACCTCGCTTTTTACTTAAGATAAACCAACGTAATTTTGTTGGCGCAGCGCTTCATAGATTAAAATAGCTGCTGTATTAGATAAATTTAAAGAACGAACATTTTCTGTCATCGGTAAACGAAGACATCTTTCCATGTTCTCTTCAATAATGTGCTTTGGCAGACCTTTTGTTTCTCTTCCAAATACGAAGAAATGATCCTGCTCTAAGTCACTATAATCAAATGTTGTATGTGGCTGCTGACCAAATTTTGTGATGAAGTAAAAGCCTGCTTCAGGATACTTTTCAAATACTTCTTCTAATGAATCATGATACACCACATTTACAAATTCCCAGTAATCCAATCCAGCTCGCTTTAACATTTTATCATCTGTTGAAAAGCCTAACGGTCGCACTAAATGCAGCGTCGTATTGGTTGCCGCACATGTTCGCGCAATATTTCCTGTATTTGCTGGAATTTCTGGTTGAAATAATACTACGTGTACTCCCACGAATTTTCACCTCTGCTAACAAATCTATTCATCATTATACCACTAACTTGCTAAAACGAAAGTCTTACCGATCAACGATATGGAAAAAATCATACTTAATCTTTGGCGTGTAAGCCGTTGAATCTTCATAAGCCCAATATCTCATTCGACTATTGTAGGTATTTGCATTCACAAGAGGCATACCGTGACCGTCTTTTGCTACAACAATCGTCGTATGATTCCATCTTCCATCTCCTTCAAAATCGTAGCAGATAACGTCTCCAGGGACAAGTTCGCTTGCTGAAGATTTCCGCACAGCCCGAAGTCCTGATTTGGAGTTACTTAAATAGCTGTGCATGGAATGAGCAACTGCCCAGCTGTAACTCCAGGCGTTCCCTCTCATCCACCATCCGGCTGCTTTTTTAGGATGTCCACGCATGGGTGCCTTTCCTGCATGCAAACACTGTGAGATATAATTGGTACAGTTTACCTCAAACTGCTTATAACTTTCATTGGGTTTATCCCAATATTTTTCTGCATACTGAACAGCCGCAAGACGATCATAATAAGAGGCTCTTTCTTCGTCTTGCTCTATTTCTTCTACATCCATGTTAACCTCATCTTCAGAAAAATTCTTTACCAGCAGCTCATCTTGAATAAGCGTATCTTTATAAAAAAGAGCTAAACGATCTTCAATTTCTTCTTCTATATAGAAAAAATCGTTTTGTTTTAAAAATGCCTGAATGTGCACCTTATATAATACTCTTGTTTCTTCCTGATCCTTATGAGCAGATTGAATAGAACCTTTCATATTACATTTTAAAACATCAACATCTCTTTTTTTTATAAGAGACCGCTTTAGTTCACACTGATGTTCAATGAAAGGCTTAAAGTCCTCATGAAGTTCACCTTTTACATAGCTATCCGCACGCGCTTTAATTAAAGTATATAATACATTCCTTTTTGTTAGCATAATGTCACCACTTTTCTAAGCGTTTATTATACGCTATGACTCATTAGCTAACTTTATCAATAAAAATACGGTTTAGATCTCTTGAAGCATTTCTATACCTTTTGACATTTCTTCAATTACTTCTTGGTCCTTTTCTTTTTCTCTTAAGTTCATAAGTGTATCTAACGCTTCTTTATCACCAATTTTGCCTAACGCCCATGCCGCTGTTCCTCGAATGACAGGGCGAACGTCATTTTTAATTAACTCAATTAAATCTGGAACGGCGGTTTGATCTTTAAAATGGGCCAGTGCAATAATGGCATTACGCTGAATTGGCTTTTTCCCTCTCCAAGACCCTGAAAGATGTCCAAATTTCTCTTTGAACTCACGATTACTCATCGTTAAAAGCGGTTTTAATTTAGGCTTCGCAAGTTCTGGGTCAGGCTCCATCTCAGGGTGAAAATGAAAGTCTTTTCCTTTATTTTCAGGACACACAGTTTGACATGTATCACAACCATATAAACGATTGCCTAATTTACTTCGAAATTCTTCAGCTAAAAATCCTTTTGTTTGGGTTAAAAAGGCAATGCATCGCTGCGAATTCAGCTGACCGCCTGTTACAAGCGCACCCGTAGGACACGCATCAACGCACTTATTACAAGTACCACAACCGTCCTCTATCGGTTTATCAGGAGGAAACGGGATATCTGTAATCATTTCCCCTAAATACACGTAGGAACCAAATTCAGGTGTAATAATGGCACAGTTCTTACCGCTCCAGCCAATACCAGCTCTTTCTGCTACAGCTCGGTCTGACAGCTCGCCTGTGTCTACCATCGATTGAAGGATAGCTGCAGGTACTTTTTCTTTTATGAAAGCTTCAAGCTTTTGAAGCCTATCACGTAAAACCGTATGATAATCTTGTCCCCAAGAAGCACGGCAAAAGATCCCTCGGCGATCTTCCTTTGTACTCTTTGGTGCATCCTTTAATTTAGAAGGATACGCAAGTGCAATTGAAATAATAGATCTAGCTTTTGGAACAACTAATGTGGGATCTACTCTCTTTTCAATATCAGGTTCCTCAAAGCCTGAAGCATAACCTAACTCTTGCTGTACTAACAGTCGATTCTTTAACTCATCAAACATAGAAGCACTCGCAAACCCAATCTTATCGATTCCAATCTCTTTGCTGTATGAAATAATTTCTTCCTTCAACTGATACGCATTCATAGTGAGTAATAGCCTCCTTTCTCAGAAATTCTATATATTCATGCATTGAACTGTTTTCTCACTCAATGAAATGATAGGATGGTATCTATAAACGAACAAATACTAATTATAATAGAAAGGATCAAAAAAATGAACTTTACATTATCACCCGCTATTAAACAGCTTTGCCCTTCTTTTAAAATGGGAATCATTCAGTATAAAAATATTGAAATTGGCGATTCTCCTCAAATGCTAAAAGGACGTCTGCGCCTTTTTCAAGAATCCATTTATTTCGACCTTGAGTCAAAGAAAGTAACAGAATTTGAAGGTGTTAGCGAGTGGAGAAAGCTTTTCAAAACATTTGGTACTGATCCAAGTAAATACCGTCCTTCTATAGAAGCTTTAATTAGACGAATAGGAAAACAAACGTATTTGCCTTCTATCAATTCTGCTGTGGACATTAACAACTTTTTTTCATTGCAATATGAAGTCCCAATTGGAATTTATGATTCCTCTAATTTAGAAGGCTCCATTGAATTTACTATCGGTAAAAAAGAAGAGTCTTATGAAGCTCTAAATGAACGTAATATTTCTTTAGAAAATAAAATCATTTCAAAAGATGCCCTAGGAGCTTTCGGAAGCCCTTATGTCGATTCTAACCGAGCGTACGTAACTGAAAAGACAACACAAGCTGTACAGTTCATTTATTTAAAGCCTTCACTTTCAGAAGAACAGGCTTATAAACTAACTAAATCCCTAAGTGACATGTTCATTCAGATTCACGGCGGCGAAGCAACCTATAAAGTCATTAACTGATGTACGTAAATATAGCGTCTATCTTGAAAAGATAGACGCTATATTTACGCTAAAATAAAAAACGCAACATCTCAGCTTTGAAAACGAGACACTGCGTTGTGATAACAATATGTATGGAGCGGGTGATGAGAATCGAACTCACGACATCAGCTTGGAAGGCTGAGGTTTTACCACTAAACTACACCCGCAAATATTATCAAAATTTGTCGACCGATAAGTAAAAATAAAAACAGGAATCATCCTGTCAAGTAAAGCTAAAGTACCGATGGTCGGGGTCGAACCGACACTCCCGAAGGAACACGATTTTGAGTCGTGCGCGTCTGCCAATTCCGCCACATCGGCAAAATAAAAAAGGCAAGTTAAAAATATAAATGGTGCCGAGGGCCGGACTTGAACCGGCACGGTAGTCACCTACCGCAGGATTTTAAGTCCTGTGTGTCTGCCAATTCCACCACCCCGGCAGCTTGTAAATAAATGGAGGCGGCAACCGGATTTGAACCGGTGATAAAGGTTTTGCAGACCTCTGCCTTACCACTTGGCTATGCCGCCATTTACTCAAGACTAAATAACTTTATTGAAATTGGAGCGGAAGACGAGGTTCGAACTCGCGACCCCCACCTTGGCAAGGTGGTGTTCTACCACTGAACTACTTCCGCAAATATGGCTGGGCTAGCTGGATTCGAACCAACGCATGACGGAATCAAAATCCGTTGCCTTACCGCTTGGCGATAGCCCAATATTGGAATATGCATATCGTTTATAAATGGGGCGACTGATGGGAATCGAACCCACGAATGCCGGAACCACAATCCGGTGCGTTAACCACTTCGCCACAATCGC
>NZ_JAWRXD010000639.1:0-273 GCF_046535215.1 Priestia sp. SIMBA_032 | reverse complement strand
CCTGCAGCGGCTGCCGGATGGTCGTCAGCGGCGGACGGGCCCACGACGCCGACGGCGCATCGTCGAAGCCGACGACGGACACGTCTTCGGGAACGCGCAGGCCGGCCTCGCCGAACGCGCGCATCGCACCGATCGCGAGGTAGTCGTTGGCGGCAAAGACGGCGGTCACGGATCCCGCGCACACGTCCTTGACGAGTTCCTGTCCGGCCTCGTATCCCTGGTGGGCACCCCACCCGCCCGTCTCAAGGATCCGCACGGCCGCGGCACGTGATC
>NZ_JAWRXD010000638.1:0-273 GCF_046535215.1 Priestia sp. SIMBA_032 | reverse complement strand
GCCGACGACGCCGGCCTCCGCCTCTGGGCCGGCGAGCACGGCGTCGACCCAGGAGACCGGGCGGCCGCAGTCGGCGCACGCGACGCGCTCCGGGCACTGGTCGACGGAACCGACGCGGACCTCCCTCCTCTGCAGCTTCCCGTCGCCGCCGCGCCGGGCGCCGTGCGCCTGACCGCCCGCACCGCGGCCGACGCGGCGGTCGCCAGCGCGGTCGTCCTCAGCCTCCAGGGCAAGCTCGGCCGCGTGAAGCTGTGCGGGGGAGAGGACTGCCGC
>NZ_JAWRXD010000637.1:0-273 GCF_046535215.1 Priestia sp. SIMBA_032 | reverse complement strand
ATTAAGTTCGTAACGTTCTCTGAAATTGTGTTTCCGTCATTCATAAGGCCTAGAGCCCAATCAATGCGGCCGTCGCGTCCAACAACACCGCGGCGGTTAACGTAAGTTGTTACGTCTTTTGCTAATAGATCAACCGCACCGAATTTCACTTGTGCGCCTTGTTCCACAATTACTTCTGCTACGATATTTGCAATACCTTTAGCATTTTCATTTGCAACATAGTTTTCTACATAAGTTGCAGTACTGTTCGCATCAGCTACGAATAATACGTGG
>NZ_JAWRXD010000636.1:0-273 GCF_046535215.1 Priestia sp. SIMBA_032 | reverse complement strand
CATCCGCGGACACCTCGCGGCGAGCGGTCACCACTCGGGACGATCGGTGATGACGCAAGACTCCTGATCCACCTGCCCGACCGGGAACCCGAGGGGACGTGAATTCGTTATTGATGTTGGACGTGGACGCGGCAAAGTTGCGTCCGAGTCCGTAGAGTCGAGGCGAATTGTCGAGATGCCCGCGGGATCGTCCTGTCCGTCAAGGAATCCGGTGGGCGCGGAAGAGGAAGGAGTGATTGCGGTGAGTGAACGCACACCCGAAGACTCCGGCCC
>NZ_JAWRXD010000635.1:0-273 GCF_046535215.1 Priestia sp. SIMBA_032 | reverse complement strand
CTTAATAAATGCAGTTAGGTGACAAAACGACATTAATAAGGACTTCATCTTTTATATGTTTAATCGAGGCCCTAAAAAAATACTTTATACTACGAAAACATGATAACAACAAAGACATACTGTAATTTTATTTCATCATAAAAGAGATTTTTTATAGAAGCGGAAATTCTACCGTACAAATATACTTTTTACTGGAGAATTTGCTGAATTTATATACTAATTACATTCTCCCGGTCCCGGACCACATTGACTCAGATCTTCAGCAGCAAGCAC
>NZ_JAWRXD010000634.1:0-273 GCF_046535215.1 Priestia sp. SIMBA_032 | reverse complement strand
ATCAGGGTTGCATAGCTTCCGGTTGCCGTCGAATACGCGCCATAAAGCGATACTGCGTCGTTGAGAGCTCCTCCGTTAGCAGAACAGCCCATGACCATGGACCACGTTCCGCTGCCGTCAACCGCGTTCGTCTCAGTCGCGTAACTAATGCCATTGACAGTGGCGGCAGTGCTGTTACAGGTTATTGAGTACGACGAAGGCGATACGGTGTCTGCGCGCGCACTGAAAGACGCGGCAACTCCAACCGCCGCAACGGCAACCGCAATCAGCGAC
>NZ_JAWRXD010000633.1:0-273 GCF_046535215.1 Priestia sp. SIMBA_032 | reverse complement strand
GAAAGATACCAGGCCGCCGGTCCCCATCATGAACTGCAGGCCCGCCGCGAACAGCGCGAATATCATGATGTCGCTCGCCAGCACGACAGTGAAGTCGTCGCCACTCAACGGCAGTGCAAGCAGTGCGAGGATCAAACCGATGGCGGCGATGCGGCCGGGTTTGCCGAGGGTTTGCGGCGGCTGTATTTCGACAGCGTGCGGTGCCGCAGTGACCGCTTTGCCCATCAGGCCATGGGGTCGGATGACCAGCACCACGGCCATGGCGGCGAACGC
>NZ_JAWRXD010000632.1:0-273 GCF_046535215.1 Priestia sp. SIMBA_032 | reverse complement strand
GCCCGATCAGCCCCCTCCAGTGCCTTGGCAAGAGTCAGGCCGCTTTCCGAAGTCCTGCTGCGAGGCTGCCGGCGCGGCTGCGCTCTCCCTTTAGCAGGGGTGCCCTTCGTGGGCAACCGCCCCGCTATGGCGTCGGGCCGCCATGGTGTTAGGCTCTTGGACCGCCGTCACGCGGCGGCCTGTCAGGGGACCGAATGCGGGAGCCGATGCAAGAGCACGCCGATATCCTCTTCGCCAATGAAGCCTTCTACATCGCCTTCCAGACCAAGGACC
>NZ_JAWRXD010000105.1:0-510 GCF_046535215.1 Priestia sp. SIMBA_032 | reverse complement strand
CACTTCGATACGTTAAGGTAGTTAATGGATGAACATGGAAAAGATTGAAGGTGTTAGAGTTATTGTTCGGGGAGTAAAGGCCGCGTATGAACGTTGATACCGGAGCCTACCACTTGCGGACATCACTAGTGAAATACGCTCCCTGATCGAACAGCTATCGGCAAATTTTCATAGTTTCG
The DNA here is from genome assembly GCF_046535215.1 of Priestia sp. SIMBA_032. Taxonomy (NCBI): domain Bacteria; kingdom Bacillati; phylum Bacillota; class Bacilli; order Caryophanales; family Bacillaceae; genus Priestia; species Priestia sp. SIMBA_032. Next base: position 331 of record NZ_JAWRXD010000105.1, on the reverse strand, counting down.
AGAACTCCTTAGCGACCGGAGCGCGCGAGCAATTACAGTGGTCTGTACGCTCAATAGCAAATGATGGATTTATTCTTGCGTTAATAACCCAACGCCTAAGTCCACGATTTCAGGAGGCTGGCGTTAATCTAGAGCAAGAGTGCACGGTACTGCGGAAGGTTTTAGAGCAGTCATCATTGGCGCAGGGCACTTTCAATGATTACGATGTGCAGGAAAGATCCGATCGGGAACACCTTCATCAGGTGGAGATCGAGAGGCTGAATGCCCTGAATGATGAATACAAAAAATACAACGCGCGAGTAAATAAGCAACTGAACGAGAACGAAATACG
>NZ_JAWRXD010000631.1:0-273 GCF_046535215.1 Priestia sp. SIMBA_032 | reverse complement strand
CAGCCGGACGAAGCGGTCGTCCGGCGCGCCCTGGCCCCCACCCGGCAGGCGGTGTTCTGGACGGAGGACGCACCCGGTGATCCGTACCCCCGCCTCACCGGCGACCACAGCTGCGACCTGGCCGTCGTCGGTGGCGGCTACACCGGACTCTGGACCGCCCTCCTCGCCAAGCGGGAGGACCCGTCCGCTCGGGTCGTGCTGCTGGAGGGCCGGCGTGTCGGCTGGGCAGCCTCCGGCCGCAACGGCGGGTTCTGCGAGGCCAGCCTCACGCAC
>NZ_JAWRXD010000630.1:0-273 GCF_046535215.1 Priestia sp. SIMBA_032 | reverse complement strand
GCCCCGCGCTCGCAGCTACGTTCAACGCGGACCGCGCAAAGGAAATGGGTGTCGCACTTGGACTGGAGACACGCTCGAGCGGCTTTCAGCAGATAGCCGGTCCTGGGATGAACATGTATCGCACGCCCTACTCAGGCCGTTCGTTTGAATACGTATCCGGAGAAGATCCGTATCTCGGCGCAGTGATGGCCGCGGCGGAGATCAACGGTATTCAGTCGCAAGGTGTGTGGGCGGACGCAAAGCATTACATCGCCAACGAACAGGAAGCCAACC
>NZ_JAWRXD010000629.1:0-273 GCF_046535215.1 Priestia sp. SIMBA_032 | reverse complement strand
GGGCATTCACTTCGCCGAGGCGCATTGCAACGAGCCGATCTCATCGTATATGCGCTGCCAAACAAGTTCGTGCTCAACGGCATCGATGATGCCGCCCTTCATCGCGCGATCTGCCACGATCATAGTCGTGGCCATGGCGACCACTTCGTCCCGCCGGTCCGAAATGGTTCGCTCCGTGCATCTCGCCATCGTCAGCACCACGACGGTCTTGACCTGATGGCGGAGCAACCCCACATATCGCCTGCACACCAGCGCCGCCGCCACCGCGGCCAC
>NZ_JAWRXD010000628.1:0-273 GCF_046535215.1 Priestia sp. SIMBA_032 | reverse complement strand
CCGAGATGGCGGAGCGGACCGCCACCGGCGAACTGCCGGCCCATCCGGATCTGGGCCGATACGTCGCACGCATCGCGGGCCTGCACCAGATGTCGGCAGCCGTGGCAGGCGCGCTGGAACGTCATGAGCCGGCCGACACCGCCGCCGCGGTGGTCAAAGTCCTCGGTACGGCGACAGAAGGGGACATCGCGGACTTCGCCGACCTCCTCGGGACCGATGGCACATCCGCCGATTACGCGGAGATGATCGCCGATGCAGTCGCCGGACGTCCGG
>NZ_JAWRXD010000627.1:0-273 GCF_046535215.1 Priestia sp. SIMBA_032 | reverse complement strand
CGTCGGTTCGGGGTATTGAGGGGGCTTTATCGACATATTCTCAGTTAATTTGACGCTGAGCTTAGCTCAGTTATCGGGTGAAGCGAGGGCCGGTCCCCCGTACTGGGGGCGTGGAACTCACTTCGGGGCGGCGCCCTGGAAGGCGATGGCGGGCGAGCCCGCCTGATAGTCCACCGTGATGACGACGGACCCACGCTGGTCCTCCGGCACGGTGAAAACGTAGGTCGCCGACGCGTTCGAGTGCGCCGGGATGCTGGCGGGCAGCGCCGTCAC
>NZ_JAWRXD010000626.1:0-273 GCF_046535215.1 Priestia sp. SIMBA_032 | reverse complement strand
ATATCGAAGCGATGGCTCGGCACTTCAACGTGCCACTGGCCTTCCCCACTCGAGGAAATGCCCAGGCCGAGGGCCGACAACAGTTGCTCGATTTCAGCGGGGTCAATGACCAGGCCAAGCATCTGTTCAACGCTTTTGGCGCGCAGGGTGATCGGCGCAACGGACGGCAGGTGCTGCTCACTGACGGTTTCAGTGATCGGACCGGCTTCGCCACCGGTGATTTCCAGCAGCAGGCCAGTGGCACGCTCCATGGCTTCACGGGCCAGCTTCCAG
>NZ_JAWRXD010000625.1:0-273 GCF_046535215.1 Priestia sp. SIMBA_032 | reverse complement strand
CGCTATGAGGTAGGCCGACATAACGGATATGCCATGGCTCATATTGAATTCCAGTAATGTTACTTTTATTTTTCGGATAACGTAATACAAAGCCATGCTTCCATACGTTCTCTTCAATCCATTTTCCTTCAGGCGCTTTCTCCATTTTCTTTTGAGTAGACCCAATGTCCAGTGATAATCCTAAATTATGTTCACTGTATCCTGCTGGAAGTGCATAATCAGATCCCATTTTTTCATATAGCTGTTTTTGCTCTTGGAAATCTCTATAACCAC
>NZ_JAWRXD010000624.1:0-273 GCF_046535215.1 Priestia sp. SIMBA_032 | reverse complement strand
GGGCGTCGCCGCCCCACCAGTACATGCGCAGGGTGACGTCTTCGTCGGTGAGTTCGGCCGGCTCGTCGCTGCCGCCGCCCGTGCCGAGACCGCAGCCGGCGAGACCGAGCGCGAAGGTTCCGGCGACGATGCCGGCCCCGACGCGAAGGATGGTGCGCTTCATGATGCTCCTTGTGTGAGATGCGGGCTCTACTTGAGACCCGTGGTGGCGATGCCCTTGATGAGGAACTTCTGGCCGAAGCCGAAGATGAGGATGAGGGGGATGATCGAGAC
>NZ_JAWRXD010000623.1:0-273 GCF_046535215.1 Priestia sp. SIMBA_032 | reverse complement strand
CCGCTGTTCGCCTCCCTCGCCGGGCTCCCGCCGCTTCTCATCCAGGTGGGCACGGCCGATCTGCTGCTCAGCGATGCGGAGCGGCTCGCGGCGTCAGCTTCGGAGGCCGGCGTCGACGTCCGGCTGGAGGTGGGAGAGGGACTGCCGCACGTCTACCCGCTGATGGCCGAGACGCCGGAGGCGCAGGAGGCGACCGATCGGAGTGGGGCGTTCCTGCGATCGCTCGTTCGGTGACCGCGTGCTCCCCTCAGGCCATCATCCTGCGGACAGTGC
>NZ_JAWRXD010000622.1:0-273 GCF_046535215.1 Priestia sp. SIMBA_032 | reverse complement strand
ATCGCCGACCGGGGAGACCAGAACCCCGAAAACCCGTTGTTCGTCGAAGGTTTCGAGGTAGGTGTGTTCACGGTCCGCGTCGTCGTCTGAGGTGCCGAGCAGCAGCGTCAGGTTGTTGTCCGACGCCTGTCGTTCGGCGGACCGGGCGAGGTCGGTGAAGAACGGGTTGCCCACATCCAGGACGATCAGCCCCACACAGCGTGACCGGCCGGCCTTGAGCTGGCGGGCGGCGTCGTTGCGGACGAAACCGAGTTCGGCGATCGCCTTGTGTAC
>NZ_JAWRXD010000621.1:0-273 GCF_046535215.1 Priestia sp. SIMBA_032 | reverse complement strand
CTATAAAAGCAGTAACCATAATAGTTACAGATATACAAATAGCTATTCACATATCCACAAATAGGAGGAAGAACAATGAAACATGTAATCGTTTATGCACACCCAAATACAGAAAGCTTCAACCATGCGATTTTAGAAACGGTAAAACGTGAATTAGAAGAAAAAGGTCATGAAGTACGCGTTCGCGATCTATACGAATTAAACTTCAATCCAGTATTAGGCGCTTCCGATTTCATCTCATTTTCTCAAGGAAACACACCCGAAGATATTAAA
>NZ_JAWRXD010000620.1:0-273 GCF_046535215.1 Priestia sp. SIMBA_032 | reverse complement strand
AAAAAGAAAGTATCCTTTACATTAACGAATAGTTCATGGATTACGAAGTTTGAAACAGAAAAAGCAGGTAAGCTAGTTGCGACAAATGTAATTAGTGAAGATAAAGAAAAAGACACAAGAGTAGTAGAATTTGATGTAGAAGATGTAGAGAAGGTATTAAATGCAAAAGTAAAAGTAGATATTGATTTTTTAAATTATCATCATGAGTACGACGTTCGTATTGCATTTGATCAAAATAGCATTACACCAATTCATGTAGAAAAACCAAATGAA
>NZ_JAWRXD010000619.1:0-273 GCF_046535215.1 Priestia sp. SIMBA_032 | reverse complement strand
ATCTTGCCGTCGGCCAGCCCTTCGATGACCCACATCTCCCACAACGGTTTGCTGCGGTCGAGCGGAACCCCGGCGATGTGTGCACAGAAATCTGCCAGTTCGTGGCGTCCGCCCGGCGGCGGGACGGCCACCCGGTGGACGTGACTCTCGATGTCGAAATTCCGGTCCTCCACCCATACCGGGTGATCGAGGTTCAGTATCGAATCCCGAAGCTTCCGACGGAATGTCGGGAGTCCGGCGATCCGGTGGTCGAGTACATCGCGCATCTTCTCG
>NZ_JAWRXD010000618.1:0-273 GCF_046535215.1 Priestia sp. SIMBA_032 | reverse complement strand
CAAACCTGTTTGACAACCCACGATTGCTAGAGGTCGTGGACCGGAACTGGCCCGAACTTCACTTCGCGGCGAAGTCAATCACTGGCGAGGTATTCACGCCGCAGCAAGTCAAAAACCTTCGATCAAACCATGCAAATTTCGCCATTCAGGTTAGCGGGCGCACCGTTTTACCCCCGGTTGGAGTTACGGCGACCGGCGTGCCGATTGAGGTCTATGGATGGTATTGGGCGTTGCACGCCGAACTACGCAACGTGGAAGCGGACGTTCGTCGCC
>NZ_JAWRXD010000104.1:0-512 GCF_046535215.1 Priestia sp. SIMBA_032 | reverse complement strand
GGCTGCGCCCGGGACGGCGGAGGGCGTGCGCCGGTAGGCTCGGGCGCATGGTCGAGCGCACCAACGGGTCCCCGTGGTTCTTCATCGCCGGGATCGCGCTGGTCGTCGTCGGCCTGGCGGGGCCGCTGCTGGTGGATGCCGCAGCCGGCGATGTGCAGTGGCTGGTCCGCGGCGCCGGAGTGCTCGTCGCGATCGGCGGCGGCGTCCTGATCGGGTTCGGAGTGCGGCGGCGCCAGGGCCGATGACACCGGTTGGGGATACGCTGACGTCCCATGAGCACCCTCACCTCCTCTGACGGAAGCACCATCGGCTACGAGGTCGACGGGGTTGGCCCCGCTGTGATCCTCGTCGACGGCGCGTCCTGCTTCCGCGACGCGGGGCCGATGCGGCCGATCGCCGCGGCCCTCCGCGACCGGGTGAGCGTCGTGCTGTACGGCCGGCGCGGTCGCGGCGAGAGCACGGACGCGCTGGCCGACCCGGCCGCGCGCGCCACGGCCGTAGCCCGCGAGATC
>NZ_JAWRXD010000617.1:0-273 GCF_046535215.1 Priestia sp. SIMBA_032 | reverse complement strand
CTGTGGGACGGCGACGCGCCGATCAGCGCGGGAGACCTGCGCGACAAGCTCGCCGCGTCGCGCGACACCGGGAAGGCGCCGGCGCTCACCACGATCATGACGGTGCTGTCCCGTCTGGAGCCGAAAGGCTTCGTCGGCCGCGACCGCGACGCCCGCCCGCACCTCTACTACGCTGCCCTCACCCGGGCCGGGCACGTCGCCGACCTGATGCGCGAAGTGCTGGAGTCCTCCAGCGACCGCACGGAGGCGCTCGCCTACTTCGTCGGCTCGGTC
>NZ_JAWRXD010000616.1:0-273 GCF_046535215.1 Priestia sp. SIMBA_032 | reverse complement strand
AGACGGCACAGTTTCGTCAGCCAGGGGACCGTATCCCAAACCGGGAAACAAGGCACGGGACATCCGATAACCGTCTGGCATGAAGCGTGCGACAGTCCCGCCACTCAACCCGGGGCGGACGATGTCTACCGTGCTTCTTGTCGACGACGAGCCGGACATGCTTTTCGTATGGCGCCATATCCTGACGAACGCCGGCTATACCGTGCGCGTCGCGCCGAACGGTGCTGTCGCGCTCGATCTGCTGCGTGTCGCACGCGCACACCTTGTAATCAC
>NZ_JAWRXD010000103.1:0-513 GCF_046535215.1 Priestia sp. SIMBA_032 | reverse complement strand
TGCAGGTGTCCGCGAACCGGTGGACGCCGGGAGCGACCTCGGTGAACGCGCTCATACCGTGGTCGGCTCCTTCTCGGCGCGCTCGCCCCGTTCCTCGCGGGCCGTGCGGTAGCCGCGCCACAGCTCCGCGATCTCGTCGAGGTCGGCGTCGGTCACCGCCTCGCGGCTGCTGTCGATGGATTCGACGTAGTACAACGCCGGAACGCCCAGTTCGGGCTGGATGCGCGAGTAGGCCAGCCACTCGTCGCGGTTCGGCATCGGCCACTGGTCCGTGTCGATCGGGTGCCCAGGGAGCGACGCCGCCGCGATGTCGCGACGGAAGCGCAGCTGGTCGGCGACGGGCACCGGGTCGCCGTGGACGGAATCCTCGAGCACGTCGTTGAGGCGCACCATGTCGGTGACGCCCGAGAACGAGGGATGCACGGTGTGCGTGACCACCAGCGCATCCGGCTTCGCGGCCTTGGCCGCCTCGTGGATGGTGCGGACGATCGCGTGCAGCGCGCTGACGCCCCA
>NZ_JAWRXD010000615.1:0-273 GCF_046535215.1 Priestia sp. SIMBA_032 | reverse complement strand
CTTATCGTAATTCCGACCTTGAGACTTCATCCCCTCATGATCCAGATTTTGAGACTCCATCTTATCGTAATTCCGACCTTGAGACTTCATCCCTTCATGATCCAGATTTTGAGACTCCATCTTATCGTAATTCCGATCTTGGGACTTCATCCCCTCATGATCCAGATTTTGAGGCTTCACCTTATCGTAATTCCGACCTTGAGACTTCATCCCCTCATGATCCAGATTTTGAGACTCCATCTTATCGTAATTCCGACCTTGAGACTTCATCCC
>NZ_JAWRXD010000030.1:0-37447 GCF_046535215.1 Priestia sp. SIMBA_032 | reverse complement strand
TTGACCCCTGTAGAATACAGAATTCAATCCTCATTCGCTGCTTAGATAAAGGGTCTAACTTTTTGGGTTCAGTTCAATGGAGGTAGTTTCTTGGATTATTACTATAAGAACATTTTCTATATAGAAGAAGTATTATATATTTATCTATTAACCTTGATAATAAGACATTAATTTATGGACATTCGCTTCTATAGTGCCGAATTCTTTTTGTGGAAAATCATTTCTAGGAAGAGGGTTTAGCCATTGTATTTGCCCTTTAAAGTATATTGCTTGGTAGTCAGAATTTAATAACCTCATTGTAAGATGGTAACGTTGATGAAATTGTCCCTCAAATAATGATTTAATTTTAAACTGTTTAAACAATTAAATCCCTCCTAAAAAGTCTGCCTTCCAACTTCATTTCGTTATAGAAATTCATTAGTGGACGTATAACATTTCAAAACTTATTTAATTTTAAATTTAGAATAGTAATTAGCTGTACATTTTCTATTATAATTATTCAGTCTTAGAAGGGTTTGAGAGAAAGTTTAAAATCCTCTTAGAAAGTAAAGATAAAACAATTATTGGGATTCAAACCAATAATAAACATGAGATGAAAAAAGAATATTTTATTATTAGTCTTGAATATATACTCAAAAGGAAGTAGATTATGGGGAATTGTATCAAACCATTACGCTTAACATAATCACGCTTTCCGGAACACATGAAAAAGGAAACCCTTTGGCGTAGAAGGATTTTACCTTTTTAAGTCCAAGTAATATAGTAATAGTGACTTATAAAGCAATGGAAGGATGCAGAAATGGAGGGAAATAAGTTGCCTAACAGAGAGTATCCATACTATTTTATAAGGTTAGGTAAATTATATTACGTATATCATTCGTATAAGAATGTAAAAAAGAAAGAGGTATCCAGTTATGAATTTACTAATGATGAATCGTTAGCATTTCCCATTGATGAAGAGTCTGCTAAACAATTGGCAGATAAATGTGGAGGTCATATTGTAATGAAGAATGCTACGTTTAATGATTATATTAGCCAAGGAGAAAGATGGAGTCATTTTATAGATAGCAAAAAGAAGAACATATGGAGAATCTATATCATTAATTGAATGATAAAACCTTTTAACTACTATTTATTTTGAAGAACAAGTTCATATTTGTCGTCAGATAGAGTAAATAATAAAATTCATATTTTTTATAAGCTAATTTACTGTTTACTTAAGTAACGAGAATATAATATGGAACAATGTAACTCTTTACTTTAAAGCGTTACATTGTTAATGTATTATTAGACAATCTTTCTTTTAGTGTTATTCCTTAGCCCAAAGCATAAACCATATATAGTGGTCTGTGCTTTTTTGTTTTTATAAATAGTATAAAACCTACTTACCATGATGAGTGTTATCGATAATAACGTGCTAAAGAGCCCTTTTTACAAGGAAAGGGCTTTTTCTATCTTTTGGTCATTTAGGTTTCGTTGTATTTACTTTGAAGCTAATCATCAAAAGCTTCCTAAGGTTTTTCTTACATACTTTGTTGTTTCTGTCTTTCCTTTTGCTATGCCCTTTCTTACCTACTATTTAGTGTGAATTATCGGTAGTAAAAAGTACATTATAATCGGGTAGATACTTTATTATTTTCAGCTCCACTTTGGGCCATACTAAGCAGCCTAAATCCTCTGAGGCAAACTATTACTCCAGTTCCCCATAATATTAGAGCTGAGCCAAAACCTACAGATACCCACCATGCCATAATTTGATGATCGCTTATTGTTATTTTCACAGGAAAAGTTAACATGACAATAGTTGCAAGTAAGCAAAGAAGTGTCCCCGTAATATAATAAATTGGAACTTGAAACAGGGATGCTAGAGGGAAGAAATGAGCACCGACAATAAGGGCCATAACAGGAACAAACAAATTTAGGTGATTAGTAGATACGCAAATAAAAGCAGCAATAGCAATAAAAAGACCTTCTAAACTGAAAATAATACCGAACCATCTATTCTTTTTTCTCCAACGATCCCCATCCTTTTTAATTACTTCATTAGTTAATTGACGAGAATTCTTTATTAATGCAATTGCACTGATAAATAATATGACTCCAATCAATAAAGATAGGGTGATAAGTACAGGAAATTCCCACCCTTGCATTCCTCTAATTCCAATTCCTGCCCAAAGAGTGCCAAAAAAAGCCATGAAGATACCTCCAGAAGCTGTACCACGAACAGCAGCTCTGGGAATGGTAGTTTGGGACATACATTATAACCTCCTTTTTATTTCAATCTAAGTTGTCCTATGTTTATAATTTATAAACCAATTGTATAACTTATTCTATTGAAACTATCTATGATGAATAAAAATTTGTTTATTGAGCAAACTACTCAAGACGCTCTGTAACGTCAGCTAAACATTGATTATCATTCATGAAACAGAAAAAACAACTGATTGGACCCAGTTGTTTTTTCTGTTTTTAAGCTGTATATCGTATACGAATTTAGTTACCATAACCACTCTTTCCGGAGTATGCTGTTTTTTATACATCGTTGATGTGACGGCGATCTCTTCAGGTGTGTGTGAAGAAAAAATGTATAAAAAGTACACCTTTTATACATATGCTAGTCCTTATAAAATATTCTTTATAGAAGTACTAAGGCCCTGGAATTAATTCATTAATTTTTAGGAATGATTACACAAGAACTAATTCATATATATACCTCTTTCAATAGATCTAATTCTTGCAATAAAACTTGTGTCTTTATAGAGTAAGACAAGATTAGTTGTTCTATTTATTGTATACACCTAGGGTTTAATTTAACATTCTAAATGTAAGCGCTACATACTTAGTTGTTATAAATTTAAATACAAAATAGAAAGGAAGAAAGCATATGGCTCAATCAAACATAAAAGTATCGGTACAGAAGTTTGGCAACTTTTTAAGTTCAATGGTTATGCCAAACATAGGAGCATTTATTGCGTGGGGATTAATTACAGCCTTTTTCGTACCAACCGGCTTTTTTCCCAATGGAAACCTTGCCAAGTTAGTTGATCCAATGGTTACATACTTACTGCCATTATTAATTGGTTATACGGGTGGGAAAATAGTGCACGACCAAAGGGGTGGGGTAGTAGGTGCCATCGCCACAATGGGTGTTATTGTTGGCTCTGATATTCCAATGTTCCTTGGAGCAATGGTTATAGGACCACTCGGTGGTTATGTTATTAAGAAATTTGATCAGTTTATTGAAGGTAAAGTCAAAACAGGATTCGAGATGTTAATTAATAATTTCTCGGCAGGTATCCTTGGAGGAATCCTAGCGATTTTAGCCTTTTTGGGGGCGAGTCCAGCTATAGATGCTTTCACTGGATGGCTTATTGTCGGGGTAGATTGGCTATTAGCTAAACATTTACTTCCTCTTACTAGTATTCTTATTGAACCAGCTAAAATTCTATTCTTAAACAACGCCATTAATCATGGGATTATTTCACCAATTGGTGCAGAGCAGATTAGAACGAGTGGTAAATCAATCTTGTTGCTTCTTGAAGCAAACCCTGGTCCTGGTTTTGGTGTTCTACTTGCTTATAGTTTCTTTGGAAAAGGGACAGCGAAAAAATCTGCACCAGGAGCAGCACTTATTCAATTTGTTGGTGGAGTTCATGAAATCTATTTTCCATATATTTTAATGCGCCCATTATTAATTATAGGTGCAATCCTAGGTGGAATGAGTGGCGTATTCACATTTGTTTTATTAGATGGTGGATTACAAGCTGTTGTGTCACCAGGAAGTATTTTAGCTTTTTTAGCTGCTACTCCGCCAGGGGGATATTTTGCGAATATTGCGGGTGTTCTTGTAGCAGCAGGCGTATCTTTTATTGCTTCTTCCATTATCCTAAAAACAGGCACGCAGAGGGAAGATTTAGATGCAGCTGCTCGCAAAATGCAGGCAATGAAAGGCAGGAAAAGTCCAGTAACAGAGAATTTTACAAAACAACAAGGAGAACTACCAACAAACGTTCAGAAAATTATTTTTGCATGTGATGCAGGCATGGGATCGAGCGCAATGGGCGCCTCACTTCTCCGTAAGAAAATAAAGCAAACAGATTTAGATATTATGGTTACCAATACTGCCGTTAGTAATATTCCAAATGATGCTCAAATCGTTATTACTCAAGAAGAGCTGACGCCAAGAGCGCAACATAAGGTACCAAACGCTTATCATATTTCTGTTGGGAACTTCTTATCTAGTCCGGAATATGACAAATTAATTAATCAATTAAAAAATAGTGATATTGTTCATGGGACAGAAGAAAAAACAGCAGTGTCTTTAGAAGAAAACATAGATCATAATAATGACTTATTAATTGAGGCAAACATTTTCTTAAACCAACAATTTTCAACGAAAGAGGAAGCTATTCGATTTGCAGGCAACGTGTTAGTAAGAGGTGGATATGTAGAAGGGAATTATGTTGAAGCGATGATTGAACGTGAAAATATAACATCTACCTATATGGGGAATGATGTAGCCATTCCGCATGGTACAGAAGAAGCAAAAAAGAACGTTTTAAAATCAGGGTTTACTGTGATCCAAGTGCCAGAAGGTGTTGATTTTGACGGTCAGAAAGTTCGTTTGATTTTTGGAATCGCAGGAAAGGACGGTACGCATTTAGAGATTTTATCAGGTATTGCTATTACGTGTTCAGATATGGCTAATATTGAAAAGATGGTTCATACAAAATCAGCCAAAGAATTAATGGCTATTATTCAAAATAACTAAGGGGATAGAAAGGCATGTTCATGCCTTTCTATTCTTTTATCGATGATTCCTAGAGCTTTCGTTATGTGAATCTACTCCTTAATAAAAAAAGAAAAACTCATGGAAAATCTAAACCTTTAAGTAAATGATAAAATACTTTCCTTATGACCCCCTTAATATTTGAATAGTGTGTAGAAAAAATTTTCATATACCAAATTTGTATAAACAATCTTTAGGGAATTCAACCATGACGACCAACATGGGGGCCCATGTATAAGAGCCAAAAAGTTGTTATATTTTAGATTAAAATGAAGAGCCTTACTACTTGGAAATGTGTAGTAAGGTTTTTTAAATTTGTTTCATTTTTTCTCGAATTAAAGAACTTATCAGAGGATTACGCGTATATTGGTTCACCCTCGTTCTCCATCAAGCACTTTAAGTCTAAAACCAAACTGTTGAATAAGTAGTGGCGAAAGGATTAGGCAATCATTTGAGAGGAATGGGATAACAGTTGTCTTTTTATTTGATTGATAATAAGAATGTTAAATAAATAATACAAAAGTTTGAGGTGATGATCATAAAAAATTGTGAACTAGGAAAAGTGGTGTAGAAATTTCTTCAATTCTGCTGAGTTGTCTGAGTCTGAACGGAAGTTTGGATGCTGTTGAAGTGGAAGACTAAAAATGTGCTAAGTAACGGTGATGAATACGCATTAAGCAGAAAAACTTGTAGGAGGAAAACAGTATGAAGAAACTATTATTTCCGATCCTAGCATTGGTGGTGGCCCTCACTCTTATCGCTTGCAACAGGAACGATGATACAAATGACACAAATGAGACTTCCCAACAGGATCCCTCTGAGTACGACCGTAAACTTGTCAAATTCCCTGACAATTACGATAAGGGTGTGAACTACGCGACTGTGAATCGAGGAAATGTCAGAGAGGAGGCTTACACGAGTCGGGAAGCAATCGAAGCTGTGCAGAATGGCCAGCCCATCCCGAGTGGCACCGTAATCACTCTCGAGATCTATGAGGATGAAGAGCTTTCTGAAATCTTCGTGATGGAAAAGCGCGATGGCTGGGGCGACCAGAACCCCCCCGATACCCCGCGTAATGGGGATTGGCTATACCAGGAATTTAATGGCGACAGGTCAGTTGATTACGAGGAAGACGTCGGTCGCTGCTTTACCTGCCACGCGAATCAGGAACGGGATGACTTCGCGAATACGTTAGATGAGATGAAGAGTTATGAACTTACAGGATCGAAGGACAGCAGTACAGAATCCAGGTTCGCAGGTATCCCTATGGAGGGCTGGGAGGTAAATGCCATAGGTGATAATCATGAAATAATCGATGACGAGAAAAAAGGGGAAATAATTCAGAATACTCTTTTAACATTTTATTTTCATCGCGAGAAGAACTGAGGGATGTGTGTTTCCATTTGAAGTTCCCCAAAGGGAAACACGAACCAGTGACGGTGGTAGTTTGTTGAGGCTGCCACCCTTCAGCCTAGTAGAATTCAGATTATAGTTATACCCCACTGTTCCTATAGAAGAAACAGTGGGTGCTATGACTAATTTGGTAAAAAAAGAGGATTACTTTACTAAGGATTAAGTGAGTGGTTTCTTAAATCTTTGCGTATGGCATACGCTGTCTACTCAGGTAGTGCATTGTAAGGTGAGTACTTAAACTAGAAAGAGGAGAACTTTTTTGAATCGAAATATATTAATCAGGCTGGTCATTGACCTTGCTATGACAGTTCTCATGTTAGTGGTAATGGCTTACCATGTTACTGGTAATGCAATCCATGAACTGGTTGGGGCTGTCCTGTTTATGCTGTTTATTTTCCATAATATTTTAAATCGACGATGGTATAAGACAATTATTAGGGGAAAGTACAATGTACGACGTATTCTTAAAATTGTGGTCAATCTGCTTTTTCTTGTATCTATGGTTGTAGTGGTGATAAGCTCCGTGCCGATTTCCCGTGACGTCTTTCCCTATTTTCCTATAAATAATGACATGATTGTACGGCAGATACACGTTCTGACTGCATATTGGGGATTTATCTTTATGGCTGTACATATAGGATTGTCCTGGGGGACCATTATCAATGCAGTAAGAAAGATGACGGGCATTACAGGTATGAGCCGTATGCGTACAATTGTGTTACGTGTGTTGGCGGTGTTGATTGTTGTCTATGGAGTGCATACTTCTTTTGAGAGAGGCTTGGGTTCCAAGCTAATTATATATGATCCATTTGGTTCTTATATCTTAGATAACTCCGCCATGGGGTTTCTAATTGATTACCTATCGATCATGGGAATCTATATCTGTGGGACTCATTATGCTTTGAAATTTGTTCGTTCAGAAGTTGGAAAAGATTAAGGATTACAACAAGAAAATGGGGAATTCTCATATTGATTTAAAATCGGAAGGTATTAAATAAATTTATCTGTTAATTCAAAGCATAGCAGTTAAAGGTGCTATTCCTTATATTACAAATGTAATACGCCATCTCTGCCGTCGTTTTCATATGAAATAAAAAAGGGGTAGCAACTAATTCTAATGAAGCCTCTAAATTACATGATCTAATTGTTAACGAAAAATAATCTTTCGATCGTATTATCCCCTTATAAATAATATTGTCGGAGGAGTGATTGTGTTGGAAAGTAAAATAGGTAAGATAAAGTGTTTCGATTATGAGAAAGGCTTTGGACTTATTTCTCCAGATAATGGTGGAGAAGATTTGTTTGTCCATTTTAGTTCTATTCGTAATCTATCTAACTCTAGTTCATTAGAAATAGGGCAGAAAGTCTCTTACCTTGAATATAAGGGACAACAGGGGATTCAAGCAGAATATGTTGTAATCATTTGAGAAGACGTTTTATTCTCAAAACAACAAGAAAGGCCTTACTAGGAAAAATTATAGTAAGGCTATTTTATTACTTAATCTTTTTATATCTTGCCTGTTGAGTAGGGGATTCAAGCGTTTATTCTTTGATTATTTTTTTCTCTCAGACGTTTTATATCTTCTCTAGGTGGAAGTCCAAACATGCGTGAATATTCACGACTGAACTGCGATGGGCTTTCATATCCTACTCGAAAGGCGACATCAGCTGCGTCTGTTGACTCGGCTAATAACAAGCGCCGGGCTTCCTGTAGTCTTATTTGTTTTTGGAACTGAATCGGACTCATCGCTGTGACCTCTTTAAAGTGTCTATGGAGCGAAGAAACACTCATGCTTGCTATATCTGCAAAATCCTCAATTCGAAAAGACTGATCATAGTTATGCATGATATGTTCGATCACGTCTCTAATTCGATAGGTATAGCTACCTTCTACGGCCATCTGTTCTAGTGTTCCTCCGTATGGTCCTTGCAGAACCCTATAGAGAATTTCTTGCTTGAATAGAGGTGCAAGTACTGGAATGTCCTTAGGGTTATCTAGCAAGCGAACTAATCTAATTACCGCATCTAACATGGATGAGTCTATTGGGCTGACAAACATTGCTCTCTTCTTAGTTTTTTTCGAATCAGCTTGGATTTCAACATTACCTAAAATTTCCATAATTTGATTTGGTGTAAATTCAAGTTTGAAAGCTAAATACGGAACAGCAGGAGAAGCTTCTATGACTTGGGCGGTAACTGGTAAATCAACAGATGCAACAAGGTAATTAGCTGGACTGTATGTAAAGCGTTCTTGCGCCAGTAATACCTCCTTCATACCTTGGACGATAATGCATAAGGAAGGGTTGTAAACTCCATGACTTGGTCCGACAGCATTAGATAGACGAGTAAAAAATAAAGATGGAACAGCAGTTGTGTGGTTACCGTCCTGCCCTGAATAACGTTCAATAAGTTTAGCAAGTTCTTTCTGCCGTGTATAAATTTGTTCAGACATAAGATAAGATCCTCCTTCGTCCTTTCCTCGTGATAGCGCCATTATAATACATATTTCTTCATTGCGTAAGTGGCATTGAGAGGATTAGGCAATCATTTGAGAGGAATGAGATACCGGTTGCTTTCTCAGTTGGTGCATAATAGGGATGCGGTTAAATAATATAACCATTTAAAGCGATAATGATACAAAGAAGGGAATCCTTACTGGTAACTCAACAAGAACAAAAAAGTTTAAAATATAAAACTTAATATATCACCACATAGATAAAGGAGTAGATAGAACAGAGTGAATAATAGTTGGAAAATTTACATGTTAACCCTTATTAGCTTTGTAGTGGGTACTTCACAATTCGTCATCGTAGGTACGTTAGATAAAGTGGCTGCTTCCGTCGATGTATCGGTAGCGACCGCAGGTCAGCTTATTACTGTATTCGCTCTGGGTAATGCAATTGGTACGCCTCTTGTCATGGTAGTAACCTCGAAGATGGATCAGCGTAAGCAATTGTTACTGGCTCTCGCTATTATATTACTCGGCATCATTGGGGTAATTGCTCTTCCAGGCTTTGGATTGCTGATGGCCTCTCGCGTTTTACTAGGGATTGGAACAGGGGTCTTCGTTGTCACCGCCTATGGTATAGCTGCAAAACTGGCGGCTCCTGGACGTCAGGGTGGAGCGATGGCAAACGTCGCAATGGGGTATAGCTCTTCCCTTGTCTTCGGCGTTCCCCTTGGCCGTATGATTGCTTCGTCTTATGATTGGAAGGTCATCTTCTGGGGCATCGGATTTTTCAGCCTACTGGCTATCTTTGCCGTAGCACGGACGATTCCGGTCATGGAAAGCGAGGCAGCTGTTTCTCTGGGCAAGCGTCTTGCACTCTTGAAGAATCCAAAAGTCGCACTCACCCTTAGTGTAACCTTCTTTGTATTTATTAGTTATTCAATGCTCAATACGTATATCACGCCCTTTCTGACCGCCGTTATGCCGACTATGAAAGAAAAATTGAGTATGATTCTTTTAGCTATGGGTATCGCGAGCTTGATTGGCTCTAAGGTTGGTGGCTTATTGGCAGACCGGATCGGCATCGTCCGCACGCTAGTCGGATCCATGGCTGTCCACATCATCTCGCTAGTATTGCTTTCTACTGTCTCTGGCTTTGGATGGGTAATGATTACCCTCCCGTTGCTCATGATTTGGGAAATCGCTGCTTGGACGTTTGGGCCTACCCAAAACTTTAACCTAGTCTCGCTGACTCCAGAAGCCTCTAGTATCGTGCTTAGTCTGAACAGTTCCTTTGTACAACTTGGATTTGCCGCGGGTGCTGGAATTGGAGGTATTGTTGCAGGAAGGTCGTCAATACTAGAGATCAGTTGGGTTGGAGCGACATCAGTTGTGATTGCTCTATTAATTGGAGTGTTTTCATTTAGACGCAGCCGTGAGCTCTCAAGTGCACAGCAGTGAAGTTTGAGAAAATAGATTCATCAGATGATTTGCTTTTAGAGGGCAAATCATCTGAATCAATAAATTTACTTTTTATATAAGAAAGGATAGGTATAAATGATGTCTAACATAAAAGATAAAGTTGTGATTATTTCAGGTGCTTCTAGTGGGATTGGAGAGGCGACAGCTAAAGAACTTGCTTCTAAAGGTGCTAAGTTGGTCTTAGCAGCTCGTCGTGAAGATCGTTTACAACAGTTACAAAAAGAAATCGGAAAAAATGGTGGAAAAGCTATTTATAAAGTAACTGATGTAACGTCACATGAACAAATGGAAGAGCTTGCTGATTACGCTCTTCAAGAGTTTGGGAAAATTGATGTATTAGTGAATAATGCTGGCGTCATGCCACATTCATTTCTTTATAAGAAGAGAATCGAAGACTGGAATAAGATGATTGACGTGAATATTAAAGGCGTACTTTATGGGATTGCGGCTGTGCTTCCATCCATGAGAGAACAAAAATCCGGACATGTCATTAATTTGTCTTCAGTAGCTGGACATGTTGTTGGTCCTGGAAGTACGGTCTATGCAGGAACAAAGTTTGCTGTACGCGCTATTTCTGAAGGACTACGTAAAGAAGAGGCTGGAAACAATATTCGTTCAACTATTATCTCACCAGGCGCGGTTCAGTCTGAATTAATTAATTTGATTACCGATATGGATTTAAAACCTGGAATTGATAAACTTTATGAAGATGTTGCCATTGACGCTGAAAGCATTGCCCGTGCTATTGCTTTCGCCATTGAACAACCATCAGATGTAGCAATTAATGAAATGCTTATTCGTCCTACACATCAAGAGAGATAATTTAATACTAATAAACTTCGGTTATTGTAAATAATTTGACCCTATTTAATTAATTATCCTTTTATAAAAGGGGCTATAGGGGGTAGAAGAAGAATGATTGAAAAACAATATAAAATCATTGCAGATACAGGATTCGCCCGTACAGCAACCTTCTTAGTAAGTGTTGTTTGTAAGTTTACCTCTACCATAATTCTTGAATATAGGGGAAGATCTGTTAATCTAAAAAATTCAACCAAGTCGCTTATGGACACTATGTCATTAGCAATTATGCCTGGATCTTATATCACTATAAGGGCAGAAGGGATTGACGAGCATCAGGCTCTACAGTCAATAGAAGGTTATTTGAATAAAAAGAAATTAGTACAAGAGGATTCCACTGCTAAACAATAGTATTGAGACGCCTATACTCGGACTTGGTGGTTTTCAAGGAACAACATTTATTATACGAGGAGTGGTATGATGAAAATTTTAATTTTAGGTGCAGCAGGCCAAATAGCCCGTATGCTAACAAATGAATTGCTCAATAAAACTGACCATTCCATCGTTCTTTATGCAAGAAACGGTCATAAACGTTTAACTATTAGTGATGATAGCCGAGAATTTATTGTGGATGGCGATTTTAAAGATAGAGACGAACTGGTCAATGCTATGAAAGACGTAGACCTTGTATACATCAATGACATGGGTGATAAAGAATCAACAAAAACAATAATTGATGCAATGCATGATGCAGGAGTGAGAAGGGTAATTGCGGCATCAGTTCTTGGAATTTATGATGAGGTGCCGGGAGCTTTTGGTGAATGGAATAAACGTATGATTGGTGGAAGCCCCAGAATGCGTTCCCAGATTGAATCTGCACGGATGCTTGAGAATTCTAGTCTGAATTATACACTCCTAAGATTAACTTGGCTTTATAATCAAGCTGATAATACTAAATATTTGATTACGCAAAAAGGAGAACCTTTTAAAGGTGCACAAGTTACTCGCCAAGCAGTAACTCAATTAATAATAGATATTATCCAAGAAAAAAGTGATAAATATCTTCAAGCTAGTCTTGGAGTGGGCGAACCAGATACAGATTGGGCGAAGCCATCATTTTATTAAGATATAAAGATGGAATAGCAGTTGTGTAGGTATCATCCTGCCGTTTATAAATTGTTCAGACATAAAATAAGATCCTCCTTCTTCTTTTCTTCGTGATAGCGCCCTTATAATGCATATCTCTTCATCTCTTAAGTTGCATTGAGAGAATTAGGCAATCATTTGAGAGGAATGGGATACCGGTTTCTTTCTCAGTTGGTGCATAATAGGGATGTGATTAAATAATAGAACCATTTAAGGCAATAATAATGCAAAAAAGGGGAGATCAATCATGCAAAAACGCTCATTAGGAAAAAGTGGATTAGAAGTTTCTTCTATAGGTCTTGGTTGTATGGGAATGAGTCATGGTTATGGTCCAGCACCAGACAAAAAAGAAATGATTTCTCTAATCCATGCAGCGATTGACCGAGGTGTGAATTTTTTTGATACCGCGGAAGTTTATGGTCCCTATGTGAATGAAGAGCTGGTAGGTGAAGCTCTTGCTCCGTTCAAAGGAGATGTCGTTATTGCTACTAAATTTGGTATTAAAATCGTGGATGGTAAACAGGTGGTTGAAAGCAAGCCGGAGCAGATTAGGCAATCAGTCGAAGGCTCACTCAAACGTCTTAACGTTGAAGCCATTGACCTATACTATCAGCATCGAGTTGATCCTGATGTACCAATTGAAGAGGTAGCTGGAACAGTAAAAGATCTGATACAAGAAGGTAAAGTGAAACATTGGGGGCTTTCCGAGGCAGGTGTGAAGACGATTCGTCGTGCACACTTAGTACATCCACTTACGGCTATCCAGAGTGAATACTCAATGATGTGGAGAAGCCCTGAGGAAGAATTACTGCCTACGCTCCAGGAGCTCGGAATTGGCTTCGTTCCGTTCAGTCCCCTAGGAAAAGGCTTCCTTACCGGAAAGATTGATAAAAATGCAACCTTCGGAAACTCTGACTTCCGTAGCATTGTTCCTCGCTTTACACCTGAGAATCTCGAAGCGAATCAAGTTTTAATTGATCTGATAAATAAGATTGCTGCAGGGAAAAACGCAACACCAGCTCAGATATCACTTGCATGGGTACTTGCTCAGAAATCATGGATTGTTCCAATTCCAGGCACACGCAAATTAGATCGTCTTGAAGAAAACCTTGGTGCAGTTGATGTTGAGTTGACGACACAAGAACTAAGTGATTTGAAAGAAGCACTCTCTAAAATTGAGATTTCGGGAGATCGCTATCCATCAGAATATGCAAATAGAGTTGGTAAATAATAGCCGAGAATTCAATAGTAAATTCCAATAATAGATAATGTAAATGAGCGAAAATAAGTGACTTAACAATTAATATAAAAAACAGGAGGAGTTTATATGCAAAAAGTAATTTTAAACAACGGTGTTGAAATGCCTATACTTGGCTTTGGTGTTTTTCAAATGACAGATCCAAAGGAATGTGAACAAGCCGTTTATGACGCCCTTATGGCAGGATATCGTTTAATTGATACGGCTGCGTCTTATCAAAATGAGAAGGAAGTTGGCCAAGCAATCAAACGAAGTGGTGTCCCAAGAGAAGAACTATTTATTACGACAAAACTTTGGATTCAAGATACTGGTTATGAGAATACAAAGAAAGCATTCGCAAAGTCATTGGAAAGATTACAACTTGACTATATCGATTTGTATTTAATCCATCAGCCATTTGGTGATGTATATGGCTCTTGGCGTGCGATGGAGGAATTATATCACGAGGGTAAGATTAAGGCGATTGGAGTTAGTAACTTCTACGCAGACCGCCTAGTCGATTTAATTACTCATAATGAAGTGGTTCCTGCTGTCAACCAGGTAGAAACACATCCTTTCAACCAGCAGATAGAAAGTGCTCAACTTATGAAAGAAAACAATGTTCAGATTGAGTCTTGGGCACCTTTTGCTGAAGGGAAAAATGACATTTTTCAAAATGAAGTGTTAGTATCCATTGCTGAAAAGCATAATAAATCTGTTGCTCAAGTAATTTTACGTTGGCTGACACAAAGAGGAGTCGTGGTGATTCCCAAGTCTGTTCGCAAAGAAAGAATCATTGAAAACTTTAATATCTTTGACTTTGAATTAAGCCAAGAGGACATGGAAAAGATTGCGACGTTAGATACGGAAGAGAGCTTGTTCTTCTCACATAGAGATCCTGAAATGGTAAAATGGCTCGGTACCCGTAAACTTGATATTTAATAAAATATCTTAATAAAAAAGAGGACATCAGATTACTTCTGTTGTTCTCTTTTATTATTTCTTCAATTAAACATTTATAAGAATATTAGTTGTAATAATTACATGAGGAAGCTAGTTAACATAATCACTGTTCCAGGAACCTAATACCTAAAAAAGCTTTTCTACTTCATTGTGTTGCTTCTCATTTGTTCTAAAATGTTCAATATTTTTGTCTACTATTTAAAGAAAATCACTCTACTGAGTGATTTTCTTTGTTTAAGGCTAAACTTATACTAAGAATGAATAGTAAAAAATTAAGAATATATAGGTGGAAAATGTATGTTAAAAAAGATAGCTCTACTCTTATCCATATCTTTTTTTGCTTTAGGTGCTCCTCTTAATGTATCAGCACACGCAGTCCTTTTGGATGCATCACCGAAAGAAGGAAGTCAACTAAAGCAAATGCCTGATAGGGTGTCATTGACGTTTAATGAACGACTAGGAGAAGGTGTTTTTAGTCTTCAAGTACGCAATGATGAAGGGAAGCTTATTACTACTAAGAAAGCAACAATGAATCCAACTCACCAAACCATTTCCCTAGATGTACCGTCTTCCAAAAAAGGTATTTACACCGTTAGCTATTCAGTCATTTCTGCAGATAGCCATCTTGTACAAGGAACGTACGTCTTTTCTGTAGGAGAAAAAATAGATCAAGCTATTACAAATGACACTAGTAATCAAGGCGGAAATGGTAAGCAGAGCTCTTTTTATAATATAGGTTTTTCTTTAGTAGAGACATTCTATTATCTGGCTTTATTATGGCTAGTTGGCTTTGTCCTATGGAAATGGTATGTTCCTTATCAATCAGGTCAACAAAAACAAAAGTATAAAGCGAATGTAAGGTACCTCCAAATTGCTTATATCATTTTCTTGCTGATGAGTATAGGAGTCCAAATTACCGCGATATTAAAGGATTCTAACCTTTCGCAAATAAAAATATTTATCATTCATTCTGCTACTGGTTGGTCGTGGATGACTTGTATTCTTCTTGCGTGTGTAGGGTTTCTCTTCCTACTAAAGAATAAGTGGTTTGATTTTATATGGGTAGGTTTGCTATTAGTAGCTACTACGTTAAATGGTCACGCTGTAGCATCAAGTATGCCAATTTATACAATAATTTTAGACTTCGTCCATTTGGTTACCGCCTCTTTATGGGCAGCTGGTTTAATTTATCTTTTCATAATTTGGCGTAAGGAGAGGGAACAAGCTCTAGCTTTTCTTCCGATTTTTTCGCGTATCGCCTTTGTGAGTCTTATGCTATTAATCCTTTCCGGTGTTCTTTACACATTGAAGCTTCTTCCAGATATAACAGCACTCTTTAAAACCACATGGGGACTGTTATTGTTAGCTAAAATATTTATGGTCATGTTAGTAGCTGGTGTAGGGATACTCATTAGAGAACATCTCAGAAAGAGTGATTCACCAGGCCTTGCAAAGTTTTTAATTTCTGATATAAGTTTCATGCTGATTATTGTATTAATTGTAGGAACGATTACACACTTAAACCCCGTTCCACATAATGAACCCTTGGTATGGAAAGAAAACAAGCAAGACATAGAGTTTCTCATAAAAACGTCAACCTTATCTCCTGGCAAGGGTTCTCTCTGGGTAAAAGCATCTTTACCAAAGGATGGATCTTCTATTCAATCTGTAGACGTCGCACTTTCTCCAAAAAATAAAGGAGAGCTTGCACCAATTGATGTGCCCTTAAAAGTAAATAAAGACGAAAATCAAGAGAAACAACAATCACAGTATAAGATGTATGAAACAAACAACCTTGTCATTCCTTATGCGGGAAGATGGCAAATTGCCGTACGGCTTGTGACCTCAAACCTAGATGAGGTTGTGATCTATAAAGACATCGTTGTTTATGATGTTAAATAATGATTTTAGAAAGAAGGAAAAGAAATGAAAAAACAAGTAACAGCTCTCTTATCTACATTAGTTCTGTCAACAATCGCATTTGCGGGAACTGCGAGTGCTCATGTTGTCGTATATCCTCAAGAAGCGACACAAGGCTCTTATGAAAAGTTTACTGTACGCGTTCCAACTGAAAAAAATATTCCAACTACAAAAGTGAAAATTGACATTCCAAAAGACGTAGAAATATCTCGATTCGAGCCTAAAGAAGGATGGAAATATGAACTTCAAAAAGATTCTTCAGGTTTGATTACAAGTGTGACATGGACAGCTACTAATTCAGGTTTGTCACCTACAGAGTTTGGAGAATTTAATATGCAAGGAAAAGTAGGCGATAATGCCAAGAAGATTGTTTGGAAGGCTTATCAAACGTATAAAGATGGATCAACAGTAGCATGGGAAGGACCAGCTGATGCAGATACACCCGCATCTATTACAACAGTAGTAAAAGGAAACGGAGCAGAGGGAGATTCTCATACATCAGCTACTAATGAAACCACTGCTAGTAATAAAGAAACTACCAATGACTCAAATGCTGCACTCCCTACTACTCTTTCCATTATTGCATTATTATTAGGTATTGTTTCATTAATTTTAAGTTTACGAAGAAAGAAGCAGAGCTAATTATTAAAAAAAGATATAAAAATAAGCCAACTCGTTTGAAAATCAGGGGTAACTTTTGCTTTTTATTAAAGGGTTGATTGCACAGCAATCTAAAGACGCAGGTTAACAAATGTTAACCTGCGTTTTCTACTCTTATTTATTGATTATTACGATATACATAAGGGTCATCTGGTTTTTCTTCACGTTTTACTTTTGTTACTTTTACAATTGGAATGGTCTTTTTAAATGGTTGATAATACATCGTACTTACTTTACCCGTAATCGTTACCCAATCATCATTTTTAAATGATACATCATCTGGAAATTGAACTAACATACCAAACACACCTGAATCTGCTATACAATGAATAATACCAAAACGAAATAAAAAGTACTGATTGTCTTTTAATTCTTTCGTATGGTACATAAATCCTTTAAAACTAATTTGTTTCCCCGTAAACTCACCAGGATATCGATAAATAGTTTCCATCGCATTCAGAAACTCTTCATCTTCTAAATTAAGGGTATCTCCTTTTGAATACTTTTTTAAATCTTTATGAATCATTTTATCGTATGCATCTTCCCCATAAAATGAACTCGTATCCGGTTGAAGAAACTGATGCGATGAGTAAGGGTCTTTTTTATCATAAATAGGAAAATGAAATCCTTTTGCCTCAACAATGTTTGAATCAAGAGTGGCAACAGGCAAAAAGAAGACGGTGAATACAGGTAAGAAATAAAGAGGGTACCATGCCCGTCTTTTCCACTTGTTTGATGATTCATGACTATGACCGCAGCTACAGTCACCATTATGGTCATGATCCTTTTCATCCGTTCCTGTCATATAAAACACTAACTCTGCAATGGTTAGAAACCATAGTAAGAAAATGGTGCTGAATGAGATCCATGAATATTTCATATTAATATATTTTGAAATATCTCCAGTAGCATGAAGATGCATAAAAATCATAGTAAAGCCTAATAAAATTAAAACCCTAAACATAAATGTCCCTCCTTTTTAATGAACAATTAGTAGAGATAGGACTAGTACAAGAATAAACACGTATGCGAATAGTGAGAATACAAATTTTGTCTTGAATTGACTCAACATCATTAATGTATTTTTTATATCAAACATAGGACCAAATACTAGAAAGGCTATAATTGCGCTATCGTTAAATGTACTCCGAAATGATGAAGCAATAAAGGCATCAGCTGAAGAACATAAGGATAAAATATAAGATAAACCCATCATTACTACGTTTGAAGATACTGTACCGTGCCCAAGAGCCATGAGAGTAGAGGTCTTCACATAAGTTTGCATGGCAGCAGCGATTAGTCCACCGATAATGACAAATTTCCCAACAGAAAAGAATTCATCGATAGTATGTTTAAGAGCTTCTCCTATTTTTTCACTCATTTTCTTGGGAGCAGTGTGTAAATGTAATTCATTTTTAACTTGTGGTGTTTTAAATTGGAAGGCTAAAATTAAACCTACTATTAAAGAAACAAGAAAGGCAACAACACCACGTTCAATCATAATTTTCCAATCGTTACCGAAAGCAACAAATGTTGCGAACAGGACAACAGGATTAATAATAGGACCTGTTAACATGAAGGGAATAGCAGCATATAAGGGAACGCCTTTTGCCATTAAACGCCTCGTAATAGGGACAATTCCACATTCACAAGCTGGAAATAAAGCTCCAATTACACTTGCTAGAACAATTGCTCCAAATTTATTTTTAGGGATAGCTTTTGCCATCATTTCGTCTGTTACAAAAATTTGAATGATACCGGAAATAATTACACCTAATAATATAAAGGGTAGAGCTTCAATTAGGATACTAATAAAAATGGTGTTCATTTGTAAAAGAGATGAACTCATTATACTCACTCCAACTAAGAAATAATCATGTTGCTTTATATTCGAATTTTCTGTTTGTTTCTAAACATAGAAAAAGCCCCTTTAAATAGAGAGTAATATCACTTACAAACAGTGAAATTACACTATTTACCTAAAGGGGACTATCTCACAAAAAATGCATATATACAATAGCCGTAATAAAAAAATTATCTTTATAGCATAAACAAATAGTAGTCTCTAGGAAAGTGAGCTTAATCAAAACCATAAAGACCATATTATTTTAAAAAATGCAAACTCAAACAAATCTTTGGATATAATATTCTTTCTCTACAAATATCCTTTAATATTTACGCGAGCATTTCTTTTTACAATTGTACTATACCATAGAAAAATGAAAGGATGGTGAAAATACATTTAACAATTTTTTACTGCTAATTCTAGTCATAAATTTTGCAGTAGTTTAACAGAATAATTTGAGCATATAACTATTTTAATGGTGTATAGCTTATCCTTAACAGTAAATCTACCATAGAATGCTTTCTATTCACCAGGACCTATCAGCTGTTCATCTTGATAAAGTTCATATACGTATGGGTTATCAGGTTGGTGTATGGACTCAATCTGTTGAATTTGAATATATGGAACACCCTCTTGATTGTACGTAGCTTTTTTAACTATTCCTTTTATATGAACCCAATTGTCTGTTTTAAATGTAGAGGCATTCTCTATAGTTGATAGCATTCCATAAACAGATGCATCTGCCACACAACATGATATGCCAAAACGAGCTACCACAAATTGATTATCTTTAAATCCATTTTCACGGTATACAAATCCATCGACCTCAATTTCTTTTCCTATAAACTGATCTACATTATTTTCGATGATACTCATCACAGGAATATAATCTGTATTATTTACATTAATGCTCTTTTGTTTTAGTAGCTTTTTTTCAAGTAATTTATAAAATCCTTTAGGTGGGATTTTAGGCGGAGAAATATTACTTTGATGCTCTAAGGGAACATTTTTTGGTACTTCTTCTGAATCACCAGCTAATACCTTATTCGTGTATTCTTCTACTTTGGAATTAATAGATTTAACTTTATTGCTTCCTTGTTGAGCTGGTTGCTCGCCAATGATATTAGCTGAAAACTTTACTCCTCTTTTTACTGCAACTGAGCTGTCAAGTGTATGATTTGAAAATAGAAATCCTGTCATAATAGGTAATAAAAACAAAGAGTAAATGAGAGTAGTTTGAACTTTTCCTTTTTCAACGTGATTGTGACCGCATTCGCAAGATACGTCAGTACTTATACTACTTCGCCAGATTTGCACTACACCTAATATAAAAAAAGCACATGAAGAAAATAATATGAAAGGCATCATTTTAGGAGCAATAAATTGGGCAATTTCGCCTGTTAATATGAGTTTAAACATAAGGAGTGAAAAACCAATTAGCAATATCCCCCTTATATAAATAATAAATTGCTGGTCAATTTTTCTCATTCATACCACTTCTCCTATCTACTAACCATTCCATAAGCCATGACAATAGCATACACAATCACAGTAATGATAAGAATAAGACTAAATACAAAACGCTTTTTAAAAAAGGACAATAGCATAATAGTGTTTTTAAAATCCATCATTGGTCCATATAGTAGAAAGGCAAGAAGAGCTGTAGGTGAAAATGTATGAGAAAAAGATGAAGCAACAAAAGCATCTGCTTCTGAGCAAAGTGACAGTACATAAGCGAATCCCATCATAACGGCAGAAGACATATAGTCATTACTTGCAAGGTTCGTCAATAGTTGTCTATCTAAAAAGGTTTGAAATAGACTTGCTACAAGCGCCCCGAATAATAAATATTTGCCCATATCGAAAAATTCATCACTAGCATGATACAAGGTTTGTTTTAACTTATTACCTACTTTTGCGTCCTCATGTTCGTGAACGTATACATCTCGTAACTGATTGGAATTTCGAAAAAAGAAGTAAACGGATAGACCAATTAATATACAAGCAACAGCAGCTAAACCTATACGACTGTATACGATAGACATATTTGATTGGAATGCATAAAAAGTAGCAGCAAATACAACTGGATTTAAAATGGGGGCACCGACTAGAATCACAACGCCAATATGAAGTGGCATTCCTTTTTTTAACAATCTTCTTATAACCGGAATAATGGCACATTCACAAACGGGTAAAAGGGCACTTACAAGAACAGCTGGTATAAGCGCGATATATGGATTTTTTGGAATCAAACGTTGAATGAGTTCTTCTGATACAAATACTTGAATAAGAGCAGATGCAAATACACCAAGCAAAATAAATGGGATAGCTTCAAGTATAATACTTAAAAAAATGGAATTTACATTCAATAAGGATGCTGGAATAGTTAAATCTTTCGTATCTATATTAACAAACAAAAAACAATAGCCAAAAAGTAGTAGCAACAGAACACCAATTAGATCTTTACTTAACTTTGATAGGTTTGTCATAATCTATTATTCCACCTCCACTTACAAGAACTATATGCTAGAGTTCGAATGAATTATGCAATTGAATAAAAAAATTATAACTACAAATAACGTTTAAATCTTAAATATATTAATAGTGTTAAATCACTGAAACAACGTATAAGTAACAACAAAGCCATAAGTTCCAAGGGTTCGAACTATAAATTTATCCTTATGCATCCTTTATGTTAGAAGGTTAATGAAATACTTTTATTAATAGAAATTTTTGCAAACCAATATGTACCTGTATTATTTTTAGAAAAAAAGCTTGCAAATAGTAATAATTACGATTTATTATTGAGTAGTTTACTAGGTGAACTTATTTTTAGTAAATGTAAGATTGCTCTAATAAAATGACGACATCTAGTTTAGGTACATATTTATAATTTTTTTAGAAAGAAGGAATCTACATGAAAAAGAAATATGTAACGACAGCTGTGGTAGCAGTAGCATGCTTTTCACTTATGGTTGGATGTTCAACTAAAGGTGGGAGTTCAAACGAAACAAATAAATCATCGACAGATGAAAAAATTCATGTGACAACTACGTTCTATCCTATGTACGAATTTACAAAACAGGTAGCTGGAAATAAGGCAGATGTGGAGTTGCTCATTCCATCGACGGTAGAACCACATGATTGGGAGCCTTCTCCTAAAGATATGAAAAATATTCAGCAATCGGATGTAGTGGTTTACAACAGCCCTTATATGGAGACATGGGAACCATCGATTGAAAAAAGTATAAATAGTGAGGGACCAAAGCTTGTAAAAGCAAGTACAGGGATTGAATTAATGAATGGAATGGAAGATGAAGAAGAAAAAGGTAAGCAAGCTCATGCATACGATCCACATGTATGGTTAAGTCCAGTTCTTGCACAAAAAGAAGTGAAAAATATTGCAGAAGCACTTGAAAAAGCAGATCCAGATAACAAAGATTATTATGAAAAAAATAGTGAAAAATACATTGATCAATTAAAAGATCTAGATCAAAAATATCAATCCACATTAAAAGATGTACCGAATAAAGAATTGATTACACAACATGCAGCTTTTGGTTATCTTGCAAAACAATATGGTTTAACGCAAGTTCCAATTGCAGGACTCTCTCCTGAACAAGAGCCAAGTGCAGCGAAATTAGCAGAATTGAAGAAATTTGCTCAAACTCATCATGTTAAAACGATTTATTTTGAAGAATTAACATCTCCAAAAGTAGCAAGAACCTTGGCTGATGAAGTAGGAGCAAAAACAGAGGTGTTAAACACGTTAGAGGGTTTAAGCAAGGAACAACAAAAACAGGGTTTAGACTACATCGAAGTCATGGAAAACAATTTAAAACAATTGCAAAAGTCATTATCTGAGTAAACTATCATAAAAAACATGCGTCTTTATCTTAAAGACGCATGTTTTAATTAGAAGGTGGAAGAAAAAATGGAACTTATTTCATTAAAAGATGTCGTATTTGGTTACCAACATACGCCTATATTAAAAGATGTTTCATTTACCATTGACAGTGGTGAATTTGTTGGAGTTACTGGTCCAAATGGCGCGTCAAAATCAACGATGCTGCGATTGATGCTGGGTCTGTTGAAGCCGTGGCGAGGAACCATTATAACCAATAAAACTAACCATGAAGGAAAAAAACTAAAAATTGGCTATGTACCTCAACAAATTGCCTCGTTTAACGTAGGTTTTCCAAGCACTGTATTAGAGTTAGTAAGATCTGGTCAATATGAAAAGGGAAATTGGTTTAAACGACTAACAGTAAAGCATCATCAAAAGGTAGAAGATGCACTAAAAATGGTGGGTATGTGGGAATTTAAACATCATAAAATTGGCGATTTATCTGGAGGGCAAAAACAAAAGGTTTGTATTGCACGGGTACTCGCTTCAGACCCAGACGTGTTAGTACTAGATGAACCGACAACAGGAATGGATGTAGAAAGTCGCCAGGCATTTTATCAATTTATGGATCACCAAGTTAAAAGGCATGGCCGTACAGTTGTGATGGTCACACATGAACAAGACGAAGTTGAAAAATACTTAACAAAAATTATTCGACTAGAAAGAGGTGAAAAAGGCGGATGGAAATGTTTAACTTGGAATTCATGCAGCGCGCATTTTGGGCAGGAAGTTTAATTGCGATTATTGCACCTTTACTTGGTGTATTTTTAGTGCTTAGACGACAAGCATTAATGGCAGATACATTGTCACATATCTCTCTTGCTGGTGTGGCGATCGGTTTCTTTATTCATTCTAACGTTACACTATCAAGCTTCTTAGTCGTTATTATCGGAGCAGTTGGCATTGAGTATATGAGAAGAGCGTACCATACTTATTCTGAGGTCTCCATTGCCATACTGATGGCAGCAGGCTTATCCTTTGCTCTTTTCTTACTCAGTATCACAGAAGGCGGTATGACAACTAACATTGAACAATATTTATTCGGTTCAATTGTGACCATTAGTAATGAACAACTCTACATTATGACTGGCGTTACCGTACTAATCCTTTTATACTTTTTTATTTTTAAAAGACAGTTGTATTTAATAACCTTCGATGAAGACACGGCTCAAACAAGTGGAGTAAATGTTCATTTACTTTCATTATCTTTTAGCATTTTAGTAGGTATGGCAATAGCAGTTATTATTCCAACAATTGGTGTGCTACTTGTATCAGCGCTGTTAGTCCTACCGGCAGCTTTTGCGATTAAACTATCAAAAGGTTTTACAATGGTCTTTCTAGTGGCGATTGCTATGGCACTTTTTAGTATCCTTTTAGGGCTTACATCTTCTTATGAACTGGGAACACCTCCCGGAGCAACCATTACATTGTTACTAGTCATTCTTTTACTTATTGGTTTTATTGTCCAGAAGGTAGTATTGATGATAATGCGATCAAGCCATAAAAAGATACATTAATTTAAAATATTTTAGTCTATCCACATGTCGTTTCACATATAAAGATAGAAGTAGTATAACAAAACGTAAACATTACGATTTAATTCTAAAATGTACACCTATACGAAGATTCTCTATCTTCAATTACTCTTTTATGTGGAGGGATTATTATGACAGCTATACCTTCTTATATTCTTTCTGGCTTTTTAGGAAGTGGAAAAACAACATTGTTAATTAACATCTTAAGATATTGTAAAGAGAAAAATTTAAAACCCGCAATTATTTTAAATGAATTAGGTAGTGTAAACGTAGAGAGCCATTTGTTTGAAAATGAACAAGTATTTGAACTACTAGACGGCTGCATTTGCTGTACGATTCAAGATGATTTAAAAACAACGTTAATAAATGTAGTAAAACAACATGAAAAAGGGCCTGTTGATATATTACTTATAGAAGGAACAGGTGTTGCAAACCCTCTTGAGTTAGTGGAAACAATGTCTAGCCCTTCATTACTAAAGTATTTTGATTTGCAAGCAGTTATTAGTTTAATTGATGCCAATACGTATGTAGATAATCAAAGTATTTTCACATCAAAAATAATTCGTAATTTACTTGAAAGTCAGGTTAAAGGAGCTACAACAATTGTCTTAAATAAAGTAGATTTAGCAACGGACAAGCAAATGGCTAAAGTAGAAACGAAATTGGCAAAATATACTCTTGAGGGCACAAAGGTTTTGAAAGCTTCATATGGAAAGGTTGATATTCCGGTATTATTGGAAAAGCGCATAAGCTCAGCAGTTTTAGATAATAAAACATGTAAGTGCAATAACCATACGCATGAACATGAAAAGCTTTGTAGTCATCATCATGAACACCATATAGGCATCAAAACAATGACTATTCAAGATGTGCCGAGTTTTACAAAAAAACAATTAAGCCATTGGTTAAAGTCACTTCCAGAAGGTATTATTCGAGCTAAAGGATATGTAAAATTAGAACAAAAACAAGGTTTATATCATTTCCAATATAGTTCTAATCAAATTGATGTGAGTGATCACCCACAAAACGGTGTTATTGATTCTTGCATTGTTCTAATTGGACAAGATCTAGATACAGCAAATATACCAGAGGTATATGGAACATAATAATAAACTAAAAGACCTTTCTATATGAATA
This sequence comes from Priestia sp. SIMBA_032, assembly GCF_046535215.1. NCBI lineage: Bacteria > Bacillati > Bacillota > Bacilli > Caryophanales > Bacillaceae > Priestia > Priestia sp. SIMBA_032. The sequence continues at coordinate 12,162 of NZ_JAWRXD010000030.1, read as the reverse complement.
GAAAGGTCTTTTTAAATTATAATAGACAATATTTATTAGCCTTTGAATTTAACATATATTATTATCTGTTAAAATATTTGATTCCAATATGATGCGCTCATAAGATCTAGGCTCCACATAGCAGATCCAGCTAGATGATACTGCGGAATTAAATCTAAATATTCTTTAAAAGATGTAACAGTAGGGAGCCATACTTGATAAACTCTGTTATTTGCAGTGTAAGAAGTGTAATATTCCCCCAAAGTGGAATTCCAATTTAAATTTCGATGATTTTGAGTAACTAAATCTTCAACATATTGAACAGAAGTGGCAGGGTTCTTTACAATCTTCCCACTATTGTCTTGTTGCCAAACCCTTGTATAAGCAGGAAGGCCTAATATCATTTTTTGAGGAGGTATACCAGTTTTCGTAAACTCTTGTACATTTTCCTTTAGCCATGAGAGTGATGTTACAGGTCCGGGTACAGGGTCTGTTGACCAATGTTGATCATATCCCATAAAAATAATGTAATCGCAATAATTCCCTATTATTTTATGATCAAATGGTCCATATTTATTATTACTTCCTTTAGAATCAGGAGGTAGGTCAATAGAAAGAACAATCTTTGATTGATTTAGGAGATTAGATAAACTTTTTACAAATTGTGAAAAAAGATCCCTATCTTGACTACGCACGTTTTCAATATCTAAATTGATACCATCCCATTGGTTATTAAGGGAAACTTGGTAAATTTTCTTGATTATTTCTTGGGTTTTACTAGGATTAGAAAGGAATGTATGAACATTAGATTTTGTATCATTATTAATGATAAAACGTGCCCATATTTTTTTATCTTGGGTATGCATAGTGTTTATTAAAGAGGGGGTAGAGTTCACTTGTAAGTTATACTGATTGTTAATAGAAACTAATGCTGGAGAAACAACTTTAAGATTATGATAAGCAGATAAATCTTGTTTACTCGAGTTATTATTATTTCCTGTTACCCATCCTATAGACAAAGGAGATTCTTTAGGTGAAACATGTTTATTAACAGAAACAGAAGAAATTTTGTTGTCTTCAGTGACTGCAGAAGACTTTTGTGAAATTGAAGAAGTTAGGGATTTATTCATCGCAAGAGATCCACTACCTGTTGAAAACACAATCATAGTAGGAATAATTAAAGTTATGAGAAAGAGCAAGAGAAAAAAAATCCATAAATACTTGTAGAGCTGTCTTAGAGCAGGCGGGCGATTACATGAAGGGTAAGAATGTTTCATATAGAATCCTCCATTTTAAGATAAGTATTGCAGTTCAAACTTAGTGTTTAAAATTAAATCTAGTAAATAAAGAGATACAAAAATTAAAACGTAACATTTACGATTTAATTTTTGTTTCTGTATATTTCTATGTGAAATTATAGAGTGAAGAACTAAAAATTTTTAAAAATAAATTTGATAATTTCTCATTTACTATTATGTGTTTTAGTAATAAAAATGGTTCTGATGCAAAAACTTCAAAATAACTGCAAGGAATCTTCCAAAATGTCTTTTAAATAGGGAGATAACTAGAAGATTATTCATTATCAAATCATAAAAACAGATAATAGTAATCATTACGATTTAATGTTATAATTATAATTGTATTATCAAGTAGATGAAGCAATTAGTGTATTAAAAACATTAAGAGAGCGTTCCATTAATCTTATTACAAACAATTCAATTAAAATTGAACGATCAGGTTATATCAAAGAGTATTAATAATAATAAAAGTATATAAAGGCTTTTATATCTAAATATGAAGCAAAGAAATGGGTGAGAACAGATGAAAAAAATCAATATATCTATACTTGGTGGCTTCTTAGGAAGTGGGAAAACTACCTTATTGCAAAATATCTTGAAAGAAGAGAAGAAACGAAACCGGAAAGTAGCAGTGTTATTAAATGAAATTGGAGAGCATTCTGTTGATACAGATATTATTGGAACGAAAATACCATTAAAAGAACTTTTAAATGGATGTATTTGCTGCACCCTAAAAAATGAGTTAGAAATTCAACTTTTATCTCTTTATCAGCAGCATCAGCCTGACGTGATTTATATCGAGACAACAGGAGTTGCTCATCCATTAGAAGTATTAGATGCATGTTTATCTCCTATTATTGCACCATTTATTGATATTAAATCTATTATTGGTGTAGTTGATCTAAAGAGATGGATGGATCGTTATGAATTGAATCAGTCATTGCAAAAACTCCTTGTAGAACAGATCAGGTATAGTGATTATCTTCTGTTAAATAAGAGCGACTTAGTAACAGATAAAGAACAATCATCTATCCAAAAAGAAATAATAAAAATTAACCCTAAAGCTAAAATCAATTTAACAACTTATGCTCAAGTGTCATTGGAGGAAATTAATCACTCCAACCGTTCCTGTGGTGCTACCCATGAGGAGCTCCATGTTCATCATCATTTACATATTCAAACCATGACTTACCAGTTTGAAGGCTCAGTTATTAAAAAAGAATTTGATGAATGGATTAAAAACTTACCTAATAATATCTATCGGATAAAAGGTTTCTTGCAGTTTGAAGATGATCAAGTACATACTCATTTATTCCAATATTCATATAGATCTCCCTACTCATTTCCACAGAAAAAAACATTCCCTAAAAATCTCGTATTTATTGGGAAGGATTTTGATCTAGATAGACTAAAGAAGGAGTTAAAGGATTTAGAACAAAATGCTAAGCAAAAAGTCTCTGCTTATTTAGAGTAATTTAATCAGATACTACAGGAGGGACGTAATGAATATTAATGACTTATATAAACGGGTAATATTGGATCATGCAAAGAATAGAAGAAACCACAGGAAAACAGATTGTTATACTCATAAAGTACACTATAAAAACCCTACTTGTGGAGATGTAATGACGATGTATGCAACGATTAAAGCAAACAAAATAGAAGACTTATCATTTGTAGGAGAAGGATGTTTTATTAGTATGGCCTCTTCTTCAATGTTTACTAATATAGCAAAAAAAAAGACAATTGCTGAGATAGGGGAGCTCTCTATACTTATGAAGGATATGATTCTGACTGGAAAGGTAGTGGATGACCTAAGGTTAGAGGATGCAATTAGTTTAGGAGATATTCATAAATTTCCTGCCCGATACAATTGTGCTTTAATGCCCTGGCAAGCTTTTGAGAAATTACTTAAGAATAGAGAGAAATCTTAAAGAAAGGCTGTCAAATAATTATTTACAACAATTTGGACATAAACCATAGACCTCGAATTTATGACTAGTAATTAAACAATCATTTAAAAAAGATTGAACTATTCCCTTAGGACAAAAATTAAGGGGTTTTACTGTTCTACATTGTGTGCAAATAAACATATTTTGATGATCAAGTTTATTTTTTAAGCCAAATAATCTTTTACCATTAAGACTAGTAGATTCTAATAAACCAACATCTGAAAATAATGAAAGGCTCCGGTAAATCGTATCAAGACTTATACTCCAATTATCTTTCTCTAGATCATTCCGAACTGTACTGGCTGAAATTAGTTTATTTTTATGCTGACAGAAGTATGATAATATAACGCTTCTTTGAGGCGTACACTTATACCCATTTTCTTGTAAGTGGGTTATATAGTATTCTTTAACCATAGATATCATCCTTTAAAAGATTATTAAAATATAAATAGTAATAATTACGTTTTGTTGTGGATAATATAAATAAATTATGGATGAAAGTGTAAAAAATAATTTCTGAAAATGTTTACTATGACAATAGATTATTTACTTTCAGCTGCTATCTTTCATTCATCCCACTTATAATTATTAAGCTTTTTATCAATTTCATCTAGGCCTAGAAAAGGGAATGAGTTGCGTGTATTAGTACATTTATTTACAAGCCACTTGATATCTTATTTTACAAAATAGTCGCTCCAGTACGTTTCATACTCGATAAAGATAGGAGCGTACGCCTTTAACGAGTATGAAATTGTATAATACTTCTAAAGCGAGTATTTTTTAATTAGCTATACAATTTTTAAATTGTTTTTCTAATTCCTCTTTATTTAAATCTTTACCAATGAAAACCAATTCGGTTATTTTTCTCTCACTTTCCTTCCATCTACGGTCAGGTCTGCCGGAAAAGAGCATATGAAGTCCTTGAAATACAATTCGTTCTTTCATACCTTTAATATAAAGAACTCCTTTATATCTTAGGAGATCTTCTCCTTTCTCTTGGACAAGATAACTCATCCAATGGTTAACCTTATCTAAATCAAGTGGTTTTTCTTCTCTAAAAGCAATAGATGATACTTTATCGTCATGGTGATGGTGATGATGTTCTTCTAAGAAATGAGGGTCAATTTCAATCTTTCGGTCTACATCAAATGTGTGAATTCCTAAAATTTCATTCAAATCTATACTGCAATTTTGAGCGTATAAGCGTTTAGCTGTAGGGTTCATTTGATTAATTCTTCGTTCTAATGAATTTAAATCGCCACTCGATATTAAGTCGGTCTTATTTAAAATGATCACATCACCAAATGCAATTTGTTCCTGTGCCTCATCATGATTGTCTAAATGTTTAGTGATATGTTTACTATCAACTACTGTAACAATGCTATCCACTTCAAATTTCTCAGACAGATGTTTATCCATAAAGAATGTTTGAGCAACAGGTGCTGGATCTGCTAAGCCTGTTGTTTCAATTAAAACGCGATTAAATTTTACTTTCCCTTGCTCCATTGATAAAACAAGCGTATTTAAAATACGAATCAGGTCTCCACGAACTGTACAACAGATACAGCCATTATTCATTTCTAGAATTTCTTCATCAGCATCAACTACTAACTGGTTGTCTATTCCAACTTCTCCATATTCATTTACAATAACAGCAATCTTCTGATTATGCTTTTCTGTCAATATTCGATTTAAAAGAGTGGTTTTTCCAGCTCCTAGATAGCCTGTTAAAATAGTGATAGGAGTTTTATTTGGTTTCATTAATACCATTGTTAGATTCCTCCATTGAATGTTTTTTTGATACTTTCATTACTTTTTCTTTCTCTTTGGAGATCCCTGTTACAACTCCTTCAGTCCTCTGAAAGCCATCATTACTAAATAAATGACTTACTTTTCCCGTCTCATCTTGGCTGGTCATAAGGGAATCAATAAATATTTTGGCATCCTCTGGTTTTAGATCTTTGTACCACGTTCCCTTAGGATACGCGATGACCACACACTTATCATGACATCGTCCATTACATCGTGTGCGAGTTGTATGTATAGTGCCATCTAAATCCTGATCTGAGATTTCTTTCCGAATTGCTTGAGTTAGCCCTTCTGCTCCAACTTGATTGCAACTGCTTCCGTTGCAAATAAGCACGTGATGTTTAGTTTTACTTAAGTCCCATGTTGCCATATTCTTTCCTCCTGTCAACTAACAGTAATGATTACGATTTAAACTCAATTATTACTCTCTTATTTCTTTATATTTCCTTAACTTCATTTACCAACTGGATTTTTTGACTCCTGGAATTTGACCTTTGTGTGCTAATTCTCTAAAAGCAATTCTAGACATCTTAAATTTCCGCAAATATCCTCTAGGTCTTCCTGTTAGCTCACAACGATTGTGTAAACGAGTTGGTGCCGAATCCCTAGGTAGCTTTCGAAGAGCTTCATAGTCACCTTTTTCTTTTAGCTCTCTTCGTAATTCAGTATATTTTTTGACTAGTTCTTGACGTTTCTTCTCTTTTACTACTTTAGATTTTTTTGCCAATGGAATACACCCTTTCTTTATGTTGTGTGTTTTGGTTAATTAGAAGATATGCATCATTATTAAATCGTAACCATTACTATTTACATCTTGTTATAATATCCTACTTGTGGTTCAAATGCAAATAACAAACAGATGTAGTTAATAAATTCTAAAGAAACAGGGGAAAAATATAGTTGACTTTTAAAAGATATTTTTTTAGTATTACATTAAACGTAATGATTACGATTTATTTTTAAGAAATGCACTCTTGTTCATATGAACAACGAATCTGTTATTTATATGACAAAATTATCTAGAAAATATGATTAGTTTAATTAACTAAGCCTTATAAAATTTTTATTTAGGAGGAAAAGATATTGTGATTTTAACTGGCAAGACGATCTTAAAGAAATTGGAAGTTCAACAATTGGATATTAAACCAATTGTTAACTCTCAAATACAACCAGCTTCTATTGATTTACGATTAGGAACGCATTTTCTTACGATTAATGAGCACATTACCTCCATGATTTCATTCGATAAACCGGCGGAATATAGAGAAATTAATCAGGACGTTATCATAATTCCGCCTCACTCCTTTATTTTAGGTACCACAATGGAGTATATAAAGTTACCAAATAATCTAACTGCTTTTGTAGAAGGAAGAAGTTCTATAGGGAGGTTAGGGCTATTTATTCAAAACGCTGGATGGGTAGATCCTGGGTTTGAAGGTCATATTACGTTAGAACTTTACAATGCTAACCATGTACCTATTCAGTTGAAATCTGGAAGGCGCATATGTCAGTTAGTATTAGCTTCCTTAGATAATGAAGCTACCCCTTACCTAGGAAAATACTGTGGTCAACATGGAGCGACTGAGAGTAGGATCTACCTTGACGAAGAAACGAGATTTTCAAAGTTAAACAATGAAAAGAAGTTTAAACAGTTTGATTAGATTTACTCTCTAAATCTTGGACATATCGATACTGTTAATATAAAAAAGGAATGGGATTTTTATAATAATTATTTTATCTTTAATAAAGTTATTTAAGATTATAAATTTTATGAATAGCAATAACATGTTGATAGGATGAGAAGATGATTATTAAACTGCCTTCTAAAGAAGAACGACATAAATTATTTGGCTCTGTGCCACCAGGTGCAAAAATTAAACCCACTACAAAAAATGGAATGAAAGATTTACAAAATCAAAAAAACAAATTTTTATTTGACATAAATCAAGTAGGAATTAGCAACGTAAAACAACCTGTTAATGTACATAGCTCGTTATCTCCAAATCAACAAACGACTATAGCGACATTTACCTTAACTTCCAGTCTTCCTTATGACAAAAAAGGAACAAATATGAGTCGTTTTGTAGAGCAGTTAGAACAGTACAGACGTCAAGGGTTCATATTAGATTTTTCTACTCTTCACGATTTTGTAAAAACGTTATCAGAAAGACTAGAACAAAAAGATACTCAACTTCAAGTAGAGTTTCCATGGTTTTATGAACGTAAAGGTCCCTCTTCAGATTTAACCGGACTGAACCATACGCAAGCAAAAATGAAAATTAATTATACTCAAGAACATGGATTTAAAGACGAAGTTAGTTTAACTTGTGGAATTACAACATTATGTCCTTGTTCAAAAGAAATCAGTGAATATAGTGCTCATAATCAGCGTGGGTACGTAACAATGAGTGCTCAACTTTCTTCAGATTACAGTGACGATATAGATTGGAAGCAAGTTTTATTACATGCTGCAGAATCAAATGCCAGTGCGTATATTCATCCTATATTAAAAAGACCAGATGAAAAAATTGTAACAGAACAAGCATACGAAAATCCTCGTTTTGTAGAAGATATAGTACGTCTTGTAGCTGCAGATCTATATGAAATAGATTGGATTAAAGGGTTTGATGTAGAATGCAGGAATGAGGAATCTATACATTTACATGATGCAATAGCTTTACTTAGCATCAAGAAATAATACTAAAATCTCTATAAAAATAAAGAAAGAAGAAGGTTAGAACGTACATTTTCTAGACTTCTTCTTTTTGTAAATAAATTAATATTTTAAGTTGTATCTCAAATATAATTTAATTAATTGCTTTACTATTAAGTTTTAATAATTTGATTCAAAAAACCTAGGGTAGTTCTCTAATAATAATTAATGAACACTACCATATTTGTCGTCAGGAAGTGTAAATATTAAAACTAATATAATAAATGAAATAAGTTTATATTTACTCATTAAAATATTGTGTTTTATAAACTTATCTTGTGGTATAGATATAAAATGGTTATTCTTGCATATAAAGAACTTGTACTAAGAGAACAAGTAAAAAAAGAAGAAGAATTTACTCCTTTAGAAATAGAAAAAGGCAATCTATTAATAAAGTATAAACGACAAGAATAGATAAGTTATGTTAACTGGGTACGAATATTTTGAAGCACTAGAGGTACCTTAATTATATTCTTCTCTCCCTATAGGTGGTATAATATGGATGATTGTACCAGTGAAAGGGGAGAAAGAGATGAACAAACTTGTATTCAAGCAATTTGAAATCGGAAGAGAGTACTTCCTCAAAATCATAGGGGCTGTTTCGGAGGATCAAACTGATGTGCAGCCAGATGGTTTTAACAACACAATTCATTGGCATACAGGTCACGTTTTGACAGTTACTGAACAAACTATGTTTGGTTTTCCTCATGCAACAACCCATCTTCCAGCAAACTATATGGAATTGTTCGGAAATGGTACAAAACCAGCCGATTGGACGGGGGATGTACCTACTATGGATGAGCTTATGATACAGCTAAAGGATCAATTGGCTCGTATTCAGCAAATTCCTGCCGAACAGCTAAACAATACCTTGGAAAAGCCATTTCTAGGATGTAAAACCTTTGGAGAACTGGCGGGTGTTACACTGATGCATGAAGCAACTCATATGGGACAGATTCAGGCAATGAAGCGAATAATTGAACATGTGGGTGTAAAAAATTGAATTTGACAAAATGATATAACAAAGTTATCGGCAAGTATAGCCATTTTCTCCTTTTCTCTATGTTAAAAAGAGAGGGTGGGGTTCATGTTATTACCTTGTATTAGATAGGCTTTATAAGATGTCTTCTTCAACTACTGGCTAGTCCCAGTAGTTTTTTCTTTTTAAGATGAATGTAATATATATTTTCAGTTGACATAATGTCTTTTTCCTGACCCCCTCAAAAAAGAGAGCCCCCTCACTTTTTTTGAAGGGGCTCTCTCGCCGGTTGGCACTCATACAAACACGTTTGTTTGAGTGCCAAGAGGGTCTTCATATAAAGACATTGTCAATTCCTTAATGCCTCCCAGCACGCCTACCATTGACAACTGTATAGTCCCTACTTTGAAGATAATTCTTCTCTATCCGCAGCTTCGGGTGGTGTTTCCATCCATCCGTTTTCTATCATGATATCTGCTGCATCATTAACAAATCCTGATATATCCTTTAAAAAATTTGCATACATTAGCGCTAAATCGCGTCTTCCGTTTACAGCTACTGAATTTCCAAAATTTCTTACTCTCATCGAAAACATATCCATTTTATGAAATACCATTAATTTATCAGAAAAAGGAGAAGATGTTGAAGTTGTTACTAAATGATCAATTAATTCCGGAGAAGGCAAGTTATCATCGTGAAGTTTTTTTATATAACCTTCAATCGATTTATAAGTAATTTCTTCTCCTTTTATAAATAGCTCTCGAATCTTTTTCGTTTTTGTAACTTGACTAAACGCCATTACTAAGGCTTTGCTTGCCAAGTTAGTCTCTAGATTATCGTATAAATGGGCAATTTCTAATGCATGTAAAGGTCGAACATCTCCAATAAAACCTTTTAAATAATTTTTGTGTGCTATATTTACTTTTTGTGGCGTCGGAATAATAGGCGATTTAATAACCAATCCTTTATTTATTGAAATATCTTTGATCCGTTCCCCCAATTTTATAGTCGATTCCATACAATGAAGGGAAAAATTCCTTATATCCTCTCTATACATTAACGGTATCCCTACACTGTAAAGACTAAGTCCTACTTTAGTTACATACCTTAAATAATGTACATAGAACTCGTCTTCAAATAATCTTGGGGCATCAAGATTAACATCTTCTTTTGTAAAACCATGTGGAATAGGAAAGTTCTCTTTTATAAAAATGTCTTTTATGGTTTTCTGAAATTCTTTACTTAAGCTTAGTGCATTTTCCAATAATTTTTTTATATCTTGGTCTTCAACATGTTGAAGAAAGTAACTTAGAATACATGTAGACATGCTGTTACCCATATATGTAGCCCAAAGTTTACCCATTTCTGCAGACGTTAATTTTTCCATGTATAATCTCCTGTATCCATTTTTTCTTAGATTTACCTTTTGAATAATATATATTCTTTTAATCCATAGAGATTCGAAAATTTGTTAAGTAACGTAAGATTTGAATGGATAGAAAATAACAAACACGAAACAAATAATAAATATAATGATTAAGCTTTTCATTACTATTTCTCTCCTTATTTATAAGATAAAATTAATGCATCCTAAAACGGTTATATTATCAATTTTGTTGCTTTCACAGATCAAGCTCATAGAATATGAAACATATTAGGTAACTAGGATATGTACCTGAAAATAGAGTTTTTATTTATATACTATTAAGTTAAATTAAGAAATTTAACACCTTTAATATATCCCTGAATTAGCAATTGTATAAACGGTAATAATGGATATAAATCAAAAACTAAAGGATGATACCATGATTTTTATCTATAATGATTATGGTGGAACACATACCACTTCTATGGCAGCAGCTTATCATTTAAAAAAATTACCTACTAGTCGAACACTGACTAAAGATGAAATATTAAATATTGACTATTTCAATAAATTAACTCATTCTGATATGGGGAAAATTATTTTTCATGGGGTAGATACAGAGGGGAATTCCGTTTATACAATTGGTCGAAAGTCCTCCAAACTTGTTGTTCCAGCTTTAAAAAATTTAAGTCTATTATTACAAGACAAATATCAAATTCATGAAAAAATAGTTTTTTCAAATACATCACCAACTGTTCCATTTGCTATGACACTGGGAGGATTCTTGTCCAGAGGGCTAAAAATTGACTTCATCGGTGTACCGTTATTAGTTGTTGGTGCCAAAAAATGTTGTCATAATATTCTACAATTGGTTGAACACACGAAACAAATAGGAAAGTCAGCGAATTCAAAAGTAATTGTATTAGAAAATAAAAGATTTAAGTAATCATTGAAAGGAAGTCCCAGACTAGTCAGGGGCTTTTTTTGACTAAACACGTGTTAATACCATTACAAGTGTCACTTCGATATTCGAATGGTCTCCATATCTACATTAGAGTGCAATTTCTAGAAATGTTTATTTCACAGCGTATATAAAATAGAGAGTTTGTATCGCTAAAAACAAGTCTGTAAAAGTATAGTTTATAGTCATTGTACACGCCTTTCTAGTTATATAATTGTATCTAATTCACTAATGTTATCTAAATAAATCCATTTAATTGATTATATTTCCATATTTAATAGTCGACATTTATTTGATAAAATAATTTTTGACAAACCCTATATGCATTATCTGATATTTATACTTTGGGATTTTTTATGAAAGCTTACTTAAAAGGCATGCGTATTAATACGTATGCCTTTTAAGATTTTTTATTTTTATTAAACACAATTTATTATAAGTAAGTTCACGTAATGGATTTTCTAGGAACCTAATACCTAAAAACCCTTTTTATCTCATGAAGGATTTTTAGGTATTTTAAACGTGTAAAACAGAATAAATATATCAAAGTATGTTAATCATGGATTAAAGATGTAAAAAACGATTTTTTCACTCGCCCTAATAATTCCATAGGAGAACATACATGAAAAACTATACAAACGATAACACAGCAAGACGCTATATAGCTCACGTTAGTATACTTGGAACCACTCAGATTCACTTAAGAAATCCCTACATCATAGCCTGGTGGTCAGCAGCCTTTCCCGGTTTCGGACATTTACTTTTATCCAAATATCTTCGAGGATTTGTTTTATTTATTTGGGAGGTTGTTATTAATCTTCAGTCAAATATAAACGTGGCTATGATTCATTCCTTTCAAGGGGACATAGACATGGCGAAAGAGTCACTAAACACTAGGTGGCTTCTCATTTATATTCCTGTTTATATCTTTGCCATATGGGATAGTTATCGAACGACGGTTGATTTAAATAAAATATATCTCTTAGCTGAAAGAGAAAATCACACCTTTAATTCCTTTAGTATGGGAGCTATGGAGATTAACTACTTGGATAAAAGAAATCCTATTATGTCTATCATATGGTCCTTATTTATGCCAGGTTTAGGT
>NZ_JAWRXD010000614.1:0-274 GCF_046535215.1 Priestia sp. SIMBA_032 | reverse complement strand
CACGTAAAGAAGCGATTACTTCTTTTACCCCATCAATCGGATTAGCATAACTTGGCAAAATAGAAAAGAGAATTTCTTCAAACTCTTCATACATCTCATGAATGTCTGCTTCTGTTGGTAAGTGACCAAAGACACGCTTCCACTCATCCGCAATACGAGGCATTTCTGTTAGTGCCCTTACATGATCTATTTTTAATAATCCCATTGGCTTACGTGCTTCTTCTGCTGTAATTTCAACGCCGCGTTTATGAAAAATCTTCATGAATACTTCTAG
>NZ_JAWRXD010000613.1:0-274 GCF_046535215.1 Priestia sp. SIMBA_032 | reverse complement strand
CATCGTCCTTGCCGCGGTGTACATCGGCTACTACTCCAAGGAGCTGACGGTCCTGCCGTTCACGGCGCTGGTACTCCTGGTGCCCAGTGGGATCGTCTTCGATGCGGTTCTGGTGGCCGCGATGCTCGTCTACGCGCAGGTCTTCCGCCAGTACTGGGCCATCATCGCGGTGGTATATGTGGCGCTAAGGATCGTGAATTGGCGCCGTATACGGGTGATCCCGAGTATCGCGACGGGGGTGGCCTCGCTGGTCGCGCTGGCCGTGGCGTTCGCC
>NZ_JAWRXD010000612.1:0-274 GCF_046535215.1 Priestia sp. SIMBA_032 | reverse complement strand
ACCATCCTCGATCCCTGATTGACTGAAGATCAGCCCGGAGCTTGGAATGGGAAGTTATGGTTGCCTCGGTGAACCTCTCAAGCTTCAAACCATCGGCAAAATCTGCCGGCAAATGGGCTAGCACAGCTTTGCCTGCGCCCCCCGCATACAGCGGGACATCTACCCCAGTTTCCAGCTTGTAATGGATAGGCCGCCAACCTTGAATAACCTCAAGGAACTGGGCTTTGGAAGTAGCCCCGTCAAACGAGAGGTACGCAATTGTCTCTCCCGTTTC
>NZ_JAWRXD010000611.1:0-274 GCF_046535215.1 Priestia sp. SIMBA_032 | reverse complement strand
CGCGCTACCCAGTGCACCCACACCTACCACCGGTGGAGTGCGAGATCGGCTAGGTCAATAACCCGTGGCTTTAGATCAACGTGGCCCGGCTGTCGCGGGACCTGCCAAATGCGTCACTGATGACGAAAAACAGTGTGGTACAGAATGCTGTCCCATCGTTTAACCGACGCCGCCCGGAAGCCAGAGTTCCCGTCACGTCGGGCTGTCTCGAATCGGTTCGAAGTCGCATTTTGGTGTGCTTTGTTGCCGCAGTTGCATCCTGTGGTGGTTCGCC
>NZ_JAWRXD010000610.1:0-274 GCF_046535215.1 Priestia sp. SIMBA_032 | reverse complement strand
ATCTACTGCGAACGCGATATCTGGTTTAATATAATTCGCAGATGTTTTTGCACCACGAAGACCAACTTCTTCTTGTACAGTTCCAACGCCGTATACAACGTTTGGATGCTTTTCATCTTTTAGTTGTTTTAATACGTCAATTGCAATTGCACAACCGATTCGGTTATCCCACGCTTTTGCAAGTAACATTTTTTCATTCTTCATCACTTGGAATTCAAAGTACGGTACAACTTGATCTCCTGGTCGTACGCCCCACTCCATCGCTTCTTCTTGG
>NZ_JAWRXD010000609.1:0-274 GCF_046535215.1 Priestia sp. SIMBA_032 | reverse complement strand
ATTAAAGAAGCTCAGCGCAGCTTTACTTATTTAAATTTATACGATTATAACGTAGATGCCATTATGATTAATCGCGTCATCCCTAACACCGTCACCGATCCTTATTTTCAAGCATGGAAAGATACGCAAAAGAAATATAAAACATTAATTCAAAATAGTTTTGATCCACTTCCTATTTACGAAGCTCCAATGTTTGAACAAGAAGTTGTTGGTTTGTCTATGTTAGAACGTGTAGGCGATGCTTTATTTAAAACTGATCATTGTCCTACTGAAG
>NZ_JAWRXD010000608.1:0-274 GCF_046535215.1 Priestia sp. SIMBA_032 | reverse complement strand
CGGACAATCGCCAGCGCGCCTCTTAGTCTGCAACGGCGTTCGTCGCCGTTCACTATCACCGGGAGCAGATGCACCGAAAACTGCTCGGACGACTGGATTACCATCGCGACTGGTGGGACTGGGGCAGCGCCCGGCGTTGAGCGTTCGCCCTCGCTAACCTGTTGCGGTACCGAGGGTGATCGTATTGATGCCTGGTTGGATGGGCACACGCGGTTCATCTGAAGACGCGCACTGATAATACCTGCGCGGTGGCCGCTCCCGGATTCTGCTGGTC
>NZ_JAWRXD010000607.1:0-274 GCF_046535215.1 Priestia sp. SIMBA_032 | reverse complement strand
CAGGACAATCAGAAGAATCAGAAGCGCCCCGTTTGCGGCAATCGACAGCCCGCCGGCGAGCAGACGGCGGCGCACGGTCTCGGTCGGGGGCGCGAACAACGCTACGCCCAATCCAGCCTCCCTTCGGCCCCCGCCGTACCCCATGCATAGCGAAGCCGGTGGCGGGTGGCCAGAGTGCGGGCGGTAGATGACGGGTCAACGGGTTGGATACCCGGTGTCAGGGGGCGGAGAGCCGCGCCATGGACCCCAAGGGGTCCGGGCCATGTGATGGCAG
>NZ_JAWRXD010000102.1:0-516 GCF_046535215.1 Priestia sp. SIMBA_032 | reverse complement strand
AGGCAGATGGATACCAGCACATTACCGTACAGGTACTGTGGTTAACGCACATTGCGTTGCATAGTTGAAAATAAAAAAGAAGCTATTTAAAAATAGCTTCTTTTTTATTTTCTGTGTTGATTAGGAAAAAAGGAAGGGTGTTATCTATTATTGCTTCGTTTATAGAGAACAAAAAAATAAAATTAAAACGTCGTAAATCAGAGAAAAAAGTAAAGTATATTCTTGAAATAGAAAAGTTATGGGAAAGTTATGTGCTTGCGGATTGTTCAGAATATGCATTTGATCGGTTGTTAAAGAGATTAGATTTTGTAATAAAGAAAAAATCTAAGATATGTGAACGTAAGTGGATGAAAATGAAAATAACGGCAGATGAGTTCGAAAGTGTTTTTTATGAGGCTATTTGGAAACTTTGCGATGGAAATGATGAAAACATTGGATATACTTCTTATGGAGTATATTATTTTTACGAAACATTGGAGCTTGTGTTAGAAAGAAGAGAAATTGATTTAGTTAGGA
>NZ_JAWRXD010000606.1:0-274 GCF_046535215.1 Priestia sp. SIMBA_032 | reverse complement strand
AATCGATTTTGCACCCAGATTTATATATGGGATTAAGAATCTAAAACTGTAACCTTTGGTAAGATTGTGTAAGCAGTACTTTACAAAATAAGTCTATCCAGATAAGGAAAAGCAAGTTCGCACTTTATGGTTTTTGTTGACTGTTGATTGTCCCCTTCCCATTTCTTTGCTCTTGGTGATGAGACCATTGAACGAATTGATTTTGGGAGTTTGGGTTTTCTACAATTGATTATCTATCGTTTTGATTAGACCATGCTTATTGGGCAATTGCTTG
>NZ_JAWRXD010000605.1:0-274 GCF_046535215.1 Priestia sp. SIMBA_032 | reverse complement strand
GTATAATCCGAAGAGTTACCGGAAGAAAAGAATTGCTACGAAATACCCGCATATTACTTCTACTTATTTTCATGATAAGGGAGAGGATGTAGAAATTATTAAAATAGAAGGTTCTGTAGAAATCGCTCCTCTTCTTGGATTGGCAGATGCGATTGTAGATATTGTTGAAACAGGAAAAACATTACAAGAGAATGGACTTATTGTATTTGAGGAAATGCACTCTATATCGGCTCGGATGATTGTAAATAAGGCAGCCTTAAAAACTAAAAAAGAC
>NZ_JAWRXD010000604.1:0-274 GCF_046535215.1 Priestia sp. SIMBA_032 | reverse complement strand
CGGCACGACGCGCGGTCGTGCTCCTCTGAAAATCCCGGCCACCGGGGCGCTCACGGCGAACAGCTGGGAGTGCCGGTCCGACGCGGTTGCACAGATCAACGTAGCTTGCACTAGCCAGCGCGGCTGGCTCAGTCTCAGCGTCGTTCGGGACAACAGCTTCGCGCTGCCTTACACGGATCTCCTGTCCCCAGCTACTGGGCTCAGGAGATGGAACTGAGGTGAACCACCACTCGATCTCCTGCCGCTCGACACCCTTAGTGTCATTGCCCAGGAC
>NZ_JAWRXD010000603.1:0-274 GCF_046535215.1 Priestia sp. SIMBA_032 | reverse complement strand
GTGGCATGACGATCTGATCGACCATAACCCGGGCGCGGGGCTCAAGTTGCCCGTTGTGCAGAAGAAGAAGTTCGAGCCGTGGCAGCCGGGACAGGTGGGCGTCTATCTGGACACTGCCAGTCACCACCGTCTCGGCGGCATGTTCGAATTCTCGATGTTCAGCGGTTTGCGGCGCGGTGAGGTGATCGGGCTTCGCTGGGATGACGTGGAACTTGCCCGCCGGACGCTGACCATCCGCAACAACCGCACGCAGGCGGGACACGCAATCAGCGAA
>NZ_JAWRXD010000602.1:0-274 GCF_046535215.1 Priestia sp. SIMBA_032 | reverse complement strand
ACGCTGGATGTGACGGAACGGGCGCGCATCGAGGCGAGCGTCTCCGTCGTCAATGCCGTCTACGGCGCACCGGAGCGGATCGCGACACTTGCCCAGGATCTGGTGGGGCACTGGGAGAACCGCAGCGCCCAGATGGCCAAGTACATCGACGCGCCGCGCAAGGCCATGATCGTGGGCGGCACCCGCGAGATCTGCGCAAAATTGTACTCCGCGATCGTGGAGCTGCGGCCGGACTGGCACTCGGACGACCTCGACAAGGGCAAGATCAAGGTGG
>NZ_JAWRXD010000601.1:0-274 GCF_046535215.1 Priestia sp. SIMBA_032 | reverse complement strand
CTGGATGATGACTATCTGCGCCGGGTCGAGAGTACTCATCCGCAGATAGCGAAACCTGACATTCGCGATCGCGGAGGTTCGAATGGCGAAAGAGCAACCCAAAGCCGCCCTACCAACGGCGACACGTGAATGTCAGCTGAGGCCGATCAGCGGGCATACCGGGCAGCGCGGGTTAGGGCAGGTAAGGGGAGTCGGATGGAGCCGTTTGACATAACACCCGTCGACAACGACAGATCGCAACCGGCGCGTGCGCGCGTTACTGATTGAAACGGCA
>NZ_JAWRXD010000600.1:0-274 GCF_046535215.1 Priestia sp. SIMBA_032 | reverse complement strand
CGAGATCTGCGCCGCCGCATTGGTCTCATCGGCCGTCCTGGATGCGTGCCGTCCGGTTCTCATCGGGGATGCCGAACGGATGCGTCTCGCCGCTGAGATCATCGGCGTCACCGCAGACGTGCGCGTGATCGCGGCGCCCTCCGAGGCTATCGCCTCACCGACCGTCATCAACGTGATCCAGGTGGATACCCTGCCCGACGGCCTCGAATGGGGTGTGGTCGATGCCCGGGCTGGCCAGGCCGCATTCCGATACATCGAGCGCGCGGCTGCTCTC
>NZ_JAWRXD010000599.1:0-274 GCF_046535215.1 Priestia sp. SIMBA_032 | reverse complement strand
CGCACGCCGTCGTACGCGCCAGGGGCACGACGGTCGACACTCACCAGGCGCGCTCCGTGCGGGACGTCCCCCGACTCACCGCGGGCCAGACAGGTCACCTCGGCGTCGCCCGCGAGCAGCTCCCGGACGATCGCCCGCCCCAACCACCCGGTCCCGCCGAGCACCAGCACACGTCGCATCCCCCCATCCAACCGTTCGCGAGGGCCTGCGGCCACTGCGTCTGCTCCCCGCGAACTCACGCCCGTGGCTCGGCGCTTCTCCCGCGACTCCCACA
>NZ_JAWRXD010000598.1:0-274 GCF_046535215.1 Priestia sp. SIMBA_032 | reverse complement strand
CATGGCCCTGACCAATAAGTTGCGTAAGCGCCCGCCGGTCAAGGCAACTGTCCGGCGGACACAGTTGATCACCACTTACGGTGTGGGAGCAATTCTTCCGGTCGAGTCCGAAAGCTTTATCGTCGCGGGACTGGACCACTGGAAGCCTCGGCCGGAAGACGTGGTCGATGAACCTCGGCTGTGCAGCCTGCTGGGTGTGAGTCAGCTGTACTCTCCGCCAGGCGGTGACGGCGGATCCACAGTTCCTATTGCTCGGTTTCCGGAATGGGTGTAC
>NZ_JAWRXD010000597.1:0-274 GCF_046535215.1 Priestia sp. SIMBA_032 | reverse complement strand
CGTCGCATTCGGCAGCCCGGTGAAGCGTTCCTTCACCTCGGTTGCCGTCACCTCAATGATCTCGTGGCCCTCGGCCCGCAGCGCACCCAGCACGCCGACACAGAGACCATAGGCCTTCATGCCGGACGCTGACTGCGAGCCGACGGGAACTTCCACGAAGATCACCTTGGCCCGTCTGGCGATGGGCATGGCGTACTCGTAGAGCACCTTGGCGAGGTAGAGATCGTTGGAGTTCTGGCGCACCTGCTTGCCCTTGATGTCTTCTGGTTCACAG
>NZ_JAWRXD010000596.1:0-274 GCF_046535215.1 Priestia sp. SIMBA_032 | reverse complement strand
AATAAGTTCTCTGGTCTCAGATACTAGTTATTACACTATAATAAAAGGGGATATCAAGAGTTTTTATGAGGCAATCCCTAGGGATACAGTTATCGCTAAAGTAGAGTCGAACCGAATTCTTTCATACCAAAACAGAAGAATCATAAGACAGGTCTTTTCCTGCCCTGCAGTGTCGGGCACGCCTGGGCTACCAAGGGGTATCAGCATAAGCGCCTCACTCTCGGAATTATATATCCGGGAATTTGACAGGTATGTTAGAGCGTTGGAGGGTGTC
>NZ_JAWRXD010000595.1:0-274 GCF_046535215.1 Priestia sp. SIMBA_032 | reverse complement strand
CGGGTCTATCCGGGCTTCCTGCAGCTCGCCGGCTTCATGCAGATGAACCTGGACCGGCATGTCGACGCCCATTTCGAGGTCTTCCATCACCTGGTCGAGGGCGACGGCGACAGCGCGGCCGACAAGCTCGCCTTCTACGAGGAATACCGCGCCGTGATGGATCTCACGGCGGAGTTCTATCTCCAGACCGTCGATCTCGTGTTCAAGCAGCACGCGTTGCCGAAGGGCGAGATGGTCTCCCGCGGGCGCCCGGTCGATCCGTCCGCCATCCGGC
>NZ_JAWRXD010000594.1:0-274 GCF_046535215.1 Priestia sp. SIMBA_032 | reverse complement strand
CATTAGATAAAGACTTACTATATGCAGGCGTTATTTTACATGACCTTGGTAAAGTAATTGAACTATCTGGCCCAATTTCTACAACGTATACGTTAGAAGGAAACTTACTAGGCCACATTTCTATCATGGTGAACGAAATTGGTAAAGCAGCAGACGAATTGCAAATCGATGCAGAAGAAGTATTAATTCTTCAACACATCGTCCTTTCGCACCACGGAAAAGCAGAATGGGGTAGCCCAAAACCACCATTAGTAAAAGAAGCAGAAATTCTGCA
>NZ_JAWRXD010000593.1:0-274 GCF_046535215.1 Priestia sp. SIMBA_032 | reverse complement strand
TATCCGACTTTATAGACCGTTTCTAGGTAATCTTCAATCGGAAATCCTTTTTTGCGTAGTTTATCACGGATATTACGAATGTGTGAGTCAATTGTTCTATATTCGATATCTGTTTCATAGCCCCAAATTTTTTCGATTAAATCATCTCGGCTATAAGCACGGTTTGTATTTTGCAAAAATAGTCCGAGTAACGAAAATTCGATAGGAGTTAGCGAGATTTTTTCATCGTACACTGTGACAGTATGTTTCGTTTTATCCCACTCAATACCATTGA
>NZ_JAWRXD010000592.1:0-274 GCF_046535215.1 Priestia sp. SIMBA_032 | reverse complement strand
CCAGTGCGGGCGGGCTCCGAAGGGCGCGAGCGCGGCCTCGATGCGGGGCAGGACGGCGGCCACCTCGGCGGGCATGTTGCGCCATGTGAAGTGGATCGCGAGCGACTCGCGCCGGTAGGCCATGCTCAGCCAGAGGTCGTCGGACGCGGTGGTGCGCAGCTCGGTCGTGATGAGCAGGGGCGCGATGTCTGCCGCGAGTTCGCGCACCGCGGCGATCGCGGCGGATCCGTCGGCGCGGTCGACGAAGTATTCGGTCTGGATCTCGTCGCCGTCC
>NZ_JAWRXD010000591.1:0-274 GCF_046535215.1 Priestia sp. SIMBA_032 | reverse complement strand
CATCCGCCCCATTCGCACGCGTCTCGTCCCGCGAGACGTCGGCGCCGGTGGGCAGCGTCATTGTGCGAAGTGGCCGCGCATTCATTGCGCACGGTTTTTGGCTATCAATGCCCCGTCAATCGCACCGCCTCATTCTAAAGACGCGTCGCATTCGTCGCGCCCGAAACTCTTCGGGTCGCATTCGTAGTTGATTTTGCGCAGAACGCTCCTGATGATGGCGAGATCCGCCTGTCTGTGCGACGAGATGAGCATTTGACGTCTGAATAACTTCGTC
>NZ_JAWRXD010000590.1:0-275 GCF_046535215.1 Priestia sp. SIMBA_032 | reverse complement strand
CGCCAGCAACGATATGATCAATGGTGCTTACTAATAAGGTGTTTCCATTTTCAAGTCGATGTAAATCATGATTCTGACGAGCAGCGCCTTCTGGAGCATTTTTTCCCCATTGCCAGATGATATTTCCATTCCAATCCAGTTCTCCTAGCACTTTATTGTTAAAAATACCTCCGTAAACTCCAGGTCCATTTTCTAACTGAAGCAGAATATTTCCTTTTTTTCCTCCATTATTTTTTGGATCAATTATTTCAGAAGGAAAACCAATATAAGGCCAG
>NZ_JAWRXD010000589.1:0-275 GCF_046535215.1 Priestia sp. SIMBA_032 | reverse complement strand
ATTTACGTTGTTTTTTTGTTCATCTCTATACTCCATAGAATAATATCTTGTATTTATTTCTTCTAGTGAATATGACGGAGATGGCATAAAACGGTTTGAATTCATATAAAGGTTTTGCATCAGATATATGGTAAGGTTTGATTAATAATCTTTTTGGGTTTTGTTGCGAAGTTTTGTTAAGGTTAAGTAGTGCCAATAAAAAGTTGTACATTTTATGCGATTGTTAATAGTTCCTGTAATTCATTGTATGTCGAAAAACCGAAGTCTGAGCCAAG
>NZ_JAWRXD010000002.1:0-821410 GCF_046535215.1 Priestia sp. SIMBA_032 | reverse complement strand
CCGTGCATTGGCGGCATTCCTCCTTGCATCGGCATCTGGTCCATTCCTCCGTGCATTGGCGGCATTCCTCCTTGCATCGGCATCTGGTCCATTCCTCCGTGCATTTGAGGTAGCTCTCCATACATTGGCATTTGCTGCATGTCTTTTTGCATAGTTGGCATTTGACTCATTCCCCCATGCATCGATGGCATTCCATCTTTCATAGGGGGCATTTCTCCGTACATCGGCATTTGATTTGCGCCTTCTTGCATCGGCATTGCCTGCATTTCTTTTGCAGAAGGCATAGGTGGCATTTTAGCAGGCTTAGGTGCTGCTTGCATATATGGATTGGATATCGGTTGTCCGGTTTGTTTCATTCCATACGAATTTCTCATTTTTAAGGGCTCCTTCCCATTCTCTTACTCTGTTTACGTTATTCTTTTTACCATCAATCTGAAATTCGTCCATAAGAAAATAGGCCTTCTACACATTCAAAATTGTAGAACGTATAAGAAAAAAGCTATAATCGAGGCAAATTGCAGATAGAAAGGTGGCACATGATGAATAAAACCATTATCGTATGGATTCGAAAAGATTTTCGGCTGGTTGATAACCCAGCTCTATTTCACGCAGCTAAAGAAGGAATGGTTGTACCTGTTTATATCCATGACGACCATGAAGAAAGCTCAATGGGAAGTGCAAGTAAATGGTGGCTTCACCATGCGCTGAATGACTTTAAAACCTCGATCGAAAAAATAGAAGGAACGTTGATTGTACGAAAAGGAAACCCTAAAGATGTGTTGCAAAAATTACTCCATGAAACGAATGCACAAGATATTTATTGGAACAGACGCTATGAACCACGTTCGCTAAAAAGAGATAAAGAGCTTCAAGCTTTTTTTTCAGAGCAACAAATAAATATTCGCACATTTGAGGGATTTCTCCTTCACGAACCTTGGAAAATCACAAAAGAAAATGGAGACCCTTATAAAGTATTTACAGCTTATTATAAAGCTTCTCAAAAACATTCCGTATCTTCTGCTGTAAAAAAAGTTACTTCCATACAGGCCTTCTCTAAACCAATTGAATCTCTTTCGGTCTCAGATCTCGATTTGCTTCCAAGCATACCGTGGGATGAAACGATTAAGTCGACGTGGGAAGCTACGGAAAAAGGCGCTGTTAATGCCTTCAAAACGTTTTTAAAGAATAAGCTGCTTCACTATGAAAAAGGACGAGATTTTCCCGCTGAAGCATTAAATTCATTTCTATCTCCTTATTTTGCTTCAGGACAGCTCTCAGCTCGAGTCCTTTTTCATTATTTAAGAAATAAAGCAGAAAAAGTACGCTCCGATGCTTTTGAACATCAAGCTGAAATGTTTATTCGTCAACTTGTATGGAGAGATTTTGCTTATCAGCTGCTTTATCATTTCCCACACACTACAAGTGAACCGCTTAATGAAAAATTCAAGCAATTTCAGTGGGCTGACGGCAATGAAGAGCTTCAAGCTTGGAAAAATGGAAAAACCGGCTATCCCCTTGTCGATGCCGGAATGCGGGAGCTGTGGGAAACAGGTTTTATGCACAATCGAGTTCGAATGGTAGCTGCTTCCTTTTTAGTAAAGCACCTTTTAATTCATTGGAAAAACGGAGCAAATTGGTTTTTTGATACCTTAGTAGACGCAGATTTAGCTAACAACACAATGGGCTGGCAGTGGGTTGCAGGCTCGGGAGCAGACGCCGCGCCATATTTTCGTATTTTTAATCCAATTACTCAATCAGAAAAATTTGATAAAGAAGGAGAATATATTAAAAGGTGGCTTCCAGAGCTTAAAGATATTCCTTCTTCTTATAT
The DNA here is from genome assembly GCF_046535215.1 of Priestia sp. SIMBA_032. NCBI lineage: Bacteria > Bacillati > Bacillota > Bacilli > Caryophanales > Bacillaceae > Priestia > Priestia sp. SIMBA_032. Next base: position 819,579 of record NZ_JAWRXD010000002.1, on the reverse strand, counting down.
TCATAAACCTTGGGAGGCCCCAGCAGACGTATTAGAAAAAGCAAACGTTACACTTAATAAAACATATCCGACTCCAATTGTCGATCATAAAGCAGCTAGAGAGCGAGCGCTAGAGCATTATCAGCATATCAAATAAGAGGTAAATCAAGCCTCTTATTTGATATGCTGAATTTTTTAAATGTGTAAAAAATTCCATTTTACATCTATTTGCAACTAAAAACATGTATTTGAAATCTATTTATAGGGTTTTCAAGCCCAATCCCCCTCTCTATAGCACATTTGATTTTTCATATTTTTTCCTATAATTTGAATATATAATAATGATTATATATGCTTGGGAACTCTCTCATTGCATAGATCTGATTGGAGTGATTCGATGCCCGTTTGTCCTTCTTGTAACTATAAAGAAAATTATAATTTTTGCAGAATGTGCGGCACTCAAGTTCGGCACGCCTTCACCAACCAAGAAGATCAGCTTTTTTATCCATTAAAAGATCGAATCATGACGGATGACAATGAACCAAAGCATCAAGCTATTTTATCTCATACCCATGATTTAGTATGTGCTATTACTGAAGATGGCATTTATGAATACGCTTCTCCTTCTTACGCTAAAACATTAGGGGTTTATCCTGATGAACTTATTGGACAACATGTGCTTATCAACGCGTATCCTGAAGACAAACACCTAATCTCGACTATTTTAGCTAACATGAGCAAAACAAAAGGTGCCTCCACATTTGAATACCGAAAGTTTCACGTGAATGGCACCATCGTTTTATTAGAATGTAAAGGCGCTCCAATTGTCACAGCTACTGGAGAAATCGAAGGATTTGTATTTGTCTCACGAGACGTAACAGAGAAAAGACAAGCAGAGAAAAAGATTCAGAATTCAGAAAAACTCTCTGTCATTGGTCACCTTGCTGCAAGTATCGCACACGAGGTTAGAAATCCTTTGACAACCATTAAAGGGTTTGTACAACTGTTCAGTGAGACACAGCAGCCGAAAAAAACAATGATTTATCGAGATCTCATTCAGCATGAACTCTCACAAATTGAACATATTATCGCAGAATTTATGAGTTTAGCTAAACGAGAGTACGCATATACAGAAAGCCTTGTTATGACAGACTTGCTAGATGAGGTATTAAAGCAATTTGAACCGGTTACCGAAGTCAAAAATATCCACATCATTCGCCATTATCCAAAAGAACATCCCCTGCTCATTAGTGGGCAAAAAACACAGCTAACCCAAGCATTTATTCATATTATACAAAATGCCATTGATTCGATGGAAAGCGGCGGCAAGCTGGCTGTATCGATTGAAAAATCGGCTAGAGAAACGCTATGTATTGTGATAAAAGATAACGGATGTGGAATTGACTCAAAGCGTATCCCTCATATAGGAGAGCCTTTTTATACAACAAAAGAGCGAGGAGTAGGCCTGGGACTAACCATTTGTAACAAAATTATTAATGAGCATAATGGTTTTTTCCACGTATCGAGTGAAGAAAATGACGGCACAAGCATTACCATTACCCTGCCTATGAAAACGCCTGAACTTTATGTGGTAGAAGTGTAAAAGAAGCCATCTGATTTACTCAGATGGCCTCTTTCTTTAAAACAGCTGGGTGTACAGCTGATACTTATAAAGCATATAAAAACTTCCTATCACTGCCAGGTAAAAGATGAGAGTCTCTGCTCCACCACCTGTTTCATATGTTAAAGGAGGCTTAAACTTCTTCTTGCTAAGAGGAGAGAAAAAAGGTACCCCTCGTTTAGAAAAGAAATCTCCAAGAATATGAAAAGCGTATCCATAGGCTATTCCTAATGTAAAATCGTTGTTATACATCGTATGTAAATAAAAAATAAGTCCACTTGCAAGAATAGAATGCGTAATACCTCGGTGTCCAAAAATAGATTTAATGACTTTTGCGAGACCAAGAGATCTTCTACCAATATATGAATTTGGTTCATCAATATCAGGAAGCAGCGCTCCAATCGCAATGCCTACAACATAAGGAAATGTAAACGAAGCGTCCCCTGTTATAGCCACACCGGCACCGGCAGCAATCGATGTTGCAATATGTGTGTGATATCTCAAATATGCCACCTTCTTTCTTTTTCAACTTAAGGCAAGCATCGTGACCAAAATCATACATATGTTCGCCCAACGTTAACTATAAGTGAAGGTGGTAAAAATGTCAAAATAATCTATAGTTACGTAAACTGCATACCGACTAACCCGATAAGCATCACAAGAAAACTAATAAGAGTACCCTTTCCATTTTTCTTTGCTCTTCCATCTTTTTTGACAATGGAATAAATCCACGTACTCGAATACACAGCGAATCCAAGAAAACCAAATAACGTGATATATGTAAACATGCCGAAACTCCTTTGCTTGTCATTACTATTAACTATACGAGATTTTATAAAAAAAACAAAGTAGTATGACGGCTTGTTTAATATCTCTTTCTTTTTCTTATACTAAGAAGAGGAGGGATGGCTATGCACCAAAAGCAGTTGGAAGATATATTTGACTTCTATGGACTGAGCGAGGTTTATCGAGGCAAATTTGAAGATGTTGAACACCACTGGTTATTTAAAGACGCCGAGCCAACTATACTAGAAGATTTTTTTAATTCTCACGATTGCGAAGACCTTGAATGCTGTACTCTTGAGGAGTTTTGTTTTTTATTCATGAATTTTCAATCAATCCATGCACAAATTCCCCACGTGTACTATTACTAAAAAAGTGATTTCGCAGGAAAGCGAAATCACTTTTTATTAAAAGCCTAAAGAAATGTATTTTACTTCTAAATATTCTTCAATTCCATAATGTCCGCCTTCACGTCCAAGTCCACTTTCTTTAAAGCCGCCAAACGGCGCTTGTGGTGTAGAAGGTAGTCCATCATTTAGCCCTACAATACCATATTCTAAAGCTTCAGCAATACGAATAGCTTCTGAAATATTTTCAGTGAACACATAAGCTGCTAATCCGTAAGGCGAGTTATTTGCACGGCGAATAACTTCTTCTTCTGTTTGATACGTCGCAATTGGAGCAATTGGTCCGAATGTTTCTTCGTACATACAAAGCATGTCGTCCGTTGCACCATCTACAACCGTAGGCTCAACAAAAAGCCCGCTTCCCTCTTCGCGTACAGCCCCTCCAGTTAAGACATTTCCACCCTTTGCTACAACATCATCTAAGTGGCGCTTTACTTTTTCTAACGCTTTTTCATCGATTAAAGGTCCGATATCCGTACCTTCTTCTAAGCCGTTTCCGACTTTCAGCTGACTAACAGCCGCTGCAAACTGCTCTGCGAACGGTTTAGCAATAGACTCGTGCACGTAGATGCGGTTTGTACATACGCATGTTTGACCAGCGTTACGGAATTTAGAAGCAATTGCATTTGTTACTGCTTTATCTAAATCAGCATTTGCCGTTACGATAAACGGAGCGTGTCCTCCTAATTCTAAAGACACTTTTTTAACCGTATCAGCTGCTCCGCGCATTAACAGTTTTCCTACTTCTGTAGAGCCTGTAAACGATAGTTTGCGTACGCGTCCATCTTGAAGCCACGCTTCTCCAATTGCTTTTGCATCTCCCGTAACGACATTGATTACGCCTTTTGGAATACCTGCTTCCTGCGCCAGTTCTGCTAGACGAAGAGCCGTTAGTGGCGTTTGTTCTGCCGGTTTGATAACCGCTGTACATCCAGCTGCTAAAGCTGGGGCTACTTTACGCGTAATCATAGCTGCCGGGAAGTTCCAAGGTGTAATAGCTGCCATAACTCCCACAGGCTGCTTATGAGCAAATAATCGTTTATTAGGAGAAGAAGCTGGAATTGTTTCTCCGTAAATGCGTTTTCCCTCTTCTGCGTACCATGAAACGAATCCGTTGGCATAGCCAATTTCACCTTTTGCTTCTTTAAGAGGCTTACCTTGCTCGACTGTCATGATTTCAGCCAATTCATCCGTGTGTTCTTCGATCAGCTGATGCCATTTAAATAATAATTTACCGCGCTCTTCTGCTGTTTTTTTAGACCATGTTTGAAACGCTTCATAAGCAGCATCTGCTGCTAGCTTTGCTTCTTTTTCTCCGCCTTTTGCAACAGTAGCTACTACTTCATTTGTTGCTGGATTTACCACTTCGTATGTATCGTTTGCTGAAACAAATTCTCCGTTAATATATAAGTTTGCTTGCTTCATATTTCTTCACTCCCTGCTTAAATTTATCTACCTACTGTTCGGTACTGTCTGACACGTATTTTCGAATTTTACGGCTCGCTTGTGATTGACTAATACCAAGCTGTTCGGCTACTTTGTAAGATGACCTATGCTGTTCAAACGCCTTGATGACCATTTCTTTTTCCACATGTTCAATCATTTCAGGAAGCGTATGCACAGGTTGATCGATAGCAAACTCTTTTGCAAATGGCAAGTCTTTAAGCGTAATCATTTCTTCTCCTGTAACAACCAGACGCTCAATGATATTTTCCACTTCGCGAACGTTTCCTTTCCATTCCTGCCCTAAAAATGCATCTAATGCCTTTGGTGATAAGCGTACATTACGTTCATATACCGTATTGAAATGATGAAGAAACTGATAGACAAGAGGCAGAATATCTTCTTTTCGCTCTCGTAAAGGTGGAATCGTAATGGGCACCACGTTAAGTCGATAGTACAAATCACGTCTAAACTTTCCTTCTTCGACCATTTGCTCCAGATTTTGATTCGTAGCAGCAATAATTCGTACGTCTATTAATACTGCTCTTGTTGAACCCACGGGACGAATTGTACGGTCTTGCAGCACGTGGAGCAACTTACTTTGTGCTGAAAGAGAAAGTTCACCAATCTCATCTAGAAAAAGCGTGCCTTCGTTCGAAAGCTCAATGATCCCTTTTTTCCCTTCTCGAAATGCTCCAGTGAACGTACCGCCTTCATAGCCAAATAGCTCTGATTCAATAAGCTGTTCAGGAAGCGCTGCACAATTAAGCTCATGATAAGGCTGCTGTTTTCTTGTACTAAGCTGGTGAAGCAGTTTTGCTACTCTGCTTTTTCCTACCCCTGTTTCTCCAAGTAAAAGAACGGTTGTATTTACAGAAGCAACTCGTTGAATGGTCGAAAAAACTTTTTTCATCGCTTCGCTTTTTGTCACGATGCCTTCTAAATCGACGGATTCGTTTAACTCTTTTTTATAGTTTTCAAGCTGTTCTTCCATCTCTTCCACTTTTCGTTTTAATTCCATTAAATCTGTGAGATCTCGAGAATAGCTAATAACGCTTTTCAATTGCCCATCATTGGTAAATACTGGCCTTGTCCGCACATGAAGATATCGGCCTGAGTTTGTTTTTTGAACCAATTCAATTGCTTGATTAGATTCAATCACCTTTAACGTGGCCGAAGGATAAAAGATCCCCATTTCCTGCAGTTCTTTTACGTGCTTTCCAATAAAATCTTCCACTTTCAAAGCATAATTTTTTTCACACTCTGAATTTACAACTAATACATATCCATTTGCATCAGTTACAAAGATTTCATCAAATGATGACTCAAATATATCGTAAAGTTCGTCGTTAATTTGCTGAATATGCTTTTTATGAATGGTCATTTGAATCACCTTTTCGTCAAAAAATAATTATTATTTTATTTTATCAGAAAATGAAAAATCTATAAATAGAGTGTCCAAACATACCCATTCTTTGTGATTCATGAAGAATGAGTGAAGAGTTCTCTCTTCACTCATGTCTCAATTTCTCTTACACTTCAACCGTTTGCTGTACGCTTGCTTCTAGTGCTGCTTCAAAAATAGCTAAGCCTTCTTCTAGCTGCTCATCTGTAATAACAATCGGCATTAAGATACGAAGAACGTTTCCAAATACTCCTGCGCTAAGCAGTAATAATCCACGCTTGTTTGCTTCTTTTACGATACGCTGTGTAAGCTCCTTGTCCGCTTCTTTTGTTTCGCGGTCTTTCACAAGCTCGATAGCAGACATAGCTCCTAATCCGCGGATATCACCGATACAGTCATATTTTTCTGCTAATTTTTCAAATCGTGATGTTACTACTTTTCCAAGGTACTCACCGCGTTCATTTAGCTTTTCTTCTTCAATGATATCAAGTACGGCTAAAGCCGCTTCACATCCAAGAGGGCTTCCGCAGTACGTTCCGCCAAGCTCACCAGGATTAGATTCATCCATGATTTCAGCACGACCAATGACACCGCTAATCGGAACGCCAGCTCCTAGTGATTTAGATACCGTAATTAAATCCGGCTCAACGTCAAAATGTTCAATACCGAAATAACGGCCTGTACGTGCAAAACCCGCTTGAATTTCATCTGATACAAATAAAATTCCGTGTTCTTTACATAGTTGATACACTTCTTGCACAAAGCGTTTACCTGGAACAATGAAACCACCTTCGCCTTGAATTGGCTCCATTACAACAGCTGCAATCGTTTCTGGTGCTACTTCTGTATTTAAGAAGTTTTTGAATTCAGTAATCATAAACTCTTCGTATGCTTCAACTGATAAGCCTTGTGGGCGGCGATACTCATAAGGATATGGAGCTTTGTATACTTCAGGAGCAAACGGTCCAAATTCATATTTATATGGCTTTACTTTACTTGTCATTGTCATTGTCATTAATGTACGGCCGTGGAAACCTCGGTTAAATGAAATAATTCCTTGACGCTTTGTATATTTACGAGCAATTTTCACTGCATTTTCTACAGCTTCTGCTCCGCTATTTAAAAGTAATACTTTCTTGTCAAATTCACCAGGTGCAATCGCTGCTAATCTTTCTGCAAGCTCTACATATGACTCATACATCATTACATTAAATCCTGTGTGAATAAAACGGTCTACTTGCTTATGAAGCGCTTCTTTTACTTTTGGATGACTGTGCCCTACATTGATTGTGCCAATTGCGCCTACGAAATCAATAAACGTATTGCCATCGACATCTTTAACGATCGCCCCTTCAGCTGTATCAGCAAATGTCGGAATGCCATAACTTACACCTTTCGGAATGGCACGGTGTCTTCTATCTAATAATTGCTTTGCATTTTCTCCCGGTAAATTTGTTGCTACTTTGCTAAAAGTTTGACTCATTTTTTATCTTCCTCTCATATTAAATAATTCTTCAATTAGTTTATATGCAAAAAACGTGCCAACTTTTAAAAAGTTGAAAAATAAGCATTTTTAGATAATTCTAACGATATTTCATTCTTTAATAAGTCATTATGAACTTATCGGTAAGTCAAAAAGGACTTTATCCTCATATAAAGTGCAGGAATTTTATATTGCCATCAAAGGAACAAGGCTTTTATAATAAATGTATAAATATAGTAATGTTATGATTAATCTCTTTGTAAAGGAGTGAAAAATATGCTAGAGGGCTGGTTTTTATGGGTTATTTTATTTTGGGTTGTTTTTTTAATGAGCATGTTTGCTATCGGCGGATTTTTTATGTTCAGAAAATTTTTAAAGCGCTTACCAAAAGAAGACGGCATGTCTGAACTCGATTGGCAAGATCACTATCTTTCCAAAACCATTCACCTTTGGTCAGCGGATCAAAAGCAGCTATTAAACGTTCTTGTTGAACCAGTACCTGAACTATTTCGCGATGTAGCCAAACAAAAAATCGCTGGAAAAATTGGGGAACTTGCAATTGAGGAACAAGCAGCCTCTATAACGGAAGACTTAATCGTACGTGGATACATTTTAGCTACGCCTAAACGTGATCATAAATTTTTATTAAAAACATTAAAAAAGCAAAAAATAGATGCCGTCCCCTATCAGCATTTATTTTAAATCAAAAAAGGTGGCTGCGTAGCCACCTTTTTTAGTTTAATATCGTTGTATTCCCAAGACGATCATTGTGCAGCTTTCGTTCGAGCTTTTTGTACGATGTGTACATCGCAATGCGCCAAGGTACAATCATACCAAATGCTAAAATCCAGAACATACCGCCAAGCTGGCCAACATCAATTGAAGAACTTAAATATATTTTCATTGCAATTCGAATAATAAGCAAACCAATAATAATGAATGCAAAAGCTTTTGAACGCTTCAAGTAAATATGATCGTCACGAATTTCAAATTTAGACGTTTTAATTAACAGGATTGAGAAGATCATGCCTGCTATTAACGCCTCAAGCAGTTCTGCACCCGTTACTCGAAACATTGGAAAGATAAACATTAATGCTCCCGTACTCATAAAAAAAGGCGGAAGTATAATTTTTTTTGCATTCGTTGGTTTATCAGCTGCTTTCATTCGAACAACTAATATGAAAGAAGCCATAAAAATTGCGACAAGTGTTGAAGCAATAACCAATGAAATCCTTCCTTTACTATAGTTTAGTGTTTACTTATATTATAATCCAAAAAACATCAGAAGTAAAAGTGCAACAAAAAAAACAGAAGAGGATCTCTTCTGTTTTTATTTAGTAGAGCTAATATCTGCTTTTGCTTTTTGCTTTTGTTTTTGTTTTTGCTTTTTCATTGCTTTTAGTAAGAACCCGCCTTTAAATTTACGCGGCTCGTATGAAATAATGAAAGCACGAGGCTCATATTCTTCAATTAATGCTAATAGCTCTTCTTCTCTACTTCGTTTTGTTAAAATGTCTAATCTATAGCGTGCACTGTCTCTTCCTTCACCTTGGTAAACAGTAACACCAAAACCTTCCTGTCGGAGGCGGTTAATTAACTCTTCATTTTTGGTCATAAGGTTAACTAAGAATGTTGTATATCCGATAGCAAGCCTAGATTCGATATAACTTCCAAGGATAATTCCCACTCCAAACCCAACTGCATATACAACCATAGCAAGCGTGCTTTGATCTCCTGAAAATACAAGGGATAAGCCGAATACATAAATTAACGCTTCAACAAATCCAAAAACCGAGGCATACATACTCATACCTTTGACTAAAAAAATTGTGCGCAGCGTCAAGATCGGTACATAGATCAGTTGCAAAAGCAAGATTAACAAAATATCTTTCAATTTATACACCTCTTTTTAACAATTAAAAATATGACGATTTCATTGTATCACTCCGTATTTATAGAAGATATAGTAAAAAAAAATTTTTTCTATATATTTTTTCACACCATATTCTTGGATATTTCCTAAGAGCGAAAGTAACTATTTTGTCTTTTGAAAAATAAAAAGAATCTGCCAATTCTCAGATTCTTTTTTGTATCATCTTCCCTTTTTAAAAGCCCGTAAACCCTCCAAATACGCTCGTTGTATAAATAATAATTTTTGTCATCCAGTCAAAATATAAAATAAACCCCATGCCAATCATTGCATATCCGCCAACTTTCATCATGGAATTCATATGTTTTTTTAACCAGTTCATTTTCCCAATAAAAAACGTCATAATAAAAAATGGAATAGAAAATCCAAGTGAATAAGCTATCATATACAAAAGGCCAGAGCCTGGGTTTGTCGCTGCAAGCGCCATAACCGACACTAAAATAGGGCCCGTGCAGGGAGTCCAGCCCGCAGCAAAAGCCATGCCTATGAAAGAAGAACCTAAGAGACCAGCCGGCTTATTTGCGAATCTAAGCTTATGTTCTTGCATAAGAATTCGAGGCTTAAAAATCCCTAGTACAACTAGACCAAAGAAAATAATAAGAATAGCGCCAATCTGCCGGATCAAATCCTTATAGTTAAAAAACCACTGACCAATAAAGGACGTCGCAAAACCAATCATAATAAAAATGATAGAAAATCCCAGCAGAAAGAAAGCTGTGTGAATAAAAGCTTTGCGCTGATGTGACTTAGCGCCTTCCTTTAGCTCGCTAACTGATACTCCCGTTATGTACGATAAAAAAGCTGGGTACAAAGGCAAACAGCAGGGTGAAATAAACGATAAAAAGCCCGCGCCAAATGCCAAAAACAAATTTAAATCTCCCATATTTCCCACTTCCCTTTTTTTGTTCTTTTTGTTCTTTTTCGTTACCATTTTGTAACCAAATTGTCTTATCTCACTTCTTTCAAATAGTACCATTATCTTGTATAATTAGGTAAACGACTTGTTAGAAGGGATACATAGCATTGGCCAAAAAAGATATTCTATTAGCGATTGAAAAGAAACGAGAAGAACTCATCCGCATAGTCCGAGTAAGTGGATTAAACTCTCCACCTGCTATTAAACATAGTCAAGAATTAGATCATTTATTAAACGTTTACAATGAATTCCCTGCCCAAACAACAGAAACATCCTCTTCATGAAGGTTGTTTCTTTTTTTGCCTTCACTCTATCAATTCTGTATAAATCTCTTTTACTCCTGTTTCTTTATTGAAATTTTCCTCTTTTTCACTGTGCTGCAGCTGATACATATTATAGTACAAACCGCCTTTATCTAGCAGTTCAGCGTGCGTTCCTTTTTCAACGATTTTCCCTTTATGCAATACTAAAATACAGTCGGCGTGTTGAATAGTTGATAAACGATGAACAATCGCAATCGTTGTGCGGCCTTTTCCCATATCTCTTAACACTTCTTGAATCGCTTCTTCCGTTTCTGTATCAATATGGGCTGTTGCTTCATCAAGAATAAGGATTTTAGGGTTTCGAATCACCGTTCTTGCAAATGCTAAGAGCTGACGCTGACCGCTTGATAAAGTTGAGCCTCTTTCCACTAGCACTTCGTTATATTTATTAGGAAGAGCTTCGATAAATGCGTGAGCTTGCACAAATTTCGCCGCTGCTTTTACTTGTTCATCAGAAAAATGGTCTTCATGCAGCGTAATATTTCGCTTTACGGTATCGGCAAATAAAAAGGCATCTTGCAGCACCAGCCCTACCTGATCTCGAAGCTGTTTATTTGAAAAGGACGACAGCGGCTTATTATCGATCAAAATGTCTCCTTTTTGCTGCTCATAAAAACGCATCAATAAATTAATGATGGAGCTTTTCCCGCTTCCAGTATGGCCTACTAAAGCCACTGTTTCTCCTTCGTGTACCGTAAATGATATATCAGAAAGCACATCTCGAACACCGTCATAGGAAAACGTTACGTTTCTGAATTCTACCGTTCCTTTTTGTACCCCCTGCTTTTGTTCTCCTGTCATCACTGGATTTTTTTCTTCCTCATCCATCAAATCAAATACCCGGGAGGCTGATACCATCGCTTGCTGATACATAGAAAGACGCTGCATCATTTCATTAACAGGCTCAAAAAAACGATCCAAATAGTTGATAAACGCGTAAAGAACCCCAATTTTAACAGGACTGTCAGCTACGGAAATACCAAAATAACTGAGCACAAGAATAACGGCTAAAATATAAAGAATTTCGACAGCAGGCCTCAGCAGCAAACCATCTAACTTAATATTGCGCATGCCGGCTTTGTAATGCTCATCATTAATTTCTTCAAATTCCGAGCGAAGCCGCTTTTCTTGACGAAATAATTGAATAATGGACATGCCTTGCAAAGACTCATGAAGCTTCGCATTTAACTGACTTAGCTTTTCTCGGAGCTGTCCGTAGTAAATAGCGCTGTAATGCTGATAAAGCTTCATAAGTCCCCAAATAAATGGGAGAAGAATTAAACAATAAAAAGCCAGCTTCACATCTAGCATAAACATGGCTATAAAAATACCGACCAAAAATACCCCATTTTGAATAAAAACCGCGATGACTTCCACAAACATTTCTTTCATAGCTTCCGTATCATTTGTAATTCGAGAAACCAGGCTTCCCGTTGGCGTGTTGTCAAAAAAACGAAGCGCCAAACGATGAACATGAGAAAAAACGTCAATTCGAATCTGCTGAATAATTTGAAGCGCAATTTTTTGAAACTGCAGAAGCTGAAAGTATTGAACGACAATTTTTAAAAGCTGTAAAAACAAATAACTGCTTGCAAGCCACACAAGAGGCTGAAGAGGCAAATACTTAGGAGTTAAATAATCGTCAATGAAAATTTTAATCAAAATGGGCCCTAATAAATCAGCAGCCGTAGCAATTAATAATAGTGTGAACGCTAAAAAAAATGATTTTTTATGCGGAATTGTATAGCGAAACAGACGTTTATGTACCAAAGAATGCTCAATTTTCATTTTTCGTCTCTCCTTCTTCTACCGCACGTTCAAGCTGCTGTCTATCGTACATATCCTGGTACCAGCCGCTCACGCTAAGAAGTTCTTCATGAGTTCCTCGTTGAATAATTTTCCCTTTATCAAGGACAAGAATCAGGTCTGCATGAGTAACCGAGCTCAGCCGATGCGCTGTAATAATCGTTGTTCGATTTTGACGTTTTTGCTTTAGCCCTTGTAAAATACCCGCTTCCGTTTTTCCATCTACCGCTGATAGCGAGTCGTCTAAAATTAAAAGCTCAGGATCTAATAGAAGAGCTCTTGCAATCGAGATCCGCTGTTTTTGTCCACCAGATAACGAAACGCCTTTTTCACCTACTATTGTTTGATAGCCATCTGTAAAATCGAGGATGTCTCTATGTACATTTGCAACTTGAGCCGCTTCTTGGATTTCTTGGTTGCTTGCTTCTCTTTTTCCAAAAGCGATATTATCAGCAACTGCTGTTGAAAACAAAAAGTGATCTTGAGGAACATATCCAATGCTTTTGTACAATGAATCAAAAGCATAGTCTTTAATGTCTTTTCCTCCCCATAAAACAGCTCCGTCTCTTACATCAAATTCACGAAGCAACAGCTTTAAAAGCGTGGTTTTCCCAGCCCCCGTCTTTCCGACAATACCTAACGTTTGACCGCGAAAAAGTGTAAAATAAATTTCGTTTAACGTATATTCATCTTCTTTACCATACGAAAACCTATGAATAACAGCTTCAATACTTCCTGTTGGCATTTCAGCACTAGGATGCGCTGCTTCTTCAATCGAATTTTCTTCTCTTAATAAAGAAAATACCCTGTCATATGATGCTCTTCCTCGTTCCACAATGTTAAATAGCCAGCCAAACGCGAGCATCGGCCAAATAAGAAGGCCCAAATAAGTTGTAAAGGTAACAAGCTGCCCCAGTGTTAACTCTTCATTAATAACCATCTTGCTGCCAAAAATAAGAGCAAGTAAAAAAGAAAATGCTACAATAATCGAAATGGTCGGATCAAACAATGCATCTACTCGGGCTACTTTCATATTCTTTTGGACAACATCTGCAGACTTAATGCGAAATTCTTCGACATCAGCTGCTTCTTCCCCAAACGTCTTAATGACTTTAATTCCGCTAATGCTTTCTTGAACCTTATCATTTAAAGTAGAAAATGCTGCTTGTGCGTGATGAAACCGCGCATGAAGCAATGTACCATAGTAACTTGTTAAAACGGCCATAAGCGGCATAGGAATAAGGCAAATAAGCGTTAGTTTCCAGCTGATTGTAAGGGCCATTGTGCATAGAACAAGCCCTCCTGTGACAATGGAATCCACGAGTGTCAAAACGCCCGAACCTGCAGTTTGTTGAATAGCTTGAATATCGTTTGTTGCATGAGCCATCAAATCCCCAATTCGCCGCCGTTGATAAAAGGCTTGATTCATCTTGGTAAAATGAGTGTAGAGGGTATTTCTCAGCTGCTTGGCTAGTTTAACAGATGAACCAAATATCATAATACGCCATATGTACCTTGTGAAATAGGCCACAACAGCAGCTCCTAGCAAAATGCCAACCATCTGCATTAAGCGCTTTCCATTCAGCGTCCCTTCTTTAATGCCATCTACCGTTAAACCAATAATTTTAGGCGGGAGAAGTTCTAATGCTGCCACAATAATGAGCAGCGCTACCCCCGTTATGTAAGACTTTTTTTCCTGTTTGAAAAACCACCATAACTCTCGAAAAATTTTCATCGTATCCCCCTAGCCCTACAACCATTTTCTTGTATCTATCATAAAACAAAAGACACCCTTCTGAATAGAGAGTGTCTGTCCAATTAACCATTATTTAATTTGGCCGTTCATTGCTTTCATCATTTGGTTAATTTTTTTCTGCGATGGTTTCATGCCCATTTGCATCATCATCATTTTTAGCATTTGTTCATTAATTGGTGGATTTTTCTTCAGATAGCTCATCATATATTTACGAGCAATGAAAAATCCTAGCGCTATCCCAACAATTAATGCTAGAACACCAACTAGAATATACATTCCCATGGTATTACTTCCTCCTTCGTGTTGTCTAACTTACAGTGTACTAGACCATACGCTATTATACAATATTTCCGTTCCAATTTCCTTAAATAATTACACAAATTTTCTTGTTTTCACGGGCCTCAGCCAGCCGTATTCATCCGCTCCATAATTCACTGCTAAAAAACAAGGATCTAGCTTGCGTAATACTTCAAAAAAAGCTGTCTCAGCATCAACATTGCCATCTCCTTCAATTGTTATACAGCGATTCGTTAATTTTATAGATGCTCGACTTTTTTTATAAGGATATTCCAGCACAAACGTCTCTTGATGAGCAAAAAAATGAGGATAATGAGAAAACGCCTGAAGCAATTCTCGTTGAATAAATGAAATGGGCAGTTGGCGAGTAATGTAATGAACTTGTTTTTGTAAGTGCGTTTCCTGCAAGTGACGTTTCATTCTATATTCAATCAGCAGCTGATAAATGAGCTTTTCTCTTCGAAAATAGGATGATGCAACTTCTTCCTCCATTAAATATACTTCATACGTTCTCACGATTCATCCTCCCTTTCGGCTCGTTCTTTTTTGTACCATTATACCGAATGGTGTACGCAATGCTTGTCTATCGATGAAAAAATTCCTTTGTTTTTTTGTCGAAAAAAAGAGCAGACCATAGGAGTCTGCTCTTTCTTGTGAAAAAGAATTATGCATTAAGCAAGCTTTTCACTTTTGCTACTACATTTTCAACTGTAAAACCAAATTCTTTCATGATTGTTTCACCAGGAGCAGATGCACCGAAGTGATTAATACCAAGAACTTGTCCTTCGTCTCCAACATAGCGTTCCCAGCCAAGTGTAGAAGCCATTTCAATACCTAAACGTTTTTTCACTGATTTAGGGATAACACTTTCTTTGTACTCAGCAGATTGCTCTTCGAAACGGTCCCATGCAGGCATACTTACTACAGATACGTCAATGCCTTCTGCAGCTAATGCTTTTTGTGCTTCTACTGCTAGGCTTACTTCAGAGCCTGTTGCAAGTATTAATGCATCCGCTTGGTCTTTACCAGCTTTAGATACAACATATGCACCTTTAGACACGCCTTCGTATGCATTTTCTTTTGTCCCTTCAAGCGTTGGCAAGTTTTGACGAGTCAATACAAGCGCTGTTGGGCGGTCAGTTGACTCTAATGCTAAGCGCCATGCAGCAGCTGTTTCGTTTGCATCTGCAGGACGAACCACTGAAAGACCTGGCATTGCACGAAGTGATGGCAATTGTTCAATTGGCTCATGTGTTGGGCCGTCTTCTCCAACTGCGATACTATCATGTGTAAATACATATGTTACAGGAAGTTTCATTAAAGCTGCTAAGCGAATTGCTGGGCGAAGATAATCAGAGAATACAAAGAATGTTCCTCCGAATACTTTTACACCGCCGTGTAGAGCCATACCGTTTAATGCAGCTCCCATTGCAAATTCACGTACACCGAACCAGATATTACGTCCGCTGTAATCAGCTGCAGTGAAGTCTTCTGAACCTTTAATCATTGTTTTATTTGATCCAGCTAAGTCAGCTGAACCGCCGAAGAATTGAGGTACAGCTTGTGCTACTGCGTTTAATACTTCTCCAGAAGAAGCACGGCTAGCTAAGCTTGAACCCGTTTCGTATGCTGGAAGCGTTTCTTCCCAGCCTTCCGGTAATTTTCCTTCTACTGCTAGTTCAAATTGACGACCTAGTTCAGGATATTTTTCTTTATACTGTGCAAATACATCGTTCCATTCGTTTTCTTTCTTTTGGCCATCTTCAGCAATTGTAGCTTTGAAGTGAGCATACACTTCTTCTGGCACATAGAAATCTTCTTCAAATGTCCATGCATAAGCTTCTTTTGTTAATTTTGTTTCATCGGAACCTAATGGAGAACCGTGCACGCCAGAAGTACCCGCGTGGTTTGGAGAACCAAATCCGATTGTTGTTTTTACTTCAATTAGTGTTGGGCGTGTTAAATCGCCTTTTGCTTCTTCAATTGCGTTTGCAATCGCTGTCAAGTCATTGCCGTCTTCAACGCGGATTACTTGCCATCCGTAAGCTTTGAAACGATCTTCTACGTTCTCAGAGAACGAGCGATCTAAATCTCCGTCTAAAGAAATATCATTTGAATCGTATAAAACAACTAAGCGTCCTAATTTTAAGTGTGCCGCTAATGAAGCTGCTTCAGCAGATACACCTTCCATTAAGTCTCCGTCACCACAAATACCATACGTAAAGTGGTCTACAATTTCTAAACCTTCTTTGTTGTATGTTTCAGCTAAATGACGTTCTGCCATTGCTTTACCAACAGCCATTGCAATACCTTGTCCTAGTGGGCCAGTTGTTGCATCAACACCTGCTGTATGACCGAACTCCGGATGACCTGGTGTTTTGCTTCCCCATTGACGGAAGTTTTTAAGGTCTTCAATTGATAAGTCATATCCAGCTAAATGAAGCAAGCTGTATAATAGTGCCGATCCGTGTCCTGCTGATAATACAAAGCGGTCACGGTTGAACCAGTTTGGATTCTTTGGATTGATGTTCATAAATTTTGTCCACAATGTATATGCCATTGGAGCAGCTCCCATTGGCATACCTGGGTGACCTGAATTTGCTTTTTCAATCGCATCGATTGATAAGGTACGAATTGTTGCAATCGAAAGATCTTCAATACGTTGTGTCATACTCTTCATTCCTTTCAAAACTATGTACATATGTTATCATACTAATGATTTGCTTATTTGTACAATACTTGAACCAAAAAAATTTCCACTTTTATAGTTTTTGTGCGCCTTATTAAAAATATACAAAAAACTAGAGGGAGCACTCCCTCTAGTTTTACTAGAACGTCTTAGTGAAGACGCTTCTTTTTACTCTCTTTTAACTTCTTAGGCGTAACATCTTTACCTTCTTCGTCTACAACTTTAATCGTATGAAGGTGATTTGTCATAGATTGTCGGAAAACTTTTAAATATTCCTGACGTAGCTCTTGCTGTTCTTTCGCTTCAGATTCTGTCAGACCTTCAGCCTTTGCCTTTTTTGAAAGAGCATTAATACGAGCAAGTTTATCTTTTGATAGCATATAAAACCTATCTCCTTATAATCAATAATTAAAATTACCGAACCGTTCCGGCAACATGTAGTCATCTTACTAAATCTCTTTCGTTTTATCAAGAGATTGAGCACTCTCTTGGTACTCTTGATAGCGACGATGTACCGTCGCTTTTGAAATATTATAGCCAAAACCTTTTAGCGTAACTGAAATTTCAGCAAAGGTTAAGCCGTTATGACGAAGGCGGACAATTTCTTCAATCGGCGCTTCTTTTTTTTCTCTTCCCGAGTTAACTCCTTGATTTTTTAAATTTTTCTGCGGACGATAACCGTTTTCTACGGCTCTTTTCATTCCTCTTTTAATTTTAGCATTATGTAATTTCCGCTGATGCTCTTCCACTAAGCTAATAATATCTAACACCATCGAATCAGATTCTGAAAGCTGAAGCTGACCTTGATGACTAATCGTATAGATCGTAGCATTCTCTTTATGAAAAGCATGAAGCAGCGCAATTCGGGCATTTCCTCTGCCTAATCGTGTTTCGTCTTGAATGAGCAGCACGGATATTTTTTCTTCCTTCATTGTATGAAGAACATCCAAAATACCCTCTCTGTCTACTTCATATCCGCTTGCTTTTTCCATTACGACTTTTTTTACGTCTAGATGATGAAGACCAGCAAGCTTTTTTAATTCTTCTTGCTGGCGCTGTAAAGATGTTTCTTGGGTTTTTTTATCCGTACTGACACGGCAATAAATAATGGCGTCCACTTTTATCACGACCTTTTCGGCTTCTAACAATATTCAGGAACGGCCGTTACACACTACTGTTCAATTGCCACTTGATTACGTAACTCTTTTTTTAAAACAGGAATATATAATTTATCTCCAGGAGATAAAGACTGGGCAGTGTCTGAGTTTAAATCATTGACGTCTTCAACCCATTTGACAAATTCATTGGTGGTCAAATGATGGTGATTATGATACTTGTTGGACAATTCCCAAAGCGTATCCCCTTTTGTAATAGTAACCGTTGAATATTTGTCTAAATCTACTTTATCCGCTCCTAAAACCAGCGTCAATACATATGTAAGTGCAGCGATAACTGCAAAAAAAATAGCGTAATGTTTCATAGAATGTAAGAATTGGTGCATATTATGATCCCCCTATCAGAATATATGTTCTTATTTTATTGAGAACATTTGTTTCTGTCAATGGAATTCTTCGAACTTATGTTTGTATATTGACACATCACGTGGTATAATTCACCTAAAGAATAGCTAAAATCGAGGTGAAAAATATGAAGCTATCAAAACGTCAACAAGACATACTAGATTTTATTAAGCACGAAGTAAAATTAAAAGGTTATCCGCCTTCTGTTCGTGAGATTGGGGAAGCGGTAGGATTAGCCTCTAGCTCCACTGTACACGGGCATTTAGCTCGTTTAGAAAGCAAAGGGTTAATTCGCAGAGATCCAACAAAACCAAGAGCAATCGAAGTTCTTCAACTAGACGAAGTCAACATCCCTAAAAGCAATGTCATTAATGTTCCTGTTATCGGTAAAGTAACAGCGGGTCTTCCTATAACAGCCGTTGAAAATGTGGAAGAATATTTCCCTCTTCCAGATAAATTCGTTTCTCCAGATGATCATGTATTCATGCTTGAAATTATGGGAGAAAGTATGATTGAAGCAGGTATTCTAGATGGCGATATGGTAATCGTACGCCAGCAGCAAACTGCTAATAATGGAGATATTGTGGTCGCTATGACCGAGGACAACGAAGCAACGGTAAAACGTTTCTTTAAAGAAGAAAATTTCGTTCGTTTACAGCCTGAAAATTCAACGATGGCGCCTATTATTCTTCGCCACGTAACGATTTTAGGAAAAGTAACTGGTGTATATCGCACGATTCACTAATCACACACTGTATGTAAAACCAACTAATCATGATGTTAGTTGGTTTTTTTACGTTTGTTTTCTAAAAAAATTGGCATATTATAAATGATACGTCGGATCATTGCAGGCAGGTAGAGCGGTTTTTATAAAGCCTGTTTTACCTTTTACTTTCTATCTGCATTTTTTCGACTCTCAAAAGGAAATACTACCGACCATAAGAAGGATGTAGTTTATGACCAATACACCAAGGAAAACAGAACCATTTCAAACTATTATGCCTACCAAAGCAATGCACATGTTTCTTTTTCCTTTTTCCTTTGATCGAAAAAATAAAGAGCAGCTTGTTCATGCACTGAAAGAAAATTTATTCGAGTTTTTTTCCATTCAAAACAAACATTTAGAAAAAGAATACTATGGAGAACAGTATTACGTATCTCATGATAGCTTGGATCAATATTTTCTTCCTTACATTGAATGTATTCTATTTCCTGATTCATGCGAAAAAGAAGGGTTGCTTCGATTTTCAAAAAAAATAGACCATACCGTTACGCTACAAACTTCCTCCGCCACCGTGTCTAGCAACGTGCTGTCTGTGGATGTTTTTTTATGTCCTTTTGAAATTGGCGTCATGACCATTCGCACTGAGATGAGTCATAATCATTACACCTATGATGATATTTTAGAATTCATGAATCATTTTCGTGTATTAGAACCGAAGCTTGCTGAAGAGCATGGATCCACCATTACCTATGAACATCATCGCTATAGCAAAGTACAGGATTATATTTTTTCACAGCTCGCGCCATTTTTGAACGAACACATCAAAAAAGAAGCCACACGTGAACAGCACGTCGGGAGTCTTCCTTATTTTATCGATGAACGGATGTTTGTATTAAGTTATGTAACGGTAAATCAAGAGCAAGAGATTAACTCCACAACGTTATTTCGTACTGGGCAGCTAAATAGCTATACGCCTGACGGAAAGCCGTTTATCTCTGCACACAACCATGAGTATATTAAAACGTATAATACCAAACACGTGTATTCCAGATGGGCTCCTGAAACCTATTACGTCATAACAGACCATGTGTTTTCGTGTATTTCTAAATCGACAGACTCTAAAACGGATCAGCTTTTGATGAATCATCTATTTGGCCAGCATTACTATAATTTATTTTTACATTTTTTCTATAAAATCGTGTTGTTAAAATTATCTTATGAGTATTCTCAGCTCACGTTTCATAAAAATTCAGAGGGCATTGAACGACTAATCCGCTCTATTACCGTATTTTCAGGTAAATATTTATTTTTAGAAATTAGCTCTCGCACAGAAGGTCAAGAGTTTTCTGAGCTCTTCAAAAAAATCTTCCACATCAATTCTCTTTATCAAGAAGTCAAAGAAACCCTTGGCACTTTGTATCAAAATCAAGAAAAAATCGCGGCCAAGCGTCACAATTACTTATTATTAATTTTAACGATTTATACCGTTCTTTCCGGTATTTACGGAATGAATTTAGTTATTAGCAAACTAAAGGGAAACATCCATTGGGATAGTATGAAGCAGTTTTCTATCTTTGAATATATCGCTTTAATAGTAGCTTTATCAGGAATTTTGATCAGCATTAGTCTCGGAGTGAGTTCCCTATGGAATTTATTAAAAGATCGATTTAAAACATAAAAGCTGTTCGCATCAGAAAACACATGATAAAAAAGAAGAGATAAAGACATAAATAAATCAATCGAATCTAAAGGGGAACAAATGGAATAAATAAGCTAATAGGGATTGCTTGTTACACCGCTGCTGATTTCCGTGCAAGACTACGCTTTCCACGGGCGGCCGATGAGCCTCCTCGTCGCTTACGCTCCTGCGGGGTCTCACCTTTTCCCGCAGGATTCTTCGTCTTGCCCTCCAATCAACTGCCGGAAGGAACTAAACAAATGAAACCTACGTTCACCATAAAAAAACAAACCACTAATCAAACATGGTGATCAATGGTTCGTTTTTCACTTCGACTAAAATCCTTTTTTTCCAACCTCTTTTATCTATTACTAAATCACTGCCTACTCCGCTGAACCTTTTATCAAACATTATGCCGGTATTGTAATTTCAGAACAATCTAACATTATCCTCTATAAGAAAAATATATACAAAATAATAAAATATGGTATCATAGGGTAGGAATTTTGTACCTTATCTATGAAATAATTTGCAGGAGGTAATATGCTTAACTCATTTTTATCCAAAAGCCTGATTCTTTTATGTGTCATTATTCTTACGTGGTCTCTATGGGGCAGTTATAGCGCGATGACAAATTCATTGGAATTAAAAGGCTTGGCTTTAAGTAATTCATTTATTATTGAAGGAATATTTATCACTTTCCTTGTCATTTTTCTAATAGCTATTGCAAGTAGATACATGAACAAAACTGTTTTTTTTATTTCACTGATCGTTTTGACCTTAGGTATTCGATTAGCATGGATGCTTTCTGTTCAAACGCCTGTAAAATCTGACTTTCTTGTCATGTTAGATGCCGCGCGTAATATAGCAAAAGGTAATTATGAATTTAATCAAAGCGTTTATTTCACTACATGGGTATATCAGCTAGGCTTTTCATTCTATGAATCTGTTATTATTCGCTGTTTTGGAGATAACATTTTTATATTAAAATTGTTAAATATTTTTTATTCCACTGGAACCGTTATTTTTATTTATTTAATTGGCGGTAAAGTATTTAACGAACTTGCTGGGAGAATGGCAGCTTTTCTATATGCGTTCTACATTCCGAACATTCTCTATAGCTCAGTGTTAACCAATCAGCATTTAGCTACTTTTTTATTTTATGCAGCTTTTTACCTTATTATAAAAAGATTTGCTCATAACAAGTTTAGCTGGCTTTATATTGGCCTTCTATTGTCGTTAGGAAATTTAATGCGCCCTCTAGGACCGATTATTATCGTTGCTGTTTTCATTTATTTCATCTTGCAAATTCTTCAACCTTACATTAAAAAGAAGGATGCTGCTGAGTTAAAAACTCGTCGAAAGAAAATAGGAAAAAACCTCGTAGGCGTACTGGCTACTTTTTTTATTGCAAATGCGCTGATCAACTATTCTTTTGTAGCTAGCGGTATTTCTAAATATCCTTTAAGTAACAGAGATCCTTTATGGAAATTCGTCATTGGCTTTAATTACGAAACAAGCGGTTCTTATTCTTCAGAGGATGCTAGTCGTTTTATGGGCATGCCAATTGGAGAAAAACGAGCTGAAGCAGAAAAAGAAGTAATTAAAGAGCGTGTAGCAGATAAAGAGCAACTTTTAGATCTCTTTCACATTAAATTCCTGAATATGTGGGGAGGAACGGATGCATCTACATTTTGGAGTATTTCATTAACTCCTCAAGAAGATGTACCTTTTAATAAAGAGAAATTAATTAGTGCTGCTCAAAGTTATGAAAGAATCATTTACGTTTCAACTACTATTCTTTCCATTATTGGACTTATATGTTTATTCCTGAAGAAGCAGGATAAATATCCGTATACACTGTTTTTATTACTAATCATAGGGTACGTTCTTATTCACTTGCTTATTGAAATTCAAACTCGCTATCGATTCTTTATTTTTCCAAGCTTTATGCTGCTTGAAGGGTTTGGTATTTCAGTGATTCTATCTTATTTAATAGTACGATTTACTAAAAATAAGCCTCAGACAAAATGTGAAGAGATAAATTAAATGGAAGGGATTATGCAACCGTGATAAAATTCCTGAAATTCGGATTTGTAGGGATAATGAATACCCTGCTCACCATTATCAGTTACTTAGCACTCATCCACTTTGATATGAATTATATATTGGCTAACGTACTATCTTATTTCATTGGCGTCATAAACAGCTACTATTGGAACAAATCGTGGGTGTTTCAAGCAACTGTACATAAATGGATGTTAGCTCAATTTTTCATCGTAAACCTTATTACTTTAGCAATTAATACATCTTGCTTATTCCTTCTTGTACACTATACACCTGCTAATCCAATCATTGGACAACTGTTGTCTACTTGTATAGGAATGTTTATCAATTTTTCCCTCAATAAAATATGGACGTTTAAGCATACAAACAATCATTAGATAGGAGGTAAAGCATGAAAGAACTAATTTCAATCGTGGTACCTATGTATTTTGAAGAAGAAGTAGCTAATGAATGCTACAATCGCTTACTTTCCGTCATGCATAAAAACCACATTAACTATGAATTCATTTTCGTCAATGACGGTAGCACAGACCGAACAATTGAAATCTTGAAGGACGTAGCTGCTATGGATTCTAATGTAAAAGTTATTGATTTTGCTCGTAATTTTGGGCACCAAACTGCCGTAACAGCAGGCATTGATTATGCTGAAGGGGATGCTATCGTTATTATTGATGCAGACTTACAAGATCCGCCTGAAATGATTCCTGAATTAATTGCTAAATGGCAGCAAGGCTATGAAATTGTATATGCAAAGCGCAAGAAACGAAGCGGAGAGACCTTTTTTAAATTAGCCACGGCTAAGTATTTTTATCGCTTTTTAAATTATATGTCCGATATTGAAATCCCGAAAGATACGGGAGATTTTCGTATTATCGATCGAAAAGTAGCGGATGTATTCAAAAAAATGACTGAACGTAATCGTTTTGTACGGGGAATGATGTCTTGGATTGGCTTCAGGCAAACATATGTAGAATATGAGCGCGATGAGCGCTTTGCTGGTGAAACAAAATATCCTTTAAAAAAGATGATCAAGTTTGCTTCAGATGGAATTATTGGGTTTTCAACGAAACCTTTACGTTTAGTAATGGTTATTGGCCTGTTATCGGTTTTTGTATCACTTTTAGTTTTAAGTTATTCGATTGTTGTTTGGCTGATAGGTAAAAACATTCAGCCTGGCTGGACTTCCATTATGGTAGCTATCACCTTCTTTAGCGGTATTCAGCTACTTGGTTTAGGTCTAGTCGGACAATATATCGCAAGAATTTACGATGAAAGTAAAAATAGACCTATTTACGTTGTACGTGAAACCATTAACTTCTCGGAAGCTTCAACAGATTCTCCAAACGTACGTGAAAAAGTATATAGCTAAAAAAACAAGGAAGAAAACAACTGTTTTCTTCCTTGTTTTTATTCTTTTTGAAGCTGTAAATCACTTGACACCCAGTCCGGAATTCCATCATCTTCATCAAACTCAATAATGACATCCGTTACTCCTTTTTCCTGTAAAATACGATTTTCCAGACGATCTTTAATATCATCAGCTTCGGCCACTGTTAAAGAAGGATCAATTTCTACTTTTAATTCAACGTGAAGCTCTTCTCCTTCTTTCATCACCATTAATGTTTGAATATCACGCACTTGTACATCTTGCATGACAATCGCGCCAATTTTTATTTCCATTTCTTTATCTGCTTCGCCAAGGGCTCCCGCAGCGTTGTCTAAAAATACTCGTCCTACTACAAAAAACATCATAAGCCCAATTAAAATAGAAGCAATTCCTTCAGCTTGGTGAAAAGGTGTAAACCGTGAAATAAAAACCGCTATTAATGCCAGTACGCCTCCTCCAGTAGCTACCAGATCTTCCATAAAGACCAGCTTAGTTGCTGGCTTTGCTTTCCTTAAATGAAAAAAGCTTTGCGTAAAAACATTGACCTCTGCGGTATTGATCCCGACATCGTGCAAAATTTCTTTCATTGCCTTAAATAGGACAAACATCTCAAGCAATACCGAGATGCCAAGTACTGCAATATTTAAAATAAAGCCTGAAGACTTCGTCGGATGGAGGATGTGATGATATCCTTCTTTAATCGTTTCAAACGCCATAATTCCTACTACAAGAACAGCTCCTAATAGAACAAGATTAACCAATCGTCCGAAGCCGTTTGGAAATCGTTTGGTCGGGGCTTTTTTACTTAATGCCGAACCTATAAAAACAAAAAACTGATTAGCTGCATCTCCTAAGCTGTGCATCGTCTCAGCAAACATTGCTACGTTCCCTGTTAAAGCGAAAGCAATCCCTTTAATGATAGAGATAATGGTATTAACTATAGCAGCCATGAGGGCCGATTTATTTCCTTTTCGCAACAATTTAATTAATTCACTCATGCAACCCCTCCGTTTGCGCCTTTGATGAGATTGGATTACGGTTAGTGTATGTGAATTTAAAAATTAAAAACCTCCAACATACAAGTTGGAGGTTTTTAGTCATGGTTCATTATTTTTTAAAACGATACGGTACAGTTGTAACAATTACATTTTTACGGTAAAGCAAATGTGCTTTTAACAGCAGACTGGACTGATTGTGAAGGATGTTTTGCCAACTTTTTTTCGTGATGAATTGCGGAATAACGACCGTAATAGCCATATTATTTTCCCGTGCTTTTTCCTCAGCCATATCAATGAATCGAAACAGCGGCCGCACTAAGCTGCGGTATTGAGAATGAAACGTAACAATACGAATATCAGGCTGCCACTTCTCCCACTTCTCCTCCATTCTCTTTTCGCTTTCTCGATCAAAGGCCACGTGCACTGCAATAACGGTATCGCCAATCGTTCTTGCATAATTTAATGAATTTTCTACTACTTTTGTCATTCCTGCTACAGGAACAATGACCACACTTCCTTCAAGCTTTCCAATCTTTTCTCCTTGCTTAATGCGAAGCTGCTCTCCTACCGCTTCATAATGCGTATGAATGCGATGAAAAATATAAACGATAACCGGTAAGAAAACGAGAACGGACCACACTTGTGAAAACTTCGTTGTAAACAAAATAATTAACACCGTTAATGTAATGAGTGCACCAATTAAGTTAATAATTAGCTTTCCTTGCCAGCCGGCCGGCTTTTCTCTAAGCCATTTGACAATCATTCCTGTTTGAGAAAGCGTAAATGGAATGAACACTCCAACTGCATAAAGAGGAATTAATTGTTCCGTTGCTCCTTTAAAAGCTACAAGTAAGACAATAGAAGCAATTCCCAGAGTCACAATTCCATTAGAATAGCCTAGTCGATCGCCACGAATTTGAAACATTCTTGGCATGTATTTATCAGACGATAAGTTTACAGCAAGCAAAGGAAAAGCTGAAAAGCCCGTATTCGCCGCTAGCACTAGGATTAGAGCTGTGGTGCCTTGAATAAAATAATAAAATCCATTTCGTCCAAATACACTCGATGCAATTTGTGATACAACCGTTTCATCTGCTTTTGGAGAAATGCCAAGCCAATAAGCTAAAAACGTGATGCCGGAGAATAAAACGGCTAAAATACCGCCCATCAGCATTAATGTATGAACAGCATTTTTTGCACCTGGATCTTTAAA
Organism: Priestia sp. SIMBA_032; assembly: GCF_046535215.1. Lineage (NCBI taxonomy): Bacteria > Bacillati > Bacillota > Bacilli > Caryophanales > Bacillaceae > Priestia > Priestia sp. SIMBA_032. The sequence continues at coordinate 793,154 of NZ_JAWRXD010000002.1, read as the reverse complement.
GTTAGGCACTGCATTTGAAATAGCTTCTACACCAGTCAATGCCGAACAGCCTGACGAAAAAGCTTTTAATAATAAAAATAAACTAATACCTGGCACCACTGTACCGAGAGATGTATGAAGCTCAGGTGAAACTTGACCTGTCACTATTTTGAAGAAGCCCACCGCTATTAACAAAATAAGAGCAATAACAAATAAATAAACCGGATAAGCTAATACAGAAGCGGATTCTGTTACACCTCGTAAATTTAAGACGGTAATAAAAATCACCAGCAAACACGCAATTACTACATTATAATGATGCAGCGTTGGAAAAGCCGAAGTTAAAGCATCGGTTCCTGCTGAAACACTCACGGCAACTGTTAAAATATAATCTACTAACAGTGATCCCCCAGCGATAAGCCCAGGATTTTCTCCTAAATTGGTTTTCGAAACAATATAAGCTCCTCCGCCTTGCGGATACGCATAAATAATTTGACGATATGAAAGAATTAAAGCCGTCAGCAGCACCAATACCCCAATCGCAATTGGAATTGAATACCAATAAGCAAGGACGCCGACTGTCGCAAGTACAATCAAAATTTGTTCTGTTCCATAAGCCACTGAAGATAAGGCATCTGATGATAAAATAGCCAGTGCTTTAAGCTTACTAAGCTTTTGATCGCCTAACTCTTTTGTTTTGAGCGGCTTTCCAATCAATAATCTCTTGAGAACTGAATAGTTCACGTAATTTCCCTCCGATGATTGCTTAGCTACTATTTACTGTTCGTTGCTAAGCTCCGTTACAAGTTGACGAATAAGTGATATTATTCCTAAAAAAATACCTTTTTATGTTAAAAAAGCGCACAAAAAAAACACTAAGGGTTCTCAGCGTTTTTACACAGCTTAAACCTCCTCTCCAAAACGCTTATGGGGTTAGCTGTCGGATTCGGGCTATGAGAGTAGCCCTACCTTTAAAAAAGGATTCACCCCAAGTGACAATGCACAAATTTGGGTCCCCCACTTCTGACGAATTAAGCGATAACAGGTCAATATAATTTTCGGTTAAAGAGTATGATTGATAACATGTTTCTTTCATAACTATCCTTTGTTCTTAGATAATATACTCCCGTACAAATGGTTTGTAAAGCATTATTTTACGTAAACTAGAAAATAGTGCTTAAGGCGCTTTTAAGGGGAAAACAAAAGGCCTTCTGCCTGCTTGCAGAAGACCTTCTTGCTTTAACTTTTTGCTTTTAAAACGGCTGCTAGCTTGTTTTTTGCTTGAGGACCATAAATGCCATCTACATCATAAGGAAGATACACAAGCTGAAAACGTCTGACTGCATCTTTCGTTTGTACTCCATATATTCCGTCTACTGACCCTGCTTTAAAATTCACCGCGTTTAATGCTCTTTGAAGCTGTTTCACAGCTTCTCCAGAATCACCTTGTTTTAAAATTCCATTTGGAAGTGGATATTGTTCCGAAGGTAGTGTTGGTGTTGGTGAAGTTCCTGAAGGAATAACAATTGTTTTTCCAACCTGTAGGGTTAAAGGATCAGAAAGCCCTGTATTCGCTTCTTGAAGCGCTTGTACTGTTATTCCGTACTTCTGTGCAATACTGTACAGCGTATCTCCTTGCTTGATCATATACGTTTTTGGACCCGGTTCAGAAGGTGAAGGATTTGGATTTGGTGTTGGAACTGCACGACGAGGTAAATTTAAATAGACGGCAATTCCTTTTGCATACGATTCACCCATGCTTTTTAAAAATGCTTCGTTTTGAAGAAGTACTGCATCTGTGCTGTTATCAATAAAGGCTATTTCAGTGAGAACTGCGGGCATATTTGTTAAGCGAAGCACCGCATAATTGGCTGATTTTCGTCCGCGATTCGGATGATTATACGACAACAGCGTTGGCTGTACTTGGCCATGTACAATTGATTGAAACGCTTTACTGGCATTGCTGGCGCTTCTATAAACATAATCTTCGTACCCTGTTCCTCCACCGGCATTTACGTGAATAGACATAAATGCATCTGCCCCCCACGAATTAGCTTGAGAAGCACGCTGAGATAACGATAAAAAAGTATCTGTGGTACGAGTGGTTTTAATCGTAAAGTCACTGTAGGTGCTATTTAAATAGCTTATTAAATATTGTTGAATTTTTAAAACTAAGTTTTTTTCATACAGTCCGTTCGCTCCAACTGCTCCTGCATCTGCCCCACCATGTCCTGCATCAAGATAGATTTTTTTCATATTACTTGTCCCTCCTTATTTTTAACATATGCATGAAGGCAAAAAGTGCTACGTATACTAGCCTACTAAGTAGAAAATTACTAAAAAAAGAACCGCTACTCAAAGGTAGCGGTTTATTCTGCGTTGTAGACAGAATATTAAATAGGGATAGCTCTCAAGGAGTGACAGCTATATGCAGAGTGTTGATTCGTTGATTAAATGATAATAATTATCATTTTCATTTAAAGTATACACTAAAAGGAAAGTTTTGTCTATTCTATTATGAGAACGAGCCTATTTAAAAAGCAGAACGCCTATCACAATGAGAATAATCCAAATTGGAAGGCTTATTAATATGCCTATTACTAAGCCTTTAAAAAAATTTCCTTCTTGCATTTTCATTCCATTCCTCTCCCACAGTATTTTCTAATGATACTACGACTGGCTGAAAATTCTCTGAAGTTATACTGAAGTGCAGAGTGAACACATAAACAATCTCTCTATCTGTTATACACTACTTTTACATATAGATTCAATGAGACAAAAAGATTATCCTTTTTAATTCATATAACCAAGTTATTTCCTTTATCTAACAAAACAATAAAAAGCCTCCCGTAAATTGTACGACAGACAGCTATACTTGTTTTATGAACAGCTTAGTTCGATATTTAATATACGCATGCAGAATGTTAATCATTTTAAAAAACAAAAAAGTCCGAGAGAACGTATAAACGACCTCTCGGACTTTTAGGAATTAATATTGGCTCATGTATTGGTCACGTTCCCAAGGATGAACTTGTGTACGGAACATATCCCATTCGATTTCTTTCGCTTCAACGAAGTGTTCTGCTAAGTGTTCACCTAATGCAGAAACCATAACTTCGTTTGATTGGAAGCTATCTAAAGCTTGAGCTAATGTTGCAGGTAAATCTACGATACCTTCTTCAACACGCTCTTCTTTTGTCATTACATAGATATTACGATCGATAGGTTTTGGAGCTTCAAGGTTGTTCTTGATTCCATCTAAACCAGCTTTTAATAGAACAGCCATTGCTAAATATGGGTTAGCAGCTGGATCTACGCTACGTACCTCAACACGAGTTCCTACGCCGCGAGAAGCTGGAATACGGATTAATGGGCTACGGTTGCGAGCAGACCATGCAACATAACAAGGAGCCTCATATCCAGGTACTAGACGCTTATAAGAGTTTACAGTAGGGTTTGTTACTGCTGTAAAGCTGTGTGCGTGCTTGATGATACCTGCGATAAATTGACGAGCAGTATCACTTAGCTCTAAATTACCGTTCTCATCATAAAATGCGTTTTGGCCATCTTTAAATAATGAAACGTTACAGTGCATGCCTGAACCGTTCACACCAAATAATGGTTTTGGCATAAATGTAGCATGTAAACCATGTTTACGTGCAATTGTTTTTACAACAAGTTTGAACGTTTGAATATCATCACAAGCTTTTAATGCAGCAGCATACTTGAAGTCAATCTCGTGTTGTCCAGGAGCTACCTCATGGTGAGATGCTTCAATTTCAAAGCCCATTTCTTCAAGCTCTAATACGATGTCACGACGGCAGTTTTCACCAAGGTCAGTTGGCGCTAAGTCGAAGTAGCCACCTTTATCATTTAATTCTAATGTAGGTTCGCCTTTTTCGTCTAATTTGAATAAGAAGAACTCTGGCTCAGGTCCAAGGTTAAAATCAGTAAATCCTAACTCTTCCATCTCTTTTAACACACGTTTTAAGTTATTACGTGGATCGCCATCAAACGGAGTTCTATCTGCATTGTAGATGTCACAAATAAAACGTGCTACTTTACCTTTTTCAGATGTCCAAGGGAAAATAACAAATGTATCAATGTCCGGGAATAGGTACATATCTGATTCTTCAATACGTACAAACCCTTCAATAGAAGAACCGTCAAACATCATTTTGTTGTCTAACGCTTTTTCTAATTGACTTACTGGAATTTCAACGTTTTTAATTGTTCCTAAAATGTCAGTGAACTGAAGACGAATATACTTTACATTCTCTTCTTGAACTTTGCGGAAAATATCTTCTTTTGTGTACTTTGCCATCGTGTGATCCTCCCCTAAATCTCTATATAATATTTATAATCTATACCCCTCATATACGAACGGCATAAATATTGATAACTTTATTAATGAAAGAACCTGGACATATCTCCTTGATTTAAAGTTGCTCGATTAAAACGGCCTGCTTGCATAAGTTCTGCACGAAGCATTTTTCGCAATTCATCGTCCGTTAATTCTGGCTTTGCTGTTGCTGCCACAACTTTTTCTTCTTGCTTATGCCCTTTTTGCTCCTTTTGAAGATGAAACAGCTGTTTTACACCTGCTAAGTTTACACCTTGTTCAATAAGATCACGGATTTCAAGCAGCTTATCAACATCGTTAAATGAGAATAATCGTCGATTTCCCTCTGTTCTTACTGGTGCAACTAATTCATGTTCTTCATAGTAGCGAATTTGGCGAGCCGACAACTCAGTTAACTGCATCACAATTCCAATTGGGAAAAGTGGCGTATTTCTTCGAATGTTGTCACTCATTTCAGTTCCTCCTTTGGATTAACTATTTACATTGTATGCTATGTTAGTTCACCTGTCAACCGAATGTTAGTAATTCTAACATAAATTTTTCTGAACATTTCTTCTATACAAATAAATAGTACTTCGTTTATTTTTATAAGCCTATCTTTTCTTTCTTAGCGGGGAGAAAATAGTCTTTCTATCTTATATTTTATAAAAGTTCTTTCGCTAGCATTTGATCTACTGCCATGCATATTGCTACTTTTACGTGAGCATACGTTAACCCGCCCTGCACGTAAGCGACATACGGAGGCCTGATAGGTCCATCTGCCGTCAGCTCGAGGCTGGCTCCTTGTATAAAAGTTCCTGCCGCCATAATCACATCATCTTCATACCCTGGCATATAAGCAGGATAAGCCGTTACGTGTGAATTAATTGGCGAAGCGAATTGAATTGCCTGACAAAAAGCAACCATTTTATCGCGGTCATCGAACTGAACGGATTGAATTAAATCTGTTCGTTCACTGTTCCACTTTGGCTCGCTTTGCATCCCTAGCTCTTCGAACATAGCGGATGAGAAAACTGCTCCTTTTAAGGCTTGACCGACTACGTGCGGAGCCAAAAAGAAACCTTGATACATTTCTTGCAAGCTATACAGCGTCGCTCCAGCTTCTGCACCGATTCCAGGAGTTGTCATTCGGTATGAACAAGCTTCCACTAGATCTTTTCGTCCTGCAATATAACCGCCGATTTTAGCAAGGCCTCCACCCGGGTTCTTAATAAGCGACCCCGCCATCAAATCTGCTCCTACATGCGTTGGCTCGATTGTTTCTACAAATTCACCGTAGCAGTTATCGACAAATACTACAACGTCAGGCTTAATACTCTTTACAAAAGAAATCATTTCTTTTATTTGCGCGACTGTAAAAGAAGGACGAATGCCGTAACCTTTTGAGCGCTGAATGCCTATCATCTTTGTGTGCTCATGAATAGACGCTTTCACTTCTTCAAAATCCACTTGGCCTTGCGCTGTTAAATCTACTGATTTATAGCTAATATTATATTCTTTTAAAGAGCCTACGCCGCTTCCTCGTATACCAACGATTTCTTCAAGGGTATCATAGGGCTTGCCAGTTATATATAATAGTTCATCTCCAGGACGCAGTACACCAAACAGCGAAATGCCAATTGCGTGCGTACCTGAAATAATTTGCGGACGCACCAGGCAAGCTTCTGTCCCAAAAACGTCTGCGTATACTTTCTCCAGCGTATCGCGGCCTAGATCGTCATACCCATACCCCGTTGTCGGATTAAAATGTGAATCACTCACTCGATTTTGCTGAAAGCTTTGCAGCACCCGAAATTGATTTGCTTCAATACGCTCGTCAATTTTCTCATGTACGGGCTTAATTTGTTTTTCTACTTTTGCAGCAAGTTCCCGAATGCGTGCCCCGTTTTTTAACTGATCAAACATCATTTCTTTGTTCCTCAACTTTCTTCAAGCGTTTGTAGCTTTTTGTAAAGGGGATGCTCTTTTGCAATATACCCTTTGCACTGATACTTCTCAGTTTTTTCATTGAATTTTAACGACTCAAGAATAGAGACCGTTTTGAGTTCAGCGAGCATTTTCCCTTCATAAGCCGGCAGCAGCACATGAAAAAACGCCATTTCTTTTTTCATTTCTTCTTGAATTCTTTCCCCAAGCTTCACTAAATCAGCAGCTTTAAAAGCGCTCATTGATAACGATGTCGAAGCGGATGGGACAAATAGTTCATGCTGCATATCTTCTTTATTGTAAACTGTCAGCATCGGAATGTCCGTTACGTTCAGCTCTTCTAGTAAGCGATGCACTGTTTTTTCGTGGTTGTTGTAATCTGGATTAGATGAATCTACCACGTGCAGAACAAGATCAGCTTCGGTTACTTCTTCAAGCGTTGAACGGAACGCGGCTACTAACGTTGTTGGAAGATCTTGAATAAATCCAACCGTATCAGTTAACAGAGCCGTTAATCCTGACGGAAGCGTATACTGTCTTGTCGTTGGATCAAGAGTTGCAAACAGCTGATTTTCTTCAAAAATACCAGCTTCTGTTAAGCGGTTAAAGATCGTCGATTTACCAGCGTTCGTATAGCCCACAATTGCAATTTGATAGACATGATTACGCTTACGTCTTTCTCGATAACGTTCGCGGTGACTTACCACTGTCTTTAACTGACGCTTAATTTCATCAATTTTACGGCGAATATGTCTGCGGTCACTTTCAAGCTTCGTTTCACCAGGACCTCTTGTGCCAATTCCGCCTCCAAGACGCGACAAAGCGGTACCTTGTCCTACTAACCTAGGCAGCAGATAATTTAATTGAGCCAGTTCCACCTGCATTTTTCCTTCTCGCGTTTGAGCACGCTGTGCGAAGATATCCAAAATCAGCTGCGTGCGGTCAATAACACGCGCAGATAACCCTGCTGACAAATTGCGGATTTGACTCGGCGACAATTCATCATTAAATACAATTAAATCGGGCTCTAACTCTTCTTCAAGAGCCACAAGTTCTTCTACTTTCCCTTTTCCAATATAAGTAGCCGGATGAATGCGATCGCGCTTTTGCGTTAACCTTACCAGCACTTCGCCTTTTGCAGTCTCAGTTAAAGATGCTAGCTCATCCATTGAATATTCAAAACGTTCGTCATCGTCGTGAAGCTGACATCCGACTAAAATTACGCGTTCAAGTTCAGTATTCATTTCTGCTGTCAAAGATTTTTCCTTCCCTTACTATTAAATTGACAAATCATTCATATCATATCAAAAAAATGTCCATTTCTCCATCTTTGCAAAAGAGACAGAATACATTGTCTTTTACTAGTTTAACACCCTTTTTAAAATCTATAAAACGATGATTAAAAAAACATTGAAATATCACGAAATTCTGTATACAATTTGAATTGGTTTACTTATTGAAATTTGAATCAGACTGCCTGATTTTAAAATAATAGTCGCTACTTGGTGAAAACAGAATAAAGGGGATAGCATCATGACTTGGGACGTACTTAGCATTATTGGAACGATTGCTTTTGCAATCAGCGGAGCTTTCATTGCCATGGAAGAGGAGTATGATATTTTAGGCGTTTACATACTGGGAATCGTAACGGCTTTTGGCGGAGGAGCCATTCGAAACCTGCTTATCGGTGTACCAGTGTCTGCCCTTTGGGAACAAGGACTCTTTTTTCAGATTGCTTTATTATCTATCACTGCCACTTTTTTATTTCCAAACAATATCTTAAAACATTGGAAGCGATGGGGAAACTTTTCGGACGCCATTGGCCTTGCAGCATTCGCGATTCAAGGAGCGCTTTATGCCACTCATATGAACCATCCGCTTAGCGCGGTTATTGTAGCTGCGGTCTTAACAGGAAGCGGCGGGGGGATTATCCGAGATTTATTAGCACGCCGAAAGCCTACTGTTCTTAAAGATGAAATTTATGCCGTATGGGCGATTATCGCAGGATTTAGCGTAGGGCTGCATATTACAAACACGCCTGTAGAACTTTATACATTATTTATCTTACTTGTAGGTCTTCGGATGTGTTCATATATTTACAAATGGCGCCTGCCGATTAAAACGATTCGACAACCAAATATGTAAAAAAAAGCCTTTCATGACGAAAGGCTTTTTTTTACAGCTGAATATCGCTTGACGTTAAAGTTAGAAGCTCGTTGCGCTCAAAACTTTCTTCTTCTAAAAGCCTCATGGATTGAGTGCGTATGGAACGTTCGATAATGTTTCGCACATATCTACCGTTACTAAAATCCCTAGGCGTCTGATTGTACTTCACGTCCATGAAATGATCTTTTAGCTTTTTATAGGCCTCTGTACTAAACTGATACTGCCTGTCATTCATCATGTGACCCGCAATGTCCATCAGTTCATTGACATCATAATCAGGAAAATCAAAAATAAACGGAAACCTAGAGCGCAGCCCTGGATTAAGACTTAAGAAATTTTCCATTTCTCTTGGATAACCAGCTAAAATCAATACAAACTTATCATTTGAATCTTCCATATGTTTAACCAAGGTATCAATCGCTTCTTTTCCAAAATCTTTTTCTCCTCCTCTTGCAAGAGAATAAGCCTCATCGATAAATAAAATACCTCCAAGCGCTTTTTTTACAAGATCTCTCGTTTTCTGAGCGGTATGACCAATGTATTCTCCAACTAAATCTGCTCGCTCTGCTTCAATTAAATGTCCTTTAGACAAGATGTTCATATTCAAAAATAATTTACCTAGCAGGCGGGCTACCGTCGTTTTCCCTGTTCCGGGATTTCCTTTAAACATCATATGCAGCGCCTGCTTTCCCGCTTTTAAGCCCTGTTCCTCTCTTTTTTTGTTAATATATAGCCACGCATATATTTCTTTTATCATTTTTTTCAATTCTTCCATTCCAACCAGTCCGCTCATTTCTCGTTCAATTTCCCGAAGCGGCTCATGATTTATCACAGCTTTTTTGGCAGGACGCGGAATTGATGTCGTATACGATTTTTCTTTTTTTATTTCATTATTTAAAATGATATTAATTTGCCCATTATTTTTAAGAGTTATCGGCTGTTCCACCATGTTCACCTCTCGTTTCATCCCACTTCTCTGTATCGCATAGCTGCATGCGATGAACGATACGAAGACAATGATCTCTTATTACCGAAGAAATAATCGTCTATTATAAGGTTTATGTTCAATGAGTAAAAACAATGTTAAGAAACTTTTTTAAGCCTTTATTTGCATAAAAAAAGCATCCGAAAATGCGGATGCTTCTCTTTAATCTCTATTCAAGTTCTACTGTAATATTTTTATTTGGTACAAATGTCGAAATAGCATGTTTATAAATCAGCTGCTGTTTTCCTTCAGATTCAATTAACACAGTAAAATTATCAAATCCTTTAATTAGTCCTCTTAATTGAAAACCATTTAAAAGAAATACCGTCACATAGATATTTTCTTTACGTAATTGATTTAAAAATTGATCTTGAATATTAACTGATTGTTTCATTATTCGGCCTCCTCGTTTCTCTATCTGTTTACTTAATTCGCTTCTTTCTTCAGCTTTCCTGCAATATATGTAAAAATTTCAGTAAACTTTTCGGGAAATTTGTCAACTTCCATCTCTATCCATTTTACAGGCATTTTATTTCGAAACCACGTTAACTGACGCTTTGCATATCTGCGTGAATTTTGTTTCAACTGTTCAACGGCTTCTTCGAGCGTACAGCGTCCCTCAAAATAAGCATAAAGCTCTTTATAACCGATAGCTTGAATTGATTGTACATCATGCAGACCACTTTCGTACAATGATTTGACTTCCTCAAGCAGTCCAGCCTGCATCATCATATCGACTCGGTGATTAATTCTCTCATATAATACGTCTCTATCCATTGTAAGTCCAATAATGCTTACGTCATATAATAACTCCTGCGACTGTTCTTTTGTATAGTCACTGAATTTTTTACCGGTTACTTCATAAACTTCAAGGGCTCGAATTACACGGCGATGGTTATTTTTATGGATAGCAGCTGCACTGTCCGGGTCAATCTCTTTTAGCTTTTCATACAGGGGATCAATGCCATGAGCTTTAATGAATACTTCCATTCGTTCACGAACTTTTTCATCACTAGGAGTTTCTGTGAACTGATAATCATAAATAACGGATTGAATATAAAGACCCGTCCCTCCAACAATCATCGGCATTTTTCCTCTAGCGTGAATATCCTCGATTTGTTTTCTTACAATCTCTTGAAATTCTGCCACAGAAAACGATTCATCTGGCTCCTTAATATCGATCAGGTAATGGGGAATACCCTGCATCTCTTGTTCTGATACCTTCGCTGTTCCGATATCCATCCCTTTATAAATTTGCATCGAATCACCTGAAATAATTTCTCCGTCTAACTGTTTGGCAAGTTCAATGCTCAATTTTGTTTTACCAACCGCAGTTGGTCCAATAATGACAATAAGTTTTGGTTTCTCTCCCGTCATAACAACACTACTTTCATCTATAGGCATTCACATCATTCCATTTTATCCAAATGGCCATGATTTATTCAACAAAACGGCTAGCTGCAGCTAGCCGCATTGCCTACATCACTCGCTTAAACATTTTTTCCATTTCATACGTCGAATGATGAATAATAATTGGTCGTCCGTGCGGACACGTAAATGGATCCGTTGTTTTTCTCAATGTTTCAAGTAAAGCAAAAATCTCATCGTTTCGCAAATGATGATTCGCTTTAATCGATCCTTTACAGCTCATCATAATAGCCGCTTCTTCTCTTAACTTCTCGATATTGACTCGTTTCATCGTAAAGATTTGCTGAATCATTTCTTCAATGGTTTCCTGTTCCTCTCCTTTTGGAAACCACTGCGGATGTGAACGAACTATATAGGAGTTTTGTCCAAACGGTTCTAAAAAAACTCCTACTTCAGCAAGCATGTCTTTGTATTCTTCTAAAATCAAGGCTTCATTTCCCGAGAACTCTAGCGTAAGCGGCATAAGCAGTTCTTGAACTTCTGAATCTACTTCTCCAAGCTTTCGCTTAAAATATTCGTACTTAATTCTCTCCTGCGCCGCGTGCTGATCAATAATAAATAATCCTTTTTCATTTTGTGCCAAAATATACGTTCCGTGCATTTGGCCAATTGGGTACATTGCAGGAACACGCGGTTCTGGTTGCTCTTTGGCTGAACGATTTGGTTCTGGAATAGGAGCGTTTTCTTCTACCGATTCTTCATAGTGTTCTATTTCTCGAAACGTTGGTTCAAGTTCTTCACCTTGGTGCATGACCTCTGTTTTAACAGGCGGCATGATCTCGTCTACACGAGCGGGAGCCTCCTTAAAGCTAGGCTCGCGAACCGTATCAGACGGCTGATAGCCAGACGGTTTAGACTGATGATCAAATGTAAAGGTCTGCTGCTCAGTTGGCTGCACAGCTGATTTTGACTTGGTTGGTACTACAGCATCCGGAATTAACTGCTGCTTTTTAAAAGCAGCTTTCACTCCTTGTTCAATAAGCTCAAACAGCTCCGCTTCTTTACTTAAACGCACTTCTAGTTTCGCTGGATGAACATTCACGTCCACTAACAAGGGGTCCATTGTAATGGTTAAAAACACGATTGGAAAACGGCCGATAGGTAAAAGAGTATGATAGCCCTGCTGTACCGCTTTTAACAACCCGTAGTTTTTAACAAACCGACCGTTAATAATGGTCGACATGTAGTTGCGAGAAGCTCGTGTAATTTCAGGAAGAGCAACGTAACCATTCACTTCATAATCAAGAGACTGAACGTTAATCGGAATCATTTTTTTGGCCACTGCCATTCCATAAATAGCTGCAAGCACTTGACGCACATCGCCGCTTCCGTTCGTATACAGAAGCTGTCTTCCTTGATGCATCAGCCGAATTGAAACTTCAGGATGAGACATCGCAAGGCGATTGACTACGTCCGTTACGTTACCAAGCTCCGTGTTTACCGTCTTCATATATTTTAAACGTGCAGGTGTGTTAAAAAATAGGTTTTCAATAACAAGTTCGGTACCTTTTCGGCTTGACGTTAATTCGTGATGAACGATTTCTCCGCCTCTAAGTTTAAGATGGGTGCCGGCTTCTTCTCCCGTACTCGTTTTGAGTTCAAGCATTGAAACCGAAGCAATACTTGGCAAAGCTTCCCCGCGAAATCCTAAAGTTCGAATTCGAAATAAATCTTGTTCTGTTTTAATTTTGCTTGTCGCATGTCTTTTAAACGCGGTCAAGCAGTCTTCAGAAGCAATGCCGTCTCCATTATCCAATATACGAATTTTTGAAAGCCCAGCTTCTTCTAATTCAATTTCAATAATTGTACTGTTTGCATCAATAGCATTTTCGACTAGCTCTTTCACCACCGAAGCAGGTCGTTCAACAACCTCTCCAGCAGCAATTTTATTTGAAAGTTCGTCTGAAAGCTGCACAATTTTACCCACAGACTCACTCCTCTCAATCTATTTCTTCTTTAATGATTTTTGCAGTTCATACATCGCATTCATTGCGTCTAAAGGCGTCATTTCTAAAATATCCAGCTCTTTTAAACGATCGATAATTGCTTTTTCTCGTTTTGAAAGCGCAGGCTTTTCTTTTTTCTCTTCTATTTCAAAGAACGAAAGCTGATTGGCCTCATCTGCTTTTTTACTATCTATACGTCCTTCTTGAACCAAAGAAGCACCTTCTTGTGGAACTTGTTGTGTTATCTCTTCTCTTTTTGGAGCCTGACGTACTACAGGTTCACGCTCAGAAGATTGTTCTAAATCGTGTAAGATGACGCGAGCTCGCTCTAGAAGCGGATCCGGAAGTTCTGCTAGTTCTGCTACGTGAATACCATAACTTTTATCTGCGGCACCATCTTTGATTTTGTGTAAAAAGACGACCTTCCCATTTTTTTCAACCGCGCTTACATGAACATTTTTAAGCGCAGGAAGCGACTCATCGAGTACGGTTAATTCATGATAATGAGTAGAAAATAGTGTCTTACAGCCAATATGCTCATGGACGTATTCAATAATTGCTTGAGCAAGAGCCATTCCGTCATACGTAGACGTGCCGCGCCCAATTTCATCTAACAGAATTAGACTCGACTGAGTGGCATTTGTCACTGCATTTTTCGTTTCTAGCATCTCGACCATAAACGTACTTTGACCTGAAATTAAGTCATCCGCTGCTCCGATACGTGTAAACACTTGATCAAAAATCGGCAGGACCGCTTCGTCCGCTGGCACAAAACAGCCAATTTGAGCTAATATCGCCGTTAAAGCGACCTGACGCATATACGTACTTTTACCAGACATATTTGGTCCTGTAATCAGTAAAATTGAACTATCATCCGTCATTTGACAGTCGTTTGGCACATATTCCTGCGAATTCATTACTTTTTCTACCACTGGATGACGTCCGTTTTGAATCGAAATATCTTCACTTGAAAAAATAGGCTTCGTGTAATGACGTTCTTCACTGATTTTTGCAAAGCACTGCAGTACGTCAAGCTCACTTACTTTTTTAGCGAGTTCTTGCAGCCTTGGAATATATGCTTTTACTTCTTCACGAATTTGTAAAAACAATTCATATTCCAGCTCTACAATTTTCTCTTCCGCTTCTAAAATCAGCGCTTCTTTTTCTTTCAGCTCAGGCGTAATAAAACGTTCTGCATTGGTTAACGTCTGTTTTCGTTCATACATTCCTTCAGGCAAAAGATGCAGATTTGCCCGCGTTACTTCTATATAATAGCCGAACACGCGATTATAACCAATTTTCAGTGAGCGAATTCCTGTTTTCTCACGCTCTTGCTGTTCAAGTGACGCAATCCACGTTTTTCCGTTTCGGCTTGCATCTCGGTATTGATCAAGCTGTTCATGATAGCCGTCATTAATAATGTCTCCTTCTTTAATTGACAAAGGAGGGTGCTCTTTTAATCCTCTTTCAAGAAGATTAGCTAATCGCTCACAAGGATCAATGTCTTCAACAAGCTTTGTGGCATAAGGATGATTTAAACGATTCACAACCTCTTGAATATGAGGCACATTTTGTAATGATTTTTTTAATTGAATTAAATCACGAGCATTTACATTACCGAAAGCTACTCGACCAGCTAAGCGTTCTAAATCATATACGTCTTTTAGCAACTCACGCAGTTCTTCCCGTTCAAAAAACTGTTTCATTAAGACATCTACCATATTTAAACGATTATCAATATCGGCTTGTTTTAAAAGCGGACGGTCAATCCAATTTTTTAATAAACGGCCGCCCATTGCCGTAACGGTCTGGTCTAATAACCATAGAAGCGAGCCTTTCTTTCCTTTTGAACGAATCGTTTCGGTTAACTCTAAGTTTCGCTTAGAGAACAAATCAATTTTCATATATTCATTGATTTGATAAAACTGCACGGGCTGTAAGTGTTCAAGCGAACGCTTCTGCGTGCGAGTTAAATACTGAAGAATACGCGCAAACGTTGTAATAAGCTTTTGCTGCTGAAGCGACTCTACTAAATACTCTAGTCCGTCTACTTGCTCTGTACTATTCTCATAAGAAATGGTAATCGTCATGCGCTCTTTTAGTGTTTGTAATAAGTCAGCGGGAAACTCAGAGCTTACAACAACTTCTTTTGCTTCTTTTGCATAAATCTCTGAGACTATATCGTGAAACGAACCGACAAGCGTTACGCTGTTTTCTCCTGTAGACAAATCAGAAAGAGCAAGACCAAACGTTTGATCCTCGAACTCAGTAACAGAACAAATATAGTTATTTTCCTTTTCATGCAGTCCGCGTTCGTTCATCAGTGTTCCGGGTGAAATCACCTGCACCACTTCTCGCTTTACAACACCTTTTGCATGCTTAGGGTCTTCTACTTGCTCACAAATAGCTACTTTAAATCCCTTTTCAATTAAACGCTCGATATACGTAGGAGCAGAGTGATACGGAACTCCGCACATCGGAATTCGCTCTTGTCCTCCTCCGTCTCGACTTGTTAATGTTATTTCAAGCTCTTGAGAAGCTGTCGTAGCATCTTCAAAGAACATTTCATAAAAATCACCTAGTCTAAAAAATAAAAAGGCATCTTGATACTCTGCCTTAATTCTCAAATATTGCTGTATCATTGGCGTATACGCTGCCATACTATTCCTCCATACCACATCTAGTTGTGCGTTTTTGCTACACGTATTATAACATAAGTCTTTCTTAAACTTAATTTATTCAAATAGAACAATCTTCAATTTCTTTTCATAACACAAATAAAAAAGCTTCGGACGAAGGAAGAAGCTTGTCCGAAGCTTTTCATTATTTACTGCTGTTCAAATGACTATGCTTACGTCCGTATAAGAAGTAAACCACTAGCCCTAGTACAAGCCAAATTACGAAACTAATCCATGTTAACTTTGGAAGCTGAAGTGCTAAGTATAAACAGAACACAAAAGCTAAAATTGGAATCACCGGCACGAACGGTACGCGGAACCCAGTCGATTCTGAAGTTTGTTTTGATTTACGTAAATATAAAATTCCAATTGATACGGTCATGAAAGCAAAAAGAGTACCGATGTTTGTTAACTCTGCTAATCTTCCTAATGGTACTAAACCAGAGAAAATGGATACTAGTAAACATGTAATCCACGTATTTACTACTGGCGTTTGTTTTTTCTCACTGATTTTTGAAAAAGGCTTCGGTAATAGACCATCTCGACTGATCGCATAAAATAAACGAGTTTGTCCATACATCATAACGAGCAATACCGTTGTAATACCAACAATTGCACCTAATGAAATAAATCCTGCTACCCAATCTTGGTTAATGTAGCTTAAAGCAAATGCTACAGGGTTTTTAACATTTAATTCTGTATAAGGTACGATTCCTGTTAAGATAAGCGATACGACGATATAAAGGACTGTACAAATCGCAAGAGATGCGATGATTCCGATTGGCATATCCCGCTGAGGCTTGCGTACTTCCTCGGCCGCTGTTGCTACAGCATCAAATCCAATGTAGGCGAAGAATACAGTTGCTGCTCCTGTCGCTACTCCGGAGAAACCAAACGGCATAAACGGCGTCCAGTTTTCTGGCTTAACATAGCTAACTCCTACCCCGATAAACAGAAGTACAACAGCCAGTTTAATAATAACCATGATAGCATTAAAACGTGAAGATTTTTTTACTCCTTGTGTTAAAAGCAAGGTAATTAAGAAAACAATCATAATTGCTGGAATATCAATATACGTGCCGTTTGCAGGATTGTATGCACTTGTTAAAGCTTTTGGAAAATGTATACCAAACCCTGCTAACAATCCTTGGAAATACCCCGACCATCCGCTCGCTACAGCAGAAGATGCAAGACCGTATTCCAAGATAAGATCCCACCCTAAAATCCAAGCGATTAATTCACCAAATGTTGCATAACTGTAAGTGTATGCACTTCCTGAAACAGGAACTGTTGAGGCAAACTCTGCATAACAAAGAGCTGCAAACACACACGCAAGTCCTGACATAATGAAAGATATAACTAAAGCTGGACCGGCATGTTCAGCAGCGGCTACGCCCGTTAATACAAAAATTCCGGTTCCGATAATGGCACCAATTCCTAACATTGTTAAATCGAAAGCGCCTAAATCTTTTTTTAATTTAACACCTTTAGAGTTGGTTTCACTAATTAACGTTTGAATTGATTTTTTACGAAATAAGCTCATAGTAAACCCCCAAAAAATACTTATCTGATATAACTAAATTTTCTGAAAATTAATGCATTATTTTCTTTAGATTTACTATACACTGCGCATTCGACAAAAAGCAATATATTTTTTTATTTTTATAAGAATTTTCTTAAAATAGTAAAAATAAAAAAACTAGGAAGAACTTCTTCCTAGTTACTCATCGTCTCCTAATATAAAATCAGGATCCAAATCTTCAAATTCATCGTCATCTACGTCTAAATCAAACTCGTCTTCATCATCGCAGCCTTTCGGATTTACTGCAACACAAACCTTGGTTTCGCCAATCACTTCCGCCAACAATTCTCTCTCTACTTGAACAATCGTTTTATTGCCATTTGGTGAAATTGTGCACTCTAGGCAATTTGGCTGCTGCAGCACGCGAACAATTACTTCGTAATCGTCTCCAATCGAATCTTCGTCTTTATAGCGCAGCTTAATATTATCTTTGTATGATACGGTTTCCGTCCAAACTTCGGTTTTTGTATTATTATTGTACGAATACCAGATGTTAATATCATATCTGCCGTCAACTTCTACATTGCTGCCGCTTTTTTTTGCTTTGTACTCATGGTTAATCACCCAGCACCCTAAGATGCTTGTTGGTCGATTTTTCGGTGCAAGCGTATGAGACGATTGTGTAAACTTGCGACCTTTACCTACGACTGCTTTTGTAATAATTTCTCTATAGTGTTGTGACATGTGAGCATACCCTCCTCAAACTATCTTCATTTCATCCTATGCAGGCTCATTCACTTGTTTGCACATTATTTTTAAGAAACTAGGTTTAAGGCATAAAAAACCTATGTTCCATTGTATGCAAGGATATAGAAAAACGTGACAATTATTAGAGAGAAAATCTGCCCAATTTTCATGCCATGGGATGCACAAAAAAATGCCTCAGCAAATTGCTGAGGCATTTTTCTTTATGAGCAGCTAGATCCAGGGCTGTTTCGCACCTGTGAACCTGTTTCACCGCGCAGTAAATCACCATCTGTAGACACAATAATTTCATCCGTTACTGTGTTTGAAATAGTATTAGCAACAAGTTGAAGCAAATCATTCACGTTTATTTGAGACTCTTGAAACTGCTGAATAATCGGCAGTTCATCCAGCTCTTCCTGTAAACGATCGATTTTTGCCTCCACTTGTTTTAACGCTTCTGTTTTACCATAATGTTGGAAATTAACAGCTTGTTTTTGCAAGCTTTTAATGCTTGCAATGGTTTCACGAACTTTTTGATTTTCGTTAAGCTGAGCTTCGGCACGCTTGAAGAAATCTACTTCTTCCGTTTCAGCAATCATTTTTGCCAGCTCTTGAGCACGTTTAATTACGTCACTCTTGTTATACTGCGCCATATTACTTCACCTCTGCTGTTTCTTCTACCATTTCCCCGTTTAATGTCCATGTTTTGGCTTTTGTAACTTTTACTTTTACAAGTTTCCCAATCACTGACTTAGGTGCTTTGAAGTTTACAAGCTTACTTTTTTCCGTGTAGCCTGCTAGTACTTCAGGATTATTTTTACTTTCACCTTCTACTAATACTTCGACAACTTTACCTTCATATTCCTTCAATTTCTTTGCAGAAATTTCATTTACAAGAGCATTTAAACGCTGAAGACGCTCTTTTTTCACTTCCATTGGTACATTGTCTTGCATCTTAGCAGCCGGCGTACCTTCACGAGGTGAATAAATAAACGTATAAGCACTATCGAATTCAACCTCACGATATAGCGACATTGTTTCTTCAAACTGCTCATCCGTTTCATTTGGGAAACCAACAATAATATCAGTTGTTAATGATGCTGTTGGAATGGCTTCTTTAATTTTACGAACAAGCTCTAAATAATGTTCACGAGAATATTTTCGTGCCATAATTTTTAAGATATCGCTGCTTCCTGATTGAACAGGCAAGTGAATGTGGTCGACAAGATTTCCGCCTTTAGCCAGAACTTCAATTAAACGGTCATCAAAGTCACGAGGATGACTTGTTGTAAAACGGATACGAGCAACGTCAATTTTACGGATTTCGTCCATTAAGTCGCCTAAGCCGTACGTGATGTCTTCAAAATCTTTTCCGTATGCATTAACGTTTTGACCTAAAAGCGTAATTTCTTTGTAGCCTTGAGCAGCTAAATGACGGACTTCTTGGATAATGTCTTCTGGACGGCGGCTTCGCTCTTTTCCTCGCGTGTACGGAACGATACAGTACGTACAGAACTTGTCACAGCCGTACATGATGTTAACCCATGCTTTAACGCTGCCTTTACGTGCTCTTGGAAGGTTTTCAATAACGTCCCCTTCTTTAGACCATACTTCAATCACCATTTCTTTTGCTAAGTATGCTTCGTTTAAAATATGAGGCAAACGGTGAATGTTGTGTGTACCAAAAATCATATCCACGTGCTGATGTTTTTGTAGAATTTTATTTACAACTGACTCTTCTTGAGACATACATCCGCAGACGCCGATTAATAATTCAGGGCGCTCGCGCTTTAAGGCCTTCAAGTGTCCTAATTCACCAAACACTTTATTTTCCGCATTTTCACGGATCGCACACGTATTCAGTAAAATAACATGAGCATCTTCAACAGAGTCAGTTGGCTCGTAGCCAAGGCCTAGAAAAATACCAGCCATTACTTCTGTATCGTGCTCATTCATTTGACAGCCGTACGTACGGATATAAAACTTACGCCCCTGTCCCATTCCATGAAACTGTTCATCGATTGCAAAATCATTGTGATAGGAAACTTCTTCTTTTCCTCGCTTTTTCGCATCTTTTAAAGAAGGCGGCATGTATACTGTTTGAAAATATTTGCTGTAATCCTTTTCGGATTTTTTGTCCGCTGGATTAACTTGGTTGCTTTCTAAACGTTGTTTTTCGTTCATAAAAAAATCTCCTTTCGCCATGACAATTGTCACGTTGCACCTGTAAATCGCAAAAAAATGTGACAGCCTTATGCTTATGCATAAAACTCATCACATTAACATAGTATATAACTTTCAAGTAGCGAACACAATCATATACCTATTTTCTATACCTATCACTATGAAAAAATCCGAACGAGTTGGATTCTCCATTAAGAATCTCAATCCACCGTTCGGATCTTCCCTCTACTAAACTACTTTTATGGTAGCCTCTTTTACATAAATTCAGCTACTAGCTCATCAAATTTTTCCTCAGTCATACCTAAGTCTGCTTTTGACAGCGGCTCTTCACTATAACCGTGAACAAGCTGCTGATACGACGGCTGATGCGCATTTTGATAAATAAGCCCTGTTACTAAGCCGTTATGCTCCATTAACGTTTGCATAGCTTGCATACGATTGTTCGCATCATAATCTTCAATTGTGCTAAGACTAGTTAGGTTTTCTTTAAACCAATCATACGTGTTCACTTTGTTATACGTTACGCACGGGCTAAATACGTTAATTAAAGAAAAGCCTTTATGCTGAATGCCTTGTTCAATTAAGCTTGTTAACTCTTTTAAATTTGTTGAAAAGCTTTGAGCCACAAACGTTGCCCCAGAAGTTAACGCAAGCTCCATGACAGATAAAGACGACTCGATTGATCCTTCAGGCGTACTTTTTGTCTTGAATCCTACTTCACTACGAGGAGATGTTTGTCCTTTTGTTAAACCATAGATCTGGTTATCCATTACGATATACGTTACATCGATGTTTCGGCGAATCGCATGAACCGTGTGTCCCATACCGATAGCAAACCCATCTCCATCGCCCCCAGATGCGATAACGGTTAAGTCACGATTAGCCATTTTTACACCTTGAGCGATTGGAAGCGCACGTCCGTGAATACCGTGAAAACCATATGAATTAATATAACCGGAGATACGTCCAGAACATCCAATACCTGAAATAACAGCAAGCTCATGAGGTTCTAAACCTACGTTAGCAGATGCGCGTTGAATGGCTGCTTGTACGGAGAAATCTCCACACCCCGGACACCAGTTAGGTTTTACACTGTTACGAAAATCTTTAAACGTTGCCATTTAACACAAACATCTCCTTACTTTTTGCGTATACTTCTTGCGGAAGAAATGGATTTCCATCATACTTCAATACGCTTTGAATTTTATCATGACTTGCAATATTCATTTTTAAAATATTAGCAAGCTGTCCAGTAGCATTGTTTTCAACGACGACTACTTTTTTAGCTCCTTGCACGTAAGGAAGCAGTTCGTCAGCTGGGAAAGGATGAATCAAACGAATGTGAGCATGATTTACTTTTATACCGTCCTGTTCCAAACGTTCCATTGCCTCTTCAATAACTCCACGCGTCGAATTAAATCCAACAAATAAAATATCAGACTCTTTTTCATGAGAGTGAACATGAATTGGCGTATTAAAACGAATTCCTTTTGTCTTACGAAGACGCTTATTCATTTGATCATCGCGGTTCACCGGAGATTCAGATGGCTTTCCTGTCTCATCATGTTCTACTCCCGTCACGTGATGAATACCATGCTTCATTCCTGGAATGACGCGTGGCGATACGCCGTCTTCTGTTACGCGGTAGCGCTTGTAGTATTGTTTTTCTTCCAGCTCTTCTAGCTCTCCTTGCTGAAGCTTACCGCGGCGGATTTCAACGCGGTTATAGTCAAGTGGTTCTACTGATTGCTTTCCAAGTGAAAGCTGTAAATCCGTTAGCATAATAACTGGACACTGATATTCTTCTGCTAAGTTAAACGCTTCAATCGTATCGTAGAATGCTTCTTCAACCGTACTTGGCGCCATGACGATCTTCGGAATTTCACCGTGCGTACCGTAAATCATTGCCATTAAATCAGACTGTTCTTGCTTAGTTGGAAGCCCTGTACTTGGACCGCCCCGTTGCGTATCGATAATCACAACAGGCTGCTCAGTGATGCCCGCTAATCCAATCGACTCCATCATCAATGATAGACCAGGTCCAGCTGATGCTGTCAGCGCACGTACGCCTGCATAGTTAGCTCCGATAGCCATCGTACATGCTGCGATTTCATCTTCTGTTTGAATAACGGTTCCACCAAATTGAGGAAGCTTTTTAATTAAGTATTCCATGATTTCTGAAGCAGGGGTAATTGGATACGCTGGCATAAAACGAGCGCCACCGGCTAAAGCGCCTAGCGCAATCGCATCGTTTCCAATCATAAACATACGTTTTTTACCATCCGCTGGATCTAGTTTCATTGTTTCTAACTGTTCGCCTAGCTGTTCACGAATGTAATCTGCACCTTTTTTAATAGCTTCCATGTTTTTTTGTACAACTTTTTGGCCTTTTTTACCGAAGATTTCAAGCACTACTTCTTCAAATACTTCTGTGTCAATATGAAGTACAGCACTTGAAGCGCCTACAGCAACCATGTTCTTCATTAGCGACGTTCCTAATTCCGTTGCAATTTCGGTAAATGGAACAGCGTATAGCGTAGCAGTTGTACATGTTTCAGGCAGACTTGGATTGAATTTCGCATCTGCAATTACAACGCCTCCTACGCGGAGCTCATGGACGTTTACATCAATTGTTTCCTGATCGAACGCAACTAAAATATCCAAATCATCTGACACAGATCGAACCTGAGTTGTACTCACTCGGATCTTGTTATTTGTATGTCCACCTTTGATACGAGAAGAAAAATGACGATAGCCGTATAAGTAATAACCTAATCGATTTAAAGCGGTTGAAAAGATTTCTCCCGTACTTTCGATTCCCTCACCCTGCTGTCCGCCAACTTTCCATGAAAGTTGCTGTACCATAAATCAACGCCACTCCTTTAATTGCTCTTAATATAGAAATCTATTTTATTGATAAAAACTGAAAAAGGTAAAATAGCAAACGATTTCATTGCTTCTGCATTTCACGAACCAAAATCATCCGCAAAACTCCCACAGCACCTTGTCGCTGTGCAGGATACGTTTCTGCTTGAACAGCTCCATAATCCGTTTTCAATTTTATTCCGATTGCCAGAAAAATGCAACCCTTTCCATTGAATTCTCAATCGTTTTAATTATATTTATATTTAATGAATAAGATGAAGTTTTTTAATGATCTTTTCTGCCTTCACATGAGGCATTATTATATAAATGACTTCTATAAAAAAGAACTTTTCCAAGAAGAAAAAGCTCTTTTTTATTAGTTGCATACACGATCAGCAAAGTTTTGAAACAGAAAACGTTTTACCTGCTCCTCAGTGTAATGCTTAAGAAGTTCTTCGATTAAATTCGTATACTGTTCATAGCTTCCGAGACGATGAACCGTTTTGTCAATGCCGTCAAAGTCAGAGCCAAAACCAACCGAGTATTCGCCTCCTCTTTCACACATGTAATCAAGATGACGAATCACATCCGCTATTTGCACTTTGGCAGAACTCGTTAAAAATTCAGGGACAAACGTAATGCCAATCACGCCGTTTCGCTTTATTAAAGCATGAATTTGATCGTCTCTTAAATTCCGGGGATGAGAACACAATACGTGTGAATTGGAATGAGTAGCCACTACATAA
Organism: Priestia sp. SIMBA_032; assembly: GCF_046535215.1. Lineage (NCBI taxonomy): Bacteria > Bacillati > Bacillota > Bacilli > Caryophanales > Bacillaceae > Priestia > Priestia sp. SIMBA_032. The sequence continues at coordinate 769,619 of NZ_JAWRXD010000002.1, read as the reverse complement.
TGCGCTAGCTCAATCACATCCCAAAAACCTCTTACCGATAAATGAGAGACATCCGTCCAAACTTTATGTTCATTATTCAATTCAACAACTTCTCTTCCAAAAGAAGATAATCCGGCGCCTCGAGGTTCTAAAATACCGTCACACACAGCATTGCTGTAATTCCATGTCAAACCTACTGAACGTACACCCAGTGAAAAAAGCGTCTTTAAGCGAACTAAACTTGTATCAATGGCATCGCACCCTTCAAGCGTCAGCATTGCTCCTATTTCATCTTTTTTTAAACTATCTATATCGCGCTTTGAACGAACCCATTTCATACCGGGAAGCGATAAAATATGACTCTGAAACAGCTGGATCATTTCTAACGCAACATCAAAGCGCTGAGCTGCCGGAACCGCTTCCGGAATATAAATAGCGAATAGCTGAACTTTTCCTTTTGCTTTTTTTATTCCTTCTAACGTAACGTGCAGCGCTGAATCATATGTAAAAGATAAACGTTTATTTAACCAGAGCTTCATCAATACATCACAATGAGCATCAAATATCACAACCCACACCCCTTTAACTCTATACAAAAAGGACCTGTTTGGCTTCTATGCTTTACAGGTCCGTGGTTTTTTATAATTATCGCGGCTCTACAATTAATTTAATGGCTGTTCGCTCTTCTCCATCAATTTGAATATCTGTAAAAGCTGGGATGCAGATTAAATCAACCCCACTTGGTGCAACGAACCCTCTTGCGATTGCTACAGCTTTTACTGCTTGATTAAGCGCCCCGGCCCCAATGGCTTGAATTTCTGCTGCGCCGCGTTCGCGCAGCACGCCTGCTAAGGCACCAGCAACTGAATTTGGATTAGACTTTGCTGAAACTTTTAATATTTCCATATCTAGCTCCTCCTTATTCTTTACAATGTATGATGAGAGATCATTAGACCAATGACTTAATTGATTTCAATGTTACTATATTCACGATATGCCAAACGTATTCCTGCTTGTTTTTCCTAAATATTCAAAAACTTATATTTCTACACCTTTCTTTTTTCTTTTTACGTTTTTGACAAAATAAAAAAGCCAACGTATCGTCTTTCGACACATTGACTTTTTCCCTTTATTCAAAAAACGGATGGTCTTCGTTAATTAAAATTCGCTCTGTTTTTGTTGCTTTCCCCGTCTTTTGATCAATATCAATAACGATTCCACTAAGCTGCGTTCTTCCTTCTTTTGGCACTTCAAATCGAACAGGAAGAGACGTTAAAAAACGCTTAATAACTGCTTCTCGCTCCATCCCTAAAATGCCGTCATAAGGTCCCGTCATTCCTACGTCAGAGATGTAGGCTGTTCCTTTTGGCAATATACGATTGTCAGCTGTTTGAACGTGCGTATGAGTGCCGACAACAGCGCTGACACGACCGTCCACATACCAGCTAATCGCTTGCTTTTCACTTGTTGTTTCAGCATGAAAATCAATAAAAATGAGCGGAGTGCGCTGGCGTGCTTCTTCAATTAGTTCATCTGCTTTTTGAAATGGACAATCAAGCGGAGCCATAAACGTGCGCCCTTGTAAATTAATTACGGCTACCTCAAGCTGATTGTACGTAAAATACGTAATTCCTTTGCCCGGTGTACCTTCAGGAAAATTTGCTGGGCGAACAAGATTTTTTGCATCATCAATAAAATCAAAAATTTCACGTTTATCCCACGCGTGGTTACCAAGAGTAATAATGTTAGCCCCAGCTTGTAAGAACTGACGATAAATCTTTTCGGTAATTCCTTTTCCTGAAGCTGCATTTTCTCCGTTCACAATTGTAAGTCCCGGAGAGTATTTTCTTTTTAATCTTGGTAAATATTCTTCAACCATTTCACGGCCTGGAGAACCAACTACGTCTCCAATAAATAAAATTCTCATGTAAAAGCTCCTATACTTCATTCTTAATCTGTATCTTCATCTCTACGAAAAAAAATAAAGTGGCGAAACGCCACTTCATTTTTATTTTGCATACTCTACTGCTCTTGTTTCACGAATAACGGTTACTTTGATGTGGCCAGGATAATCCAGCTCATCTTCAATTCGTTTTCGAATATCTCGAGCAAGTCGATGCGCTTCTAGATCACCAATCGTATCTGGTTTCACCATAATACGAACTTCACGTCCTGCTTGAATAGCAAATGATTTTTCAACGCCTTCATAAGACTCTGAAATTTCTTCTAACTTTTCAAGACGACGAATGTAGTTTTCTAACGTCTCACTGCGAGCACCTGGTCTTGCAGCAGATAATGCATCCGCTGCTGCAACTAGTACAGCAATGATTGATGTTGGTTCTGTATCTCCATGGTGAGAAGCAATCGCGTTAATAACAACCGGATGTTCTTTATACTTTGTAGCTAATTCAACACCGATTTCTACGTGGCTTCCTTCTACTTCATGGTCAATTGCTTTACCAATATCATGTAACAATCCTGCTCGTTTGGCTAACGTTTCATCTTCACCTAATTCAGCAGCCATAAGTCCTGATAAATGCGCTACTTCCATTGAATGTTTCAGCACATTTTGACCATAGCTTGTTCTGAATTTTAAGCGACCAAGAATTTTCATCAAGTCTGGATGCAACCCGTGAACACCAACTTCAAACGTCGTTTGTTCACCAACTTCACGAATATATTCGTCCACTTCACGGCGAGATTTTTCAACCATTTCTTCAATACGTGCGGGATGGATACGACCATCTTGAACGAGTTTATCAAGTGCAATTCTTGCTGTCTCACGACGAATTGGGTCAAATCCTGATAAAATAACTGCTTCTGGCGTATCATCAATAATAAGATCAATTCCTGTCAAAGTTTCAAGCGTACGGATATTTCGACCTTCTCGACCGATAATTCGGCCTTTCATTTCGTCATTTGGCAAGTTAACAACTGAGACAGTCGTTTCAGCAACATGATCTGCTGCGCAACGCTGAATAGCAAGTGAAAGAATTTCTTTCGCCTTTTTATCGGCGTCTTCTTTTGCACGGTTTTCTGTTTCTTTTACCATTATTGCAATGTCGTGGGAAAGTTCATTTTCAACACGATCTAAAATAATCGCTCTTGCATCTTCTCTTGTTAAGCTTGAAATGCGCTCTAGCTCTGTTTGCTGTGCACGTACCACTTCTTCAACTTTGCTTTCCATCTCTTCAATATGCTGTTGTTTAACAGTAAGAGAATCATCTTTCTTTTCAAGTAACGCTTCACGTTTATCAAGTGACTCGTCTTTACGATCAAGATTTTCCTCTTTTTGCATTAATCGATTTTCTTGTTTTTGAAGTTCTGCTCGACGATCACGAATATCTTGTTCTGCCTCTGTACGAAGCTGATGGATTTCATCCTTCGCTTCTAGTAAAGCTTCTTTTTTCAAAGCTTCCGCCTCGCGGGTTCCTTCATCAATAATTTGTTCTGCACTAGACTTTGCTCCCGCAATTTTAGCTTCAGCAATCGATTTACAAACAAAAAAGCCAACAACTGCACCGACGATTAGGCCAAGCAAAGCGAAGATGATTGTATTAGTATCCATCATTTCACCTCCCCTTGCTATAAACTTGTAAGTTTTAAATTTCATGTCGGCATGTACATCGTATTCACCTTTCAATATACACACAAAGGCTTTTAAACGCTAAAATGTTTTAAAAAGGGAAAATATACATCTTAATTGTAAATCTGTGCATTTTTATTGTCAAGCCTGCCTCTACAGTATATATTGAAATTTCGTATGTTACTTTTCTAGCATTAACAATTTTTACAAAAAAAAGACCCCTTCTTTGAAATAGAGGAGTCTTTTTTTTATCTCGCAGCAAATTAAATATTTAAATCGCCTTGATCGTCATCCTCAGGAGCTGGCTCTCCATCTTGGTCTAAACCATGATGTTCACGCACTTGTCCCGCAATTTCCTGACGAATATCAGTATTTTCTTTTAAGAATTGCTTTGCATTTTCACGGCCTTGACCTAGACGCTCGTCATTATACGAATACCAAGATCCACTTTTTTGGACGATATCTAGTTCAGAAGCAATATCCAAAATTTCACCCTCTTTTGAAATACCTTCTCCGTACATAATATCTACTTCAGCAGCACGGAAAGGCGGAGCTACTTTATTTTTCACAACTTTAATTCTTGTTTTGTTACCTACGATATCGTTTCCTTGCTTTAACTGTTCTGCACGACGCACTTCTAGACGCACTGAAGAATAGAATTTAAGCGCGCGTCCACCAGGAGTTGTTTCAGGGTTACCAAACATTACGCCGACTTTTTCACGAATTTGGTTAATAAAGATAGCGATTGTTTTAGACTTGTTGATAGCTCCAGATAGTTTACGCAATGCTTGAGACATTAAACGAGCTTGTAGACCCACGTGAGAGTCTCCCATTTCTCCTTCAATTTCCGCTTTTGGCACTAACGCTGCTACTGAGTCAACAACAATAATATCTACTGCGCCGCTTCGAACTAAAGCTTCTGCGATTTCTAAAGCTTGTTCTCCTGTATCAGGCTGAGATAATAACAGCTCATCAATATTAACGCCTAATTTTTGAGCATATACAGGATCTAACGCGTGCTCCGCATCGATAAATGCAGCCTGTCCGCCCTGCTGTTGAACTTCTGCAATCGCATGAAGAGCAACTGTTGTTTTACCTGAGCTTTCTGGGCCATATACTTCCACTACACGTCCACGTGGATATCCACCTACGCCTAAAGCTATATCTAATGCTAATGAACCACTTGGAATTGTAGAAATTCTTTTTTCCGTTTGTTCACCTAATTTCATAATCGAACCTTTACCAAATTGCTTTTCAATTTGCTTTAAAGCCATATCAAGGGCTGCTTGACGATCGTTCACTCAATTTCCTCCTCTGTCTCTTTGAAATCATCTATAAACTGCAAACTTACTACGATGTAGTAGCAATGTCGAATTAACAACTTTCTATAACTTACTATACTAGTTTTTGAGTCGTTTGACAAGCAAAAAGCGAATAAATGTTCGTTTTTTGTGAAATAAAAAAAAGGCTGCTTTGGTAAAACTAAGCAGCCTTTTTTCTTTATTTTTTTATCGTCTTTAATACGTAATGACAGCCGTAATTAACCGTTCGTGAACGAATCCCTTGGCGGCTTCCAGATAGCTGCAAGCTGTAAACTTGAGGAGTTTGATCCTTATAAGCGACCCCTATATGCACTGTTCCTACAGGATGTCCTTCTTGTTTAGAGGGTCCAGCTACACCCGTAAAACCGATGCCAATATCCGTTTTATATAACTGTTGAATACGCTGAGCCATTTCAGCTGCGCACTGCTCGCTAACGGCTCCGTACTGATTCAGCGTGTGTTCACTAACTCCGAGAATATTTTGCTTGATTTCATAATGATAGGCTACCAGGCTGCCTTTTACAACTTCTCCAGCACCTGACACGGTTGTTAGACGTTCGCTGAATAAACCACCGGTTAAACTTTCGGCCGAAGCAATCGTCAAGCCTTGTGCCGTTAATTCTTTTACCAATTCATTATGTAAAGAAGTTGCTTCGTAGCCATATAAATACTCTCCTACGCGCTCTGAAATGGTTTTTTCCACTTCATCTAACATACGATGTGCTTCAGCGGCATCAGCATGCTTGGCAGTTAAGCGGAGCGTTACTTCTCCATCCCCTGCAAGCGGCGCAATCGTCGGGTTTGTTTGCGCATCAAGCAAATCTTCAATTTCCGTCTCAAGCTGTGACTCTCCTATTCCGAAAAAGCGAAGAACGCGTGATTCAATACTTTCTTTTAATTCAAGCTTTTGAGCTAAAAATTCTTGACCATATGATTCGTACATTGGATAGAGCTCTTTTGGCGGCCCTGGGAATAGCATATAGTGTTTTCCCTCTACTGTAAGCCCCATGCCTGGAGCCATTCCGTAATCATTAGGGAGCACTGTCGAACCTTCTAGCACAATTGCCTGTTTTTTATTGTTAGGTGTCATGATACGATTTGACTGTTTGAAATAGGCTTCAATGCTTTCAAGTGCTTCCGCATTTGTTGTCAGCTCTACTCCTAGCACACTCGCAATTGTTTCTTTTGTTAAATCATCTTTTGTAGGACCAAGCCCGCCTGTGAAAATAATTAACTCTGCACGTGTTTGAGCTGTAGCAATCACTTCTTTCAAGCGCTGTGCATTATCTCCTACTACCGTGTGATAGTAAACATTAATTCCAAGTTCGGCTAATTTTTTCGATAAATACTGAGCGTTTGTATTGGCAATTTGTCCAAGCAGCAGCTCAGAGCCGACTCCAATAATTTCAGCGTTCATCATATCATCTCCATCTTACTTATTTTGAATTAACAAAAGCCTGTTTGTTTTTAGCAAAGTAGTCCCAGCCTGAAATAACCGTAAAAATTACTGAGATCCAAAGCATTACGCTAGCAAACGGAATGGAAATCCATTCAAAAGGCAAGTTGTACAACAAAATAGCTGAAATAGCTAAAATTTGAGTCCATGTTTTAATTTTACCTAACATATTTGCTGCTACAACTTCTCCTTCCCCTGCTAGTACAAGTCTTAAACCTGTAATAGCAAATTCACGGCTAATAATGATGATAGCAGCCCAACCTGCACCTGCAATTAAATCTAAGTCAACAATAGCTACAAGCGCAGCTGAAACCAACAGCTTGTCTGCTAGTGGATCTAAAAACTTGCCCAAGTTCGTGACTAAATCGTACTTTCTTGCATAGTATCCGTCAATCCAGTCCGTTGTAGATGCAATAATAAATAATGCCGCCCCTAATAGATGAGCGATCGGAATCTCTTTTCCTGCTGCCTCCACTGTGCCAAATGGTAGCGGCACCATCATAAAAATGAGGAATACGGGAATTAGAAAAATTCGCGAAATGGTAATCTTGTTTGGTAAATTCACTTCTTCTGCCTCCAATTACTGTTACAAACTGAAAGCGTGCAAACGAAGTTGTTTGCACGGCTTTGGTTTTATTATAGCGTGAATGAGTGTTTAATTCACATATTATCTTTATTTACACCCTGACCACTTTTTAAAACAGGCTGTTTACTGTGCTTCTGCCGGCTGATATTGAATCGTTACAACTTGTCGAACTTGCTTGGACGAATCAAACGGCAGGTCAACCGCTTTTCCATTTACTTTTAGCTCTACTCCAGGTGAATAGCCGATGTTGACACGAGCTTCCGTTTCTTTCGTCAAATCAAATTCTTTTGTTTCACCTTTTTTTAGAATGGAGCTAAAGAAAGCATTTCCTTTTCCGTTTTTCACATCTAACCAAGTATCTGCTTGAGTGGATGTTACTTCTAGATTAAATGCATCCGTACCGGAAAGAGCATACGTAGCACTTCTGCCTGTTTTTTGAACTTCCTTGTATTCTTGTTTACCGCTGTCTTTCTTTTCTTTTTCAGCTTTTTCTTTCTCAGCTTTTTCTTTTGCGGCTTTTTCTTTCTCAGCTTTTTCTCTTTCAGCTTTTTCTTTTTCAGCTTTTTCTTTTTCTTTCTTATCAGCAGCGCTTTGGTCATCTTCTGACGTGCTATTGTCATTTTTGGCAGTAGTTTCATTCGTTTCTTCCTGCGTGTTAGACTGCTGAATTTCACTGTTTGGAGCTTCTTGATTAGCCTGCTCCTTGTTTTTATCCGAGACGATATTTTGAGCGATTACCCAAATAATAATCCCAACAACTACAACTCCCGCCACCACTAGAACAGTTGGAAGGTAGTCATATGCTTTTGAAACTCCTTTTGTATGCTGAGGAATTTCTTTGCGGCTGCGAACGCGTGAAAGCTGCTGCGGGATGTCTTCTGTTTGAGTTGAAGGAATGTCTGATTTGTATTCTTCAAAAATAGCATCTGTGTCCAACCCAATTGCTTCACAGTATTGCTTAATAAACGCTCGTACGTAAAATTTCCCCGGCATAACCTCATAATTGCCTTCTTCAATGCCCAGTAAATAGCGTTTTTGAATTTTCGTTAGTTTTTGTAAATCCTCTAACGACAATCCTTTGCTTTCTCGTTCTTGTCTTAACCTTTGTCCTAACTCTGTCAATGCTAACACCTACCAATTATGCTAAAAATCAAACATCGATAATCCACCGTCTTGAAACATTTGAGGACCTTCCATTATTTCATATGTAATTTTCTCATTGGGGTCGTTTCTTATTTCAATAATGTAGGCAAAATCATCTAATGAATACTCGGTATTTTGTACAAATACATCCGGATGCTCCACAATTTTTGTCGCGGGTACATTCATTACTTCTCGAACAAGCTGCCAGTGCTTTTCATTCGCTCGTTTTGTCGATACAATCCCGTCAATAATAAAAATATTATCAGCGTTGTATTCGTCAGCAATAAGCTGACTGCGGATCGTTTGTTTTAAGAGTGTAGAAGACACAAAAAGCCACCTTTTGTTCGCACATACGCTAGCTGCTACAATGGATTCGGTTTTGCCTACTCGCGGCATACCTCGAATGCCGATAAGCTTATGACCTTCTTGTTTAAACAGTTCCGCCATAAAATCTACGAGCAAACCTAATTCATCTCTTACGAAACGGAACGTCTTTTTATCATCTGCGTCACGCTGAATATAGCGACCGTGACGCACTGCTAACTTATCACGCAATTTAGGCGGTCTCATTTTTGTCACAACGATATTATCCATTGTTTTCAAAATAGATTCAAGCCTGTCTATTTGCTCATGTGAATCACAGCGCAGCAATAATCCACGGCGAATATCATCCACTCCATTAATTGTGACAATATTAATTGACAACATTCCAAGAAGCGACGAAATATCACCTAAAAGACCCGGACGATTTTTTTGTATTTGATATTCTAAATACCACTCAATTTTCTCCATCAAACCCCTCCCATTTCTTGGCTGGCCTTCGAGAGGTGCCCCCTTTTTTTCACCTAGTTTAACTATAAATGATTTCCATTATATTATAAACCCTAAAGACAAGTAGTTCTACATTTGTTATGTATGTAAGCGCTTATTTATTTGTACTATTTATTTCTAAGAAAAAAGGAGCTCTCACACGCAGTGAATTAGCTCCTTTTTAGAAACGATAACTTATTTTACTGATCCGTTATTTTGAACTAATTTCACCATGCTGCTCGCAATCGCATGCTGCTCTTCTTTAGAAGCAACGCTCCAAAGGTCTGCTAAAATTCGCTCTTGATCATTTTTTGCATCAACTTGGTTTGCTAAATATCCACCAATTTGATAAGCAAGATCATGAATAACTTCTTCTTGCATTCCTTCGTTTTGCGCATGATGTAAACGGTCGCCTAAAAAATCTTTCCAGCTATCCCAGTTTTCTAATACTGACATGAGTAGCCCTCCTTAAGGTTTATTCATATCATAGTTTGTACCTTGTTTTTGATTTTATGCACACTTTATATGTACCAACCGCCATTAACCGATAATATTTGTCCCGTTATGTAGGAAGCTCGTGAAGATATTAAATATGAAACGGCATCTGCCACTTCTTTTGGATAACCAATTCTTCCTAAAGGGATCTCTTCAGCCAGCTCTTTAACCTCTTCTTTTGAATAGCTGGCCATCATATCCGTTTCAATCGCCCCGGGCGCAACTCCGTTGACTCGAATTCCACTTAGTGCAACCTCTTTTGCCAAAGCTTTTACAAACGTATTTTGTGCACCTTTTACCATGGAATAAAGGACTTCAAACGAAGCGCCTGTAAGTCCCCAAATGGAAGAAATCATGATGATTTGTCCGCTTTTAGCACTAATCATTTTAGGTAATAAAGCTTTGGTAATAACAAAGGGAGCCGTAACGTGAAGATAGATCATTTCTTCGGTTTCTTTTGCCGGAGTATCTGTCATTAACCCGCTAACGCTTCGTCCGCTGTTATGAATAATAACTTCTACCGGAACAATAATTCCCTTTAAAAACTTCTCCACTCCCTCTTTACATGATAAATCTGCTTGTACCGTAAACACGGTTTTTACCTTTTCAGCCAGCTCATGTGCAAGCGCCTCTATTTTGTCGCTTCGCTGATGGTAATGCAAGATAAGCGAATATCCATCCTCACCCAATTTTTTAGCAATCGCTGTGCCAATTCCTCCGCTTGCACCTGTCACAAGGGCAAATTTCTCCATGACCTTCTCTCCTTTACATGCAAAAAAGCTGATGAACATCAGCTTTTTTGGCAACAATCATCTTTATTTAGGTACTACTTCACAAACCGTAAAGTTCTTTTCATCAATAATCTCGTTTAGCACATCTTTTATTTCGTTCACCTTCAGCTTTTCTAGCGTTTCAACAATATCAAATAAATTCATATCATTAAATGCATAGCGTGTAAACTGATTAGCGATAAACTCAGGTGAATTTAATGAGCGTAGGAATCCGCCGATTTTCTTTTTACGGATACGCTCAAGTTCCTCTTCTGTTAGTGATTTTGTTTTCATTTCAAGTAATATTTGTTTAACTCGATTATACAGCTGTTCCGGTTGGTCCGTATCTCCTCCGATAAGAGCAAAACCAAATCCTCTTTCCTCCGTATAATCATAAGCAAACGTTTCATCAATGAGCCCGTCTGCATACAACTCCTCATAGTATGAAGAGCTTTTTCCAAACGCGTAATCTAAAATAATATTCATTGCTAACTCGTATTTAAGCATTTCTCCACCTGAACGCTGCGGATTTTTCGCTTTTAGCCCCACCATACATTTAGAAGACTGAACCGGCATTTTTAATACTTGTTTTTCTTGATCCACCGTTTCAGGCTCTTCGTCAAAATGACGCTGTATGTCAGAGATTTCTTTATAATCTTTTTTCTGCTGATTGTCACGAACTTGCTTCATTACTTTTTCCGCATCAACAGGACCTACAATGAACAACAGCATGTTGCTCGGATGGTAGAACGTTTCATAGCATGTGTACAGCAAATCTTTATCAATATGTGAAATCGATTCGATTGTGCCGGCAATATCAATTTTAACAGGATGGTTTTTGTACATATTTTGAATGGTACCAAAATACAAGCGCCAGTCCGGATTGTCGTCATACATTGTAATTTCTTGACCGATAATGCCTTTTTCTTTTTCTACCGTTTTTTCTGAAAAGTACGGCTCTTGTACAAAGTCCACTAATGTTTCAAGGTTTTCTTCAAAATTTGACGTACAGCTGAATAAGTAAGCTGTGCGGGTAAAAGAAGTAAATGCATTGGCAGAAGCACCTTGTTTACTAAACTGCTGAAAGACATCCCCGTCTTCTTTTTCAAATAATTTATGCTCTAAAAAGTGTGCGATTCCGTCCGGAACTTTGGTCATTTCATTTTCATTCAGTGGGACAAACTGATTATCAATCGATCCGTAGTTCGTTGTAAAAGTAGCAAACGTTTTGTTAAACTCCGGCTTTGGCAAAATATATACCTGCAGCCCGTTATCCATTTTTTCATGATATAGCTGTTCCTGAAGCTGCGAAAATTCAATTTTCTCCATTTTCTTCACCGCCCGTTCCTGTTAAGAAATAAATTGTATCCATTTCAATTTTCTCAGCCACTTTAATAATTTCCTGCTTAGATACCGCATCAATATGCTTTAAGTATTCGTCAATTGAAATGTCTTTGCCTGTTAATTCATTATGATACATAACCTCTACTAGTCCTCGTGGAGTATCCACCGTTTCAAGCAACTGATTGTGAATGACGGCTTTTGTTTGAGCGATTTCACCGTCTGTAAATGACCCTTGCTTCATTTCCTGCATTTGTTCTTTAATAATGGTAACGGCTTGGTCGTAATTTTTAGCATCAATACCCGACATGACCATCAGTAATCCCTTGTGACTTTCTACCCTTGAAGCGGCATAATAGGCTAAGCTTGCTTTTTCACGCACATTGATAAATAGCTTAGAATGTGAGAAACCTCCGAATATACCGTTAAATACTTGCAGAGCAAAATACTGTCTATCTCCGTATACAACATTTGTGCGGTAGCCAATATTTAATTTCCCTTGTTTCACTTCTTGTTTTTCCACCACTTCATTTACGTTTGAGATATCTTTAGACGTAATAGAATCTTCAATGTCTTTTTGCTCGCGCTTTGGTAAAGTAAATGTTTCTTTTACTGTTTGTAAAACCTCTTCGACCTGCAAATCTCCAATAGCATAAAGGTGAATGGCGTCTTCTTTTAACACCTGCTGATAATAAGCGTACAAACTTTCACCTGTAATTTCTTCCACATCATCAATTTGGCCATTTACATGTAAAGAGTATGGTTCTTCTTTACACATTTCTTCGACTAGTCTTAAATTAGCATAGCGCATTTTATCATCAAATACGGCTTGAATTCGCTGACGAAGCGAACGCTTTTCTTTTGTCATAATATCCTTTAAAAAAGAGTCCCCTTCAACTGCTGGCTTTAATAAAATATCGCCAAGAAGCGCTAACGCTTTTTGTAAAAGCGGAGTTGAATCTTTCAAATATTTTTCATTCGCTATATCAATGCGAATCGTAATATCGTGGTTATCACCTTTTTTTGTTAAGTCTACTTGTAAAGTAGCACCATAAAGCTCATCTAAATATGTACGAAGCTTTGTCGTAGACGGCAGCGACTCGGTAGCGCTTTGAAGCACGTAAGGTAAAAGGGCACGCATTGTCACCGTTTTCTGATCTAAAGGGGCATTTAGTTTTAAAATGAACGTGTTTGTTTTGTACTTAGCTGTTTGAATGGTGTGAACGGTCAATCCTTCTAGTTCATGTTTTTGTTCAGTCAATAATTTCATATATAAACCTCCTTTTAAATTTTGATGTATTAACTAGACAATACTTCTATTTTGAATCTTTAACGCTAATTTTAGTCTTATAACCACTATATCGAATTCAAGGAAACATTTTCAAGTAACTTGCCGCGCGCTTCCTCATTTCTTTTCATATTCTTTCTCTCAATGAAAAAAGGCGGAGAAAAGAATATGATTTCTTTGTCTCCACCTTCTATATTTATCCAACTTTAGTCATTGTTAGACCTCGTATAGAGGATTTATTAGCGGCGGCCTTTTTCGTAAGGAACGCCCAGCGCTTTAGGAGCTTCAGCACGTCCTACAAAACCAGTAAGCGCTAAGATTGTTAACACGTACGGTGCAATGGTTAAAAGGACGGATGGGATGTCTTGAATAACCGGAATCTGAGCTCCCGTGATACTCAAAGACTGTGCTAATCCGAAAAACATGGCTGCACCTAAAGCACCAATAGGATGCCACTTCCCGAAAATCATGGCCGCAATAGCAAGGAACCCTTGTCCAGCAATCGTTCCCGCTGCAAAGTTTGTAGCGATAGACGTGGCATACACCGCTCCGCCGATTCCCGCGAACATGCCGGAAATCATAACGCCAACGTAACGCATTCTCACAACCTTGATTCCCATCGTGTCTGCTGCCATTGGGTGTTCACCAACTGAACGAAGACGAAGACCAAACGGCGTTTTATAAATGATATACCATACAGCAAAAGCTAGCGCAATTGCAATATAAGACGTAATAGGAACATTCGAAAACAGAATTTTACCGATTACTGGAATGTCTGATAGACCTGGAATACTTACTTTATCGATACGGAATTGGATAAAATCTGTTTGTCCTTTCCCAAAAATCTTTTTGATTAAAAAGATTGAAAGACCTGCAGCTAGAAAATTCAGCGCTACGCCACTTACAGTTTGATCTGCTTTTAATGTAATACTTGCAACAGCATGAATCAGCGAGAACACAGCGCAAACAACAGCTGCAATTACTATCGCTACCCACGGGGCCCAAGCACCTAATGAATCCTGAAGTAAAAGGGTTGAAACAATACCTGTGAACGCGCCAAACATCATCAGCCCTTCTAATCCGATGTTCACGACCCCGGAACGTTCACTAAATATCCCTCCGAGCGCGGTAAAGATAAGCGGTGCAGCTGAATAAAGCGCCGCTGGAATAATAATGGCTAACACCTCTAAGAAGTTCATTTTGCTCCCCCCTTGCCTGAACGGCCAAGCACCCAGCGAATTAAATAACTAGATGCAACAAAAAAGATAATAAGCGCAATGACAATTTGAATTAATTCAGACGGTACGCCTGTCATAAAGTTCATTTGAGGAGCCGCAGTTTGCAATCCTCCGAAAAAGAATGAAGCTAATAAAATTCCAATTGCGCTGTTAGCTCCTAAAAGAGCTACGGCGATACCGTCAAACCCCGTACCCGTAAACGCAGTGAATGTGCCCATATACTGAAATGTTCCAAGCCCTTCCATTGCCCCGGCAAGCCCGGCAAAAGCGCCTGAAATCGCCATGGATAACACAATGTTTCTGCCTACATTCATTCCTGCATACTGTGAAGCATGTTGATTAAAACCAACAGCTCTTAGCTCGAATCCCTTAGCTGTTTTATTCAATATAAACCACATGACGACGGCCGCAGCGATGGTAATAAGAATGCCGTAATGAAGGCGAGAGTTATTAGTTAACTGTGCTAAAAAGCTTGATGCTAAAGATGCCGATTCTTTAATATCATACGATTTTTCATTCCCCGCATATAAATACGTACGGATTAAGCTGCTCGTTGTATAAAGGGCAATATAGTTCATCATAATGGAAACAATTACTTCATGAACATGAAATTTTGCTTTTAAAAACCCTGGAATAAACGCCCAAATTGCTCCAGCTGCAGCTGCTGCTAATACAGCTAGAGGAATATGAATGACTGCTGGTAAATCAAACGCATACCCAACCCATACTGAAGCCAACCAGCCAACTAAAAGCTGTCCTTCTACTCCAATGTTAAAGAGACCGGTTTTATAAGCAAACGCAACCGCGATACCGGCCAGAGCAAGAGGAGTCATGGCACGAATCGTTTCTCCAATGGCTTTTGGCGTTCCAAACATCCCGTCAAAAAGAGATTGATAGCCAAGCATTGGATCATAGCCGCCTAGTAACATAATAATCGCTCCCGCAATGAGTCCTAATATGGCCGATACAACAGGGATCAAAATCATCATTACACGTTCATTTTTCACAAGTTTATTCATGCTGTTCCACCCGCTTTCTCACGCGTACCGCCTGCCATTAATAATCCTAACTCTTGTTCATTCGTTTCTTTTGGATCTACAATGTCGACTATTTCCCCTTCATAAATAACCGCAATGCGATCGCTTAGATTCATCACTTCATCTAGTTCTAGCGAAACGAGCAGCACTGCCCGTCCTTTATCTCTTTCTTCAATCAGTTTCTTATGAATAAATTCAATGGCTCCTACGTCCAGTCCCCTCGTTGGCTGAGCTGCAATTAATAGTTCCGGACTGCGGTCTACTTCACGAGCAATAATGGCTTTTTGCTGATTTCCGCCCGATAGCGATCGCGCTTGCGTATATTCACTAGGCGTTCGCACATCATATTCTGCAATTAGTTCTTTTGCTTTTTTATACAGCTCTTTGTAATTCAAAATACCTGATTTAGACATTGGCTTTTGATAATACGTTTGAAGACCGATATTTTCACCAATTGTATAATCTAATACAAGTCCGTGCTTATGGCGATCCTGCGGAATATGCCCTACTCCAGACTCCGTAATTTTACGAGTGGATAACGTAGACAGTTCTTGATTTTTTAATGTGATCGAGCCCGACTTTATTTTTCTCAGACCCGTAATTGCCTCAATCAGCTCTGTTTGACCATTCCCATCAACACCCGCGATGCCTACAATTTCGCCTGCCCGAACGCTTAGATTAAGTGAACTTACAGCCTCTACTCCTCGGCTGTCTTCTACTACTAATTCTTTTATTGTTAACACAGCTTCTTTTGGAGTCGCTGTTTTCTTTTCAGTTTTAAAATGAACTTCTCTCCCTACCATTAAAGCAGCAAGTTCATCAGGGTTCGTCTCTTTTACGTTTACCGTGCCAACTCCCACGCCTTTTCGGATAATTGTACAGCGGTCGCACACTGACATAATTTCTTTTAATTTATGCGTAATTAAAATAATTGACTTTCCTTCTTGAATTAACTTTTTCATAATTTGAATTAATTCCGTAATTTCCTGAGGTGTTAAGGCAGCAGTAGGTTCATCAAAGATAAGAATATCGGCTCCTCTGTAAAGCGTTTTTAAAATTTCCACTCGCTGCTGCATGCCAACTGAGATATCTTGAATCTTTGCATATGGATCTACCGATAATCCATATTGATTTGAAAGCTCTTGAATATCTCGAGCTGCTTTTTTAATGTTGATTTTCCCCGTCCGCGTCGGTTCGTTCCCAAGAATAATATTTTCTGTTACTGTAAAGTTTTGAACAAGCATAAAATGCTGATGAACCATCCCAATTCCTAAGTCATTCGCTACGTTAGGATCCGTAATTTTGACTTCTTGGCCGTTTACACGAATCTGTCCTTTTTCAGGCTGATAAAGTCCAAATAAAACGTTCATCAGCGTTGACTTACCTGCACCATTTTCTCCCAATAAAGCATGAATTTCTCCCTTTTTCACTTGGAGTGTAATATTGTCATTAGCGACAATACCGGGAAACTCTTTGCGAATATCTAGCATTTCAATAACATATTCCACTGCTTTCACTCCCTATTCCTGCCTGCTACAGGATTCTGTCTTCCGTTTTTTGGCTATGAAAAAGGCTAGTTTTCACTAGCCTTTTATACTCATATAATCATTGCTTAACAGACGTCAGCTTATTTTTTTAGCGTTTTTTCAAACTCTTTAAATTCTTTATCCGTTTGAGGCACTGTAATGTCACCGTCTAGAATTTTTTGTTTATACTCATCAACTGCTTTTAACGCATCTTTACTTACATTATCTTGTGATGGGGCAATTCCTACTCCGTCTTCTTTTAAGCCAAACACAACTTCTTTACCACCTGGGAATTTATCGTCCATCGCTTTTTTTGCAACATCTTCTACAGCCAAGTCAACGCGTTTAACCATCGACGTTAACGTTACGTTTTCAGGCATACCTTCTTCATGCTGATCGCGGTCAACTCCAATTACCCAAACCTTTTTGTCCTTACCGCCTTTTGAACGGTTTTTAGCTTCTGTAAATACGCCGTTTCCAGTACCGCCAGCCGCTTGATAAATAATATCGGCGCCTTTGCTGTAAATGGTAGAAGCAATAGCTGAACCTTTTTCTGGAGAGTTAAAACTTTCTGCGTATTGAGAGATAACTTCAGCATCTGGGTTTACAGATTTAACACCTGCTTTAAATCCGTTTTCAAACTTCTTGATTAAAGGAGATTCAACGCCTCCGACAAAGCCGATTTTGTTCGTTTTCGTTTGTTTAGCTGCCACTACACCTACTAAGAAAGAGCCTTGCTCTTCTTTAAATAGAATGCTTGCCACGTTATCTAAGTTCTCTGACTTTAGCGTATCGTCTACTAATGCAAAGTTAGCGTCCGGATACTGCTTTGCTGCTTTTTTAATATCTTCTTTTAACAAAAAGCCAATTCCATACGTCAAGTTGTAGCCACTCTCAGCAAATTTAGAAAGATTGCTCTCGTATTCAGATGCTTTTGTAGACTGCAAATATTTGTATCCAGTCCCTTCATCAAGTCCGTTATCTTTCCCAAACTTTGTCAGACCTTCCCAAGCAGATTGGTTAAACGATTTATCATCTACTCCGCCCGTATCTGTTACCATTCCCACTTTAAAATCCGCTGCTTTTTTATCTCCGCCGCTCTTATCTGCGTCATCTGAGCCACACGCGCTTAAAAGTGTTCCTGCCGCTAATACTAGTGATAATGCAAGTCCCGTTTTACGTTTTAACATGTTTTAACCCCCTGAATAGTTTTAAAAGTATAAAGCCAATTTTCTATTTCGTCCTTGTGACCTACATTTGACACCTCCTTAAAAGGACAATGTTAAATAGTTGTAAATTTTCTGACATTTAACCACAAAAAAACTAGACGCGTTTACGCAATACTTGGAAACTAAATTGATCTGCTTTAAAATAATTGATGGAATATAAAATGGGTTCATCATACTGGTCATAATGCATTTGTTTCAGCACAAGCAACGCGGTTTCTGGTTCGCATTGTAAAAGAGGAG
Source organism: Priestia sp. SIMBA_032 (assembly GCF_046535215.1). Lineage (NCBI taxonomy): Bacteria > Bacillati > Bacillota > Bacilli > Caryophanales > Bacillaceae > Priestia > Priestia sp. SIMBA_032. The sequence goes on along the minus strand of NZ_JAWRXD010000002.1, from coordinate 751,573 downwards.
AAACTTTTTCATGATAGCCTAGAGGCTCAATGTTTGCCACGGCGTATGAAATGTGCTTACCTGCTTGTTTTTCAAGAATTTCTAGCAAAGATTCCTGTTTGTATTCGAAATTTTCAGGCAATATTTTTTGAGGAACCTTGTCCATGCAATATACAACCGGCTCTCCGTTTGCCGTTCTCACCCGTTCAACAAATAAAATCTGTTCGTCTTCCCCGCAAGCAAAACGTGTTAAATCATTTTCAGACAACTCTTGTATTTGAGAAGATAAGAAGATTGTTCCGGCCTTCATACCAGCTTGTTCAATCATATGTGTTATACTATTTAATTGCTCAATCCCCGACAAAAAAGTAGGCTTCGTGTTGACAAATGTTCCCACGCCGTGTCTGCGAACAATAATATTCTCTTCTTCTAATATGCGAAGTGCCTCACGTAGCGTTGCGCGGCTAACCCCTAGCTGCTTTGATAAATCAAACTCTGAAGGGAGTCTTTCCTTTTCTTTAAAAATTCCTTTTTCTATATTTTGTTTAATTTTATCAATCACTTGTAAATACAAGTGCCGATTATCCGCACGTATAGACATCACTCTTCCTCCATATTAAAAAGTCATCAGACCTCTGATGTTCGACTACTTAATCGAAAATAATATATCATTTTTCGACAGATAAATAAATAGGTTATATTAATTTTTTGTTAAAATTTTTAATATTTTTTTAAAAAAATGAATTTTTGTTATTTTTTAATGTCAGCATACCTAACAACCTACTTTTCTTCTAATATTAGATAAAACCCAAACATTTTAGTCATTAAATTTTTAAATATTCGTTTTTATTTCATTCATTTAGCATGACATATTTTTGTATAATACTATTCTTACCGTCTCTTCTTCCATAAAAAAATGAGGTTGAGACATGACGAAATGAACCCAATCTAAAGACGAACAAATGGGATACATGAGCTGAACCGCTTGCGACACCGCAGTTGATTTCCGTGCAAGACTTCGGTTTCCACGGGCAGGCGATGAGCCTCCTCGTCGCTTGCGCTTTTCCCGCAGGAGTCTTCGCCTTGCCCTTCAATCAACTGCTAGAAGGAATTAAACAGATGAAACCTATGTTCACCATAACAAAAAAAAACGAACCGCTAATCAAACATGTTGATTAATGGTTCGTTTCTCACTTGGGCTAAAATACTTTTGTCTCAGCCTCATCTTTTCTAGTAACATTATCAAGATCCAACATCTTCATTTTGCTGAGAAATCAGCACCGAACGCGGCTTACTTCCTTCATACGGTCCAACCACTCCACGATCTTCCATCGCATCGATTAAGCGTGCAGCCCGGTTATAGCCAATTCGAAAGCGTCGCTGCAGCATAGAAACAGAAGCTGTTTGCATTTCTGCCACAAGCTGAACCGCTTCGTCATATAGCTCATCTGCAAAATCATCGACTTGTTCAGGAGCATCTGTTGGAATCATTTCTTCTTGATACTGTGCTTTTTGCTGTGCAATTACAAAATCAACAATCTCTTCTACTTCTTCATCTGATAAAAAGGCACCTTGCACACGCACAGGTTTTGAAGCCCCAACAGGCATGAACAGCATATCTCCTCTTCCTAGAAGCTTCTCAGCTCCTCCCATATCTAAGATTGTACGAGAGTCAGTTTGTGAAGATACACTAAAAGCGATTCGGGAAGGAATGTTTGCTTTAATAACTCCAGTAATAACGTCTACTGATGGTCGCTGTGTAGCAATAATCAAATGAATGCCGGCAGCACGAGCCATTTGAGCAAGACGTGTGATCGAATCTTCGACGTCAGATGAGGCAACCATCATCAAGTCAGCCAGCTCATCAACAATCACCACAATATAAGGAAGAGTCGGCTGTTTTGCATCGGCGTCTCCATCATCATTCATGCGTTTTACTAAATCATTATATCCTTCAATGTTTCTCGTTCCGCTGTGTGAGAACAACTCATAGCGTCGCTCCATTTCACTTACAACTTTCTTTAAGGCTTGAGAAGCTTTTTTCGGATCGGTTACAACAGGAGCCAATAAATGAGGAATACCATTGTACATATTGAGCTCAACCATTTTAGGGTCAATCATCATTAATTTTACTTCATGAGGCTTTGTTCTCATTAAAATACTAATAATAATACCGTTGATACACACACTTTTTCCGCTTCCTGTTGCCCCTGCTACAAGCATATGAGGCATTTTATTAAGCTCTGCTAGCACAGCTTCTCCTGAAATATCTCTTCCTAAACCAACTAATAGCTTTTTATCCGGTCGGTTATTTTCAGTTGCTTCAAGTACTTCTCTAAGTGAAACCATCGCTACTTCTTCGTTCGGCACTTCAATTCCTACCGCTGATTTCCCGGGAATTGGAGCTTCAATCCGAATATCTTTGGCAGCTAATGCAAGTGCTAGATCATCACTTAAATTGACAATCTTGCTTACTTTGACTCCTACATCAGGATATACTTCATACTTTGTAACAGCTGGCCCAAGGTGAACTTTTGCCACTTTTGCTTTTACGCCGAAACTTTGAAACGTTTTTTCAAGTTTTTCGGCATTTTTATAAATGTTTTTATGCTCTTTTGCCTGGTTACTTTTCTTTGGCATCGTTAATAGCTTGATAGGAGGAAGCTCATACTCTTTATTTTCCGTTTCAGTAAAGGTAATCATAGGAGCTTTTTCTTCTTCCTGTTCCTTTTGCGGCCTTGGCTGTTGCGGTGCAGCAGCTACGGGCTTCGATTCCATAACCGGCGGCACCGGAGCTATAGGAGCAGCAGGAGATTGACTAGACTCTTCCTCTCCATAATCAAAGTGTTCAATAATTGGAGGCGAAGGTGCTTCTACTTCTATTTCCACGCTTTCTTCAGGTTCTTGAACAGCTTTTTCTTGGCGTCTCTTTTTTGTTGTTTTAGGGGCTTTTTTCTTTTTATGTTTCCACGTCTGAATATCTTGCCAGCCTTCTTTTAACTCCGTTGTTAAAAAATTCACTAGAGGTGACAGAAGTTTTAATACCGTTTCGTGAAGCGAACGTCCGGTAATGAGCAGTACCCCAATCACAATAAGCAAGGCAGCGATAAGTTCTGTTCCTAAGCTATCAAACAGATAGTAGAACATGGCAAACATAATAGCCCCTATCATCCCTCCACCTAAATCACTGTGATTCGATTGGCCAGTTGCTTCGAGCATATACAAATCCCACGTATTCATAATGACAGATGGATCTGTAAAGGTTCCGTTTTTCGATAAATTTTCAAATAACGTCACGTGACTAAACAGTAAGATAGATAAAATAATGAGATATGTACCGATAAGCTGCCGCGTCACTAAAGGAGGCATTTCTCTTTTCCAAATGATATAAACAGATAGAATAACCATTCCGATTAAACACAGCATATACCACTCGCCGATAAATAAGCGGACCACTAGTACAAGAGCCTGTCCTACAGCACCGAGTCCTGCCATGGCAATTAACGTTAACGCTAATAAAAATAAGCCAATAAGCTCAAAGCGCAATATCCGTTTCCATTCATCCTTTTTTATTTGACCTCTTCGTTTTTTCTTTGCCATTTTTCCACTCCAATCAACGTCCAACACCCTATGTTGATTTTGTTTCTTTTATCAGTTGAATAAAAAAGCAGCCAATACAGCGGCTGCCTTCTTCGTCATATTCATTATACCATATTCACCATAATTATACTGAAATCCTTACGACAAAATTTGACCAGGATAATAATTTTCATTCAAATAATCTTGAGGATTCGTGCTTAAAACCCTCACAATTTGCTGTTGTTTTTGTTCATTTTCTTCAACAATAACCGGGATTCCATTGTGATTAATAAGCTTTGGCTGAGATTGCTCTTGATGATAAGACTGCTGAAAAATCAGTTCTTGCGGCATCATTGTATATAAAATCATTGCAGCAGCTGCTCTTCATTCTGACGTCCTTGCTCAATCAGTTCATTCAATTTTTTGATTGCTTGAGCAACTCCGCCTACTTCATTAATTAACCCGTATGAAACAGCATCTCCGCCAACTACATTTGTTCCGATATCACGCGTTAAGTTCCCTTTTGAAAACATAAGTTCTTTAAACTTTTCTTCTGAAATATGAGAATGTTCTCTCACAAAGTTAATCACGCGCTCTTGCATTTTATCTAAGTATTCAAATGTTTGCGGTACACCAATAACAAGACCCGTTAAGCGAATAGGATGAATGGTCATGGTCGCTGTACCGGCAATATACGAATAATCAGTTGAGACCGCAATCGGAACACCGATTGAATGTCCGCCTCCTAACACAATGGACACAGAAGGCTTAGATAACGAAGCAATCATTTCAGCAATGGCAAGACCCGCTTCTACATCTCCACCTACTGTATTCAAAATAATAAGCAATCCTTCAATTTTTGGATTTTGTTCGATCGCCACAATTTGCGGGATGACATGCTCATATTTTGTCGTTTTATTTTGAGGAGGCAGCTGCATGTGCCCTTCGATTTGTCCTACAATCGTTAAACAGTGAATATTAGAATCCTGAGGAAGCTGAGCCACGTTGGTCTGTCCTAATTGTTGAATTTTATCTAATATTCCGCCCTTGCTTTCTTCATTTTTATTGGGCTGCTGAGGCGCTTCATCAGAATGTAATCTTTCGTTATTTTCAAACATATTCTAGCTCCTTTCACTTATTGATAGTAGTAGTATGAACTTCTCACAGTTATTACATCCGCATCAGCTGCAAATAAAAAGCCTTCCCAGCGGGAAGGCTTCACATTAAATTTCCATGATAATCGGTAAAATCATCGGTTTACGACGGGTTTTTTCATATAAAAACTGATTTAAACTTTCTCTCATTTTTAATTTTAATGAAGACCACTCAATCACTTTGTCTTCCATACACTTTTCTAAAATTTGCTGAACAATCTTCGTTGCTTCTTCTAAAAGCTTTTCTGATTCTCTTACATAGACGAATCCGCGGGAGATGATTTCTGGTCCCGCTACTACTGTTTTTTGGCGTTTATTAATCGTAACTACTACCGTTAAGATTCCGTCCTGTGACAGCAGCCTGCGATCTCTCAGAACGATATTTCCAATATCACCGACGCCTAGTCCATCAATGAGCGTATTTCCCGCTTGAATAGAACCGCTAGGGTACATACGAGCATCTTTAAATTCAATTCGCTCACCTTTTTCAAGCAAACAAATATGATCTTCTGATATTCCTAATTGACCGGCCAGCTTTGCATAAGCTTTTTGTTTTCGATACTCTCCATTTACAGGCATGACATATTTCGGCTTTGTTAAGTTAATCATAAATTTTAATTCTTCTTGACTGCCGTGTCCGGAAGCCTGGACTTTTTTCTGAGCAAATACTACGCTTGCTCCTAAACGAAAGATGACGTCAATTGTTTTTGAAAAGGTCGTTTCGTGCCCCGCCATAGGTGTAGCAGCCAGCAGGACCGTGTCATCTTGTTTGATTTGAATAAATTTATGGGACTGTTTAGCCATTCGAGTAAGACCTGAAATCGGCTCTCCGTGATGACCTGTTGTTAAAATAACTGTTTCATGTTCTGAAAGGTCTTTTAGCTTTTGCACAGGAACAATTAAATCCTCAGGCAGCTGCAGATGTCCAAGTTTTGCTGCAATATCAATGATTTTCAGCATACTCTTTTCCATAACGACCAGGTTACGGCCATGCTGATATACGGCATGAATAATTTGCTGAATACGGTGCAGATTGGAACTGTATGCAGCAACAATGATTCGACCTTTACTTTTATAAAAAGCGTCGGTAATATTTTGTCCGATAACGGCCTCGGAAACCGTATAGCCTGGCTTATCCGCATTTGTACTGTCTGAAAGCAGACACAGGACGCCTTTTTCCCCAATGGCAGCCATTTTTCCAATATCAGCGCTTTGAATGCTGACTGAATTTTGATCAAATTTAAAATCACCTGTATATACAATCGCACCTTGATTTGTTTGTAAACAAATGCCGACTGAATCTTGTATACTGTGCTGCGTTCTAAAAAATGAAATATCCACTCCTTCAAACGATAAAACCGTTGACGAAGTGATAGGATGTAAAGCTTCATATTTTTTAATTCCATACTCTTTTAACTTTTCTTTAATAAGTGCTAGCGTTAATTCTGTACCATATACCGGCACGTCCAATTTCTGAAGTATAAAGGGAATAGCCCCAATTTGCTCTTCGTGTCCATGAGTAACAAATATGCCTTTTACATTCTGCTGATTTTCTACTAAATATGTAATGTCAGGAATGACAATATCAATTCCTAACATTTCCCCTCCCGGAAACTTTGATCCTGCATCTAACACATATATGTTTTCATTGATTTCCACCAAATACATGTTTTTTCCAAGTTCTCCGACTCCACCCAAGGCTGAAATTTTAATATTTTCTGTCTTTTCTAGTACCATAAGTTCCTCCTACTTACTTTCACCCGTACAATTTCATTTGCTTACATTATAACTGAAGTAAGAATTGGAATACAAGAAATTTCATTCGTCTATTTCCGTCATCTGCTCTTCTATTATCTTATAAGAAAAAAACGTCTCTTCATCGACTCGTATATACGGTCAATGAAGAGACGCTTAAAAAACATACTTATAGCTTATAGCGTATTTAATGTGCTGACTAACGTTTGACGTTCTTCTTCCGTTAACGGAACTAAAGGTAATCGTACTGATCCTACGTCTAACCCTTTTAGCTGTAAAGCTGTTTTAACAGGCGTTGGACTTGGAGCCGCAAAAAGAGATTTCATCACAGGTACAATACGCTGATGAATTTTTGCTGCTTCTTTCGGATTTCCTGACTCATACAACTTAACCATCTCTTGCATTTCATTTCCAATAACGTGAGAGGCAACAGAAATAATGCCAGTTCCTCCAATTGCTAATACCGGCAGTGTTAAGCCATCATCACCGCTGTATAAAGCAAAATCATCGCTTGTTTGTGCGATAATTGCTGTCATTGCGTCAAGGTCTCCGCTTGCATCTTTTAACGCTACAACATTTGGCAGTTCAGCTAGGCGTACAATTGTATCAACAGACATATTGATCACGGATCGCCCTGGAATATTGTATAACATGACAGGCAGCTCTGTACTTTCAGCAATTGTTTTAAAGTGCTGATATAAGCCTTCCTGATTCGGCTTGTTGTAATAAGGTGCTACAATCATAATCGCATCTACGCCGATTTCTTCTGCCTTTTTCGTTAATTCAATTGATGCATACGTATTATTGCTTCCTGTACCTGCAACAACAGGTACACGGCCATCTACTACCTTTACTGAGTGGCGGAACAGTGCCAGCTTTTCTTCTGTTGAAAGCGTAGGAGATTCACCCGTTGTTCCTGCAATAACCAACGCATCCGAACCGTTGCTGATTAAATAGTTAATAAGCTGCGTTGTTTTTTCAAAATCAATGTTTCCTTTATGATCAAAAGGCGTTACCATCGCTGTTGCGACTTTCCCAAAATCAATCATGTTTTCACTCCTTGAAATTGCATTATCCCTATTCATGTAATGAACCGTTAGCTGATAGCTAACGGAACATGTAGTTTATCTCTTTTGCGGTGCTTTTGACAAGTCAAAGGCACCATGAAGAGCATTAACGGCTTTCTTTAAATCCTCTTCTTTTACAAGCACCCAAATCGTCGTATGGCTGTCAGCAGATTGTAAAATCTGAATACCTTCGCCAGAAAGAGCTGTAACAATTTTAGATGTAACACCAGGCACCCCTGCAATTCCTGCTCCAACCGTTGATACTTTGGCACAGTTGCGAATAACAGCCGGCTCATACCCTAGCCCATGAAGCACATCAATTGCTTTGTCAGTTGCTTCATCTGTTACCGTATATACAACACCCTTCGGTGAAATATTGATAAAATCTACGCTGATTTTTTCTTGTGCCATTGCTTTGAATACCTCTGCTTGCGTATCATAATGGCCTTCTTTACTAAAAACTTTAATTTGAGTGACGTTGGATACGTGCGCAATGCCTGTTACAAGACGTTCTTGCACATCGCTTCCACGCTGCTGTGCTTCACCTTGAGATGTAACGAGCGTACCCTCTGAATCAGCATACGTGGAACGGACGCGCATCGGTACTTTTGCTTGCATGGCAATCTCTACGGCACGTGGGTGAACTACTTTTGCACCTTGATAAGCCATATTGCATATTTCGTTATATGTGACAACGGATAGCGGTCTTGCATCTTCTACAATACGCGGGTCCGCCGTCATCACACCTTCTACATCCGTGAAAATGTCAATGTAATCAGCCATAAGGGCTGCACCTAAAGCTGAAGCAGATGTATCGCTGCCTCCGCGTCCAAGCGTTGTTGTATCACCTTCAGTAGTTGCCCCTTGAAAGCCTGTTACAACAACGACATCATATTCTTCTAACTCTTTTAACAAACGGTCGCATTTCATTTCTAGTATCTTGGCATTGGTAAAATCATCATTCGTCACAAACCCGGCCTGTGCACCGTTTAATGCTGTAGCTTTAATACCATTTTCGTTTAATAAATTTGTAAACACAACCGATGAAATTAATTCTCCGCATGCCATAAGCATATCAAGCTCACGTTTGTTAAGAGACGCTTTATTTCCATCAACAAGTGACAGCAATGTATCCGTTGCATACGGCTCACCTTTTCGTCCCATTGCCGATACAACGACGACTACTTTGTAACCCTCACTTAATGCATTGTTTAAATGATAAATTGCTCTTGCTCTTCCTTCTTCGTTACGAACGGAAGTTCCTCCAAATTTTTGGACGATTATTTTCATACTTACACCTCATCATGTTCCGAGACACTCTGGTTGCGCTTATTTTACTAAGCTAAGCTTAATAAGTGATTCTGCAATTTGTACAGAATTCCAAGCTGCACCTTTTAACAAGTTATCAGAAACGATCCACATATGGAAACCGTTATCGCGATCTAAATCTTTACGAATACGGCCGACGAACACATCTCGTTTACCTACACAATCTGCTGGCATTGGATATACTTGATTTTCTGGATCATCTTGCAATACGATACCAGGTGCATCAGCCAATAAATTTTTCACATCAGCTACCGTTACACCGTCTTTTTCAATTTCAATGTACACTGACTCTGAATGACCTGTTACAACCGGTAGACGAACACAAGTAGCAGCTACTGGCAATTCAGGCATGCTCATAATTTTCTTCGTTTCATTAATCATTTTCATTTCTTCAAATGTAAAACCGTTATCTTGAAATTTATCAATTTGCGGAATGGCATTAAAAGCAATTTGATAATGTTTTTTATCTCCACCAACCGGTAAAATTTCCGGTGTAAACTCTTTTTCTTCTAAAATAGCTTTAGCTTGTTCTTTTAATTCATTAATTGCAGCAGCGCCTGCCCCAGAAACGGCTTGATACGTTGATACTAGCACCTTAGATAAGCCGTATGTTTCGCGTAATGGCTGTAATGCTGCTACCATTTGAATTGTAGAGCAGTTTGGATTAGCAATGATTCCGTTATGTGCGTGTAATGCGTCTTCATTCACTTCCGGCACAACTAACGGGACATTTTCATCCATTCGATAAGCGCTTGTGTTGTCTACAACGATTGCTCCGCGTTTTACTGCCTCAGGTGCAAGTGCTTTTGAAATGCTCCCGCCTGCACTGAATAAAGCAATGTCTACGCCTTCAAAGCTATCAGGAGTTGCTTCTTGCACAACAACTTCTTCTCCGTTAAACAACACTTTTTTACCAGCTGAACGAGCTGAAGATAATAACGTTAATTTACCAACTGGAAAATTACGCTCCTGTAGGGTTTTAATCATTTGTTGTCCTACTGCACCTGTTGCTCCTACTACTGCTACATGTAATTCTCTTGTCATTTTAATACCGCCTCCAACAATTTTCAACTACTCAACATTTATCTGCATATACTGACTATTTTAACATATTATTATGCTTCATTGCGTCAAAGAAGAGAAGATTTTTAAAATCTTCTCTTCTTTGAGATTGAGAGTTCTCTTCCAGCCGCAGTATTGAATAGATTCATGCAACAGTAAGAGGCATATATGTCCTATGACTCTTGACCGTCGCGGAACCTTTCGACAATAACAGGCTGAATCTGTTTATCTTCAAGCGCTGCGTACACCGTGTCTGATAACATCGTCATACGCGCTACCATTGAATTTGGCTTAAGCACCGGGTCATCTTGACCAAATGGAATAAAATAAATATTTTTAGTCGCCATTAGCCTCATTAAGTTTACACCATTTAGCCCTAGTGCGTCATTAGTCGAAATTCCCAGTACCACCGGCTTATTATTACGAAGCGTTGCTTTAGCTGCCATGAGTACCGGAGATTCAGTCATTGCATTTGCAAACTTACTCATCGTATTCCCAGTGATTGGGGCAACCACCATGCAATCAAGCGGAATTTTTGGCCCTAGAGGCTCTGCTTTTACAATTGTATTGATGACGGCGTGACCTGTTAATTCCTCAATTTTCTTCACCCAGTCTTCTCCATCTCCAAAGCGAGTATTCGTGGATTGTACAGTGTAAGAAACAACCGGTAACACTTCTGCTCCCAAATTAACAAGCTTTTCAATTTCTGGCATAACCGCATCATACGTACAGTGAGATCCGGTCAAGCCGAATCCTATTCTTTTACCTTTTAATGACATTATTTTTTCTCCTCTCTCGCATCCGCAGCGTCTTTTAATAAATTCACTAATACATTAGCGACAATCTGACCTGCTGTTTTTGGAGCCACAATTCCTGGAAGACCAGGTGCTAAAATAGCTTTAATTCCTCGTTTTTCTGCATAGCGGAAATCGGTTCCTCCAGGCTTTGAAGCTAAATCAATAATGAGCGCATGGGTCGGGACATTAGATAATGTCTTAGCCGTTAAGATGGGGTATGGAATCGTGTTAATACATATATCACTATCAGCAATTTCTTTATCAAGTTCAGAAAGATAGAAAGGCTGCAAACCCATTTCAGCAATACGTGCTAAATGTTCAGATTTTCTAGCTCCTACTTTTACATTGGCACCAAGTGCAGCAAAGGACCTCGCTACGCTCATTCCTACTCTTCCTAAACCTAGGACAGAAATATTTGAACCGTGAATGGTAAAATCCGTATGTTGAATAACAAGCATGATCGTACCTTCAACAGTAGGAATAGAGTTATAAATTGCTACATCATCACGCTCGAATAGCTGAACGAGTTTACGGTTTGTCGTTTTAACTAATTCGTTTAAATACCCATTGCTAATACCAGAATAAATAATGCAGTGCTCAGGCGTTTTTTTAAGTATTTCTTCAGTCAACACTACTTTTTCATTTGAAAAAATAGTATCTACTTGCCCTTCGTGATTTGTTCCAGGAACTGGAAGGATGATGGCGTCAACATCTGAAAAATCCAGCTCCTCTATCTGATATTTCGTCGCACCTGTAAAACCATGATCTAGCTGATCAAAACCAATAAGAGATGTTTTTGCATCTAATTGAATTAATTTTCGAATGACTTCAAGCTGCCTAGCATCACCGCCAATTACAGCTATGTGCAAATCCGTTAACATGTTTCATTTTCACCTTCTTTAACATTAAATAGATGTATCCTTCGCTTAAACCATCGAGATGTAAAGTGCTATCATTACGCCCTAGAATGCCTATTGCTTTTCTTCAACATACTATGTAAACACACAGGAATCGGTGAATCTTTATCCCTGAAAATAAAAGAAACGAGATGCAGGAAGCATCTCGTTTCTTATTTTGTTGACTCATTGTTTATGTCTTCTAGCTGCTGGACATTTACAATCACCATATCTGTACCAATTTTTTCGATATTCCCCCACGGCACTCGCACTTCATCTCCTTGCTTTCGAAACCCAAACCACTTCACAGATGGAATAATAAGCGCATTAATTTGTCCCGTATGTTCATTAATTTCAAGATCTGTTTGCCCTAAAATACCCAAACGTTCTGCTCGCTTAACATCTACAATTTCTTTTCCACTCAGTTCGCTTAATCTCATAGAATCCCTCCTTTCATCTAATTTATTGAACAACTATACAAAAAATGACAAAAAAATAAGGCTGGCTCAATTATTTTAGCCAACCTTACTTTTACTGTTTAGTTTCCTTTAAATCCTTTAGGTAAATCTCCACTCGGGCTTATTAACGAAAGAGCAAATTCATCTTTGAAAATATCTCTTGCAAGACCATTTACACTATCTTTAGTCACGGCATTAACAAGGTCTAAAATCTCATCTAATGAACGGTGATAGCCTAGCATTAACTCATTTTTTCCGTTTCTGCTCATACGGCTATTTGTACTTTCAAGACTCAGCATTAAGTTTCCTTTCAGCTGCTCTTTGCTGTTAGCAAGTTCTTTATCCGTAATACCTTTGTCTTTCAGATCATAAAGCGTTTCTTGAACCGTATCATATAATACGTCGAGCTGATGGCTTCCCGTTCCCCCATAAATCGTTACAAGACCGCTGTCTCGATAAGAAGAATGATAAGAGAAAACAGAGTAAGCCAAACCGCGCTGTTCACGGACTTCTTGGAACAAACGACTGCTCATACTTCCACCAAGCACGTTGTTTAATACAATTAAGCTATATACATCTTCTCCGCCGATTGGCAAACCTTTAAATCCAAGGCAAAGATGAGCCTGTTCTGTCTCTTTTTTGCGCGCAATATGATTTGTATAGAACTCTGGCTGAACATATTGATGAGCGGAATGACTTGACGTATATGTACCAAAATAGTTTTCCACCTGTTGAATAAAACTCTCATCAATGTTTCCAGCTACTGAAATAACGATGTTTTCAGGAATATACATTTGCTCCATATACTGACGAAGCGAATCACCGTTAAATGTTTTTAACGTATCTTCCGTTCCTAAAATTGGATAGCCTAATGGATGATTGCCATATACGGCTTTTCCTAATAGATCGTGTACAATATCATCAGGTGTATCTTCATACATTTTAATTTCTTCATATACAACATTTTTTTCACGAGCTAATTCCTCTTCATCAAATGAAGAATTGAAGAACATATCCGCCAGCACATCTAGCGCTTGATCTGCGTGCTCGTCTAATACTTTTGCATAGTAGCATGTGTATTCTTTAGAAGTGAATGCATTTACTTGTCCCCCGATGCGATCGAAGCTTTCTGCAATTTCACGAGCAGATCTTGTTTTTGTTCCTTTAAAAAACATATGTTCAAGAAAATGTGATACACCATTAATTTCAGGGTGTTCACTTCGAGAACCCGTTCCGATCCATACCCCAATGGCCACAGATCGAACAGTTGGGATATTTTCCAATACAATTCTTACACCATTTTTGCACGTATATCGTTTTATCAAGCTAGTGCCTCCCTTTTGCTTATCTCACTTACTTCTTAGTAGAAGAAGGTATTTTCATCATTCTTTCTTCATCTAGCATTGTTGACACATCGCTAACTTTCAGACCTTTGCGTTCAATATCGGTTAACAATTGGTCAAGCGATTCAGCCGTTGATTCAGTCGGGTGCATCAGTACAATAGCCCCTGGATGAATTTTTTTCATTACTCGATTAATTAACACTTCTGAACTTGGCTTTTGCCAATCGATTGTATCAACTGTCCACATGATTGTACTCATTTTTAACTGAGAAGCAAGCGTTACTACTTCGGGGCGAAAACTGCCGCTCGGCGGAGCAAACCATTTTACTTTTTGTCCCGTAGTAGATGTAATAATATCATTCGTTTTTTTAAGCTGCTGATTGATTTGACTAGCCGATAAAGTGGCCATATCAGGATGAGAATAAGAGTGGTTCCCTACTTCATGCCCTGCGTCTACAATCATTTTTGCCATATCAGGATTATTTTTAACCCATTTCCCTTCTAAAAAAAAGGTTGCTTTAGCATGGTGCTTTTTCAGCACTTCTAACATTTTAGGCAAATACTCGTTCCCCCATGCTACGTTCACTGTAAACGATACCATAGGCTTTTCATCGTGTCCACGGTAGATAGGTTCCTGTGGTAAATCCCTCAAGTGAACCTTTGGTCTAACCTGTTTGTACACTAGTTTTTTTTCATCAAATTTACCCGCAGGTTTCATATTTTTATAAGAAGCAGCAAGATCAACTTTTATGCCGTTATAGCCAGGAACCCGTTTCCAAACGGGATCGATTCGTGCATTCGCTGCTGGCTTTTCATAATCTTTTGCTCTTTCTTCAATCTTTTGATATAACGCATCATGCTGAGCTGATACAAGTTGTACATCGGATTTAAGTGCTTCTATATATGCTTCAGCAAAAGGATTATAAATAGATTTATATGTAATTGCCAGTAAAAATAGAAATGCTGTAAATTGCACAATGGTTCTCTTCACTTATCCTTCCCCCTTTACCATTTAAAATATGTATAAAGAGGACAAGGTAGAACAAACATCTACAAACGATAAAATCGCCCTAAACATGGATTTTCTTCATGTATGGACGATTTCACAATATCTATATAGTAGTAAAAGAAGATTATTTTGTTTCTTTTGCTTTTTCTTCTTTTTCTTTTTGTTCTTTTAAAATTGCTTTACGAGATAAGTTAACACGACCTTGTTTATCAATTTCCATGACTTTAACTAAAAGCTCGTCACCAATCGCTACAACGTCTTCTACTTTTCCAATACGCTCTTCTGCAAGCTCAGAAATGTGAACAAGCCCATCTTTTCCGCTGAAGATTTCTACAAATGCACCGAATTTTTCAATTCGTTTTACTTTTCCTAAGTACATTTGGCCGACTTCGACTTCGCGTACAAGATCTTCAATGATTTTCTTCGCTTTTTCATTCATCGGCTGATCAATAGAAGAAATGAAGATTGTACCATCTTGTTCGATATCAATTTTAACGCCTGTTTCTTCGATGATTTTATTGATTTGCTTACCGCTTGGTCCAATAACATCACGAATTTTATCAGGGTTAATAGCCATTGTAAGGATCTTAGGCGCATATTGAGAAAGCTCTTGACGAGGCGTAGCAATCGTTGACATCATATGATTTAAGATTTGCATACGGCCTTTTTTCGCTTGTTGAAGGGCTTCGTCTAAAATTTCACGAGATAACCCGTCAATTTTAATATCCATTTGAAGCGCAGTTACGCCATTTTCCGTACCTGCTACTTTAAAGTCCATGTCTCCTAGGTGATCTTCCATTCCTTGAATGTCCGTTAGAATCGAGTAGTGTTCACCTGATTTGATCAGACCCATGGCAATCCCTGCTACAGGTGCTTTAATTGGAACCCCAGCATCCATCATTGCAAGCGTACTTGCACAAATACTTGCTTGTGAAGTAGAACCGTTTGATTCTAATACTTCAGATACAAGACGAATTGTATATGGGAAATCTTTTTCATTTGGAATAACCGGCTCAAGTGCACGTTCGCCTAGCGCACCATGTCCAATTTCACGACGACCGGGTCCGCGCATCGGTCTAGTTTCACCAACACTAAATGAAGGGAAGTTATAGTGATGCATGAAGCGTTTAGATTCTTCTACACTTAAACCATCTAAAATTTGCACATCGCCAAGTGCACCTAATGTACAGATGCTAAGCGCTTGAGTTTGTCCACGCGTAAATAATCCAGATCCGTGTGTACGCGGAAGCAAGTTTGTTTCAGAAGAAAGTGGACGAATTTCGTCAATACTACGGCCATCAGGACGCACTTTTTCTTCCGTGATCAAGCGACGCACTTCACTTTTAACAAGCTTCGACAAAATTTCATTCACTTGATTTAGTACTTCTTCTTCTACATCTTGCTCTTCAAATTTTGCAGCTACTGCGCTTTTCACTTCTTTAATCGCATTTTCGCGCGCATGCTTTTCTTGAACTTGAACAGCACGGTTCATGTCACCTTCTGCAATTTCGCGAACTTGACGCTCAAGGTCAGCATCAACAGTATAAAGCTCAACTTCCACTTTTTCTTTGCCTACTGCTGCTACAATTTCTTCTTGGAACGCAATTAATTTTTTAATTTGCTCGTGTCCAAACATAATTGCTTCTAACATTACTTCTTCCGGTACTTCATCAGCGCCTGCTTCAACCATGTTGATCGCGTCTTTTGTACCAGCAACCGTCAGATGAATATCGCTTTTTTCAAGCTCATCTACCGTTGGGTTTACAACAAATTCATTGTCTACACGGCCTACGATTACGCCTGCAATAGGACCTTCAAATGGAATATCAGATACTGATAATGCTAATGAAGAACCAAACATTGCTGCGATTTCTGAAGAACAGTTTTGATCTACGCTCATTACAACGCTGACAACTTGAACTTCGTTTCGGAAACCATCTGCGAATAAAGGACGAATCGGACGGTCGATTAAACGGCTAGCCAAGATTGCTTTTTCACTTGGTCTGCCTTCACGCTTAATGAATCCACCTGGGATTTTACCGACTGCATATAAACGTTCTTCATAGTTTACTGTTAACGGGAAGAAATCTACATTTTTAGGCTCTTTTGAAGCCGTTGCTGTACTTAATACAACTGTGTCTCCATAGCGGATTAATGCTGCGCCATTTGCTTGTTTTGCCAACTGGCCAACTTCAACTTCTAGCTTTCGTCCAGCTAGATCTACGGAGAACACTCGTTTTTCTTGTTCCATATCGACGAGTACCCCTCTCTACATATAAAATATGTATGTAATCAAATGTGATAGTTTTATTATAAACGAAATATCCAAAAACAATAGCTTTTTTCACATTATGTAGCATCTTTAATGTTTCTTAAATGTACATACTAAAAAAGCGGGAATGCTCCCGCTTTCTTCTTATTATCGACGTAAACCAAGTTTGTTGATTAACTCACGATAACGAGTAACGTCTTTGTTACGTAGGTAGTTAAGTAAGTTACGACGTCGACCTACCATTTTTAAAAGACCACGACGTGAATGGTGATCCTTTTTATGAGTACGTAAGTGACCGTTTAGATTGTTAATTTGCTCTGTTAGGACAGCGATTTGAACTTCTGGAGAACCAGTGTCGTTCGCATGAGTTTTGTACTCACTAATGATTTCATTTTTACGCTCTTGTGTGATAGCCATCCTATTCACCTCCTTATTATTAAACCCCAGTTACCGAGCAAAACGTTGGTGAATCGTAATGCCAAGCAATGGTTGTTTTACATACAAGTGTTATGTTACTACTTATTAGAACAAAAAGCAAGTCGTAGCAGCTATTTATATATATTTTTTTATTTCTTATGTTTTTGAATTCCTTCAAAATAAGCAAGGGCTTCTTCCTTATCCTTTGAGATCTGACCGACAAGCTCTTCGATGCCGCTGAACTTTTTTTCTGAACGAATCATTTGGTGCCATTTCACCGTTACGTGCTGATCGTAGATTTGCTCGTCAAATGATAATAAGTGGACTTCGATTGTTGGCTTTTCTAAATTATCGTGAAAAGTCGGCTTATAGCCCACGTTGCACACTCCTGCATACCAATTGTCGTGGAGCTGAAGCTCAACAGCATACACGCCGATGCGCGGAAGTAAATACTCATCATCTAAAGCGATGTTAGCAGTAGGAAAACCTATTTGCCTGCCTCGCTTTTCTCCATGAGTTACTGTACCTGACACTTCATAATAGCGGCCAAGCAACTCTTTTACTCGATGCATATCTCCATTTGCTAAACTTTCGCGAATAAGCGTTGAACTAATTTTTTCTTCGCCATTTGTTAACTTATCAATTGTTGTTTGCGTGAATTTTGATCGAGAATGAAATGGTAGTATTTCCATTGTTCCTTTACCTAGCTTTCCATACGTATAGTCAAATCCAGCTACCACATGCTGTACATTCAGTCCAATAATATACTGATCAACAAACTCTTGAGGCAATAGTGCTGCAAACTGTTTATCAAAATGAACGATATATAAAAAGTCAATTCCCATTTCCTCAATGAGTTTCTTTTTTTCTTGAAGCGGTGTGATCATATCAATGTGCTGCACATTGCGCCCGAGCACCACAGAAGGGTGAGGAGTAAACGTCATCACAGCACTAGCTATACCTTTATCATCGGCTAACTTTTTTGCTGAATTTATCACTTGCTGATGCCCTAAATGCACACCATCAAAATAACCAAGCGCTAACACTGATTGTTGAACAGCTTCTCGTTGAAAGTGGTGTGGATGTCGAATTTCAATCGTTTCCAAAACACAGTTCACCTTTTCCCTAACCGGCCTAGTCGATTGCCAACACTTTAACCGGCTTCATTAAATGTTTTTTTGTTGGATGCTGAGCATAAATTGCTAAGCACTTACCTGCAGAATTTATCATTAAAAAGAATGGTTCTTTTTTTAACTCTTCATCTTCCGTACACGGCAATACCGCGCCATTTTTCACTTTCTCTGCTAATGTATCACTAATTTGAAGTTTCGGCAAATGATTAAGAGCTTCTTCGATCGAATGTAGTTTCTCATTGATCGTTTCTTCTTCTACCGCCCGTTCAATATCTTCAAATGTCACACAATCTTCTAGTGAAAACTGCCCGGAACCCGTTCGCTGCAAATACGACATATGAGATGGATAGCCAAGAGCTTCTCCAATCATCACAGCAAGCGTTCGCACATATGTACCTTTGCTGCACGTTACGCGGAATTTGAAAGAAATTTGTTCTCCCTCAAATGTAGCGCGATCATCCAGCAGTTCAAAGTTATAGATATGAATAGTTCTAACGGGGCGCTCTACCTCGATTCCCTGCCTTGCATATTCATATAGTTTTTTACCTTTGACCTTTACTGCTGAATACATTGGAGGGACTTGCTGAAGTTCTCCTGTCATCGAAGACAGCACTTCTTCGATTTGAGCACGTGAAAAAGAATCCGCTACTTTCTTTTCTTCTACAACCTCTCCGGAAGAATCTTCTGTTGTTGTAGAAAATCCGAGTGTAACTTCCCCTTCATAGGTTTTAGTAGCTCCTGTTAGATATTCTACAATTTTAGTAGCTCTACCAATACAAATAGGCAATACCCCTGTAACGTCTGGGTCTAATGTGCCTGTATGCCCTACTTTTTTAGTGCGAAGCAGCTTTCGGACTTTAAACACACAGTCGTGCGAAGTCAGGCCAGCTGGTTTATGTAAAACTAAAACACCGTCCACTCATTCTTCATCTCCTTTTCATTTAAAAAAGGGTGTCTCAGAAGCAAAAACCACTTTTGAGACACCCTTTTTTGTTTCTACATTCACTGATCTTATTCGTTCTCTTGATGGTCATCGCTTTCTTTTTTAATTTCATGAAGCAATGATTCAATTCGATTACCATAATCAATTGATTCATCAAACTCAAACGTAATTTCAGGTGTTTTACGTAAGCGAATGCGCTGACCGATTTCTGAGCGGATAAATCCCTTTGCTTTCGCAAGGCCTTTTAACGTATTCTCACGCTGTTCAGCATCTCCTAAAACAGAGATATAAACTTTCGCTTGCTGTAAATCGCCTGATACTTGAACATCTGTTACAGTCACAAAACCGATGCGCGGATCCTTGATTTTACGATTTAAAATCTCGCCCATCTCTTTTTTCATTTGTTCTCCGACTCTAGTTGCTCTTATGTTCATCTGTGTCACCCCTTTTATAACCAATCAAAAGTTGTAATGGTACGTTCAATCTCTGGAAAAGAATCAATCAAGCTTAGCGCTTTTTGCAGTTCTTGTTCCGTTGTGACACGGCTAGACGAGACTGCGACAATGCTAATTTTTGTTCGTTGCCACACATCTTGAAAATCAGTTTCTGAAACCGATACGTTAAACCGCTGCTTCAAGCGCATCAAGATGCGCTGAAGCACGGCACGTTTTTCTTTAAGAGAAGCAGCATCGTAAATTAAGCATTCACACTCCACTAGTCCAATCATTTAGGATCAATTTGCTCCATTACATATGCTTCAATAATATCGCCTTCTTTAATATCATTGAAGTTTTTAATTGTAATACCACACTCATATCCTTGAGCGACTTCTTTTGCATCGTCTTTAAAGCGTTTTAGCACATCTACTTCACCTTCAAAGATAACAATTCCGTCACGGATTAAACGAATTCCACTGTTACGCGTAATTTTACCGTCTGTTACGTAACTTCCTGCGATCGTACCAACTTTTGATACTTTGAATGTTTGACGTACTTCCACTTGACCGATGATTTTTTCAGCAAACTCAGGATCAAGCATTCCTTTCATCGCAGATTCAATTTCTTCAATTACTTTATAAATAATGCGGTGAAGACGAATATCTACGTTTTCTACATCAGCTGTACGTTTTGCTCCAGCATCTGGACGCACGTTAAATCCGATAACGATTGCGTTAGAAGCAGTTGCAAGAATGATATCAGATTCTGTAATTGCACCTACACCCGTATGGATAATACGAACATTTACACCCTCTACATCAATCTTTTGAAGAGCAGCAGCCAATGCTTCTACAGAACCTTGTACGTCTGCTTTTACGATAAGGTTTAAGTCTTTCATTTCACCTTGTTTAATTTTTTCAAATAAATCATCTAAGCTTACGCGAGATTTTTCACCGCGCTGTTGTTCAAGCTGCTTTTGAGCACGAGCTTCTCCGATTTGACGAGCAGTTTTCTCATCTTCAAATACTAAGAAACGATCTCCAGCTAATGGAACTTCGTTTAAGCCAGTAATCTCAACCGGAGTAGATGGTCCTACTTCCTTCACACGGCGGCCGATATCATTTACCATTGCTCGAACGCGGCCAAACGTATTTCCGACTACGATTGGATCACCTACGCGTAGTGTACCAGTTTGAACAAGAAGAGTTGCTACAGACCCACGGCCTTTATCTAGCTGTGCTTCTACAACTGTACCTGCTGCACGACGGTTAGGATTTGCTTTTAACTCTTCTACTTCACTTACAAGTAAAATCATTTCAAGCAATTGATCAATACCTTCACCTGAAATGGCTGAAAGCTTACAGAAGATTGTTTCTCCGCCCCACTCTTCAGCTACAAGGCCGTGCTCCATTAGTTCCTGCATAACGCGATCTGGATTTGCTGCTTCTTTATCCATTTTGTTAACCGCAACAATAATTGGCACTTCTGCCGCTTTTGCATGGTTAATCGCTTCAATTGTTTGAGGCATTACACCATCGTCTGCTGCCACAACAAGGATTGTAATATCCGTTACTTGCGCACCGCGAGCACGCATCGTTGTAAATGCAGCATGCCCTGGTGTATCAAGGAATGTAATTTTCTTTTCGTCAACCACAACTTGATAAGCACCGATGTGCTGCGTGATACCGCCTGCTTCTGCAGCCGTTACTTTTGTGTTACGGATAGAGTCAAGAAGTGTCGTTTTACCGTGGTCAACGTGACCCATGATTGTAACAACTGGAGGACGCACTTGAAGATCTTTTTCGTCATCAATGATTTCTAATGATTCAAAAGCAGTGTCATCTACTACTACTTCTTCTTCAACTTCTACACCGTATTCTCCGGCAATTAGTTCGATAGAATCTTTATCTAACTCTTGGTTAATTGTTGCCATTACACCAAGCATAAATAATTTTTTAATAATTTCAGAAGGCTCTTTGCCTAATTCTTTTGCTAACTCAGAAACCGTTAAGCTTCCGACAAACGTTACTTTTTCCGGTAACTCTTTTGCAGCTGCTGGAGCTGGTCTACCTTTTGGTGCCTGTGACTTTTGTGCCTGTGGCTTTTTGTTACCTTTATTGTTTCCTTTGTTAGCTGTTGATTTTGTATTTTTATTCAATACTTTCACCCCCATAAAATTAACCGAGCATCGTTGCTAGCTTTTTAGCAAACCCCTCGTCCATAACGGCTACCACAACTCGAGCATCTTTACCAATCGCTTGACCTAGCGTGTAGCGATCGGGAACGATTCTAACCGAAACGTTGTAGTAAGAACATTTATCCGTTACTTTTTTCTTTGTGTTTTCAGACGCATCGCTTGCTAAAAGGACTAACTTTGCTTTTTGTTTCCGAACTTCTCTAACCACAAGTTCTTCTCCAGAAATCAATTTGCGTGCACGGTTTGCAAGCCCTAAAAAGGAGATCCACTGTTCATTCATTAGCGTGACTGTTTCTCCTTTTCTACAAGCGCTAGCAACTCTTCGTAAACCGCTTCATCTATTGACGCGCCTAAATGTGTCGAAAGCACATTTTTCTTTTTTGCCAATAAAATTGCTTCTTTATCCTTGCTTACATAAGCTCCGCGCCCGGACTTTTTACCCGTTACATCAACTGAAACGTCGCCTTCTTTTGAGCGTACAACGCGTACTAGCTCTTTTTTAGGCTTCATTTCTCCAGTGGCCACACATTTTCGCATCGGGACTTTTTTACGATTGTTCACCTTGGCTCACCTCTTATTCCATATCTTCATCTGAATCAAATGCATGTTGACTTACTAGCATATCATCGCTGTTTTTTACAACCATACCTTCTTGCTCAGCTTCTGATTGACTTTTGATATCAATTTTCCAGCCTGTCAGCTTAGCGGCTAGACGTGCATTTTGTCCACGTTTACCAATTGCAAGTGACAGCTGATAGTCAGGAACGATAACAGTTGTTGCTTTTTCATTTTCATCTACAATCACATCTACTACCTTAGATGGACTTAAAGCATTGGCAACAAATTCAACTGGGTCATTTGACCAGCGAACGATGTCAATTTTTTCGCCTTTTAGTTCATTCACAACAGCCTGTACGCGCTGACCTTTTGGCCCAACACAAGAACCGACCGGATCTACTTCAGCATACTCAGAATGAACGGAGATTTTTGAACGGTCCCCAGCTTCGCGAGCTACTGATTTTAATTCAACTGTACCGTCATAGATTTCTGGTACTTCTTTTTCGAAAAGACGCTTTAAAAGACCTGGGTGCGTACGTGAAACGTAGATTTGTGGTCCTTTTGTTGTTTTTTCTACTTTCGTAATATACACTTTAATACGATCATGAGGTTTATACTGCTCATTTGGCATTTGCTCGCTTTGAGGAAGCAATGCTTCAATTTTGCCAAGGCTCACATAAATGAAGCGAGAATCTTGACGCTGAACAATACCTGTCATAATATCTTCTTCGCGATCGCTGAACTCTGAATAGATAACGCCGCGCTCCGCCTCACGAACACGCTGTGTAACAACTTGTTTTGCTGTTTGAGCCGCAATGCGTCCAAAGTCTTTTGGCGTTACTTCGATTTCAACTACATCGTCTAGCTGAAAGTTAGGGTTGATTGTTTGTGCTTCTTCAACCGAAATTTCCAGACGTGGATCATACACTTCATCAACCACATCTTTGCGAGCAAACACGCGCATTGAACCTCTTTCTAAATTTAAATCAACGCGTACGTTTTGCGCTTGGTTAAAGTTACGTTTGTAAGCAGAAATTAGCGCTGCTTCAATTGCTTCAATAATTACATCTTTGCTAATGCCTTTCTCTTTTTCAAGAATGACTAAGGCATCAAATAACTCACTGCTCATCGTTGGATAATCCCCCTTTAATATTGGCCCCTACACATTAAAATACAATCGCTAATCGAGCAAAAGCGACTTTGTCATATGGTAAAATCACCGTTTTTGTGCGTGTTTTGATACGAATAGATAATGTGACAGTTTCTCCGTCAAATGATTGCAATTCGCCTTCAAATTCTTTTGCACCTTCAATTGGTTCATATGTTTTTATGTATACATGCTTACCAATTGCACGTTCAAAATCTTTATCTTTTTTTAATGGGCGTTCCGCACCAGGCGATGACACTTCTAAAAAATAGTTATGAGGGATTGGATCTACTGCATCCATTTTCTCACTCAATTTTTCACTTACTGCCCCGCAGTCTTCGATATCTACGCCGGTATCAGAGTCGATAAACACACGTAAAAACCATTCTTTTCCTTCTTTTACGTATTCAATCTCAACAAGCTCTAAATTCATTTCCTCTAAGATAGGGGAAACCATTTCTTCCACTGTTTGTTTCACATTTTTACTCATTCTAATCCTCCCTTCGAGACATTGCATGGTATGTTTAGGTTACGCGTTTTTTATGTCTCTTATATCAAAAAAGAGTGGTTTATTTGCTATTTTTATTTTGCACTCTATAAGAGGTCTAACCTACTAGAGTGGAAATGTTGTCATTTGTGTTGCAGGATTTTAAACGTCACATAATAAATCAATCATGGTGATTGACAAATCTACAGAAAAAACGAATCATGCTAGAAGCCGATTCGTTCTCCATACTACTTACTATGTCAGTAAGTTCATATCAATAAGAAAGAGCGGGTTTCCCCACTCTTTCTCGTCCGTATCCTTAGCATTTCCACAATTACTATATCATAACCGCTTATTTTATGCAAATGTTAGAAAAGAGAAAGCTGGTTCTGATCAGGTAATGATTCAAGGCATCCGTGGTTGTCTAGATACTCTAAAATCGTCTTTGATACTTTGCCTCGCTGCTGCAAGTCTTCTTTCGATAAAAACTCTCCCGTTTCACGAGCTTTTACGATGTTCAGCGCTGCATTTGTTCCAAGACCGGGAATGGCATTAAACGGTGGAATTAAAGACGTGCCGTCAATTAAAAATTCGTCTGCGCTCGATTCATATAAATCTACTTTTTTAAATGAATAGCCTCGTTCGCACATTTCTAAAGAAAGTTCAAGCACCGTTAATAAGTTTTTCTCTTTAGGAGATGCATCTAAACCTTTGGCATTGATTTCTTCCATCTTCGCTCGAATGGCAGTTGAGCCTTTGATCATCGTATCAATATCAAAGTCATCTGCACGAACCGTAAAGTATGCTGCGTAATAAAGAAGCGCGTGGTGCACTTTGAAATAAGCAATACGCACGGCCATCAGTACATAAGCAGCCGCATGGGCTTTAGGGAACATATACTTAATCTTTTTACAAGAATCAATATACCAGTCCGGAACACCATTTTTGATCATTTCTTCTTCAAATTCAGGTGTTAGCCCTTTCCCTTTACGCACAGACTCCATAATTTTAAAGGCAAGTGAAGGTTCAAGACCTTGATAAATCAGATAAACCATGATGTCATCACGACAGCCGATTACTTCACTTAAGTTGCAAATATCATTTCGAATTAGCTCCTGCGCATTACCAAGCCATACGTCCGTCCCGTGCGACAGTCCCGAGATTTGAACAAGCTCTGAAAACGTCGTTGGCTTCGTATCTTCTAACATTTGACGCACAAAGCGCGTTCCAAATTCAGGTATGCCAAGCGTTCCTGTTTTACACATAATTTGCTCTTCTGTTACGCCAAGTGATTCCGTTCCGCTAAAAATTTTCATCACTTCAGGATCATCCGTCGGAATCGTTTTTGGATCAATTCCACTTAAATCTTGAAGCATGCGAATCACGGTCGGATCATCGTGTCCGAGTATATCAAGTTTTAATAAATTATCATGAATCGAATGGAAGTCAAAATGGGTTGTTCTCCATTCGGAATTACGGTCGTCAGCTGGAAACTGGATCGGTGAAAAATCGAAAATATCCATATAGTCCGGTACAACGATAATCCCCCCTGGATGCTGACCTGTTGTACGTTTTACGCCCGTACATCCTGCTACTAAACGATCCACTTCTGCGTTTCGCAAATGTAAATCACGGTCACCGGCATAGCCTTTTACATAGCCATAAGCTGTTTTTTCGGCTACTGTACCGATTGTTCCCGCGCGATATACATTATCTTCTCCAAACAGTACTTTTGTATAGTTGTGAGCTCGCGGCTGATACTCTCCGGAGAAGTTCAAATCGATATCGGGAACTTTGTCTCCTTTGAATCCTAAGAACGTTTCAAACGGAATATCGTGTCCATCTTTAATAAATGGTACGCCACAATCGTCGCAGCTTTTGTCCGGCAAGTCGAATCCAGAACCAACGGAACCGTCATTAAAAAACTCGGATTTCTTACATTTTGGACAAACATAATGCGGCGGCAGTGGATTTACTTCTGTAATTTCCGTCATCGTCGCAACGAATGAAGACCCTACGGAACCACGTGAACCAACTAAGTAACCATCATTCAAGGATTTTTTAACGAGTTTATGCGAGATCAAGTAAATAACGGCAAACCCGTGGCCGATAATACTTTTCAACTCTTTCTCTAGACGAGCTTCTACTACTTCAGGCAGCTCTTCACCGTAGATGCTGCGTGCCATCGCATAGCTCATTTCACGCATTTCTTCGTCTGCACCTTCAATTTTTGGCGTATATAAATCATCTTTAATTGGTTTAATATCGTCAATCATATCGGCTATTTTTTGCGTATTATGAACAACAATTTCTTTTGCTTTGTCCCCGTCTAAAAACGAAAAACAATTCAGCATCTCATCCGTTGATCTAAAATGAACATCCGGCAGCTGATGACGGTTTAACGGGTTAGCCCCGCCTTGTGAACCAATTAAAATTTTTCGGTAAATTTTGTCTTCCGGATTGAGATAGTGAACATTTCCTGTTGCTACAACCGGCTTTCCAATCTTTTCACCGAGCTTCACAATATTGCTGATAATATCTTTTAAAGCTTTCTCATCTCGCACTAAATCCAGTTCAATTAAGTGCTTGTAGTTGTCAGGAGGCTGTACTTCGATGTAATCATAAAATTCAGCTGCTCCTTCTACTTCATCGATTCCTTTTTGCATCATGCCTTCGAATACTTCGCCTCGGTCACATGCGGTTCCAATCAAGATGCCTTCTCGATATTTGTCGAGCTGAGATCTTGGAATTCGCGGCACTCGATAAAAGTAATTTAAATGAGAAATCGAAACGATTTTAAATAGATTTTTTAACCCTACGTCGTTTTGTGCTAAAAGCGTCGCATGATAAGGACGGGCCCGCTGATATGCATTCCCTTCTCCCATATAATCATTTAAGCGATCGTGCATCGTAATTTCGCGTTCAAATGCATCTTTCAGCATTTTATTTAACAAATAGCCGGTTGTTTCCGCATCATAAATCGCGCGGTGATGCTGCACAAGTTCAATATCAAACTTTTTAGCAAGAGTATTTAAACGATGGTTTTTCATATGCGGATACAAAAATCTTCCGAGTTCAAGCGTATCAATAACGCCGTTAGCTGCTTTTTCTAATCCGATTTTTTGCAGTCCCATATTTAAAAATCCCATATCAAAGCTTGCATTATGAGCAACTAAAATACTGTCGCCCATCCACTCATGAAAATCACGAAGTACTTCTGAGATTTCAGGCGCATTTTGGACCATATCATCTGTAATACCCGTCAGTTCAATTGTTGTTGCAGACAGAGGATGATGAGGATTTGCAAACCGTTCAAATCGATCGATGATTTCGCCTTCTTTCATCTTCACGGCAGCAAGTTCAATAATCGTATCGTATACGGCTGACAAACCGGTTGTTTCGACGTCAAATACTACGTAAGTTGCTTCTGTCAAATCCACATGCTGCGGATTATAGGCAATTGGCACGCCGTCGTCCACTAAATTGACTTCCACTCCGTACAGTATTTTAATGCCGTTCTTTTTCCCGGCTCCATACGCTTCAGGAAACGACTGTGCAACCGCGTGATCAGTTATCGCTACAGCCGGATGTCCCCATTTTTTGGCTTGTCCGACTAAAGCTCCAACAGATGAAACGGCATCCATTTGACTCATTGGCGTATGCAAGTGAAGCTCCACACGCTTTTCATCTTCAGGCGCTTTATCCTGTCTAGCAGGACCGGTAATCTCGTTAACATCATTTCCAATCATAACTAGATCACGGACAAATGTATCGTTTTGCACACTTCCGCGAACCTTCACCCACATTCCTTTTTTAATCGCTTGAAGTAAAGGAATATCTTCTTTGTCACGCGAAAACATTTTAACCATAATAGAGTTTGTATAATCTGTCACTTTAAAAATAAGAAGCGTACGTCCGCTTCGTAATTCTCTAGTTTCTGCATCAAATACGTATCCTTCAACGGCAATTCGCTTTTCTTCATCCACAATGGAGTCCAGGCGAACCGTCTCGTCTTTAATCGTATATCCAATTGTAAGCGGACCTTTTGGCAGGTCTTGCCCATCACTTTTTTCATTTTCTTTATTTTGCATTTCTGTGATGGCTTGTAATACTTTTTCTGTATCTTCTTGTTTTCGTTGCTCTACAAACTGCTGAAATGCTTCTTCTGAATGTACAACTTCCGTCATTAGCTGAAGGTTCGGAAACCCATAGGATGCATACTGATCAGCAATTAACTGACTGTACTTTTTACGTAAAGCCGTTCCTTCTGCATCATGTCGTGCATTCACAATCAATTTGGCACCGTTCAATCTCGGCATTTGATCTTGTAAAAGCGACTGCAAAAGCGGAGATATGCCCTGCATTTCTCCAACACAATGCTTCCAATATGACTGTACATGCTCTTCCGTACATTCTTTCTTAACGGTTTGAATAGAAAAAGAAACACTCGCAATATGAGAAAAAGCTGAAGACATGCGAGCATGGAATAACTCATAGATCTCAAAAGGTAATAACCCTTCTAAAGAAAAATGGAAATGCCATTTTTTTTGTTCTTTCTGAATGACGAGCTTTTCAATCGCTGCGTTTTCAAAGTAAGGAACAATTTGATCACTCGTCAGCTCTAACTGCTGCAGCAGCAACTTAAAACGCTCTTTTTTTCCTAGCGTTTGTGCTTCCAAGTTTTCTGCCTCCTTTTATAAATGAGTGCAATCTATTTTAACATAAATGACTTCTATTCTGTCATATGTTCTGTTTATAAACATAAAAACAGCAGGGATACAAATCCCCGCTGCTTCATTATTTCGCTAACAGTTCTTTCACTGTTGAAACAAGATTGTCAACTGACACTTCTAATGACTCCCCGGTTTTGCGTACTTTTACTTCTACAATTCCTTCAGATGCACGTTTACCAACTGTTACTCGAACAGGAAGACCAATTAAATCTGAATCTGCAAATTTTACTCCTGCACGCTCTTGGCGGTCATCTAACAGCACTTCAAAGCGATTATCTAATAACTCATTATATAATTTCTCACCTAGTTCACGCTGTTCATCATTTTTCACGTTAACTGGAATAACGTGCACTTGATAAGGCGTGACAGCTTCTGGCCATAGAAGACCGTTTTCATCATTAAATTGTTCTGCAATCGCAGCTACTGTACGAGAAACACCGATACCATAGCAGCCCATAATCATTGGCTGGCTGCGTCCGTTCTCATCTAGATACGTTGCTCCCATCGCTTCACTATAGCGAGTTCCCAGTTTAAAGACGTGTCCGACTTCAATGCCTTTAGCGAACTTAATAACGCCTTGTCCATCCGGTGACTGATCTCCTTCTTGGATGAAGCGGAAATCTTCATAAGTTGCATTAAAGTTAACTTCATTTACATTTGTATAGTGATAACCTTCTTCATTTGCTCCGCATACACCGTTAACAATTGCTTTTACAGCATGGTCAGCTACTACTTCTACTGAATCACTTACGCCAATCGGGCCTACTGAACCAACTGCGCATTTTAATACGTCTTTTGTTTCTTCTGGAGTTGCCAGTTCAACAACGGAAGCTTCAAAATAGTTTTTCACTTTAATATCGTTTACTTCGTGATCCCCGCGAACAAGTACAAGCACAAAACGATCATCTACCTTAAATAAAAGGGACTTGATACAAGAAGTCGCTTCAACATTTAAGAAAGCAGCTACGTCTTCAATGCTGTGCTGATTTGGTGTTTCCACTTTTGTTAATTCTTTTTCAGCTTCAGTTGATTTTTCATACGTATTTACAACCGGTGCCATTTCAACATTTGCTGCATAAGAAGATGTATCTGAATAAGCAATTGTATCTTCCCCGATTTCAGAAAGAACCATAAATTCATGGGTATCTTTTCCGCCCATTGCACCTGAATCAGCGATAACCGCACGGAAATTTAATCCGCAGCGCTCAAAGATGCGGCTGTAGGCAGCAAACATTTTGTCATACACTTCATCTAAACTTTCTTGAGAAGCATGAAACGAATATGCATCTTTCATAATAAATTCACGACCGCGTAATAAGCCAAAGCGTGGACGTTTTTCATCGCGGAACTTCGTTTGAATTTGATATAAATTTAGCGGTAAACGTTTGTATGACTTCACTTCGTCACGAAGCAGGCTTGTGATAACTTCTTCGTGTGTTGCTCCCAAAGCAAATTCACGGCCGTGACGATCTTTCATACGCATCAACTCAGGTCCGTATGAATACCAGCGGCCAGACTCTTGCCACAATTCAGCTTGTTGTAAAGCAGGCATCAATAATTCGACAGAACCTGCACGGTCCATCTCTTCACGAACAATTTGTTCAACTTTTTGCAATACGCGCTTGCCAAGCGGTAAAAAGCTGTACACGCCGCTTGCATTTTGGCGCATATAACCTGCGCGCAATAGAAGCTGATGGCTTTTTATATCCGCATCAGCTGGCACTTCTCTTAATGTAGGAATCAATGTAGAACTTTGTCTCATAACCTCGCACCTCTTTGCTTACTTCTCTATCTTATTTTTTTAAGGCGGACCATGCCGCAATTTTCATATAATCAGCGAGGGAATATCCCTCGCTGAGCGTATGTCTTATAAAAAGAACTTTTGAATATCGTTCCACGTTACAACGAGCATCAGCAGCATTAATAAAGCAAAACCGATAAAATGAACAATGCCTTCTTTTTGACGATCAATTGGCTTACCACGAATTCCTTCTACAGCGAAGAACAATAGTCGTCCTCCATCTAAAGCAGGAAGTGGAAGCAAATTGACAATCCCTAAGTTAATACTTAAAACAGCTGCCCATTTCATTAGATAATAAATGCCTGACTGTGCTACTTGATCGGTTGCTGCGTAAATACCTACAGGACCAGAAAGCATATCGAGCTTGAACTGTCCTGTCACAAGCTTCCCTAGACCCGTTAAGATTTCTTTCATCCACGTATATGTTTCAGTAGCTCCGTGCGTGATCGAACCAATGAATGACTTTTCAACCGGTGCATATACGCCAATTAATCCAATTGTCTGTTCCCCAACCTTGCGGCTTTCAGGCGTAATCGGAATATCAAGGGTTTTGCCGCCGCGCTGAACCGTGAATGTAATTTGCTGTTCAGGATGTTTTTGAATTACTTTTACGACATCATCCCACGTTGAAACACTTTGTCCATCAATTGCTTGAACTTTATCTCCTTGTTTAAGTCCCGCATCAACGGCTACTCCATCTGATGTTAATTTGCCCATCACAGGTTTGTCAACAACATATCCTTGAGAAATCCCAAGAACGATAAAAATAACAAAGGCTAATATAAAGTTCATTAGCGGGCCAGCGAAAATGGCTAGTGCACGCTGACCAAGAGTTTTGGAAGCAAACTGACGGCTGTAAGGTGCAATTTGAATTTCTTCTCCGTCCATAACAAAGTAAGATTCTTCTGCTACCTCGAATTTTTGCAGACGTTCATCTTCACCTTCTTCATAACCTGAAATAAATAGATTATGCTCTAAGTCTGCTTGCTCTACCTCAATAACTTTTGCATTTGGATGCTGTTCCTTGTTATTGATAATGACTTTATTTACTTTGCCTTCCTTATCAAACATGAGGCCCACCATTTGACCAGGCTTAACTTCAATCATTTCCGGGTCTTCTCCAGCCATTCGAACAAATCCACCTAGAGGCAGTAAGCGAATGGTATAAACTGTTTCATCTCGTTTAAATGAAAAGATTTTGGGACCAAACCCAATGGCAAACTCACGGCATAAGATGCCTGCACGCTTTGCAAAAACTAAATGACCAAGCTCATGAAAGAATACAAGAGCTCCAAAAATGACGACAAACGCAATGACTGTGTTCAATGGGTATTACCCCCTTCATGTAATAGAGTCAAACCTCCACCCACTAGAAATAAGTGAGCGGCTTCTCTCGCACGCACATTATCGAGAGATGGCGGATCTAACAAACTCTCTTGCTTCTAAATCTACTTCTTTGATAGTAGATAAACAAGGTTTCTGTATTACAGTATGTTCATTCATTGCTTTTTCAATCACATCTTCAATTTGTAAAAATGTAATGTGCCCATCTAGAAAGGCTTGAACAGCTTCTTCATTAGCTGCGTTTAAAACAGTCGGAAGTGTTCCACCCGCTTTGCCAGCCTCAAATGCAAAAGCTAAACAGCGAAAACGCTCTTCATCCATTTTAGCGAAATGAAGCTGGCCAATATCCGCCAAACTTAAACGCTTGGTGTTAGGCAAAGACATGCGCTTTGGATACGTTAACGCGTATTGAATTGGCACGCGCATATCAGGCGTTCCAAGCTGAGCAATAACGCTTGTATCAGAATACTCTACCATAGAATGAATGATGCTTTCCTTATGTAACAATACATCAATTTTCTCATAGGGAAGATTAAAAAGCCAATGTGCTTCAATCACTTCTAGTCCCTTATTCATCATCGTTGCCGAATCAATTGTAATTTTAGCTCCCATTGACCAGTTTGGATGATTTAACGCATCTTCAACCGTTACTCCCTGTAGTTCTGCTCTCGTCTTATCTCGAAAGCTCCCTCCAGAAGCCGTTAAAATTAAACGATCTATTGCTTTTTGATCTTGCCCTTGCAAACTTTGAAAAATAGCTGAGTGCTCACTGTCTACCGGTAAAATATCAGCGCCATATTCCTTGGCTGCTTCCATGACAAGGTGACCAGCGGTAACAAGTGTCTCTTTATTTGCAATAGCAATTGTTTTTCTCATTTTGATTGCTTCTAGCGTAGGAGTCAACCCTACACTTCCAAGAACAGCGTTTACCAACACTTCTGTAGATGGATGAGTTGCTACTTCCACAAGCCCTTCTTCTCCATAAACAAATCGAATAGAAGGGAATTCCGCTTGCAGCGACAGACAATCTTCTTTCTTCATCACAGAAACAAGGGCTGGCTTACACTGCTGAATAATCTTTCTTGTTTCATTAATATTTCGACCTACAGAAATTGCTGAGAGCTCAAAATGTTCAGGATGCGCTCGAACAATATCAACGGTTTGAGTACCGATTGAACCTGTAGCTCCTAACAAGGAAATTTTCTTCAAGTATATTCACTCCTATTAAAACAAAGACATCTTTTTTATAGAGATAATAAAAAAGCTAAAATTGGCATGATGAACATCAAACTGTCAAAACGGTCTAAAATCCCACCATGACCCGGTAAAATTTTCCCTGAATCTTTTACGCCATAGTGACGTTTGAACGCTGATTGTACAAGATCACCCATCTGGCCAAATAACGATACGATAATACCAATTACAAGTAGTTCGATCATCGTTTGATCAATATTTGCTAACAGCTTAAATACAATGGCTACTACAATAGCGCATACGACGCCACCAACAAAACCTTCAATTGTTTTATTGGGACTGATTTCCGGCCATAGCTTTCGTTTCCCCATTGCTCGTCCAATAAAATAAGCTCCGGAATCCGTCGCCCAAATAATAAGAAAAGCAAAGAACAAATAAGCTAAGCCGAACTCTTGACGAACCTCGATAAAATAATGAAAGCCAAAGCCAACATATACTGTCGTTAATAAAATAAATCCAACGTCATCGAAGGTAAATTTATTTTTAACTACAACCGTGTACATTAATAAAAGAAGGACAGCAGCAAGCGCTACTTCTATCTTATGTTCACTTAAGAATTGAAATGCAACATCTCTTCCGTTTGGCAGCAAAAACACCCAAGTTAGTAATATACTAATGATACTTGGAAAAGACATTGCTTTCAAATGTTTCATTTTTAAAAGCTCAATTACACCAACTGTTCCAATTACATACATGATAAGGGTAAAAGGTAACCCTCCAATTAAAACAATCGGCACAAATACCGCAAGTGCTACAATCGCGGTGATAATGCGCTGTTTCATCTTGTTTTCCACACCTTCTTATACACCACCAAAGCGGCGACCGCGCTTTTGGAACGCCTCGACTGCTTCGATTAAATGATTTTCTTTAAAATCTGGCCATAATACTTTTGTAAACCAAAACTCTGTGTACGCTAGCTGCCAAAGCATAAAGTTACTTAAGCGAAGCTCGCCACTTGTGCGAATAAGCAAATCCGGATCTGGAAGGCTTTTGCTCATTAAATAGGAAGAAAATAAATTTTCTGAAATAGAAGAGGAAGCCACTTTTCCCTGTTCTACATCTTCTGCCAATGACCGAATAGCGCCCACAATTTCGTGACGGCTACCGTAATTAAGCGCGAAGTTTAAAATCATCCCCGTGTTATGCTTTGTTTTTTCAATTGCCTTATCCACGGCTCGAATCGTATGGGCAGGGAGTTCACTTTTATCTCCCATAATACGAACTTGCACATTTTTTTCAATTAGCTCAGGCAAAAAGGTTGTTAAAAATTCCTCTGGCAATTTCATTAAAAACTCAACTTCAGTTTTGGGGCGCTTCCAATTTTCAGTGGAAAATGCATATAACGTTAATACTTTAACACCTAATTCATTGGCCAGTCTGGTCACATGACGCACTACTTTCATTCCTTCATGATGGCCCATCATGCGAGGAAGAGCTCGTTTTTGCGCCCAACGACCGTTCCCATCCATAATAATTGCAATATGTTCAGGAACAGGGTGCTGTTTCACTTGATCTTTTCGTTCTGACAAAGACAGTGTATTTAAATCTTGACTTTTCTTCCATGCTTGAAATTTTCTTAACATGCAAAGGTCCCCCGTTGTACGCTCTCACATAAACGTATAGCTTATGTGAGTTTTTTCTTACTACACATTATTAACAAAAAAACCCCCTGTAAACAATAGAGGGTCTTTTACAATATATTTTACCTTGAAATGACTTAAACTGCCATAATTTCTTCTTCTTTATCTTTTGCCACTTTATCCACTTTTACGATATGATCATCCGTTAGTTTTTGAATGTCATCACTGTAGCCGCGTAAATCGTCTTCAGTAATTTCACCTTTTTTCTCTAACTTTTTAAAATCATCGTTTGCATCACGGCGTACGTTACGAACCGCTACTTTTGCTTCTTCAGCATATTTTTTCACCATTTTCACTAACTCACGACGACGCTCTTCCGTTAAAGCAGGAATCGATAAACGGATAATAGTTCCATCGCTTGTAGGTGTTAATCCTAAATCAGATTTTAAAATAGCTTTTTCAACTTCACCAATTTGTGATTTGTCATAAGGCTGAATAACAAGCATACGAGCTTCCGGTACACTTACTTGCGCCAATTGGTTAATCGGTGTTGGTGCACCGTAGTATTCTACCGTTACGCGATCAAGAAGTGACGCACTTGCACGTCCAGCGCGAATTGATGCTAGTTCGCGGCTAAATGATTGAATTGCTTTTTCCATTCTTTCTTTTGCGTTTTGCAACACTTGTTTTGGCATGTTTATTTCCCCTTTACAATTGTTCCAATGTTTTCGCCTGTAACGGCACGTTTAATATTGCCTTCTTCCGTAATTGAGAAAACAATTAGCGGAATATCGTTGTCCATACATAATGAAGAAGCTGTAGAATCCATAACAGCTAGTCCATCTTTTAAAACATCAATATATGTTAATGTTTCATATTTTACAGCATCAGGTACAAGCTTAGGATCTGCATTATAAACGCCATCTACGTTGTTTTTAGCCATTAAGATAACGTCAGCTTCGATTTCAGCTGCACGCAAAGCTGCTGTTGTATCTGTAGAGAAATAAGGGTTTCCTGTACCCGCAGCGAAAATAACAACGCGTTTTTTCTCAAGATGTCGAACAGCTTTTCTTCTAATATAAGGCTCTGCTACTTGTCTCATCTCGATAGAAGTCTGAACTCGTGTTTGCACACCAATGTTCTCTAAGCTATCTTGAAGAGCCAGCGAGTTCATTACTGTTGCTAGCATTCCCATATAATCAGCAGCTGCACGATCCATACCCATTTCACTACCAATTTTACCACGCCAAATGTTTCCGCCACCAACGACTACAGCAATTTCCACACCTAATTCATAAACGGCTTTTACTTGTTCAGCAACAGATTTGATGATGGATGGGTTAATACCAAAACCATCTTCACCAGCTAATGCTTCTCCACTTAACTTTAATACAATACGATTATATTTTGCTTGACTCATGCTTACCTCCATCGTTAACGGTGAGATCTCTTTTGTAAAAAAGGGAACACACAGTGTTCCCTATACGGTCAAACCCTTACTTTTTAACTTGGTTCATTACTTCTTCAGCGAAGTTGTCTTGACGTTTCTCAATACCTTCTCCTACTTCAAAACGAACGAAGCTTTCAACAGTAGCGCCTTTGCTCTCAACGAACTGACGTACTTTTTGATCAGGATTTTTAACAAATGTTTGATCTAGTAAGCAAATATCTTCGAAGAATTTGCCAAGGCGACCTTCAACCATTTTTGCAACGATTTTTTCTGGTTTGCCTTCGTTTAATGCTTGTTGAGTTAATACTTCGCGCTCACGCTCAGTTTCTTCAGCAGAAACTTGGTCACGAGAGATGTATTTAGGGTTGATTGCAGCGATGTGCATAGCAACGTCTTTTGCAACAGCTTCTTCAGTTGTACCAGATAATACTGTTAACACACCGATACGTCCGCCAGCATGTAGGTAAGCACCAAATGCATCAGCATCAGTTTTTGTTGCTACAGCGAAACGACGTAGAGATAATTTTTCTCCGATTGTAGCGATTGCAGAGTTGATGTGTTCTTCAACAGTTGCACCGTTTTCCATTTTTTGAGTAGCAGCTTCAGCAGCATCAGCTGGTTTGTTAGCTAAGATGTGAGCAGCTAATTCTTTTGTTAATTTTTGGAAACCTTCGTTTTTCGCAACGAAATCAGTTTCAGAGTTAACTTCTAAGATAACAGCTTCGTTACCTTGAGTTTCGATGTAAGTTAGACCTTCAGCAGCAATACGGTCTGATTTTTTAGCAGCTTTTGCAATACCTTTTTCACGTAAGAAATCGATTGCTTGCTCCATATCACCGTTAGTTTCAGTTAACGCTTTTTTACAATCCATCATACCAGCGCCTGTTTTTTCACGTAGTTCTTTTACCATTTGAGCAGTAATTGCCATAATGTGTAGCCTCCTTGTTTGGGTATGTAATTAATGTATATAAATGGGTTAAATCTTTTCAAAAAAAGGTGATAAAAGGCTATTCCCTCTTATCACCTTTCACGGAATTAAGCAGTAGTTGTTTCAGTTTCAACTGCTGTTTCTTCACCTTGTTTAGCTTCTAGAATAGCATCAGCAACTTTAGAAGTTAAAAGTTTAACAGCACGAATTGCATCATCGTTTGCAGGGATTACATAATCAATTTCGTCTGGATCACAGTTAGTGTCTACGATACCAACGATTGGAATGTGTAATTTTTTAGCTTCCGCTACTGCAATACGCTCTTTACGAGGGTCAATGATGAATAATGCATCTGGAAGTTGTTTCATATCTTTAATGCCGCCTAAGAATTTTTCAAGACGCTCTAACTCTTTTTTAAGTTGAACTACTTCTTTCTTAGGTAGTACTTCGAAAGTACCGTCTTCTTGCATTTTTTCGATATCTTTTAAACGTTTGATACGTTTTTGGATAGTTGAGAAGTTAGTTAATGTACCACCTAACCAACGTTGGTTAACAAAGTACATACCAGCGCGAGCTGCTTCTTCTTTAACAGAATCTTGAGCTTGTTTTTTCGTACCTACGAATAAAACAGTACCGCCGTCTGCAGCTAATTCTTTAACGAATTTGTACGCTTCTTCTACTTTCTTAACTGTTTTTTGAAGATCGATAATGTAGATGCCGTTACGCTCAGTGAAGATATATTTCTTCATCTTTGGGTTCCAACGGCGAGTTTGGTGACCGAAATGTACACCAGCTTCTAGTAATTGTTTCATTGAAATTACTGACATGTGTTTTTCCTCCTAATGGTTTTAAGTCTCCTCCGCTTATATCATCTTCAGCCGAAACTACAAAAAGTAGCACCATCAACCGAATCAACAAGCGTGTGTAATAACACCAAAAACTAATATAGCACACTCTTTTTTCACAAGCAAGCGTTTCATTAAGTTTATTGATGAAATTTCAATAATAATTCAATTTCAGTTTTCCCTCTGTGTAAATGTTTTGCAATTTCTTCAATTGTTAAACCTTTTTCCTTTAAATAAACGGAAAATTCTTTTATCTCTTCACCTGACAAATCTTGAATTTGGTCTGTAGTTAATTCATCAAAAGATGTGCTTATATGTTTCTGATTTTCTTCTATAGAGAGAAGTTCATGCAGCGACTGAGAAGGCTCACTTTTTAGATCCACCCTTTGAACAGGCACGTCTTCTTCATCTACCAAAGGTGATTTCGCGCTGTTTTCTTCCATTTCGGAAGAAAGCGAAGTTGAACGCTCACGAAGCTGTCGTAAAAACTGTTCGTTTTGTTCCTGAAATTCAGCGAGATATGAACTCATTGCAGCTTCCATTTTATTTATATTTTGCTGGTGCAAGCTTTCAATCCTTTTCACTTTGGTCACTTGCATATATAAAAGAATAATGCAAAGCAGTGATAGACCATGAATTAAAAAACTAACTGTGAGTAAAAACCCCATCCTTTTACCTCTTCACTAAATTATTTTGCTTAAACTCGTACGCATTTTAAACAGCGCTTTCGAATGAATTTGAGAAATGCGTGAAGTGGATAGCCCTAACAGCTGCGCGATCTCCGTGAAAGTCAACTCTTCTTTATAGAATAATGAAACAACAAGCTGCTCTTTTTCATTTAGCTGCTCAATAACTTCAGCGAGCTCTTGATATCGTTCGTCGTTAATTAGCTCCTCTTCAGGGGAGCGCGTTTTTTCATCTTTAATCGTGTATTTTTGCTCTCCATCTTCATACTCTTTTGGCTGTTCTTCCATTGACAAAACGTTAGCTAAGAAGCCTTCATTCATTGTATGAACAACATCTGCTTCTGTCATGCCTACTTCTTTTGCAACCTCACTTGGTGCAACTCTGCGCAAGTATCTTTGTTCAAGTGCTTCTGTTGCTTGCTCAATCTTTTTCGTCTTTTCCCTTGCGCTTCTTGATAACCAATCTTCTTTACGAAGCCCGTCTATTATCGCCCCTCGAATTCGAAAAGACGCATATGTATCAAACTTTAAGTCTCTACCGTAATCAAACTTTTCCAAAGCATCGTAAAGGCCGATTAACCCTAAACTACGAAGCTCTTCTTTATGAATATTCTTTGGCAACCCCACGCTAATCCGCTGAACATGATAGTTAACAAGCGGCATATACTTTTTAACAAGCATGTTTCCCGCATATGAGTCTCTCGTCTCTATCCATTCCTGCCAAATTTTATGTTCTTCAACTTCTTGTATACTTTTCAAGGGTCTTTCAACTCCTTTTTATAGCGCTATTAAACGGTCAACGGTCAGAGCGCGCTTTATATCGTTTTTATTCCTTCATTAATCGTACGAACCTTTAAAATAGCCGTTTGGGGATCAAATTCAATTGTGCGTCCGTTGTGTCCTCCTATAGCTTTTGCCGCAATTTCTACACTGTTTCTATGCAGCTCTCTCTCCACTGCTTGAACATTTCGAAGGCCAATTCGCATCACATCATTTCTTGGTTCAAATTGAAACATCTGTGCGCCCCCTGCTATTTTTGCTTTTAATAATCTTCTATGTGCGCCTTGTTTAATCAACATATTTATCAAATCAAAAACGGCTGTATCTGCATATTTAGCTCGATTAAAAGGACATTTAGCCCCGTTTGAATCCGGAAGCATCACATGAGCGAGCCCAGCTACTGAGTGAACAGAGTCATAAATGATAACTCCTACACATGACCCTAATCCCGCTGTTCGAAGCACTGCGGGTGCATGTGTAACATTCATCTCGGCAATTCCTACCTTAATCACTTGTTTATCATCTCTCACGATTCTTCAACTCCTAGAACCTTCAGCCTGATATCCATTATTCGTTTGGCTCACTGGAGGTGGTCTTCTAAAGAGAGCACTTGAGGTAAATTGAGAAGAACAATTAAACGGCTATCTACTTTAACGACTCCGTTCAAGTATTCTACAGCTGTTCCTTCAACTGTTTCAGGTACTGAAGCAATCGTTTTTTCATCAATATCCACCACATCATTTGCCGCATCGACAATCAAACCTGCTTCTATATCATTAAGACGAACCATAATAATACGTGTCAGCTCATGGTTAAGCTGTTCTTGTAAGTTAAAACGAGTGCGCAAATCAATAATCGGTGTAATAACACCGCGAAGATTAATAACACCTTTTACATATTCTTTTACTCCAGGAACACGTGTTATGTGCTGAATCTTTTCAATCGATTGCACTTCTTCTACTGAAATTCCGTACTCCTCGTCCTCTAATTGAAACACAATAATTTTCATGCATTTCTCCCTTTCCTTTTACAGTGTTTGTTATTTAATCAAAGCGTTGCAATCAATGATAAGTGCTACTTGTCCATCGCCTAAAATCGTGGCTCCTGAAATAGCAAATACACCGGGCAGATAATGACCTAAAGATTTTAAAACGATTTCCTGCTGACCGATAAAAGAATCAACAATTAGCCCGGCGGTCTTTTCTCCTTTTTTCACAATAACGACTGAATAATGATCCCCTTGTACCGAGTTAGGCACAGTAAATAGTTCTTTTAAATCAACAAGAGGAATAATAGCTCCTCGAAAGTCAATAACCTTTTGACCGTGTACGTGCATGACCTCTTTCGGCTGAACAATAGCTGTTTCAATAATTGAAGAAAGCGGCAAGGCATAGCGCTCTTCACTCATTTGCACGAGTAAAGCAGAAATGATAGACAAAGTGAGCGGCAGCTGAATAGAAAAACGCGAACCGTACCCTTCATTAGAATCGATCGTTACAGAACCCCCTAGAGATTCAATCGTGTTTTTCACGACATCTAAACCTACTCCTCGTCCGGAAACATCTGAAATTTGTTCAGCCGTCGAAAAGCCCGAAGCAAAAATGAGCTCGTACACTTGTTTATCCGTCAGCGTTTCAGCTGTTTTTCCATCGATAATTCCTCGATCTAACGCTTTTTGCAGTATCTTTTCACGATTGATGCCCGCCCCGTCATCTTCTAAATCAATAAAGACATGATTTCCGCTATGATAAGCTTTAAGGCGAATCGTTCCCTTTTCATTCTTTCCGTTCTTTAAGCGCACTTGAGGCATTTCAATTCCATGGTCAACGGCATTTCTTAATAAGTGAACAAGCGGATCTCCAATTTCATCAATGACGGTTCGGTCTAGCTCTGTGTCGGCTCCGACAATTTGAAGTTCAATTTGTTTCCCTAAATCTTTTGAAAGCTGTCTCACCATACGAGGAAACCGATTAAAAACGGTTTCTACAGGCACCATACGCATATTTAAAATAATCGTTTGCAAATCTCCAGAAATACGGGACATCCGCTCTACCGTTTCGTCTAACTCGCTGTTATTCAATTCTTTTGATATTTGTTCTAACCTGCCTCTATCAATAACTAGTTCTTCAAACAAGTTCATGAGACTGTCCAAACGGTCAATATTGACTCGAATCGTCTTGTTATTTGAGGCCTGTCTTTTCTCTTCAACAGGCCGTTTAAAAGGTGCGGACACAGTAACTTCCTGTATGGCTGCTGCTGCTTCTTGTGAAACCGGCTTCTCCGTTTCTGTCTCCTTTTTTATGGGGACCGCAGCAAGTTTCACGCTTTCTACTTCAGAGACTTCCATAATGCTCGCCTGCAGCTTTTCTTGCGATTCGGTCGTTACTAATATAACGATAAAAGATGATTCAAATTTTTCTTGTTCGATATCTTGAACGGTTGGTACTGACTTAATGACGTCTCCTGCTTGCTCTAACACATCAAATACCATATACGCACGCGCAGCTTTTAACAGACAGGTGCGCTCGAGCTGTACGGTTATTTCAAACGTATTAAACCCTTGATCTGCTGTTTGACTGAGCAGCGTTTGTACGAATTCATCATACTCAATAGAAGAAGCCGCATGCTCTGCTGCGGGTTCCTCTGCTACAATACGCTGCAGCTTTTGAACAAGCAATTTG
Organism: Priestia sp. SIMBA_032; assembly: GCF_046535215.1. NCBI lineage: Bacteria > Bacillati > Bacillota > Bacilli > Caryophanales > Bacillaceae > Priestia > Priestia sp. SIMBA_032. The sequence continues at coordinate 709,472 of NZ_JAWRXD010000002.1, read as the reverse complement.
ACATCAAGCTGACCATTGCCGCCTTCAGAAATAGATTGAACCATTATTTCTAGCGCATCGACTGATTGAAACAAAGCATCAAGAACTTCCGTGTGCGCGTCGATTTGATGATTTCGAACGGCATCTAACACGTTTTCCATTTTGTGAGTTAATTGTGCTAAATCATCAAACCCCATTGTTGCAGACATACCTTTTAACGTATGAGCAGACCGAAAAATTTCGTTTACATAGCCAAGATCATCGGTTTTTTTTTCAAAACGCATTAGCTGGTCATTAACGTTTTGAAGATGTTCCTTGCTTTCTTCAATAAACACTTCTAGATATTGATTCATATCCATCGTAACTTTCCCTCCTATTTCTGTGCGTAGCGAGAAATAAAGCTTCCAACGTTTCGCAGCGGTTCAATATAATCAACAAGCTTTGTAGAAACAGCTGATTTGGGCATTCCATAAATGACAGCTGTTTCTTCAGATTCAGCCAATATAAGCGCGTCTTTATTTTTCTTTAAATTAATAATGCCTTCCGTTCCATCCGCCCCCATTCCCGTCAACACAATAGCAAGTTTTTGATAACCTGAAATTTTACTAATCGACTGAAACAATCGATCCACTGAGGGGCGATGTCCTTTTATAGGTGAAGAAGTGTCTAGACAAATGCTGAGCTGTCCTTTTTTCTCTACAACCGTCATATGAAAACCTCCAGGAGCAATATAAGCACATCCTGAGCGAACGTTTTCATTGTCTTTTGCTTCTTTCACTTCAATATCAGCTAGCTGATTTAGTCTAACCGCTAATGATTTTGTGAAATTTGGAGGCATATGCTGCACAATAAAAATGGGTGCACTTATATCTTTTGAAACAGTTGATAATACTTCTTGCAGCGCACGCGGCCCTCCAGTAGAAGTACCAATACAAATCATTTTGTTCACCTTCGTCCCTGCCGGGAGGTTATATACACTGCTTTTTTGCATGTGCTGATGACTGCTTGAAGATATGTTGGCTTTACTAGCCAGCAATAGTTTAGAGATGAGCTCATCTTTCACTTTATGTAAGTCAAGCGAAATAGCTCCCGAAGGTTTAGCAACAAAATCAACTGCGCCGTACTGCATAGCGGTCAGCGTATTTTCAGCACCTTCTATTGTTGTACTCGATAACATGACAACAGGAAGAGGCTTCACACGCATGAGCTGTTTTAACATATCTAAGCCATTCATTTTGGGCATTTCGATATCAAGTGTCACAACGTCTGGCGACAGCTTGAGCGCTTTTTTTAACCCTTCTTCACCGTTACGTGCTGTACCCACAACGTGAAAACGACTGTCACATGCTAAAAAATCGCCGATTAACTTTCGCATAAATGCAGAATCATCCACAATGAGCACCTTTATTTCATTCACTCTAATTTCCTACCTTTCAAGAAAAAATCGTTTGAGGCGCCGAATAAACATTCCCTCGGTTTTAGCCGTTGTCCTATTGTCTTGAGGAATAAGCATATTCACCATTTCTATTAGTGATATACTCGCTTTAGATGCTGGGTTTTGAAGCAAAAAAGGCATTTGGCGATTGACCGCTTTTTGGACAGCTTGATTGTTTGGCACAATACCTAATAGAGAAATAGATATGTTCAAAAACTGCTGAACAGCTCGGTTAAATCGTTCATACGTCTCATTTCCTTCTTTGTCAGAAAGCGTCTTGTTAATAATAAGACGAACCGGTGCTGATACAGAATAGGAAGCTGCTAGCTTAATAGCAGCGTAGGCATCTGTGATAGATGTAGGTTCGGGTGTTGTGACCACGATCATTTCATCTACAGCTTTTAAAAACTTAAGCACACTTTCTGACATGCCCGCTCCCATATCAAAAATCATATAATCGTATTGATTTGTTAAAGAACTCAATTCTTGTATTAAATGAGCAAGGTCTGATGGAGACCATTCAAATACAGAGGAAACCCCTGTTCCACCAGCCACATAAGCTAAATCTTGAGGACCTTTTTTAATAATTTGCTGGATGGAAAGCTTTTTTTCTAGCAAATCAACCATCGTATAGGAAGCAGTTTGTCCAATCAAAATATCAATATTTCCCATCCCTATATCCATGTCAAAAAGAAGAACTCTTTGCTTTTTTTTCGTTAGCGCAAGAGATAAGTTTAAGGATAGATTCGACTTTCCAACTCCTCCTTTTCCACTTAACACGGCTATTGTTTTACAATTCCTTAAAGAGTTTTGATGCTTCTTTAACACTTTTTCTCTTAAAACTGCTGCTTGATCATTCATCTTTCCAATCTCCAAACACATCGTCGATAAACTCTTCTATTTTAAATGACGAAACATCTTCTGGTACATCCTGCCCGTTTGTTGTAAAAGCAGCTCGCTGGCCGTAATGATATAACATATTTAAAAGTGAGCCTTTGCGGGTGGTTTCATCTTGCTTCGTAAAAATCAAGTGATCAACAGGCAGACTAGCAAAACGTTCATATACAGCTTTCATATCTGATACTTTTGACGTTAGGGCTAAAACAAGAAACGTTTGCAAATCTTCTTGAAACGTAATAATTTTCTTTAAATCATTTACGTATTGCGGTTCTAAAAAGTTACGGCCTGCTGTGTCAATAAAAATCACATCGTATGCTTCTGTTTCCAGCAACGCTTTTTTAAAATCTGCTCCGTTATAACAAATCGTTAAAGGCGCATTCAAGATCGAAGCGTACGTCTTAAGCTGCTCAATCGCTGAAATTCTATAGGTGTCCGTTGTGATAAATGCTATTTTTTGATTTTGTTCCAAGACACACTTTGCGGCCAATTTAGCAAGAGTGGTTGTTTTACCGACACCTGTTGGCCCTACTACACTTACATATTTTTTAAAAGGACCGCTCCATTCACTTGCTTTAAACTGATTGACAAGCCAGCTTTTCGTCCACTTCATGAGTTGGTTTGAGTCAGGGCGATGTAAGTAGTAGTACTCTAGCATAGGAGCCTCCAAGTTTTCTAAAATAGCTTCGTCTATTTCTTGCAAATGCAAATAGGCAAGCACATCTTCCACTGCTTTCGGATATGAACCTGAAGAAACCTTTGGCATTTGACTCATTTGTGAGACAAGAGTATTTAACTCACTGAGCTGCTGCTTCATAAAAAATTGATTATCTTTCATACTGGGTTCTGGCGGTGCTAAGTTCTTCTTTACGCTCAGCTTTTCTACGGAATCGACAGCTGCCAATACTTCTATTTTCGCCTTAGTAAATAAGCCAAGAAAACCTCCTGTTCGAATTTGTTTTGAATGTAAAATAACCGCTTCCTCCCCTAAATCTGAACGAATGGCTTTCATAGCTTGCGGCATAGATGCTACTACGTATTTTTTTACTTTCATCAGATATCCACCACTCCAACACTTTGAACTTCAACATTTGCTTCTAGCTCGTTATATGATAAAACCGCCATATGGGTAAAATACCGCTCAGTGATTTGGCGCACGTACATCCTCACCGCAGGAGAACATAACACAATTGGAGACTGTTCTTGAAAAGAAAGTGTTTCTATTTGCTTAGCTATACTTTCCACAATAGCTTGTGAAACGTTAGGGTCTAGTGATAAATAATTCCCATGCTCCGTTTGTTGAACAGCTTCAGCCATCGTTTTTTCAACTTTTCCTGAAAGGGTAAGAACTCGAAGCAGACCTTCTTGGACCGTGTATTGACTGGTAATTTGTCTTGCGAGCCCTTGCCGGACATATTCAGTTAACAAATCGGTGTCTGACGTCATTTTTCCGTAGTCGGCCAGCACCTCAAAAATAACGGGTAAATTTCGAATTGAGACGCTTTCTTTTAAAAGTTTTGCCAGTACCCTTTGAATGTCTCCAACAGAAAGCGGATTAGGCGTTACTTCCTCAATTAAAATAGGATACGTTTCTTTTGTGTGATCAATTAGCTGCTTTGTCTCCTGCCTTCCAATCAGCTCATGCGCATACGATTTTATAACTTCTGTTATGTGCGTAGACACAACCGACGGAGGGTCCACAACGGTATACCCGAACATCTCAGCCTGCTCCTTCACCGACTCGCTAATCCATTTCGCAGGCATTTTAAAAGCCGGTTCTAACGTATCAATTCCCTCAATCAAATCATCATCCATTCCCGGACTGATTGCTAAGTAGTGATCGAGCAGCAGCTCCCCTTTTGCCACTTCATTGCCCTTTATTTTAAGACAGTATTCGTTGGGCTGAAGCTGAATGTTATCTCTGATGCGAACAACCGGAATGACTAACCCTAGCTCAAGTGCCAGCTGGCGCCTAATCATGACAATTCGATCAAGCAAATCGCCTCCTTGATTCGCATCAGCAAGCGGAATTAATGCATACCCAAATTCAAATTCAATCGGATCAACGCTTAATAGATTGACAACACTCTCTGGACTTTTCATCTCATTGTCTTCTAGCTCTTCTTCAGTAGGCGCCATTTCTTCACGAACCGCCTGATTTTTAGCCTGAGACAAATAATAGCCTCCCACTCCTAATAAAATAGCAATAGGCATTGTAATGACATCATTAATTGGCGTGATTAAACCAAGAGCCGCAATTGTTCCCCCAGTTACATAAAGCACAACGGGAAAAGCAAACAGCTGCCGTGTAATATCTTCGCTCAAATTGCCTGTTGAAGCAGCTCTCGTGACGATAATCCCCGTCGCTGTTGAAATCATGAGGGCTGGAATTTGACTCACTAATCCATCGCCTACTGTTAACAAAGTAAAGGTTTGGGATGCTTCAGTGATGGACATTCCCATTTGCAGCATGCCGATAATAATTCCAAACAAGATGTTAATAAGGGTAATGACAATCCCTGCAATGGCATCACCTTTGACGAATTTACTAGCTCCATCCATTGCTCCGTAAAAATCTGCTTCGCGCTGAATTTTTTCACGGCGGTCAATTGCTTGTTTTTCTGAAATCATACCTGCATTTAAATCCGCATCAATGCTCATTTGTTTCCCTGGCATCGCATCCAAGGTAAAACGTGCGGCTACTTCAGAAACACGCTCCGCTCCTTTTGTGATAACAAGAAACTGAATGATAATTAAAATAATGAAGACAACAAACCCCACTAACGGATTTCCTCCAATCACGAAGTGGCCAAATGTTTCCACTACTCCGCCTGCTTCTCCTGTTCCTAAAATGGAACGTGTTGTCGATACGTTCAAACCTAATCGAAACAGCGTAAGGACCAGTAGCAAAGACGGAAACACCGATAGCTCTAAAGGTTCTTTCATATTCATGGAAACGAGCAGTACAAGCAGCGCAAGAGAAATGTTAATCATGATTAAAATACTTAATAACCATGAAGGCAACGGAATAACAAGCATAACGATAATGAGTACAACACCTATAACAACTGGCAGTTCTCTTGCAGACATTAATTTTTCTCTCCTTACAATAGCTTAACGTTACATTTTATTTTGAATGCGGTATACGTAAGCTAATATTTCAGCCACCGCTTTAAAAAACTCTTCTGGAACCGCATCCCCTACTTTGGTTTGATCAAAAAGCGCTCTTGCCAGCGGGCGGTTCTCTACCATGATAATTTCATGACTTTTGGCAATTCCTTTAATCTTTTGAGCAATAAAATCTACGCCGCTGGCTACAACATAGGGAGCATCCATTTTTTCTTCATCATATTTTAAAGCAATGGCATAATGAGTAGGGTTTGTAATGACGACATCTGCTTTTGGAACTTCTTGCATCATGCGAGACATTGCCATTTCCCGCTGCTTTTGCTTTATTTTTGATTTGATTAGAGGATCTCCTTCAATGTTTTTATGTTCATCTTTGATATCTTGCTTTGACATTCGGATATTTTTCTCGAAATCAAACTTTTGGTACAAATAATCAAGCAGCGATAAAAATAAAAGCATAAGCGAGGCTGCAAGCCCCATTTGAAAAACAAGCTTAGACAGAACAACCAGCGAGTCCCCTATACTTTTTTGAGATAAATTTAATACATCTTCTATGTGAATCCATAAGATAAAAAACGTGACGGCTCCGATACACATAATTTTCAGCGTTGACTTGATTAGTTCTACCAGCGCTCTCACGGCAAAAATCCGTTTGGCTCCGCTAATAGGGTTAATCTTTTCTAACTTAGGCTGAAGGGACTCCGTGGAAAAAAGAATGCCAACCTGCATATAATTCGCTCCGAGCGCAGCAACAAAAGCTGCGAGCATGACAGGACCCGCTGCAAGAGCAATTGAAGGAAGAAGATGCTTAAACATCGCAAATACGCGCTCTGCCGTCACTTCCTCAAGCATATACGTTTGAAAAGCTTCTCTTAACAGCTTCATCATTTGCTGTAAAAATTGTTTGGCTCCAAACAAAAAATAAAGAAAAACCATTAAAAGAATGAGCGCAGTGGTAACGTCTTGACTTTTAGCTACCTGTCCTTTTTTTCGAGAGTCCTGCTTTTTTTTAGGTGTAGCTTTTTCCGTTTTTTCTCCTGCAAAAAATTGCAAATCAACTTTTACTAAAAACAAAGCTACCCCCCTCCTAATATGCGGATCATCGCGCGCATCGCTTCTATCATTTGTTCAAATATGATTTGCATCATATAAAACATGCTCCCCATCACTGCCATTAGTAAAATAAAGGCAACGATGATTTTCACGGGAAATCCCACTACGAAAATATTTAACTGCGGAACCGTTCTCGCAACGATGCCAAGCGCGATATCGACTAAAAATAATGAACCAACCAAAGGCAAAGACATTTGAACAGCTACTAAAAACATCGATGAAAAAACAGTTATGATGTGTGTAGCAAATGCTTGGCTTCCAACAGGGAAAGCTACTTTGTCTAACGGAATAATTAAATAACTATTATAAATGCCATCTATTAATAAATGATGTCCATTGGTCGATAATAAAAATAGAAGAGCAAATACATATAAATATTGACCTAGTATCGGACTTTGCGCCCCTGTCTGCGGGTCTATTACATTGGCAATGGCAAACCCAATTTGAAAATCGATGAGACCTCCGGCAATTTGAATAGCCATAATAAATACATACGCAGTCAAACCAATAAACAACCCAACAGCACATTCTTTTACTACTAAAAGTACAAACTGTGCATCTAACGAAACGACGGGTAAATCAATCGTTGTCGCAATAATGACGGATAGCGAGGCAGACAAACCTACCTTATGAACTGCAGGAATCGTTTTGTATGAAAATAGCGGAACCGTGATAAAAAAAGACGTTACCCGCACTAATACTAGTAAAAACGCGGGATAGGATAAGATCAACTGACTCATAGCTATCCTACGTACCGATACAGATTTGAAAAAATTTCATATGTAAATGAAATCATTTTCGATAACATCCACGGACCAAAAAATACAATCCCTACTAAGACCGCTACAATCTTAGGAACAAAAGCAAGAGTTTGCTCTTGAATTTGGGTAGTTGCTTGAAAAATACTAATAATGAGCCCGACTACAAGGGCCAGCAGTAATAAAGGACCAGATACAATTAAAATCGTATACACGCCTTTTTCTGCTAACGAAATGACAAATTCTCCATTCATTGTCTACCACCTATTGAAAACTTATTAATAATGATTTAACAACTAAATTCCAGCCGTCAACCAGTACAAATAGTAAAATTTTAAACGGGAGCGAAATCATAACGGGAGGAAGCATCATCATTCCCATAGACATCAGCACGCTTGCTATAATCATATCGATAATGAGAAAAGGAATAAAAATCATAAATCCAATTTGAAATGCCGTCTTTAGCTCACTGATCGCATAAGCTGGAACGAGCGCAGTTAAGGGAATATCTTGAACAGAGGATGGTTTATCTATATCCGCATATTCTAAAAAAAGAGCTAAATCTTTTTGTCTTGTATGAGCACTCATAAATTCTTTCATTGGTTCAGCTGCTTTTTTATAGGCTTGATTCAACGTGATTTTTTCTTTTAAAAGGGGCTGAAGCGCCTGTTCATTTACCTGAGAAAAAGTTGGCGCCATAATAAAAAATGTTAAAAACAGCGATAACCCAACTAATATTTGATTAGGAGGCATTTGCTGTGTCCCAAGCGACGTACGTACAAATGAAAGCACAATGACAATTCGTGTAAAGCAGGTCATCATGATTAAAATTCCAGGAGCTACCGAAAACACCGTCAGCAGCAGCAAAAGCTGGACAGAAGTTGAAACATTTGTAGGACTGCTCGAGTTAAAGAGATTCATCACTTCATTCATCGTTCTTTTTGTTCCTTTCTAACTCTTTCAGTGCGTTTTGCCTTTTTATTTTCATTTCATTCATTTCTCGCTGAAAAAGCTGCTGAAAAGAATGACTAGATTTCTCTTCTTTTTTAGAAGTCAATTTTTCTAAAAAAGAAGGTAGTACGACTTTATATTCGCCCTCGTTTTTCTGTTGTTCCTCATACTGCGTGAGCAGCTGCTGTTTCTCTTTTCCTGTAATTTCTGAAAGAAGCTGCACATTTTCACCGACTCCAATGATTAAAAGCTGATCTCCAACTTTGACTACTTGTACAGATTTGCTGCTTCCAACATTTGTACCGCCCAAGTTTTGTACTATTTTATTTTTTTGAAGCAGCCTTCCTTTTTTATTAACAAATTTTAAGAGCGCAAAAAGCAGACCAATTACAAGTAAAAACGCGAATATCATCTTCACGATATCTCCAGCTGAAAGCGCAGGCGTCCCCTGGAGTTCAGTTTTTTCTTTCGAATCAGCACTCTCACTCTCTGAACACTTCTCCGTTTTTTCCAAACATTCTTTTACCGATGCAGATCCACTTTCTGCATAGACGATTTGATTTGATCCTGCTAATACGCTTATCAACAGCGCAGCAATTACGAACTTTCGCAGCAATGTCTGCCACCTCTTACTTCAACATAGTGTAAGATTAGCGGGAAAGTCCCGCCAATCTGTTGTTTATCCAATTGCTTTTGAAATTGCCTCTACTACACGATCTGCTTGAAACGGTTTAACGATAAAGTCTTTTGCCCCTGCTTGAATGGCATCAATCACCATTGCTTGCTGTCCCATAGCTGAACACATAATCACCTTAGCATCACTTTTTATGTTTTTAATTTCTTTTAAGGCCGTAATTCCGTCCATTTCAGGCATCGTAATATCCATTGTGACAAGATCTGGTGTATGCTCTTTAAATAACTCCACAGCCTGCTGGCCATCTGCCGCTTCCGCTACTACTTCATATCCGTTTTTCGTTAAAATATCTTTGATCATCATGCGCATGAATGCAGCATCATCTACAATTAAAATTCGGTTTCCCATCTCTACTCCTCCTAAAAATCATTACTTTAGTTTGTTAATACGGTCTCTTTGACTAATAATATCAGTTACGCGAACGCCAAAATTCTCGTCAATGACGACCACTTCACCTTTTGCAATTAATTTGCTATTAATCAAGATATCTACCGGTTCGCCTGCTAGTTTATCAAGTTCAATGATTGAACCAGAAGATAATGCTAAAATCTCTTGAACCGTTCGCTTAGTCCTTCCAAGCTCCACGGTTACTTGAAGCGGGATATCAAGCAGCATGTCTAAATTTCGTGAATCCCCTTGAGGAGAAGACACGTGCTCGAACTCTGAAAACGCTGCTGGCTGAACATCAACTGGTACATGAACAGGTTCTGCCTGCTGTGTTTCTTCATGCTGTATGTATTCAGCTGCTGGCTGTTCTGTTTGCTTTTCGTTAAGATCTGATTCTTTTTCAATAGAAGCTGCCGTACCTTCTGCGCTTGGAACTAAGAGCTCTTCGACCAAACTTTTGGCAAAAGATATCGATAAAAGCTGCATAATATTCGAATCGATTAATGTGCCTACCTTCAAATTAAAAGAGACTTTTACAAAGACGTCATCTTGTGGAATCAGCTCTGTACCTTCTCCTTTTTGAATATTTAAAATATCTAAGCTCGGCGGAGAGATATCAATTTTCTTTTGAAATACCGTAGACATAGACGTCGCTGCAGAACCCATCATTTGATTCATCGCTTCCTGCACTGCACTCAGCTTAATTTCATCCATAATTCCCGTCGGATTCTCACCCGTTCCACCAAGCATCAAATCTGAAATAACAGCTGCATCTTCATGTTTAATAACTAACAAATTCGTACCAGAAAAGCCTTCTGTATACTGAACTTGCACAGCGACATGAGGATTTGGAAATTCATCCGTCAGCTCTTCTTTATATACGAGCGATACAAACGGTGTGGTAATATCGACTTTTTGATTCAATAAAGCCGATAGCGCTGTTGCTGAACTGCCAAACGAAATATTTCCAATTTCGCCAAGCGCGTCTTTTTCCATTTCCGTAAAGTAATCGTCTACTTGACTTGACTTATTCGGATCTGAAAACTCGTCAAGTGAAGAAGTTCCTTTTAACAACGCGTCAATTTCATCTTGTGAAAGCATGTCATCGTTCATTCCTTTCGTTCCTCCTCTTAACATCATCTAGAATTTGCACAGCTACTTTTCGACTGACTTTTCCAGGCTGTGCAATAAATTTAGGCTGTTCTCCGACGTAAATAGTTAACGGATTATGAACGCTTGTTTGCAGTCGAATAACATCTCCTGCATCTAATGCTAGGAAATCTTCAATTGAAATATCCGCTTTTCCTAGCTCGGCTACAACCTGCAATTCCGCATCATTGATTTGTTCCTTTAGCTGCTCAACCTCTTCTACATTAGGTTCTTTTTTCGAAGATTGCATCCAGTAATGAACGGACAGTTTGGACACGATAGGCTCAAGCGTCACGTGCGGAATACATAGATTGATCATGCCCGTTTCATCTCCAATTTGTACGTTTAATGAAATGACGATGACAATTTCATTTGGTGAAATCACCTGCAAAAACTGAGGATTCACTTCAAACTCTGATGTTTCAGGTTCAATTTCCGCAATAGAACTCCAAGCTTCTCTCATACTATCTAACGTTTTCTCTAACAAGTTTCGAACCAAGCTCGTTTCAATTTCCGTTAAGTTACTAATTTCCCCACCGCTCTCACCTTGTCCCCCGAGCAAGCGGTCAAGCATCGCATAAGCAATGTTCGGATTGACTTCCATAATGATATGCCCTTCTAAAGGAGGGACAGCTATCACATTTAAGATGGTTACTTTCGGAACAGAGCGAATGAACTCCTCATACGGAATTTGATCCACTGATACAACGGACACTTGGACAACGTTACGAAGCTGCGCCGAAAAGACGTTGATTAGCATACGCGCATAATTTTCATGAATTCGCGTCAAACTGCGAATCTGATCTTTTGAAAAACGCAGCGCGCGTTTAAAATCATATGTACGAATGCGCTGTTTTTTATTTTCTTTTTTTAGCTCATCTGCATCCATCTCTCCGGTTGATAACGCGGATAACAGGGCATCAATTTCATTTTGTGATAATACATCCCCAGCCACTAGCTTCCCTCCCTTTTTCTTTACTGCAACACTTTAGACGTTGTATAAATTTTAACAACATGTCCGTTTTCCATTAATTGATCAATTTGCTTTGCAATATCTGTTTCTAACGTGCTGAGCCCTTGCGTTCCTTCAAAATCTTGAGCACTCATATCTGAGAGCCGTTTGATAATAATGTCTCTTACTTGAAAGTCTCTTTTTTGAAGCTCTGCTGCCGCTTTTTTACTATCCATTTGAATTTTAAAGGAGATGCTGATGTAGTTATTGCTTTTTAAATTGGTTTTAATATCCGTTACATCTACAGAAGCTTTAATCACATCGTCGATAGATGGACCTTTTTCAGTAGTGGCCTGCTCCGTATACTTTAACGTCACAATAACTGCAATGCTTCCTATTAAAGTAAGAGAAAGCAGGATAATAATCATCTTACTAATTAGCTTATTTTTGAACACACTTTATTCCTCCGTCGTTTGCTGCAGTCCTAATACGTTAATTCGCTGATAATAACTCGTCACTTTCTCATTCACTTCTTCAACTGAATCCTTTACCACTAGCTTTTTGTTATTTGTTAGCGTAATAGTTGTATCGGGAAATGCCTCAACCTGCTCGATGTAAAGAGCATTTAACGTAAATGTTTTGCCGTTTAGCTTCGTTAAAGTGATCATAATCAACCGGAGTAATACCTACTCCTTCCTCCCACCTATCGTTTTAGATTCACTAATTCTTGCAGTATTTCATCGGATGTTGTGATAATTCTTGTATTCGCTTGAAAACCGCGCTGTGCAACAATCATGTCCGTGAATTCCTCGGATAAATCAACGTTGGACATTTCAAGGGCGCTTGAGACGAAGGTTCCTGTACCGTTGGCTCCTGGAGCTCCTAGCAAAGGATTTCCTGAGTTTACGCTTTGAGTAAATAAATTTCCTCCTGCCTTTTGGAGTCCTTCACTATTTGCAAATTTAGCAAGTTCAATTGTTGGTGTATTTGGAGTTATATTTCCGTTAGCATCTATGATATTAACCTTCCCATTTGCTCCTATACTGTAGCTCTTACTTGTTGAAGGAATATTAATATTCCCTCCTCCAGTTTTTTGTACGTACAGTCCATCACCCGTTACCAAATTACCGCTGCTATCCAAATAAAAATTCCCTGCTCTTGTGTAATAATTTGTGCTTCCATCATTTACAACAAAATAGCCGTCACCAGAAATAGCTAAATCTAGCGGACGTCCCGTTGACTGAATGCTTCCTGCCGTTTGAACTGTATCAATCGTGCCAATCTGTGAACCTAACCCGACTTGTTTAGCATTAACACCTCCACGGTTAGCTCCCGGTGCCGTCGCTCCTGCTACCTGCTGACTTACTAAATCTTGAAACGTTGTACGTCCTTTTTTATAGCCGTATGTATTAACATTGGCAATGTTATTTCCTAGGACATCTAATTTTGTTTGAAAATTTTTCATGCCGCTGATTCCTGAATACATCGAACGTAACATAAAATCACTCCTTAAATTTGGTTGGTTAACTGCTTACTTCTAAGATATCGTTTAGCGAAAGTACCGTATGATTTTCATCGTTGATCGTAAACGATACCTCATTGTTTTTGACGGATGCTGTTGAAATGACTCCTTGCTTTTTATTTCCTTCTTCATCTAACCATGCAGCGGTTTTACCAATTAATTCGCTTCCTTTTAAAATAGGAGAAGCCTGAGACTGCGTTACAAACGTATTGAGCGCTGTGCTCATATTTGTCATTTGTTCAAGAGATGAAAACTGAGCCATTTGAGCAATAAAGTCTTTGTCTTCCATTGGATTCATTGGATCTTGATTTTGAAGCTGAGCAATCAAAAGCTTCAAAAAGTCATCTTTGCCAAGCGAGCTGTTTCCCGTTTGCTTCACTTGTGTGTCCCTATTGCTTAAATACAAGTCAGACGTAATTTCATTTGTCATTGTTATCACCTATACGTTGTAGTTAATGAGCGCTGATTCAAAAGAAGATAGAAAGGATGCCGATTCTTCCAATTGTTGTGAATCTTGATCTTCCTCTTCTTTTTTAAACGCTTCTTTGTCCTGTCTTTCTTTTTGCTGGTCGTTTTCATTGTTATACGACATCGCTTGTTCTGACAGTAGCACATCGATTTTATCAATTGATACATGCTGAGACGCGAGACCGTGCCGCAAAGTTGAAAGATTGGAGTCCAATAACTCTTTTGTTTTTGCTGACGATACGACAATTCGCGCAACCGTTTCACTGTCTTTCTGAAGCATTTCAATTGAAATCGCACCTAGCTGTTTTGGAAATAACTTAATGAGAAGCTTGGATGTTCCCTCTTCAGTACTGAGCGAAGCTTTACTCCATATTTTTTGCAGCTCGTTTACCAAATTGCTAGACTGCTGATAGTCAGATTTTGCTTGCCCTAGATAAATAAAGAACTGCTGAAGCTTAGGCATTTCTCCACTTCCAAAGGATGATGGCTGATTCTCTACTGGCGCCCCGGTTGTGTGTGTATCTGCCGGACTTTCACTATTTTTCAAAAAGCTATTGGTATCTATACTTCCGCTGGGTACAACCACATCTTTTTTCCATAGAAGCTGATTAAAAAACGGTGCTTTTTCTTCTTTAGGAAAAGCATTCATATTTTTCACAGAACTTTCTGAAGCTGTATGAACAGCGTCCACATCCACTTGTTCAACCGATACATGCTGAGACGCGAGAGCTTGCCGTATTCTGAAAAGATTGGCATCTAACAGCTCTTTTGTTTTTGCTGACGATACTACAACCTGCGCAACCCTTTCATTTTCTTGTTGAAGCACTTCAATTGAAATCGTCCCTAGCTGCTTTGGCAATAACTTAACGAAAAGCTTGGATGCCCCCTCTTCAGTACTGATCGAAGCTTTATTCCATATTTTTTCCAGCTTGTTTACCAGATCGCTAGACTGTTCATAATCTGATTTCGTTTTCCCTAAATCAATAGAAAACTGCGGCCTTTTTTCTTTTTTACCAAAAGCAGTCATATCTGTTACAGAGCTTTCTGGAGCTGCTTGAACGTCCGCCGCATCCACTTGTGCAACCGATACATGCTGAGACGCGAGAGCTTGTCGTAAACTGAAAGGGTCGGCATTTAACAGCTCTTTTGTTTTCGCTGACGATGCAGCTACTTGTGCAACCGTTTCGTTGTCTTGTTGAAACACTTCAATTGAAATCGTACCTAGCTGCTTTGGAAACAACTTAATGGAAAGCTTGGATGCTCCTTCTTCAGTACTGATCAAAGCTTTACTCCATACCTTTTGCAGCTCGTTTACCAGATTGTCAGACTGTTGATGATGAGAGTTTGCTTGTCCTAGATCAATAGAAAACTCTTGAATCTTAAGCATTTCACCAGCTCCAAAAGCTGATGGGTTATTTGCTAACATCACCCCGGCCGTTTTAGCAGTGAAAGAACTTTCACTATCTATACTTGGGTTACCTAAAACCACATCTTTTTTCCATGGAAGCTGATTCAAAAGCGGTACTTTTTCATCGTTCTGAAAAGCGGCCCTATCTCTTACAGAACTTTTTCGAGCCGCATGAACAACGGCGAAGAAACCAGCTGAGCGCTTTTCATGTAAGGTATCGGTTAATACACGTGGTTGTTTATGAATTTTCTCTATTTTTTCAGCAGCAGCTTTCTGCAAGCCTTGAAGCTGCGAATCTGAAAGCTTCACTGACTGCAGCTTCGGTTTTTGTAGTTCTCCCATCAGCTCAGCGAATTCTATTTGAAACGCAGACGACGTGTTTTTACATATAGTCAACAAGCTAGAAATAGAAGACAAATATTGTTCTTGACTGTCTGTTTTAAATGAAACAGGCTCATGCTGCATTTCTGTTAACACGTGCTGCAGCTTTAGAAGCGGCTGTTCCAAATCTAGACTACTTGGAATACTACTGATCATTTCGGCTAGATGTTCGTATAAGACAGACGGTTCAATTTCTTCATCTTCTGTTTCGCTTAACTGAATCGCCATTAACCCAACCGCCTTGAAGACGTCTTGATCTACCGCTTGTTCATCACATGATTTCTCTCCGCACGCTAAAGGCTGCACATCTAGCTGCTTAAGCTGCTGAACGATTTCTTCAAAAAAACCCTGAGTCTGACTAGCAGCTGCTTTTTCATCGCAGTTTACCTTTGATGCAGCTGCTGGACGTAGTGAAATTTCCACTGTTTTCACCTCTGCTTTTATTCATCAATCTGATCTGTTAACAATGTCGTATAGCGTGCAGCTACTTTCGGATCCATTTTTTCTAAGATTGCCGTTCTTGTACTTGCTTTGAATTGCTTAAGCATCGCCACCGCTTTGTCCTCTTTTAATTCGGCAAAAATGAGCGCTGCATTTTTAGGAGACATATTTTCATAAGTAGCAATGACATCTTTTTTAGCCAGCCGATTGTTCTTTTGTTTTTTCGCTTCGTCATCGGCTTTTTCTTCCATATCGCGCATTTCAATTTTTAGTTCATCTATTTGACGATCTTTTGTAGTGATCGTTTTCTCATAAGCTGCAACTTGCTTTTCTTTTGTGCTCAGCTTCTTTTGAAGGCTCTCAACCTGCTTTTGTATTTCTTCATTACTCTCTTGAATATTTTCATTTTTTTGTGACTGCTCACTTGATACAAATGGAATGGCGTGTGTAACAGCAGAAACTTTATCATTCACATTGACGCCTAAAAGTGTCAGGACAATGTAAGCTGCCAAGATGAGGAACACCGCTGGAATAAAGATTAAAAATAAAAACACCTGGCTTTTACTGTAAGATTTCCCATCTTCATAATTTTCTTCTTCGTACTCTTCTCTTAATTCTTTTCGTTTAGCCATGTTTTTCACCTAATTTCTATGCAGCATGTACTGCTGTAAAGACAGCTCATCCATTTGCTTCGCTTCTAACTGTTTTTCCGCTGTTATATAAGAATCGTAGTCTCTCTTTTTTAACTTTTCATACTTCTTTACTTCTATGTTCTTTTCTTCTAGCTTCAGTTTCTTTAAGTTCATTTGCTGTCTGGCAAACATGACCTCTTGTTGCAGCCTTTCAATCACTCGTTCGGCACTTGTTAAAAACTGCTGAAATGATGTAATTTCTAAAATGGAAAGCCCCTGCTTCATTTTGCCCGTATGCTGTTCAATCAGCGTTTCTTTTTCTTTTAACTTTCTATAAAGCTTTTCACCCGCTGTTTCAAACTGCTGTAAGGATTGATTATATTGAGATAGCAGTTCATCTTTTTCATTTGACTTGATTGCCATTATTTTAGATAACCTAAATTCATATGCCATATTTACTCACCTTTCACAAACAGTTCACAGAGCTTTGTTACACTTGTTTCAAATGATGGATGTTCGTTCGTTTTTTGCTTTAAAAATGCATAAATGACAGGATGATAGTGGATTGCCTCATCAATGTAAGCAGAAGATCCTCTTTTGTAGGCACCGATGTTAATTAAGTCTTCAGAATTAGCATAGGTAGCCATTAATGAACGCAGTTTTTCAGCTGCTTCTTTATGCCGTTCACTTACGATATGGTTCATCACGCGACTA
This sequence comes from Priestia sp. SIMBA_032, assembly GCF_046535215.1. Lineage (NCBI taxonomy): Bacteria > Bacillati > Bacillota > Bacilli > Caryophanales > Bacillaceae > Priestia > Priestia sp. SIMBA_032. The sequence goes on along the minus strand of NZ_JAWRXD010000002.1, from coordinate 692,462 downwards.
ACGCTTTTTAAGACATTGATGGCCGGATATTGACCTTTATTGGCCAGCTCCCGGTCTAGTACAATATGTCCGTCTATAATGCCTCGCACCGTATCCGAAATAGGTTCATTCATATCATCACCGTCTACTAATACAGTGTAAAAAGCAGTAATAGATCCATGTTGATTAGTTCCTGTACGTTCAAGCAGCCTTGGCAAGCTAGCAAAAACAGATGGTGTATAACCTTTGGTAGTGGGAGGTTCACCTACGGCTAATCCAATTTCTCTCTGAGCCATTGCTACACGGGTAACAGAATCCATCATCATCATGACGCTCAGCCCTTCATCTCGAAAGTATTCAGCAATAGAAGTAGCTGTATATGCTGCTTTCATTCGCAGTAGAGCAGGCTGATCCGAGGTAGCAACTACTACAACGGAGCGCTTTAACCCTTCCTCTCCAAGATCTCGTTCAATAAACTCTCTAACTTCTCTTCCTCGCTCGCCTACAAGGGCAATGACGTTAATATCTGCTTTTGTATTACGAGCAATCATCCCGAGCAGCGTACTTTTTCCAACACCGCTTCCTGCAAAAATACCTATGCGCTGTCCTCGACCTACGGTTAACAAACTATCAATCGTCCGTACACCTACTTCAATAGGCTGTTCAATAGGCGGACGTTCTAAGGGATTAGGGGGTTCTTGATCGGTTAAAACAAACGGCAAATAATGAGAAAGTTCAGACCCATCTAAAGGATTCCCTAAGGAATCAAGCACTTGACCTATTAACTCTTTCCCCACGCTTACCTGCAGAGGTTTTTCGGTTGTTTCCACTAGGCAGCCAGGTCCGATATATCGAACAGACGTATAAGGCATTAAAACGACGTGCTCACCGTTAAAACCAACAACTTCTGCACGAATTTTATCTCCTCGTTCACTAAGATGAATAAAGCAAACATCTCCTATTGACGTTCTAGGTCCTTTAGATTCAATCATCATTCCTACTACTCGGCTGACTTTCCCGTACCGTTTAAAAGAAGATGTGCGCGGGATTTCATAAATGAGTTGTGCGACTTTCATGTTTACTCTCCTCTAACAAACGTTCTTTTAATTTTTTCTTCATTTCCGTTAACTGACTATCAAAAGAAGCAACAAGACGCCCATAAGAGGAATCGATGACACAATCCATTTCCTGAAGATTTTCATCTGCATAAATAAACAGCCCGGTTTCTCCGTTTAGTAAATCGAACAGTTCTCGTTTATGTTCACATACATATGCATATTTTTTCGGAGAAACAAAAAGCTGGATTTCTTTATGTTCTCTAACTTCTTTTAAAGACCTTGCAACAAGCGATAAAAATGATTCATCTCTTTGAAGCTGCTCATTTAAAATCGTTTCTGCCAGGATGAAACCTAATTCAAAAATGACTTCTTCAGATTGATTTATATATTCGTAGTACTGGTTCTTGGTTTCGTCAACAATGTTTCGGGATACGGCTAATACATGTTCGTACTCTTGTTTTCCTTGAAGCAGCCCTTCTTCGTACCCTTCTTCATATCCGCGTTTTTTTTCTTGTTGAAATAGCAGCACCTTCTCTTCTTCCCACTGCTTTTTCAAACGTTCAACTTCGTTTCGAGCTTGTTTGCGGTAAGCGTCTGCCTCGACCTTTATCATTTCAGCTTCACTATGCGCTTGTTCAATAACGTGCTGTGCATTTTCTTGCTGAAGATGTTCTTCTGCCAATTCATCTTGTATCGGAAAACCAAATGGAATGACTTGAATGTGCTTAGCGTTTTCATCTGAAAGTTTATTCGTATAAGTTGATTTAATGATATTAGACAATAATATCGTCTCCTCCACCTCGAGCTAGTACAATTTCACCAGCATCTTCTAAACGTCTAATTGCAGCAACGATACGTGACTGAGCTTCCTCTACATCTTTCAAACGCACAGGGCCCATAAATTCCATTTCTTCTTTAAACGTTTCCACCATACGGCTAGACATATTTTTAAAAATAATAGATTTCACTTCTTCACTTGCTACTTTTAAGCTCAACAATAAATCATCATTTTCTACGTCTCGTATCACACGCTGAATAGAACGGTTATCGAGCGTTACAATATCCTCAAATACAAACATTCGCTGTTTGATTTCTTCTGCTAATGCCGGATTTTGAATTTCAAGCGTATCAATAATAATTTTTTCAGTCGCTCGGTCTACTCCATTTAATACTTCAACTACTGCTTCTACACCACCTGTTTGGGTATAGTCTTGGGTAACAGTAGCAGAAAGTTTTCTCTCTAAAATTTTCTCCACTTCATTAATGACTTCCGGAGACGTACTTCCCATCGTTGCAATCCGCCTTGCAATATCCGCTTGCCTTTCCTGAGGCAGTGATGATAAGATTTGTCCTGCCTGCGGCGGCTCTAAGTAAGATAAAATAAGGGCAATCGTCTGAGGATGCTCATGCTGAATAAAATTTAACAACTGCATAGGATCAGCTTTTCTGGCAAAGTCAAACGGACGAACTTGCAAAGAAGAAGTTAATCGATTGATAATCATCATAGCCTGCTCTGGTCCAAGTGCTTTTTCTAACACCTGTTTCGCATAGCTTACTCCTCCTTTTTCAAGGTAATTTTGAGCAAGCGTTATTTGTTCAAACTCATGAAGCACAGCTTCTTTTAGAGACGGCTCCAACTTTCTCACTGAAGAAATTTCAAGCGTTAGTTGCTCAATTTCATCTTCACTGAGATGTTTATAGATAGAAGCTGATACATCTGGACCGAGAGAAATCAACAAAATTGCTGCTTTTTGCTTTCCAGTTAACTCATTTTTTTGCATAGCCTTTACCATTAGCTTTCCTCCTAATCCTCACTAATCCATGTTCGCAGCAGTTTTGCAAACTCTTCTGGGTCTTGCTTCGCTAACGTTTCAAGATTGCTTTTTGTTTGCTGTTCAGCACTTAAAACAGGAGCTTTTTGTGCCGCTTCATATGCTTCAAACGTTTCATCATACCCTTCATCATATTCCTCTTCATCTAAGTTTTGACGCCTTTTCCTAACCAACAGGACAATAAGAACCACAATAACAAGCAGCAGTGCTCCTCCGATTATATACATCCATAATGGAATCGAACTTGATGTGTCGTCAGCTGTTTCTTGTCCATTAAACGGCTGAACGGAAACGGTAATCTTATCGCTGACCGCGTTATCCGAGAGAGCTTTCGTATTTGCATCTTTTGAAATAGAAGTACGGACAATTGTACCTAACATTTTTTGAACGTCTGACTCAAGCGTATCGGAAACTTGTGATTTCCCTTTTGCATTGGACGGATCTATCATTACTTGAATGCCAAGGTCTTGAATTTTGTATGGACTTTCGACGATTTCTTTATGAATTCGATTCACTTCATAATTAATTCGCTCCTCGTTTTTTTCGTAGTCTCCGTCTCCACTTGCTGTGCTAGATGAATAATTTGTTGTATCTTCTTCTCCTGTTCCAGCAACGCCTCCATCTTGAGCGTTTTTACCAGAAAATGTTTCATTAATTTTTTCAGCGCTAACGGCTATTCCTTGCATATTATCTTTATCAACAGGCTCTACTAGCTTTTCTTCGCGATTTTCCTGTGTAAAATCAAGATCTGCTGTAACAGAGACCATTACTTTGTCTTGACCGACCAGTCTTCCTAGCATTTGCTGTACTTGACGCTGAATATCTCGCTCAACTTCTTTCTTCGCTTCGTTCTGCGAAGCAAATGAGCTAGAAGCTGAATTCGTTTCGTTACCTTTTAAATCAAAGTACTCAAAATATTGGTTCATGATGACGATATTATCTGTAGGAAGATTTGGCACACTTTTGGATACTAAATGATAAAGAGATTTAATTTGCTGATCATCAAATTTATAACCAGCCTTTGTATTTAGCACAATCGATGCAGAGGCTTCTCCCTGCTTTTCATTCGCCCATACGCTTTCATTGGGAAGGGTAATCATTACCTTTGCATCGTTGACTCCTTGAATGTTTTTCATTAAGTTAGCCAATTCAGTTTGCATCGCATCGAGTTTTAACACATCAAATTCGTTATCTGTCATACCAAAGCTGGCATTTTTTCCAAAAAACGAATAGTCGATACTTCCGCTATCAGGAATTCCTTGTGCAGCTAAATCAACTTTTAGCGAGTCAACGCTTTGTTCAGGCACCGAAATGGTCGTTCCGTTATCAGAGATTTCTGAAGGAACGCTTCTAGCATCAAGCTCTGCTTTGATTTGTCCTGTTTCTTGAGCCGATAGATTGCTATAAAGAGGGACAAATTTATCCTTGTTTAAGAAAACAGATGCTAAACTAATGACTAGAACAGCCGCAAGAGGAGCAGCGATAAGGGCTATTTTCTGTCCTTTTTTGCGATTATTCCAAAAGACTTTCATCTTATCTCGATAAAGAGCTATTCTTTCATTCATGGTATTCCTCCGGTTATTACTATTTTCATTTTCTTTAATAACCGCTCAATTACATTTGCATTCTCATCATTTCCTGATAGGCTTCAACAGCTTTATTGCGTATTTCAAGAGCCGTTTGCATCGTAATACTTGCTTTTTGAGCAGTAATCATCACATCTTGGAGTTCGACATTTTCTCCTTTAGCAAGCTTTTCAGTCGCTATATCCGAAGCACGTTGAGTATTGTTCAACTCATTGATTGAGTCTTTTAAAAACGTTGAAAACTGTTGAGTTGTTTGTCCAGTGCTAGTAGAAGCTGCTGTTTTTGCTATTGCTATTTGATTGCTGATACCATTAATCATTTTATCTCTCCTTTATTTTCCAATTTCTAACGTCTTTGTTAATATACTTTTGTTTGTATTAAAGACCGTCACGTTTGCTTCATAGGATCGAGTAGCACTAATTAAATCCGTCATTTCCTTTAAGGGATCTACGTTCGGCATCTGCACGTACCCTTGGTCATTCGCATCTGGATGCGTCGGATTATATACTAAATTAAAAGGAGTATCATCTTCTACGATATCTGTGACTTTTACACCATTGTTTTGACTTTTATTGATTTCGGAGTGTAAGAGAGACGAAAAAGAAGGCGAACGATTAGACTGCATGACAACCATTTTTCTTTTGTAAGGCTGCCACTCACCATTAACGTACGTCCCTCTTGTCGTTTCAGCATTCGCCATGTTAGATGAAACAACGTCCATCCTTAAACGATTGGCAGTTAAAGCTGAAGATGTAATATTCATATTTTGAAAAATAGTCAAACTTATTTACCTCCTCTAATGACTGTTTGAAGAGAATTAAATTTTCCATTTAAACGATCTACTAGCGCCTCATAGTAAATTTGATTTTCAGCCATATCCGCCATCTCTTTATCCATATCCACATTGTTTCCATTTGCTTGATAGGAAGTGTTTCCTTGCTGGGTAATTACTCGCTGAGATGAACCGGAAAATGGGATATGTTTTGAATCAGTCTGATATGCTTCTAACTCGTTATGTAATAAATCTCGAAATTCACTCGTACGCGATACTGTTTTCGATTTATAATTTGGAGTATCAACGTTTGCGATATTTTGTGCAACCGTCTGCTGCTTTTGTGACGCATAGCTAATTCCATTTTCAATTGTTTGAAAAGTAGTTGAAAACAAACTCAATTCTTACACCTGCTTATCTATTCTATTTTCCTCAAAAATGAGACAAATTTCGACTTTAGTACCATAGAACTTATTGTAAGAAAAACTTCATGCAATGTCTATCCTTTTTTAAGAACTTTTGGACTATAAACCAAATTTTTCTTCGATTTTCCAAGCATATTTTAACATCAATGCTATACTTTAGCTCTATTTTTTAAATTCTAAATCAAAATATACACCATAAGTCCTGAACAATATGTAATAAAAGTAACGATTTGTAATCAACTAGTATCTTTTTACTATTTAAAGATTCTATAATATAATTTTTAGATTTTTATATGGAGCTTGTTAAAGATTTATAAACTAGTGAACGAATCGTCTTAACCCACAGCGAATCTTTTCGTACTGAGAGCATACAAAAAAAGCACACGCGCAAAGCCCGTGTGCTTTTTGGTTCATAAACTTAGTTAGATTTTAATTTTTCAAGCTCTACTAAGAATTTGTTGTTAAGAACTTTAATGTAAGTTCCTTTCATTCCTAAAGAACGTGATTCGATAACGCCAGCACTTTCTAATTTACGTAGCGCATTTACGATTACTGAACGTGTAATTCCAACGCGGTCAGCAATTTTACTTGCTACTAATAGTCCTTCATTTCCATTTAACTCTTCAAAGATGTGCTCAATAGCTTCTAACTCACTGTATGATAATGAGCTAATGGCCATTTGTACAACAGCTTTGCTACGCGCTTCTTCTTCAATTTCTTCTGCTTTTTCACGAAGAATTTCCATACCAACTACCGTTGCACCGTATTCAGCAAGGATCAAATCATCGTCTTCGAACTGACGGTCTAAACGAGATAGTACAAGCGTACCTAGACGCTCTCCGCCTCCGATAATTGGAACGATCGTTGTTAGTCCTGCATCAAATAAGTCTTTATTTTCAACAGGGAAAGCTGTATATTGACTTTCAATGTTTAAGTTAGAAGATGTTTCTTGAATGTTAAATAGGCTTTGAGTATACTCTTCTGGGAACTGGCGTGCTTCTAACATATCTTTCATACGCGCATTCTCAATTTGCTGTTTAACAGCGATTCCTAATAATTTACCGCGACGGCTTACTACGAATACGTTTGATTCGATCACTTCGCAAAGTGTTTCAGCCATTTCTTTAAAGTTTACTGGTTTACCAGCTGCTTTTTGTAGCATTGCATTAATCTTTCTAGTTTTCCCTAATAAATCCATTAGTACTCTTCCTCCTGCGATTTCAGTTCTATAAAATAAATTGACTCAAATCTTTGTTTTTAGCGATTTTTTCTAATTTTTCTTCCACGTACTGCGGAGTAATCACAATTTTCTCTAATGTTACTTCTGGTGCTTCAAACGATAAATCCTCTAGCAAACGTTCTAAAATCGTATGAAGCCTTCTTGCACCAATATTGTCTGTATCTTGATTTACCTGATATGCAATTTCTGCAATCTTACGTATAGCATCGTCAGAAAATTCAATTTGTATACCTTCAGTTTCCAATAATGCCGCATATTGCTTTAATAACGCATTATCGGGCTCTACTAAAATGTTTATAAAATCTTCAACGGTTAGCTTCGTTAATTCAACGCGAATTGGGAATCGACCTTGCAATTCTGGAATTAAATCCGACGGTTTTGATACATGGAAAGCACCCGCTGCTACAAATAAAACATGATCAGTTTTGACTGCGCCATATTTGGTCACAATCGTTGATCCTTCTACAATTGGTAAAATGTCTCGCTGCACGCCTTCACGTGAAACATCAGCTGAAGATGAATTACCACTTTTCTGAGCAATTTTATCAATTTCGTCAATAAAGATAATTCCGTATTGTTCTGCACGATTCACAGCTTCTTGCGTCACTTCATCCATATCAATCAATTTTTGCGCTTCTTCATTTGTTAATACTTTTCGTGCATCTTTAACAGTAAGTTTGCGCTTTTTTTGTTTCTTAGGCATAAAATTACTTAAGGCATCCTGCATGTTCATGCCCATTTGTTCCATACCCGAACCTTGTAACATATCAAACATAGAAGGCTGTTGCTCTTCTACTTCAATTGTGACATAATGATTTTCAAGCTCTCCTAAAGCAAGCTGATGAGCAATCTGCTTGCGCTTCGTGGCAATATTCGTTTCCTCATCTTGATCAGGATCCGTATCGCTTGACTGTGTACCGTTTGAAAAAATCATTTCAAACGGATTTTTAAACGATTGCTGCTTCTTTTTGCTTGGAACAAGAAGCTCTACTATCCGCTTGTTTGCATTTTCTTCTGCACGATCACGCACGCCGTTCATTTTTTCTTCTTTTACAAGTCGAACTGACGTTTCCACTAAATCACGAACCATTGATTCTACATCGCGTCCTACATAGCCAACTTCCGTAAATTTTGTTGCCTCAACCTTAATAAAAGGTGCACCGACAAGCTTAGCTAAGCGGCGTGCAATCTCGGTTTTACCCACACCTGTAGGACCAATCATTAAAATGTTTTTCGGCACAACTTCATCACGTAAAGATTCGTCTAGCAGACCGCGTCGATAGCGGTTTCGCAGCGCAACAGCGACCGCTTTCTTTGCCTTCGTTTGACCAATAATATACTGATCGAGCTTTTCTACAATTTGTCGAGGTGTTAAATGAGAATTCATAAAAAAATCCCCTTTCCTACAGTTCTTCTACAATAATATGATCATTTGTATAAACACATATCTCACTTGCTACATCTAAAGCTGCTTTTGCAATTTCTTTAGCTGTTAAATGTTCGCCTGCATGTTGTTTTAATGCACGTCCCGCTGATAAAGCATAATTTCCGCCTGATCCAATTGCTAAAATGCCGTCGTCCGGTTCAATAACTTCACCTGTTCCTGATACTAACAGTAAGTTATCTTTGTTCATAACAATAAGCATTGCTTCTAACTTTCGCAATACTTTGTCACTTCTCCATTGTTTAGCAAGCTCAACGGCTGCACGCTGAAGATTTCCGTTATACTCTTCAAGCTTCGTTTCAAATAATTCAAAAAGAGTGAATGCATCAGCTACTGAACCTGCAAAGCCGGCAAGAACTTGCCCTTGAAATAGACGTCTTACTTTTCGAGCAGTATGTTTCATCACAACAGCATTTCCAAACGTTACTTGTCCGTCCCCAGACATGGCACATTGACCGTTATGCTGAACCGCAAAAATCGTAGTAGCATGGAAAGTAGACAAATTAACTCCTCCTTTTATGCGCGAGGATGGTGATTCATATAAACTGCCTTTAAACGATCCTTCGTCACATGTGTGTATATTTGAGTGGTTGATAAATGTTCATGACCTAGCATTTCTTGAACTGTACGTAAATCTGCCCCTTCATTTAACATATGAGTCGCAAAAGTATGCCGCAAAACGTGTGGACTAATATGTATATTCTCAGCGGTTTTCTTTACTAACTGATCAATGACTAAGCGTATGCCTCGGTCTGTCAACGGTGTCCCCTTATAATTTAAAAAGAGCGAATGAGTATCAGAAGGAGCCTTTTTTAAAAGAAGCTTTCTTCCATTATCTATATATACTCTAAGAACGTCCTTGGCATAACAGCCAAATGGCACGTACCGTTGTTTTTTCCCTTTGCCATATACGAGCAAAGTTTGAAGTGAAAAATCTATATCGCTAAGCTTAATAGATGCACATTCACTCACTCGTATTCCGGTGGCATACAGCAATTCTAATAGAGACTGATTACGCTGCCCTAACGGAGTTGTTAAGTCATTCATTTGAAATAATTTCACAATCTCCTCTTCATACAGGAAGCGAGGATTTCGCTCTTCCTTTTTAGGAAGGGTAACGAGCGCAAATGGATTATCTTCTACTAATTCTTCTCTATTTAAGTACCGATAAAACGTTCTCAAACAAGAAATTTTGCGTGACATCGATCTTTTTGAATACTGCTTTTCATATAGGCGTGTTAAAAACAACCTTGCATCAGCATATGTAACACTTTGTAGGTTTTGTATTTGCTCTTCCTGCATAAAAGACATGAAGATACCTATGTCTTTTTCATAGCAGTCAACTGTATATTTTGAATAATTTTTCTCAATTTGTAAATATTCTAGAAAGGAATTTAATACATCTTTAACAAATTCCAATGTTATCACCTCACAAGGGCTACTAAATATTATCACAATTAAGTAGCCCTTGCAAACAATTTTGATTATTTTGTTGTAAAATTCTGAATAGTTTCCAATGCTCGTTTAGCAAGCGTTTCATTTCGTTCTTGTTTGTTTTTGATTCGCACTTCCAATTCTTTGAATAAGCCAAAGTTGGCATTCATCGGCTGGAAGTTTTTAGCGCTTGTATGAGTGATATAGTGAGCCATACTGCCAATCGCCGTTTCCTGCGGCAATACAACCAATTCTTCACCAAGCACAAGTCGAGCTGCGTTCATTCCTGCCATTAATCCGCTCGCAGCTGATTCTACATATCCTTCTACTCCCGTCATTTGTCCAGCAAAGAATAAGTCATCACGCTCACGATATTGATACGTAGGCTTTAACAATTTAGGAGAATTAATAAACGTATTTCTATGCATAACTCCGTAGCGCACTACTTCTGCATTTTCTAAACCTGGGATTAAGCTTAATACTTCTTTTTGTGCTCCCCATTTTAAATGTGTCTGGAAACCTACGATATTATATAGTGTACCTGCTGCATCATCTTGACGAAGCTGAACAACTGCATAAGGTCGCTTTCCAGTTTTCGGATCTTCTAACCCAACTGGTTTCATTGGTCCAAAGAGCATTGTTTTTTCTCCGCGTGAAGCCATTACTTCAATTGGCATACATCCCTCAAAATAAATTTCTTTCTCAAATTCTTTTAAAGGAACTGTCTCTGCATTGATTAATGCTTCATGAAAACGCTGGAATTCTTCTTTTGTCATCGGACAGTTTAAATAGGCAGCTTCCCCTTTATCATAGCGAGATTTAAGATATACTTTATCCATATCAATGCTGTCTTTTTCAATAATAGGTGCAGCCGCATCGTAAAAATATAAATAATCTTCACTTGTTAACGCGCGCAGCTGTTCCGATAAATCTTTTGACGTTAACGGACCTGTTGCAATAACAGTTGGTCCCTGCGGAATTTCCGTAATCTCTTCATTAACAACCGTTACGTTTGGATGGTTTTTAACGCTTTCCGTCACACGAGCGGCAAATTCGTGACGGTCAACAGCCAATGCTCCACCTGCTGGAACCGCACACTCGTCTGCTGAACGAATAATTACAGAGTCTAATAATCGCATTTCTTCTTTTAAAACACCAACTGCATTTGTTAGTGTATTCGCACGCAGTGAATTACTACATACTAATTCAGCAAATTTGTCCGTATGATGAGCAGGTGTTTGCTTCACTGGTCTCATCTCATAAAGACGGACTTTCAAACCGCGCTTTGCGATTTGCCAAGCTGCTTCACTTCCAGCAAGACCTGCTCCGATAACATTAATTACTTGTTCATTCATTGTAAATCCTCCAACTTCATTTCTATCTTTTCTATCATTTTCCTTATTCATTCAATTGTCTTTTCTTTTTTTAACGGGACAAAGAAAATGCGACATTACTCAATGTCGCTAATAACGTTTCCATTTTAGCACATGAAGCAATGTCGCCGCATCTTATATAACTGCTATTTTTAAATTTAAAGTGTGGGAATTCATCCCATTCTCTTTTACTGCTGAGCTTCCTCTTTATAATCACAACTTGTACAGACAACTTGAGTTCCTTTTTTCTGTTTCTTCTCCACAAGCAGATTTTCACATTTCGGACATTTTCTTGCAATCGGCTTATCCCAAGATACGAAGTCACAGCCCGGGAATCGATCACAGCCATAAAATGTGCGCTTTTTCTTCGATTTTCGCTCAACGATATTTCCTTCTTCACATTTCGGACACTTTACGCCAATCTCTTTTACAATTGGCTTTGTGTTGCGGCAGTCAGGGAAATTAGAGCATGCCATAAATTTTCCATAGCGTCCCATTTTGTATACCATAGGTGAACCGCATTCTTCACAATCTTCTCCGGCAGGTTCATCTTTAATCTCCACTTCGCGCATTTCTTTTTCAGCATGTTCTAAGCGTTTTTCAAAATCACTGTAAAATTCGTCAATAACACGCACCCATTGAACATTACCATCTTCCACTTCATCCAAATCGTTTTCCATTTTAGCTGTAAACTCTACATCTAAAATTTCCGGGAAAAACTCCAATACAAGCTCTAGTACAATTTCTCCAAGTTCTGTTGGAACAAAACGCTTGTTATCAAGCGCTACGTATCCGCGCTTTTGAATCGTATCAAGTGTTGGAGCATATGTAGACGGTCGGCCAATGCCTAGCTCTTCTAATGTCTTGACTAAACGAGCTTCTGTATATCTTGGCGGCGGCTGTGTGAAGTGCTGCTTTTCATCGATGTCCTTAGAATACGCTACTTCTCCTTCTTCTAAGTCTGGAAGAAGATTTTCTTTTTCCTCCACTTGATCATCATTGCCTTCAACATACACTTTCATAAAGCCTGGAAATTTAACTTTTGAGCCGTTCGCTCTAAATGTTACGTCTCCATTTTTCAAATCTACAGCCATTGTATCCATAATTGCAGGTGCCATTTGACTAGCAACGAAGCGCTCCCATACTAACTTATACAGTCGATACTGATCACGCGATAAGAACTCTTTTACCTCTCCTGGTTTACGAAGAGCTGAAGTTGGTCGAATCGCTTCGTGGGCATCTTGCGCATTTGAATTCTTCTTTTCTTTACGCTTTTCCGTTGCCACAAACTGATTTCCGTACGCGTTCGTAATGTAATCTCTAGCTTCTGTTTGAGCTGTTTCTGAAATACGAGTAGAATCGGTACGCATATACGTGATAAGACCTACTGTACCTTCTTTTCCTAAATCAATTCCTTCATATAATTGCTGCGCAATCATCATTGTTTTTTTCGCTCGGAAGTTCAGTTTCCGCGCTGCCTCTTGCTGTAATGAAGACGTGGTAAAAGAAGGAGCCGCATTACGCTTTCGCTCACGTTTTGTTACTTTAGAAATTGAAAATTCATTTCCATCTAATTGTTTGACAATGTTGGTTACATCATCTTCATTTGATAGCTCTACTTTTTTTCCTTGATATTCGATTAACTGGCCTTCAAATTGGTCGTTTCCTTTTTGAAAGGTTGCTTTTACCGTCCAGTATTCTTCTGGGATAAACTTTGCAATTTCTTTTTCACGATCAATAATTAACCGCACTGCAATTGATTGAACCCTTCCGGCACTTAATCCTTTTTTCACTTTTTTCCACAGCAATGGACTGATGTTGTAGCCAACCAGCCTGTCAAGAATACGGCGTGCTTGTTGAGCATCTACTAAATCCATATTAATTGCTCGTGGATGTTTAAAAGATTCTTTAATCGCTTCTTTTGTAATCTCGTTAAATACTACGCGGCAGTCCGATGCAATGTCTACATCCAAACTGTGCGCCAAATGCCATGCAATCGCTTCTCCTTCACGGTCTGGATCGGCTGCTAGGTAAATCTTTTTTGCTTTTTTAGCCGCTGTTTTTAGTTCTTTTAAAACCGGGCCTTTCCCGCGAATTGTAATATATTTCGGATTGTAATCTTGTTCAATATCAATTCCCATTTGACTTTTAGGTAAATCGCGAACATGTCCCATCGATGCTTTTACTTTATATTTCTTTCCTAAATAACGTTCAATTGTTTTAGCCTTTGCAGGCGATTCTACAATTACTAGGTAGTCAGACATCTATTTGTTCCTCCTCAAGAGGTAGAATAAAATCTTCATTATTATTAAATATTTGGTTCTTGTTTGTCAAATGTCAAAAAGATAAGTCATACGATTTTCCTACGTATCTCACTAGTATTTCATACCATGCAAGAATATGACTACTTTGAAACATTCATCTTATATACATCATTTCATCTGTAATATCAGCAGCGCTTTGCACAAGTTTTGCCCCTAATTGGATTAACTTATTCGTTCCACATGATGTTTCTTCAAAAATAGAACCCGGTATGGCAAATACTTCTCTTCCTTGCTGAAGCGCCTGGTCGGCGGTAATAAAAGATCCACTTCTTTCTTTTGCTTGCACCACCAGCGTGCCTCCTGTTAATCCGCTAATGATTCTGTTTCTGCGAGGGAAAAACCATTTCGTCGGCTTCATAAACGGGGCATATTCAGAAAGCAGCAAATGATGCTGCGCAATTTGTCTTGCTAAATTTTGGTTTCCTCTTGGGTAAATATTATAAAACCCTCCGCCTAAAACTGCAATCGTTTTAGCTTTTTCAGCGATAGCCAGTTCATGAGCAGCCTGGTCAATTCCTAAGGCTAGTCCACTTACAACAACAAATTCTTCATGTAGCATCGGCTTTACAATATGAGTCAGAGCTGCAGTTCCATAGGAAGTGGGATTTCTTGTTCCTACAACGCTCAAGCTTGCCGAAGCGTGTAGAAGAGACAAGTTTCCTCTTGCAAATAATACCCAAGGCGGATCATAAATATGGCGCAAAAGTTCAGGATATTCATCATCTAGGATGGTGACACATTGAATATTCTCAGCGTCATATTTATCTAGAATATCTCGTATTGGAATAGTTTGCAAATCTTTTTTTATTTGATTAGCACGTTCAATCGAGAGAGTCAATAGTTTTTGAAGCTGTGATGGAGAGTACTCGTAGAGATTTTGTAATGAAGAATTCTGTTGAAGTAGCGTAAAAATTTGTTTCCAATTAACAGATGGACAATGTGCTAAATGAATTAATTTTTCCCGTAAACCAGACATTCTACAATCTCCTTTTTAAATGGACAAAATAGCCCCCGGTCAAAGGAGGCTATATGTCTTCTATTAATGAGTCTTACACTGCTCGTAAATGCCTTGTTCTTTTAACACTTTAATAAGTGTTTCTCCCATAACAGATGGTGTTTCAGCTACTTGGATACCGCACTCATTCATTGTTTTAATTTTTTCAGACGCTGTCCCTTTACCACCTGAAATAATCGCACCAGCATGGCCCATACGTTTTCCTGGAGGCGCTGTTTGACCGCCAATGAAGCCGACAACAGGTTTTGTCATATTTGCTTTTACCCATTCTGCCGCTTCTTCTTCTGCCGTACCACCGATTTCCCCAATCATAATTACTGCATACGTATCTTCATCTTCATTAAACGCTTTTAATACATCGATAAAGTTCGTGCCATTCACCGGGTCACCGCCGATACCAACAGCTGTTGATTGGCCAATGCCAGCTTCAGAAAGTTGATGAACAGCTTCATATGTTAATGTACCAGAACGAGAAACTACACCTACATGACCTTTTTTGTGAATGTACCCTGGCATAATTCCAATTTTACATTCTTCCGGTGTAATAACACCTGGGCAGTTAGGTCCTACAAGGCGGGTACGTTTTCCTTCCATATAACGCTTTACTTTTACCATATCTAATACTGGAATACCTTCCGTAATACAAATAACTAAATCTAAATCTGCGTCAACTGCTTCAATAATGGAGTCAGCTGCGAATGCTGGTGGAACATATACAACAGAAGCCGTTGCGCCTGTTTTTTCTTTTGCCTCGGCAACCGTATTAAATACCGGAACACCTTCTACTTCTAAGCCGCCTTTACCTGGCGTTACGCCGCCAACAATTTTTGTTCCATATTCTAACATTTGCTGTGTATGAAAAAGGCCAACTCCGCCTGTAATTCCTTGTACAATTACTTTTGTATCTTGATTAATAAATACGCTCATTCCTATCCCCCAGCCTTTCTATTTCACTAGTGAAACGATTTTTTGTGCGCCGTCTGCCATAGATTCAGCAGCTGTGATATTTAAGCCTGATTTTTGTAAAATTTCTTTTCCAAGTTCAACGTTTGTTCCTTCTAAGCGAACAACTAATGGAAGGCTTAATCCAACTTGTTTCGTTGCTTCAACAACACCTGTTGCAATAACATCACATTTCATAATCCCGCCGAAAATATTAACGAAAATACCTTTTACATTTTGGTCAGATAAAATAATTTTGAATGCTTCTGTTACTTTTTCAGCAGTTGCGCCGCCCCCAACATCTAGGAAGTTAGCAGGGTCGCCTCCGTAATGCTTAATAATATCCATCGTTGCCATCGCTAAACCTGCACCGTTTACCATACAACCGATGTTACCGTCTAGTGAAATGTAGCTTAAGTCGTATTTAGATGCTTCAATTTCTTTAGCATCTTCCTCTTCAAGGTCACGATATTCAAGAATATCTTTTTGGCGATACAGCGCATTTGAATCAAAGTTTAACTTCGCATCCAATGCCATAACGTCTCCGTCACCTGTTACAACTAGAGGGTTAATCTCTGCAATTGAGCAGTCTTTTTCAACAAATACTGTATATAAACCTGTCATGAATTTAACTGCTTTTCCAACTAATTCTTTTGGAATATTAATATTAAATGCAAGTCTGCGAGCTTGGAATGCTTGTAAACCAATCGCAGGATCTACATATTCTTTAAAGATTTTTTCAGGCGTTTTTTCCGCCACTTCTTCAATTTCAGTTCCACCTTCTTCAGAACCCATCAGTACAACTTGAGACGTTGCACGATCAAGAACTAAACCGATGTAGTATTCTTTCTTAATATCGCATCCCTCTTCAACTAACAAGCGCTTAACTTCTTTTCCTTCAGGGCCTGTTTGGTGCGTTACGAGGGTCTTTCCTAAAATATCTTGTGCATATGTACGAACTTCATCTAAGTTTTTTGCTACTTTGACACCGCCCGCTTTACCGCGTCCACCAGCATGGATTTGTGCTTTCACCACTGATACTTGTGAACCTAATTCCTTTGCTGCTTCAACTGCTTCTTCAACAGTAAAAGCTACTCGACCGTTTGGTACTGCAACCCCATATTTTCTGAGTAGTTCTTTTCCTTGATACTCATGGATATTCATTTCCCATCCTCCTAACATAATCAACCACAAAACTATACTGCACAAAATAGACTGCGCTTTCATTGTATAAAAATAATTGTCTAATTGTCTACTATTCTAGTGAAAAATATTGAAATAATAAGAAAATTGATATTTTTATGGAGATAGTACTTAACCATACCTTATGAAGATGGTGAGACTCTGCGGACGTTAAACGTGTGGTTGACTGTGTAAATCAACCTTCATAACTAAAGCAAGCGGAGAAAAAAAGAATTTACGAACTTTTCCCGCTCCAATATCTCCGCTTACATAGCGCTATATTCTTTTTAAGCCTAGAATCCCGCATTGAAACATGCGCTAAAAAGCAGAGATATGCTCGGGTATCATGTTCTATTTCACTTGTTTTTTTATCGGTGCAAAAGATCGGCGATGTTCTGGCAAAATTCCATATTGTTCGATTGCTTCTAAATGTTGTTTTGTTCCATATCCCATATGTTTTTCGAATCCGTATGCAGGATAGCGTTCACCAAGTTCTTTCATCATTCGATCTCGCGTCACTTTTGCAATAACAGAGCTTGCAGCAATCGAAATGCTTGTAGCATCGCCTTTGATGATTGACTGCTGCGAAATAGGCACCGGCAGCTTCATCGCATCAATGAGCAGTTCATCAGGCTGAACAGCCAGCAGTTCAATGGCTTCAGTCATTGCCTTTTTTGTTGCTTCATAAATATTAATAGAATCAATGACCTCTGCGCCTATAATACCTATACCGATAGCGACAGCGCTTTTACAAATTTCTTCATAAAATTCTTCTCGCTTTGCCTCTGATAACTTCTTTGAATCCGTCAAACCAGGGAGAAAAAAATCCGGAGGCAAAATAACAGCAGCAGCTACTACCGGTCCTGCTAACGGTCCTCTTCCTACTTCATCTACTCCGGCAATATAGGTTGCTCCTTGATTGTATAGTTCGTTTTCATATGCCATCATTTCATCAAACTGTTTCTTCAAACGCTCAGCGGCTTCAAATTGCCTTTGTTTTTGAATAATAACCTGCTGCACACCTTTACGCTCATCTTGTGCATATGCCTTAAATAAAGCATCTTCCGGGCTTCTCACTTGCTTTAGTTCTTCTTTTATCTCCTTAATACTTTTTTTCATTAGCTCCACCTTCTTTATATCAACATTTTCACACGGCACCTTTACATAAAAAACGCCTCATGCTAAAAAGGCAGAGGCGTTTTTTGTTTCAGTTCGCAATGTATTGCTTACAGCTGCTGTTCAGCTTCACTTGGATCATCAAATGTAAAGGTGCCAATTTTATCCGTTCGAATTTCTCGAAGAACAAGCTCAGCCGTTTTATCGTAATCCACCATGCCGCCACCCATTAAACAGCCGCGGCGCGACCCAATTGCATCAAAAAGCTCTACAATGTCTTCAGGGATTTCATTTAAATCATAACGCTGCTTTAATTGTTCTGGATAATGGCTAGTTAAGAAGCGCAGTGCATAAACAGCGACATCTTGCATATTTAAAATGGTATCTTTGATAGCACCCGTTGTCGCAAGCTTATATCCAACTGTTTCATCTTCAAACTTAGGCCACAAAATACCTGGCGTATCAAGCAGCTCCAGCTCATTTCCTACCTTAATCCACTGCTGTGCCTGCGTCACGCCTGGACGGTCTCCCGTCTTGGCGATTTTTTTGCTGGCAAGGCGATTAATCAGCGTTGATTTACCGACATTAGGAATCCCTACAATCATCGCACGAATAGCGCGGGGTTTTTTAACCCCTTTTGCGCGCATACGGTCAAACTTCTCTTGAAGAAGTTCTTTGGAAGACGAAACAATTTGTTTCATTCCTTTACCTGCTTGTGCGTCAATAGCTAAGGCATAAATACCTTGTTCTTTATAATAATCTAACCACTGCTGAGTAACGCGCGGATCCGCTTTGTCCACTTTATTCAGCAATACGATTCTCGGCTTGTTCACAATAATCTCATCAATCATCGGATTTCGCGATGATTGCGGAATGCGTGCATCAACCAGTTCGTATACAATATCAATCAATTTTAGCTTTTCAGTTACTTGTCTTCTGGCCTTGGCCATATGACCAGGAAACCATTGAATTGTCATATTTTACTCACCTTTTATATTTTACTTTGCAAAACGCGCTTCTTTAATCGGCCAGTATACAGCGCTCGTTTTACCAAGCACCTTGTCCATGCTCACAAAGCCAATCTGACGGCTGTCTTTACTGTAGCGTCGATTGTCTCCCATCACGAACAAATAGCCTTCTGGCACGGTCTTTTTACCCGTTACGTCTTCTAGTTTAAAATCTTCGGTTAAATTACCGTCAATCACTTCTTTTTTATACTGATCTAAATAGGGCTCTTTATAAGCTTTTCCATTTACATACAGCGTATCATTTCGATACTCAATATGATCACCCGGCAGTCCGATAATACGTTTTATGTAATCTTTTTCCGCTGTAGCATGAAAAACAATAATATCAAAGCGATCAGGATCACCAATCTTATAGGAGAACTTATTTACAATCATTCGATTTTGATCATGCAGCGTAGGCATCATAGAAAGTCCATCTACTACAATCGGGGCAAACAAAAAATAGCGAATTACAACAGCTAACAGTACGGCAATGGCGATTGCTTTTATCCATTCCCACAGTTCATTTTTCTTTCGAGCCATCTTCAGTCCTCCAACTCTTATGTCATACCTTTATTTTAAACGATAATGTTTGAAACGCCTAATAAATAAAATAGAATAAAAAAATGATGACTTGTACGTCTATTTTTTCCTGTCAGAGAACGAATCGTTCTAAAAAAACATTTGAAAAAAGGAGCTTGTATGAACAAGCTCCCCTTTACTATTATCGAATTTCTTTAATACGCGCAGCTTTACCACGTAATTCACGTAGGTAATAAAGTTTCGCACGGCGTACTTTACCGCGGCGCATTACTTCGATTTTTGCAATTTTTGGCGTATGAAGTGGGAATGTACGCTCTACACCTACACCGTAAGAAATCTTACGTACTGTAAATGTTTCGCTGATACCACCGCCACGACGCTTAATAACAACACCTTCAAATACCTGAACACGTTCACGAGTACCCTCAACGATATTTACGTGTACACGTACAGTATCACCAGGACGGAACGTAGGAAGATCTGTTTTTAATTGTTCTTTTGTAATCTCTTCGATTAATTTTTGCATCGCGTGTTTCAACTCCTTCCAACAGACGCTCATACCAATGCTTTTCAATCATTGCAGCGGAACATCGTTATAGGTGACCAGACATCTGCCCAAGCCACAAAATCTATCTTAGCACACTCTTATACCGTATGCAACAGAGTTTATGCATAAATTTTATGGATTTATGAAAGCTGGTTTTCTTCTTTTAATTGAGCTACTAGTTTCTTTTGCTCTTCTGTTAGCTCCATTTTTTCAAGCATATCCGGTCTTCGAAGCAACGTGCGCTTTAAAGACTCTTTTTGGCGCCACTGTTCAATTTTTTTATGATTTCCTGACATAAGTACTTCAGGAACTGTTAAGCCTCTAAAATCAGCAGGACGCGTATAGTGAGGGTGCTCTAGTAAACCTGTACTGTGTGAGTCTTGTACAGCTGAATGATTATTGCCGAGCACATCAGGAAGCAGGCGAACAACGCTATCGATCACAACCATTGCACCAAGCTCTCCTCCAGTTAATACATAGTCACCAATTGAAATCTCATCAGTTACCAGCTGCTCACGAATTCGTTCATCATATCCTTCGTAATGACCGCAAATAAAAATTAAATGCTCTTCTGCTGCTAGCTCTTCTGCTTTTGCCTGCGTATAGCGTTCTCCTTGCGGACAAAGCAAAATCACCCGGGGCTTCTTAGCTGTTTCAGTCAGCTTCTCTACAGCGTCAAAAATAGGCTGAGGTGTCAATACCATTCCAGCACCTCCGCCGTAAGGATAATCGTCCACATTTTGATGTTTGTTCGTAGAATATTCTCGGAAATTAACCACATTCAGTTCAACCGCATTTTTTTCCTGTGCTTTTTTTAAAATTGATTCACCAAAAACACCGTCAAACATAGAAGGAAATAGCGATAGTACATCAATTTTCATTAGTCCAATAACCCTTCCATTACTGTAATAACAATCTCTTTTTCATCTATATCAATAGATTGTACAACGTCGTCGATGTAAGGAATAAGAACTTCTTTTCCGCCTTTTTTAACGACCCACACATCATTAGCTCCCGGCGTTAAAATTTCTTTTACCGTTCCTACCTCTACTCCGTCTTCTGTTTTTACCGTACAGCCAATAATTTCGTGGAAATAGAATTCACCATCTTCTAAATCCGTTAGCTGATCCTCAGGAATTTTCACTTCGCAGTTTTTATACTGCTCAACATCATTTACGTTATGATAGCCTTCCAATGTAAGCAGATCAAAATTTTTATGCCTGCGATGGCTTGCTACCGTTACTTCTACCGGCTCGCTTTGCTTTTCTTTGAAGATATAAAGTTTATTTCCTTTTTCATAGCGCTCATCAGCAAAATCCGTAGTTGATACAATACGAACTTCTCCTTTTACACCATGGGTATTCACAATTTTTCCAACCTTAAACCATTTCATGCTTCTTCACCTCTATCTAATCTCAACAACTTTGCTATCTTTTATAATAATTGTTTTACTTTCTTTTATCTTTTCCCAATCATCGCCGATTTTTACCTCTACTAAGGCATCCAGTTCCGTTTCAACAAGTTCGCTCCCTAAAGGAAGCTTTTCTAATTGCGTCAGCTGAAAGTTCAACACTTCAATTTTTTCAAGGCGAGCGGATTTTTCTTTTTCAAATTGACTATGTAATAAAGAAGAACCTTTATTGGCTTTTTCCATGTGCTTTAACTGAAATTTTAGCTGTTCCATTTCCTTTTCAAGCGCCTGCTTGCGGTGTATAAAACGATTTTCAAGATCTTGTTTGCTTGCTTCAGTTAACACTTGTTTCACAACCACTTTTTGAATAATGTTCAAAACGTTCCCTCCGCCCTCAAGATAGTGACCTTGTGCTTTTTGCATGCATATTGAAATAGCTGCTTCTTGCTCGCAAAAGACTTACTATGATTAAAACGTTCATCTTATCATAACATAAAAAAAGGGCGAGGTTATCCCTCTCCCTTTTTGATTACTCTTGAATTTTCACATACACTTTTTTACCTTGCTGTGATGCTGCTGCATTCACAACAGTTCGAATCGCTTTTGCAACGCGGCCTTGTTTGCCGATTACTTTGCCGACATCTTCTTGGTGAACAGTAAGGATGTACGTCACTTGACGTTCATCTTCTTGTTCCTCCACTTTAACATCAGCTGGATAATCAACAAGCGGCTTTACAATTGTTTCGATTAGTGATGTCATCTCGAGTGAAATTATTTTCCTAATTTAGCATTATGGAATTTTTCCATGATGCCTTCGTTAGAGAAAAGGTTACGAACTGTATCAGATGGTTTAGCACCATTTTGTAACCATTTAAGAGCTAGCTCTTCATCAATTTTAACTTCAGCTGGTTGAACTACAGGATTGTAAGTTCCAACTACTTCGATGTAACGTCCATCACGTGGTGAACGAGAGTCTGCTGCTACGATACGATAGAAAGGAGATTTTTTAGCTCCCATACGTTTTAAACGAATTTTTACTGCCATTTTATAAAGCACCTCCGAATATGTTTCAACAAGATAATATAATATCAAATAGATAAAATGTTTGTAAAGGTTTTTTTCTTAACACTAGAAAAATATTTTATTTTCTTTAGTTTTTCAGTCCAAATTAAGCGTTTTATCATGAAAAGAATGGAAGTTTCATACCCTTTTTCTTACCTTTTGACATATTTGTCATTTGTTTCATCATTTTTTTCATGTCTTCAAATTGTTTAAGCAAACGGTTGACTTCTTGTACAGAACGTCCGCTTCCTTTTGCAATACGCTTTCTTCGACTTGCATTAATGATTTCAGGGTTTGTTTTTTCCGCTTTCGTCATAGAACGAATGATTGCTTCTACATGATTAATTTGCTTTTCATCAACCTGCAGGTTTTTGAGCCCCTTTACTTTATTGGCGCCCGGAAGCATACCAATTAGCTCATCAAGCGGTCCCATTTGACGCACCTGAGCAAGTTGATCTAAAAAGTCATCAAATGTAAATGACTGCGTGCGCAGCTTAGCTTCAAGCTCTTTTGCTTTTTCAGCATCTACATTTGCCTGAGCCTTTTCGATAAGCGTCAGCACATCACCCATACCTAAGATACGGGAAGCCATACGCTCTGGATGGAATGCTTCAATAGCATCCATCTTTTCTCCAAGACCGACAAACTTAATTGGTGTATCAGTTACTGCACGAATAGAAAGCGCTGCACCACCGCGCGTATCGCCGTCTAGTTTCGTTAATACAACTCCAGTTAATCCTAATTGCTTATTAAAGCTATCCGCAACATTTACTGCATCTTGACCCGTCATCGCATCGACAACAAGGAAAATTTCGTCTGGGTTAGAAAGCTCTTTGATCTGTTCTAACTCCTCCATTAGATTTTCATCAACATGCAAACGTCCCGCTGTATCAATTAATACATAATCGTGATGCTCTTCTTTCGCATGAGCAATAGCTTGTTTCGCAATCTCCACAGGACTTACTTGATCACCTAATGAAAAAACAGACATGCTAAGCTGTTTCCCTAGTGTTTCAAGCTGTTTAATAGCTGCCGGACGATAAATATCTGCTGCTACAAGCAATGGATTACGGTTATATTTTTTACGTAATAAATTGGCAAGTTTACCAGTTGTTGTTGTTTTACCTGCACCTTGAAGTCCAACCATCATAATTACAGTTGGAGCTTTTGGAGCTACTGCAATCTTGCTTTGCTCTCCGCCCATAAGTGCAGTTAATTCTTCTTGTACAACCTTAATAACTTGCTGTCCAGGCGTTAAGCTCTTAAGAACGTCTTGACCTACAGCACGTTCGCTTACGCGCTTAACAAAGTCTTTTACTACTTTAAAGTTTACATCGGCTTCTAAAAGGGCAAGTCTAACTTCACGCATCATTTCTTTAACATCAGCTTCGTTAACTTTTCCTTTTCCTTTTAACTTTTGCAGTGTGCTTTGCAAACGGTCGGCTAATCCTTCAAATGCCATATGCGCCGCCCCCTAATCTAATTTCTCGAGCGAATCAAGAAGAGAAGAAAGCTTACTGTTCTTGTTTAAATCGGCTGCAAGTTCGTCTTTCAGTTGTTGAACAATTGATTGACGCTCTTGAAACCGTTGAAATAACAATAGCTTTTCCTCATATTGTTCAAGCATTTGCTCTGTACGTTTTATATTATCATAAACTGCTTGACGACTCACATCAAATTCTTCCGCTATTTCACCGAGGGAATAATCATCCAAGTAATAAAGTGACATATAACTTCTTTGTTTGGGCGTCAACAGCGCCTGATAGAAGTCAAATAAGTAATTCATTCTTGTTGTTTTCTCGAGCATATGCACGCTCTTTTCAACCATCTGACCGCCCCCTTGTTAAGTGAAAAGCCTTTACATGTTATTAGTTTAACTAGGCTAGGTTTGAATGTCAAGTTTTTTCCTTAACACCTCACATTTTCCCACTTAAAAGAGATGGTAACATAACTAAATTGCTTCAGTTTAAAGACGAATAAATATGAGAACTGCGTCCACCCTACCAATGAAAAAATCCGAACGATTAATCGTTCGGATCTTTCTTCAACTTAGATACTTTTATCCCAGTCTCTTTTGAGCTTATGCCTCTTTTTCTGTTTCTTCTTCTACAGCATTGGCAAATAATCCATAGATATATTGCTCTGTGTCAAACGGCTGAAGGTCGTCTACTTTTTCTCCAAGTCCAACGAATTTAACAGGAAGCTTCAGTTCGTTTCGAATGGCAAGAACAATTCCGCCTTTAGCCGTACCGTCTAGTTTTGTTAACACAATTCCCGTCACGTTCGTTGCTTCTGAGAATGTTTTAGCCTGACTTAAAGCGTTTTGACCCGTCGTCGCATCAAGCACCAGGAGTACTTCATGAGGAGCACCAGGAATTTCTCGCTCAATAACACGCTTTACTTTCTCTAATTCTTTCATTAAATTCACTTTGTTTTGAAGGCGCCCTGCTGTATCACATAATAAAACATCTGCTTTTCGAGCCTTGGCTGACTGAACAGCGTCATACATGACAGCGGCAGGATCAGAGCCTGCAGATTGCTTAATAACATCAACACCAACGCGTTCTCCCCATACTTCTAACTGCTCAATCGCACCGGCACGAAACGTATCTCCTGCCGCCATTACGACTTTTTTGCCTTCTTGTTTGAATTTATGCGCAATCTTCCCAATTGTTGTTGTTTTTCCAACGCCGTTTACCCCTACAAACAAAATCACCGTTAAATCATTTTGCTGCATATTCAATTCACCAATCTGCTCTTCACCAGATTCATAAATATCAATTAATTTCTCAGAGATGACAGCCTGTACATCTTGAGGGTCCTTGATATTACGGCGTTTCACTTCCGATTTCAAGTCATCAATTAGATCCAACACGGTAGCCACACCGACGTCAGCGCTAATTAAAATTTCTTCTAATTCCTCAAAAAACTCTTCGTCTACTTGACGATAGCGAGACACTAGATCATTGACGCGTTCTGAAAAAGAATTGCGCGTTTTGGATAGTCCATCTTTAAATTTTTGTGTAACAGAATCGGTTTGCATTGTAATTTTTTCTTTTAGTTTCTTAAAAAAGCTCATTCGTACCACCCTTTCATTCTATGAGTTAAACATATTGCTTTGATTCTTCTAAACGAACAGAGACTAATTTCGATACGCCAGATTCTTGCATTGTCACACCGTACAGTACATCAGCTTCTTCCATTGTACCTTTTCGGTGAGTAATAACAATGAACTGCGTTTGATTACTAAATTTGCGTAAATACGTAGCAAAGCGATGAACGTTTGCTTCATCAAGCGCCGCTTCCACCTCATCTAGCACACAAAATGGCACTGGACGTACTTTCAAAATAGAAAACAGGAGGGCAATGGCCGTTAACGAACGCTCGCCGCCTGACAGCAACCCTAGATTCTGCAGTTTTTTCCCAGGAGGCTGGGCAACAATTTCCACCCCTGTATTTAATAAATCTTTCGGATCCGTTAATTTCAAATCCGCTTTTCCTCCTCCGAATAGGGAAGAGAACACTGTACCAAATTCATTGCGGATACGAGTGAACGTATCAGAAAAACGTTTCTTCATTTCCTCGTCCATTTCTTCAATCACTTGATACAGGGTATTTTTCGCTTCGTCGAGGTCCGCTCGCTGCGTATTTAAAAATTCATAGCGCTCTGAAACGCGTTCGTATTGTTCAATAGAACCTAAGTTTACGGTTCCTAATTCATCAATTGCCAGCTTAATGAGCTTGATTTTTTTCCTTGCTTCTTGAATATCCAATGTTAAAGGATACTTTTCTTTTGCTGCTTCAAAGCTAATTTCGTACTCTTCTGTCAGCTGCTGCAGACGGCTGTCTAGCTCTACGTCAATTCGATTGATTTTGACTTCTTCATCTTTTAAAGCATCCGTAATTTGTTTGTACTGACGCTGCAGCTCTTTTACAATTCTCTCTTCGTCTTCAAGTTTATTCTGAGCTTTCAAGCGCTCTGATCTGCAGTCATCCATTAATTGTAACGTTTCTGTCTTTTCTTTTATTCGCTCATGCGCCGCCTCTTCAAGCTGAAGCTCACCCGAGTCGTTGCTCGTGATTTCACTTGTTAAAAGAGAAAGATCATCTGTAGCTTCGGACAAACGCTGAATGGTTTGATCAAGCTCAAAGCACACTCTTTCATATTTTTCTTGCTGATTTGTGAGGAACTGTTCTTTTTTCGCAAGAAGCACTTTTACTTCTGTAAGCTCATGTTGAACCGTTTCTTTAGACGTTTGCTGCGTATGCTTGCGTGCAGCTAACTCTTCAATGTTTTTCTCTAATACATTTGCCTGCTGCTGGTTTCCCTGCAAACTCGTATGCAGCTCATCAATTCGAGCGGACAAGTTTGTTTGATCTTGTCTAAAGCTAGCAATATCATGATCATACATGGTTAAGCGGTCATTCACTGCTTTTTCTTCGATGTCAATTTGCTTTACTTCTCGGTCAGATTCCTGCTCTTTTTCTTTCAAGCGTTCCACAAATGCCTGCTGTTTATTAATTTCCTGTTGAAGCTCTTCAATCTGTGACTTTTTATCTTTCACATCTTGCTCGAGCACAAGCGTCTTTTGTTCCATCTCTTCTATTTTTGCCGTAATGGCTTCCACTTCACGCTGACGGCCTAACAAAGAGTTGGACTTTTGCTTCATGGAACCGCCTGTCATCGAACCGCCGGGGTTGACGACATCTCCTTTAACGGTCACAAAACGATAGCGGTGCTGCACCAGACGGGCAAGTTCATTCGCACCTTTTAAATCATTGACAACAATAACGGTGCCAAGCAAATTTTTAATAACTCGGTCGTAGGTAGCTTCGTATTTAATAAGAGATGAAGCGATTCCTACATACGCTTCGTGACTCTCTAGCATAGAAATGGTTTGAGCCGGAACATAACGGTCTTTTACAGACGTCAGTGGTAAAAATGTAGCTCTTCCGTAACCGTTTTGTTTCAAAAAGCCAATTGCCTGACGTGCACTTTGTTCGTCTTGAACAACGATATGCTGAGCTGCTCCTCCAAGCGCAATTTCAAGCCCTGTTTCATACTCTTTTGGAACATTGATTAACTCAGCAATGGCGCCTTTGATACCTGCAAGCTTCTCATCACGCGCTTTTAATACTTCTTTTACACCGTGAAAATAACCTTCATAGTCTTCTTGCATCTCTTCAAGCATTTCTTTTCGTGATTTTGTCTGCTGCACGTACTGATACGCTTGATAAAGCGTAGACTCTTGTTTACGATAGGCTTGCCTCAATGACTCAAGCTTCTCTCCTTGCTGCTTATACACTTGTATAGCCTGCTGAAGCTCTTGACGAAACTGAGCAAGCCTTTTGATCGCCGCTTCTTTTCGCTGCGTTAATTCACGGCGCTGTTCTACGTATTGCTCGTTGGATTTTGTTAAACGCTGCTCTTTTTCAAACGTTTGCATTTTTTGCTGCTCTAAAAATGAAATTTCATTTCGAGCGGATGTTTGAGCGTTCGCTAATTCAAAATACTCGCTTTTCATCTGTTCAAGTTTTTCTTCTAAATTCTCACTGTACTGCCTGAACAACTGCTCCTGCTCAGTAAGCTTTAGACGTATCTCTTGCACTTCTTTTTGAGACTGCTCAAGATCTTTTCCTTCGTTATCTTTTGCTTTACTTAATTCTTGATGCTTATGAGTATACTCTTTTACTAAACGCTCCAGCTGCTCTTTATTTTGAGAAGCATTTTTCTTGCGCTCTTTTAATACTTCTTTTTTGCCTTCTAGCTTTTCCACTTCTTCACTTACATATAATAGTTTTTTATGTAAAGAGTCTAGTTGTTCATCGATTTGCTGAATATGCAAACGAAGAGTCTGGATTTCTCCTTCACGCGTGCGAATATTCGTCGCGAGAGACTCTTCAAGCTGCTCGTGCTGAGCCATTTCAGCTTTTAATTTTTCCCATTTCTGATGAAGATCTTCAACTTCAAATACCGTAACAGCCACATCAATGTGTTCTAATTCTTCTTTTTTCTGCAAATAATCTTTTGCAATAGACGATTGAATCTGTAAAGGCTCTAACTGACCTTCAATTTCATGAAGAATATCTACCACTCGATTTAAATTTTCTTGCGTTTCGAGAAGTCGAAGCTCCGCTTTTCGTTTACGCGTTTTGTATTTTAATACACCTGCTGCTTCTTCAAAGATTTTACGGCGCTCGTCAGATTTACTGCTTAGTACTTCTTCTACTTTTCCTTGACTGATAATCGAAAAAGCTTCTCTTCCAAGTCCTGAGTCCATAAATAAATCGACAATATCTTTTAAACGGCACGGCTGGTTGTTAATAAAAAATTCACTGTCTCCTGAGCGGTACACGCGCCTTGTAATACTAACTTCATGATAATCAAGCGGGAGAAACTGGTCATCATTTTCCAAAGTCAGCGTTACGTCAGCCACGTTTACCGCACGGCGTGATTCGCTTCCTGCAAAAATAATGTCCTCCATTTTCCCTCCACGAAGCGATTTGGCTGACTGTTCTCCAAGCACCCAGCGTATAGCATCCGTAATGTTGCTTTTTCCGCTTCCATTCGGTCCTACTACCGCCGTTACACCTGGCACAAAATCTATCGATACTTTTTCTGCAAACGATTTGAACCCTGCAATATCTAATCGTTTGAGGAACATAGAAATCCCCCCTCACACATGTAATCTTTTCATAGCAAATCCCCCTTTATAACGAATACGTTAAGAGGGGGATCATTTTATTTCGTTTGACTTGCTCTAATTTTCGTAATAGCTACTTGAGCTGCTTTTTGCTCTGCTTCTTTTTTCGAACGGCCTACACCAATGCCGAGCTCTTCACCATTTAACGATACGCGAGATAAGAATTCGCGATTATGCGCTGGACCTTTTTCTTGCAAAACTTTGTATTCTAACTGTCCAACTCCATCACGCTGAATCACTTCTTGAAGCTGGCTTTTGAAATCCATCACATGAGAAAAAGCACCTTCATTAATTTTTGGAAAGACAACTTTTTTTAGAATCGTTACTACCGTATCAAGCCCTTGGTCTAAATAAAGAGCTCCGATAAATGCTTCAAACACATCGGCCAGTAAAGCCGGTCTAGATCGGCCGCCTGTCATCTCTTCACCTTTTCCAAGTAACACTAGTTTACCAAAAT
This sequence comes from Priestia sp. SIMBA_032, assembly GCF_046535215.1. NCBI lineage: Bacteria > Bacillati > Bacillota > Bacilli > Caryophanales > Bacillaceae > Priestia > Priestia sp. SIMBA_032. The sequence goes on along the minus strand of NZ_JAWRXD010000002.1, from coordinate 663,009 downwards.
CCATTTCATTTGCAAAAGTAACAAGCGACGGTTCACACACAACTGCTGCACGAAGCTTCGTTAACTCACCTTCACTCATCGTTGGATACTTTTTAAATAAAAACTGTGATACGGTTAGCTCTAATACGGCATCTCCTAAAAACTCAAGGCGCTCGTTGTCCTCATACGGTCTTCTGCGATGCTCATTCACATAGGATGAATGTGTAAATGCTTGAAAAAGAAGCGCTTCATTTGTAAACTGAATACCAATTTCCTTTTGAAACTCTGCAAAATTTTGCTTGAATTTCACGTTCATCTTTCGATCTCGATTTGAATATTGTTTAGGCATAAAATACCTCCGCTTACCTGCTTCAATTGTTTCGTAGTTTTTTCCTAACATCTCTCATTATAAAACGAGGTATCCTAAAAGATACACTACCTTTTCAAAAAAAAGAGGTCTTTTTTTGAAAATCTTAAAAAGAAGAGAAAGCCCCGCTGTTTAACGGGGCTTTTCATACATATACTACAGATTAAATTTGGCTCTGTATGTAATTAACTGCATCTCCTACAGTTGAAATTTTTTCAGCTTCTTCGTCAGAAATTTCGATATCGAATTCCTCTTCAAGCTCCATTACAAATTCAACTACGTCTAGAGAGTCAGCACCTAAGTCTTCTTTGAAACTAGATTCTAGTTTCACTTCACTTTTGTCTACACCAAGACGATCAACAATGATTGTTGTTACGCGTTCTAGTACCTCTGCCATTGTTCTTCACCTCCCCTCAAGTCATTATAGATGATTTCCATCTAAAATACTATGGTTGAATAATAAAGTTTATCGGTCGCCTAGTAAACGTCCCTTTGTACTTTATCACCAAATTACACTTTTCGTAAAGTGTCTTTTTTACATCACCATTCCGCCGTCAACGTGAATCGTTTGACCCGTAATATAACGGCTTGCATCTGATGCTAAAAACGCAACTGCGTTCGCAACATCCTCTGGCTGGCCGAAGCTTGCAAGAGGAATTTGCTTTAACATTTCCGCCTGCACTTCTTCATTCAATTTATCCGTCATGTCTGTTGCAATGAAACCAGGAGCAACTGCATTCACTGTAATATTGCGGCTTGCTAATTCTTTGGCAGTTGTTTTTGTTAAACCAATCACACCTGATTTTGCTGCTACATAATTTGCTTGTCCAGCATTACCGCTGACGCCGACAATTGATGAAATATTAATGATGCGTCCCGCGCGCTGCTTCATCATTTGACGAGTAACCGCTTTTGTACACAAAAATACGCCTTTTAAGTTTGTATTAATAACATCATCCCATTCATCTTCTTTCATACGCATAAGAAGATTATCACGTGTGATGCCCGCATTGTTCACTAAAATATCTACTGAACCGAATGTAGAAATCGCTTCTTTTATCATCGCTTGTACAGAATCACTTTCTGCCACATTTGCTTGTACAGCAATTGCATCCGTTCCTAATCCTTTAATTTCATCCACAACTTCAAGAGCTTTCGCTTCGCTGCCAGAATAGTTTACAACTACTTTAGCACCAAGCTTTCCCAGCTCAATTGCAACGGCACGACCAATTCCGCGAGAAGCGCCTGTTACAACCGCAACTTTCCCTTGTAACATGTTATTCTCCCCCTTTTAGTGCGTCAATCGTTGATTTTAATGATGTAAGATCATTAACAGCATAAACAGCCGCACGGCGATTTACTTTTTTCACAAGACCTGATAATACTTTTCCTGGTCCAATTTCAACAAATGTATCTACACCTTCTGCAAGAAGCGTCTCAACTGTTTCTTCCCATCTCACTGGCGAATAAAGTTGTTCCACTAGCTTGTTTTGAATATCTTGACTGTCAGTAACCGGCTTTGCTGTTACATTTGCTATGACTGGAACTTTCGCATCGCTAAAGCCCACTGTTTCTAGCGTATCACGTAATTTTTCAGCAGCTGGCTTCATTAAACTAGAGTGGAACGGACCGCTTACCACTAGAGGAATCACGCGTTTTGCACCTTTTTCTTTGGCAAGAGCTCCTGCTTTTTCTACGCCATTTACCGTACCTGAAATAACAATTTGACCCGGACAGTTAATATTTGCAAGCTGAACAGCGTCGCCTTCACTTGTAATTTGAGCGGTAACGGCTTCTAGATCTTCCGCTGACATGCCAAGCACCGCTGACATTGTACCTTGACCTGCTGGTACAGCTTCGTCCATATAGCGACCTCTTTTGTGAACAGCAACAACAGCATCTTTAAACGATAAAACCTCAGCAGCTACAAGCGCACTGTATTCTCCTAGACTGTGACCCGCAACAAAGTCGGGTGTAATTCCGCTCGTTTTAAATGCTTCAAGCAGCATTATACTCGTTGTTAAAAGAGCAGGTTGAGCGTGATAAGTTAAAGTCAATTCTTCTTGAGGCCCTTCAAAAATAATGTTTGAAAGACTGAACCCTAAAGCTTCATCAGCTGTATGAATCAGCTTTTTCGCTTCCTCTGTTCCATCATATAAATCTTTTCCCATACCAACAGTTTGTGACCCTTGGCCTGGAAAGATAAAAGCAATTTTCCCCATTTCTTATCTCTCCTTTTCTTCATTAGCAGTTTGTTCGATTGCTTTTTGAATAGTGGAGGACACATTGTTTTCCACCATATTCACAGCTTGCTTAATCGCGCTAAATACTGCATTCGCATCCGACGAACCGTGCGCTTTGATAACAGGCGCATGCAATCCAAACAGCCCTGCTCCTCCATATTCACTGTAATCCATTTTCGCTTTTAAACCCTGCAGTTGAGGCTTTAGCACCGCTGCAGCTAACTTACTTTTTAACGTGCTCATTAATTCTTGTTTAATCATTGAAAACAAGGAAAGCGCCGTTCCCTCAATGCTCTTAAGAGTCATATTCCCTGTAAAACCATCTGTTACAACCACATCCGCTACGCCATTTAGCAAATCACGGGATTCCACGTTGCCTACAAAATTGAGATCAGCGTTTTTTAATAGCTGAAAAGCTTGCTTTGTTAAATCATTTCCTTTTTTATCCTCAGTTCCAATGTTCAGCAGTCCCACTCTAGGAGCTTGAATGCCGCGTACTTTTTCGGCATACACAGACCCCATCACAGCGTACTGGAGCAAATGTTCAGGCTTGGCATCAACGTTTGCACCAACGTCTAGCATTAAAAAGCCTTTTCCATCTAGTGTCGGAAGCGTCGGAGCAAGTGCTGGACGTTCAATGCCTTTGATGCGACCTACAATAAAAAGTCCCGCTGTCATTAACGCACCTGTATTCCCTGCTGAAATACAAGCATCAGCACGACCTTCGGCTACTTCATTTGCCATTAATACCATAGATGCTTGTTTTTTACGGCGCACAGCTCGCACTGGCTCATCAGTTGCATTAATGGTTTCTTCTGTATGAATAATCGAAATACGATCTGAATTCGTTAAATACTTCTTTATTTCTGATTCGTTTCCAATTAACGTAATATGTAATTCTTTAAATTGAGCAGTAGCTTTTTCTACACCTTCAATAATGGCTTTCGGTGCATGATCTCCGCCCATTGCATCAATAGCTAGTTTCATGTTGCGTCTCATCCTTTTTATTATTTATCCTTTGTAGAACGATACATTTTAAAAGTGCCAGAGAACACTTGCTCTTGTCCTACATAGCTGTTTACCTCAACGGTGGTTCGCACTTCACTAGTTGACAGAACTTTCGCTTTTGCTATCACTCGTTCATGAAGCTTAACAGGGCGATGATAACGGATCGACGCATCTGCTGTGAGCGCTAGTTCGTTGTTAATAACAGCGACAGCTAACGAATTAGCTTGCGCAAAAAGGTGGTGACCACGAGCGATTTGATTACGCTGAAACACATGCTCTGTTTTCACATCAAAAATAGATATCGCTGATTGATCTAGTTCAATGTCGATAACTTCTCCAATTACTTCTTCAATCGGAAGCGAGCGCACTTCCTCGTCTAGTTGTTTTGAAGCTACATGCTTAATACGTTCTCGCAGTTCAGGAATCGACAACTCTAGGCGGTCTAATCGAATTGTTTGAACGCTCACTGAAAAACGGTCTGCTAGTTCTTCATCCGTAATAAATGGGTTTTCTTCAATTGTCGTTTTTAATAGCTGCTGTCTTTCTTTTTTACTGCGCTTCATTGTCCACCATCCGAACTTTTAATACTAGGTACTAATAGCAGTATATAATCATTGCCTTCTAATTGCAACATTTTTCACATGCTGTATTCTGTGCATTGACGTCGTATTAATGGCCACCAGCCGCTAACTCTTTCACTCTAAGCCGCTTTTTATCTTTATAGACGAAAAGAGATTGAAACATAACTAGATCAATTCAATCTAAAGATCAACAAATGGAATAAAGAAGCTCGTATAGATTGCTTATTACACCGCTGCTGATTTCCGTGCAAGACTGCGCTCGCGGCCGGCCGGTGATCCTCCTCGTCCCTTACGCTTCTGCGGGGTCTCATCTATTCCGCTTTCCCCGCAGGAGTGCCTTGCCCTTTACTCGACAGTTAGAAGCACCTACATACCTATCACCTACATGAAATCTACGTTCATCATCACAAGGAAAAAAATCCGAACGATTGATCGCTCGGATTTTCCTTCAACTAAAATACTTTGTTTCAGTCTCTTTTACTAATCAAATTTTTCTCCAGTTAATACGCCTGTTGCTTCTAATTGTATTCTCAGCAGTGCAAACTGATCTTCTGTCCAAAAGCTGTCGGAATTTACAAGCTTAGCAGCATCTTCTCGAGCTACTTCAAGCGCACGGTAATCGTGCACCATGTCAGCTACTTTAAACTCAGGCATCCCGCTTTGTTTTCTACCAAAGAAATCACCAGGCCCACGAAGCTCTAAGTCTCTTTCTGATAATACAAATCCATCGTTTGTTTCCGTCATAATGGTCATTCGTTCTTTTCCAACTTCTGATTTCGGATCCGCCAGCAGAATACAATACGACTGTGCATCTCCTCGCCCTACGCGTCCTCTTAGCTGATGAAGCTGAGATAACCCAAAGCGCTCTGCATCGTAAATGACCATCACAGTTGCATTCGGAACGTTCACTCCTACTTCTACAACCGTTGTTGATACTAAAATCTGCACGCCATTTACGCTAAACTGTTTCATCACTTCTTCTTTTTCATCAGGTGACAATCTTCCGTGCATGAGACCAACGCTTGCTTTTCCATTAAAATAGTGAGTGAGTGTTGCATGTACATCAATTGCATTTTGAACATCCAGCTTGTCTGATTCTTCAATCAACGGACAAATAACGTAAGCTTGTCTGCCGTCATGTATTTCTTTTTCAACAAAATGTAAAATACGTTCAAGCATATCATGTTTTACCCAGTATGTTTCAATTGCCTTACGTCCTGCTGGCATTTCATCAATAATGGACACATCCATTTCTCCAAACACCGTAATAGCAAGAGTTCTTGGAATAGGAGTCGCCGTCATAAACAGTACATCCGGACTCTCTCCTTTTTCACGTAAAACCCGACGCTGTCCAACTCCAAAGCGGTGCTGTTCATCCGTAATGACGAGCCCTAAACTATTATATATAACTTCGTCTTGAATTAAGGCATGTGTACCTACTAATACATGAACATCTCCGTCTTTCACTCGCTGAAGCAGCTCTCTTCTTGCTTTTCCTTTAACAGACCCTGTTAGCAAACCTACGCTGATTCCTACCTTTTCCAGCATCGCAGTCAATGACTCAGCATGCTGTTCAGCTAAAATTTCAGTCGGTACCATTAAAGCACCTTGATGCCCTGCTAAAACAGTGGCGTATAAAGCAACCGCTGCTACGACTGTTTTACCTGACCCTACATCACCTTGCAGCAAGCGATTCATGCGATAAGGCGATTTCATATCGTGCGTAATTTCGTTTACTACACGTTTTTGAGCGCTTGTTAACGGAAACGGCAGCAAGTTCGTGAAGTTTACCAGCTCAGTTGAATCAAATGCTTGCTTCATTCCAGGCGTTTCTTCTCTTTCGCGCTTTCTAAGCGCCTGCATTTTTAATTGAAAAAGTAGAAATTCTTCATAGACAAATCGACGTCTTGCTTGTTTTAAATCTTCATGATCACGAGGTAAGTGAATACTTCTAACCGCTTCTTCACGCGTTACTAGTTTGTATCTAGAACGAATAGAGGCCGGGAGCATATCCTGAATGCTACTGCCATAATTCTTCAACGCAAGAGAGACGAACTTCCGCATTCCTTTGACCGTTAAGCTGCCTTTAACCGAGTAAACAGGCTCAATCGTTTGATTTTTAACAAACGGAGAAAATTGAAGCTCCTGCAAGTTAATCGTTTGCCGATGCTGATCCCATTTCCCCGTAACCGTAACAGTTTGATCGATTTCTAACTTTGATTTATAGTAAGGGCGATTAAAACAAGTAACCGTAATCAAATAGCGGTTTACTAGCAGCCGAAACGTAAGGCGCGAACGTTTTTTTCCGTAATACGTAAGCGAGGGGACACTGTGAACCTTTCCTTCTACGGTGACCTTTTCGTCGTGTTTTGCTTCAGCCAAATCTTTTAACTCATAATCTTCATAGCGGTATGGGAAATGTTCTAACAAGTCATGCACACTGTGAATATGCATATCCTCTAATGCTTGTGCTGTTTCCTCTCCAATACCTTTAATGGTTTTAATTGAAATAGTTGTTAGTTCATTCACTTTTATTTAATGCAATACCAAAGATCTTCGCTTCAAGCTCGCGACCTGTTGGTGTTGCCGCTAAGCCTCCTTGTGCAGTTTCTCGTAATGCAACCGGCATTGTTTGACCAATTTTATACATAGCATCAATGACTTCATCACATGGAATACGACTTGTAATGCCTGCTAAGGCCATATCTGCTGCAATCATTGCATTCGCTGCTCCCATTGCGTTTCGTTTCACACATGGAACTTCTACTAGCCCCGCTACTGGGTCACATACTAATCCTAGCATATTTTTGAGAGTAATTGCCATTGCTTCGGCTGCCTGACTCGGTGTACCTCCTGCCATTTCAACAATCGCTGCAGCTGCCATACCTGAAGCTGAACCAACTTCTGCTTGACATCCGCCTGCTGCTCCTGAAATAGACGCATTATTGGCTACAACAAACCCAAAAGCACCTGATGTAAATAAAAATTCAATCATTTCTTTACGAGTTGGGTTTAGCTTATTTTGCACTGCAAACAGCGTTCCTGGCACTACCCCCGCAGATCCAGCGGTAGGCGTTGCACAGATTGTCCCCATTGCCGCATTTACTTCGTTTGTCGCTACAGCTTTGCTGACTGCATCTAAGATTAAATTTCCAGATAAAGATTTTCCACTTTGAATATAGTTTTGAAGCAGCACTGCATCCCCGCCTGTTAAACCTGTAACAGACTGTACCCCTTTTAAACCGCGTTCAACCGCTTCTTCCATAACCGTTAAGTTCCGATCCATTTTTTCCATGATTTCTTCACGGGTAACTCCCGTGATGTCTATTTCCTGTTGAATCATAATCTCTGCAATTTTTACATTTTGACTTTCTGCTAATTCTACTAGTTCTGCTACGTTTCGAAACATAGTAACCTCCGCTATTATTCTGTCTTATTTTCACTTTAGAATCATCTATAAACACTCGGCTTCAGTTATTCTCTCAAGCCGTTCCTATTCGCTCTATCCTACTCAACCATTCTTGTTACTTGAATAATATGAGGCAATGTTTTTAACTCTTCAATTACATCATCTTCAATATTCGTATCCATTTCAATTGCCATGAGCGCTACTTCTCCGCGCTCTTTGCGAGATACTTCCATATGTCCGATATTAATTGAATGTTTCATCAAAATATTTGTAACGGTCGCAATGGCACCAAATCGGTCATTATGCACAACGAGAATAGCTGGATTCATGCCTGATAAATTTAATTCAAATCCGTTTAGCTCCGTAATTTGAATTTTCCCCCCGCCAATTGAAATTCCAACAACTTCAATTTCCTTTAATCCGTCGCTCATTTTAATGCGAGCAGTATTCGGATGATCTGTGATTGCCGCTTCCTCAACAAATGTGACGTCGATTCCTTCTTTTTTAGCTAAGTCCAAAGATTGCGGAATACGCTGATCGAATGTATCAAAATCTAGAATACCGCCAATCAACGCTACATCTGTTCCGTGCCCTTTATACGTTTGAGCAAAAGAACCGTATAATGAAACCACAACTTTTGTGGGCTGCTTGCCAAAAAGTGTTCGAGCAACTCGTCCAATACGCGCTGCACCAGCTGTATGTGAGCTAGATGGTCCAATCATGACCGGACCAATAATATCAAAGACAGATTTATATTTCATAAGGATTTTCCCCCTGCTATTTAGACATTGTTATTACTTATATGTTACTTGAGCTTTCGACTTTTTGGAAGCTTTGTTTCACGCTCTTAAAAAATTTAAAAATTCTCATTTTTATTAGAGATTCACGCACAAAAAAAGCGGTGTATTTATCCATAAAAATAGGATAAGCACACCGCTTTTTTTGCTATATTATGCAGAAAAAGATGATTTCCTTAAGCTGCTTTTTGCTCGGAAGCTACATCGTCCACTGTTTTAATTTTAAAGTTTTTAAAAACAACTGAACCTATAAATCCAGCTAATGCGCCCGCTAGTGCGCAAAGTACTGCACAAATTGTGACCTTCATAGGGTCATTAAACCCAAACATTACTGCAAGTCCTGCGATTGGCGTTGCCGTGCCTGCAGCATCATTTACCAACCCGAACAGAGCCACAACCACACCGGCTAGTGCACCTCCAACAAAGTTTGTAATGTAGATAGGAATCGGATTTGCTGAAATAATATTCGCCTGTGTTAAAGGTTCAACTGCCACTGAAATGGTTGTACGACGATCCCCAATTTTTAATCGATCAAACAGCACATAGTTCATGAAAGAAGAACCAAACACAGCAAGAGCTCCAATCGCCATAGGCAATCCCGTTAACCCTAGCATAGCCGTTAAAGCCATTGAGCTAAGCGGAGCCGTTGCTACTACTGTAATAACTCCCCCTAAAATAATTCCCATCAAAATAGGGCTAGCACTTGTTGTATCTTTAATAATTCCCCCAATATTTAAAAGCGTCGCATCTACAATAGGTGAGAATGCATTACCAATTAATCTTGTTAAAGGTGCTGCAATTAAGATGTTGCCTAGTAAATCTAGACCAGCAGGTGCCTTTTTCTCAATAAATTTCACTACAAACGCCATAAGGTATCCCGCAAAAAATCCAGGTAGCAAGCCTAGTCCTGAACACACCACACCCATCATAAGAGCATATACAGGGGATACTCCTAACGCCAAAGCAACTAGTGCTGCCGCCGCAACTCCTCCCATTCCTCCTGCAGCCTTTCCAACTTCACCTAAGAATGAAATACCTAGTAAATCTCCTCCTACATATGACTGAAAGGCCTCTACAAGAAACGCAGCTACCGCTCCGCTTGCCAGAGCCCCCATTGCTTTCATGCCATAAGGTGCCTTATTGCTAAACAACCAAAATAAAAATAAAACTAATAACAATAAACCTGTTCCTTTTAAAATATCCACTTTTTGTCTCTCCTCTCATGCTGTTTTCTTTCACATTTGACTCAATCAGTTTTCAAAACTATCATACAAACGGGTTCTTTTCAACTAATATACCTAATATACCGAACAATTACAACATACAAAAATAAAATAGTTCGTATTTAACTTGAAAAACACCAAAAAAAGAAGCGCCCCTTCCAAGGGGCGCTTCTTTTTTGTTATTCAATTGCAAAAATGTAAGAATATAAAGGTTGATCTCCTTTATGAAGCTCTACCTCAACTTCTTCAAACGTTTCTTCTACAAACGATGTTAGCGCTTCAGCTTCATCGTCTGAGACATCCTCTCCTTGAAGAATCGTAAGGATTTCCGCTTCGTCATCAATCATATAAGTCAATAGCTTTTTCGCTGCTTCTAATTTCTCTGAATCTTTTACGACGATTTTCTTTTCGGCAATACCCATAAAATCGCCTTTAGCTAATTCAAGGCCATCAATATTTGTATCGCGAACTGCATACGTTACTTGTCCTGTTTTCACGTGTTGCAGAGCTTCTGTCATTACTTCCTCGTTTTCTTTTAAGCTTTGCTGAGGATTAAATGATAGCAGCGCTGTCATTCCTTGAGGAACCGTTTTAGACGGGACAACCGAAACGTGACTGCCGGCAACAGCAGCCGCTTGGTTAGCAGTCATCACAATATTTCCATTATTAGGTAAAATAAGTACCTGTTCAGCATTTGTTTCTTCAATCGCTTTGACAATATCCTCCGTACTTGGATTCATTGTTTGTCCGCCTTCAATGACAACCGTTGCCCCAAGGCTCTTGAACAATTCAGCAATTCCTTTTCCCATTGATACAGTAACAATGCCAAAAGGCTGTTTTTCAGCCTTTTTTACTGCAGGCTTTTCTTCATCTGAAACGATGCTGCTATGCTGTTCTCTCATGTTTTCAATCTTCATTTTAATTAAACTTCCATATTGCTGCCCGTAGTTTAACACTTCTCCAGGATGCTCGGCGTGAATATGAACTTTCACAATTTCATCATCAGATACGACAAGCAATGAGTCGCCCCATTTACTTAAATCTTGGCGAAACGTTTCTTCAGAGAATGTTTTAGCTGCGGGCTTATCCTCTTCCAGCCTTACCATAAATTCTGTACAATAGCCAAATTCAATATCTTCTGTATTCATATGGCTTTGCGCATGCTTATGATGCTCAGCATTTACAAGTTCATTCATTGAAGGAGCTGACATGGGTACACCCGGAAGTTTTTCACCTTTTAATTCAGCTAAAAACCCTTCATAAATTAAAACAAGCCCTTGACCTCCGCTATCCACTACACCTACTTCTTTTAACACGGGTAAAAGATCTGGCGTGCGATTTAACGAAGCATTAGCTTCCTTCAGTACTTCTTCCATGAACAGAATCATATCAGATTGCTTTTTAGCAACAGCCGCTGCTTTTTTAGCAGTATCCTTAGCTACTGTTAAAATGGTTCCTTCGATTGGTTTCATAACAGCTTTATAAGCAGTTTCTACACCAAGCTCAAGAGCTTCAGCAAACTCAACTGTTGTAATCGCTGACTTTTGCTCAACCGATTTCGCAAAACCGCGGAATAATTGAGATAAAATAACTCCTGAATTACCGCGCGCCCCCATTAATAAGCCCTTAGACAAAGCTTGACTCACTTGGCCGATGTGATCAGATAGTTTATTTTTTACTTCTTTAGCACCAGACGTAATCGATAAATTCATATTTGTTCCAGTATCACCATCTGGTACAGGAAAAACGTTCAGCGCATCTACATAATCTGCATTGTTAGATAGATGCTGGGCCCCTTGAAGCACCATTTCTCTAAATCGCTTTCCGTCCAACGTTGTCATTGACACGAATCTTCCTCCTTAATTAAACGTTCGTTACACGAACACCCTGCACATAAATATTTACTGAATCAACCGTTAGACCAACCGTTTGTTCCAGTGTGTATTTTACTTTTGTTTGCACATTATGAGCAATTTCAGAAATTTTCGTTCCATAGCTTACGATAATGTACATATCGATATGTACGTCATCCTCTTCTTGTCTTACCACAATACCTCGTGTAAAGTTTTCTTTGCGAAGAATTTCTGTAAGACCATCTTTAAGCTGATTTTTTGAAGCCATTCCGACAATCCCGTAACAATCAACAGCTGCTCCTCCAGCAATTGTTGCAATTACATCTGTAGAGATATCAATTTGACCATACTTCGTTTTCATTTCGATGGACATACTCGTTCCCCTTTCTACTTTCATAGGTTATAAATATTCTACTATAATCAATCTCGTTTTAAAAGAGGCGTCCAGCTTGTCCCTTTTAAAGATGACAGTATCAGGTATCAACTTGTCTTAAAATAAGTAATAGCCAAGTTATACCTATTTCTACTCTCTATATTATTGAACATAGATTCATTTTATATGTCAAGGAAAATTTCTTGAAAGCTTTTCTCCAGAACTATTGCATTCTCTTTAAGGCTGTGATAAATTAATATAGTATTTCTCAAAACAGAATTGAGTAGTTTTTTTGGTGTTAGGAGGGAAAATCATGGCACGCAAATGTGTAGTAACTGGTAGAAAAGCTCGTTCAGGTAACGCACGTTCTCACGCAATGAACGCTACTAAGCGTAAATGGGGTGCTAACGTTCAAAAAGTACGTATCTTAGTGAACGGTAAACCAAAACGTGTGTACGTTTCAGCTAGAGCCCTTAAGTCTGGTAAAGTTCAACGCGTTTAATCTTTATAATGAAAAAGCACCATATTTTATGGTGCTTCTTTTATTATTCCGGCGTTGTTAATCTTTTTTAAACGAATTAAGCATGACCTTTACGATGCCACCTAAAAACTTTGGAAGTTTGATTGTATAGAATTTCATACTGTCCCTCCTAACCGTCTCCACACTTTATCTCCTTTTAAAGAAAGCCCTATGTCCTGCTCTCATTTTCCATACTTCATCACAAGCAACGTTTATCATTGCTTCTTACCATCATTAATATGCCTTTTGTAAATGAAAAAGTACCTCTTTGTTGAATAAGTTCATTGCTAATACATAAAGTTGAGCCGAGTTCTACTTCATGCTTATTGAGCGGATATTTGAAACCTTCTAGCGTAAGCTCTTTTACACCGCCTGCAAAAGGAACGAATGAAATATAGTGAAACTCCTTTAAACGATCAACATGATAAGTGCCTGGTTCAAACAATTGAATGACGTTTTGATTGTCAATCATTTGTACATTCGCTTTCTTTTTTAACCCTTTGTACAGGAGCTGAATGCTTCCAAACATGTGGTCAAGCCTTCCACCTGTTGCTCCAAAGATACAAATACTGTCCGGTTTTTGCTCTATTGCCCACTCAAAAGCAAGTTCCAAATCAGTTGCATCTTTTTCCGCAGGATACAATTCAACATCTTGTAATGCTTCTCTCACTAGCTTAAGCTGCTCATTTGTAATGGAATCAAAATCTCCGAATGCTTTCACGGGCAAAATGTCTTGTTGAAGAAGAAGGAATACGCCGCGGTCTACTCCTACCCACTTTACATCATTTGATTGGTGCAGGGGTGGCATATGTTCATCCGGTCCCCCTGCTAGAATATGAATTTTCATTATGTATATGCTCCTTTTCTATTAAAAAATGAACGAAATCAATATGTTTTCTTTATCCTAAAAGAAAAAGCTGCTGTGTACAAGTTCTACCCGTTGTACACAGCAGCTTTTATTACTTACGCTTGAACAGTTGTGCGAATTTGACTGATTGCGCCAGCTCGATCTTCTTGATTGTAAATAGCTGAGCCAGCCACTAAAACATTTGCTCCTGCTTCCACACATTTTCTTGCTGTTTCTTCATTAATTCCTCCATCAACCTCTACTTCAATAGAAAGTTGACGAATTTCAATAAGCTGAGAGATTTGCTCAATTTTCGGCAGTACACTTGGAATGAAGTTTTGTCCTCCAAAGCCTGGGTTCACCGTCATTAATAAAATAAGATCGATATCTTCTAAGATATGCTTCACCACGTCAATTGGCGTTGCAGGATTTAAAGCAACGCCTGCTTTCATGCCGTGCTCTTTAATTAATTGAATGGTGCGGTGCAAATGAGTACACGCTTCAGCATGTACCGTTAAAATATCGGCACCTGCCTTTGCAAACATTGGAACGTATTGATCTGGGTTTTCAATCATTAAATGTACATCTAATGGCAGTGTTGTGACAGGGCGTACAGCCTCAACGATAAGCGGTCCAATTGTAATATTAGGAACGAAGTGGCCATCCATAACGTCTATATGGATGTAGTCTGCTCCACCTGCTTCAACTTCACGAATTTCTTCAGCAAGCTTTGAAAAATTGGCAGATAAAATGGAAGGTGCGATTTTTGTCATTTTTAATACCTCGGCTTTCTTTGCTTAATTTCCTCAACAAATTGCAAGTAATGTTCGTAGCGATAACTCGGAATTTCTTTTTGTTCGTATGCTTCTTTCACCGCACATTTTGGTTCTTTCACATGCAAACAACCTCGAAATTTACACTGTTCACTCAAACGCGACATTTCAGGAAAACAATCGGTTAACTCTTCTACTTCTAACGTTAAAAATTCCAATGAGCTAAAGCCTGGCGTATCGGCTACTAAACCTTCACCAAAGGAGATCAGTTCTACATGACGTGTTGTATGCTTTCCTCTTCCAAGTGACATTGAAATATCATTTGTCTTTAACTCAAGCTCTGGTTTAAGTGTATTTAACAGTGAAGATTTACCTACACCTGACTGTCCGGCAATAACCGTTACGCGATCTTCAAATAACGGCTGAATTTGTTCCATGCCTTTTTCTGTGACTGTCGACGTTAAAATGACCTCATATCCTATTTTACGATATTCTTCGGCATATTGCTCGATTTCTTGCTTTTGCTGCTGTGATAAAAGATCTACTTTTGAAATACAAATAATAGGTTCAATATGATTAGACTCCACTAACACTAAAAATCGGTCAAGAAGCATTGTACTAAAATCAGGTTCAATCGCTGAAAAAACAAGCAGCGCCTGATCAACATTTGAAATAGGGGGACGAACTAATTCATTTTTACGTTCTTTAATTTCAAGTATATATCCTTCAAGCTTATTTTCCGCCTGAAATACTACATTGTCACCGACTAAAGGTGTTACCTTCTTTTTACGAAAAACACCTCGTCCACGACATTGCGTTACTTGTCCGTCATGAAGAACATAATAAAATCCGCTAAGGGATTTAATAATTCTTCCTTCTGGCATAACCTCACTCCTATCACTCTGGATATTCAACGTCTTTTTCTTCAATAACTTCCCCGTCTCGGACAATTTTATAAGACGCTTTTTCATTTTCATCAACTAAAACATCGAATGATTCTTTCGTTGTTTCAGTAATCGTTAGTTCTTTAGCAGGAACCGACATATCGTTATCTGCATCTTCGATATAAATTTGTACTTTTTGCGGCTTTGGCTTTTCCTCTTCTGTTTCGGTGACATCGCCTGTTTCCGTTGCGTCGCCTTGTTCCGTGCTTGCTTCCGTGTCAGCCTCTTCTTTATACGGAATAGTCACATCCACTGACACCGTTTGAGGAGCTTTTGGCTCTTTGCCCATTGAGACCGTAATAGTGAGCTTATCACCTTGCTCGATACTCTGCTCCGCTGCAGGCTTTTGAGACATCACAAGACCTTTTTCAACAGTGTCGGAATATGCTGTTTTTACGTCCACTTCAATATCTTCATCTGATGCATAATCTTTTACGCTTTTTTCCGTCCAGCCCGAGAAATCCTTTAATGTAATCTTAGGCGGACCTTTACTTACCCATAGCGTAACCGTTGTATCTTCCGGCACGACTTGTTCGGTTTCTTTAGGCGTCTGATCTGTAATATTGCCTTTTGGCTCTGTGCTTTCAACTTCGATGGATTGGATATCTTTATAATTCTGCTTCTCTAACAGACTCTTTACTTCCGTAAAGCTTCTTCCAATGTACCGGTTAAATGCTTCTTTTTTCTTTCCTGTACTTCGATAAATAATGACGTTAGATCCTTCTTTGATAACGTCTCCCGCTTCTGGCATTGTTTTAACCACGTCGCCTTCTTCCACCTCATTATCGGATATATCTTTAGGATTCTTCACTTTAAAGCCTAAAGAAACTAAATCGGTTACTGCTGATTCATAATCTTGATTATGTAAATCAGGAACCTTTACGTCTTTTGGCAGTAATAAAGCCGGAATAAATGTAACGGCGGCTACGCTAGCAGCTGCCAGCAGCAAAAAAATTAAAACAAGCGTTACAATCAGCTTGCTTTTGCCTTTTTTCTTTTTCTTCTTTTTTTTCTTAGGCTTTAATTCTTCTTCCTCTTGTTCTTCACGCTCTAAGTGAGGTGGTTTTCTCACAGGTACATGCGTTTCTTCGGATTCAACAAAATCCTCCTTAATAACTGGAATGGCTTTTGTCACTTCTTCATCATCAGGCACCGTAAACCTTTGTTCATTATAACGATTTGGATGAACAGCAGACTGTAAATCCGCTTCGAGTTCTTCGACGGAACTGTATCGGTAAAATGGATCTTTAGTTGTTGCTTTTAATACAACATTCTCCACGCTTTGAGGGATAGATGGATTCCACCTTTTTGGAGAAGGTGTTTCTGTCTGTAAATGTTTTAATGCAATTGACACAGCCGATTCCCCAGAAAAAGGGACTCGACCCGTTAGCAATTCAAATAGGACAATGCCAAGCGAATAAATATCAGAACGCTTATTCGCAAGCCCTCCCCTTGCCTGTTCAGGAGATAAATAATGAACAGAGCCCAAAACAGAATTAGTATGCGTAATGGTTGTAGAACTTAGTGCTACGGCAATGCCGAAGTCAGTAACTTTAATGGTATCATCATGATCAATTAAAATATTTTGAGGCTTAATATCCCGGTGAATAATTCCGTACTGATGAGCATGGGCAATAGCTGATGTAATCTGCGTCATAATATGTATGGCTTTATCAAGAGATAATGGTGATTCTTGCAGAATGTATTGCTTTAATGTCATACCCGGTACATATTCCATGATGATATAGTAAATATCTTCTTCTTCTCCAACATCATAAATGCTGACAATATTAGGATGAGCAATACTCGTAGCAGATTGTGCTTCTCGATGGAAACGCTTTATAAACGCATCGTCACTTGCAAAGTCTAAGCGAAGCACTTTAATTGCCACATCACGATCCAAAATCATGTCGCGACCTAAATAGACGTTTGCCATTCCGCCTCCACCAATTACTTGCAATACCTTATAACGGTCGTTTAGCCGTCTACCTATTAGCAACACTCTCACCCACTTTCAGATGTAAAGTCCACAATTGCAAGTGTAATATTGTCTTCTCCACCAAGCTCATTTGCTAATTGAATCAGGCTCGTACCCTTTTCGTGAAGTGATGAACTTGTTGATAACGTTTCGTTCAGCTTTTGTTCCGTTACCTTATTTGTCAGTCCATCTGAACATAATAATAATCGATCTTCTTTTTCCACTTCAATTGTTTTTACATCTAAACTAACATTTTCTTCGGTACCTAGTGCTCGCAATAAGATATTTTTTCGTGGATGATGCTCAGCATCTTCTTTTGTGATTTGACCATTTTTTACGAGTTCATTCACAAGAGAATGATCTTCTGTTACTTGTTGAAATCCATATTCATTGGAAATATAGCATCTGCTGTCGCCTATATTACCAATCGCACAAAACGTACCGGTGCATAAAGCAAGTACAACTGTTGTACCCATCCCTTTACACTCTTCATGCTCCTGAGCATACTGATAAATATCTTGATTAATTTGCGAAACATGCGTACGAATCCACTGCGTCGCCTCATCAGGAGACGTTACTTTGTCCGCTTCTTCCCACGCTATTTGCAATTTTTGAACCGCCATCCCACTGGCGACGTCGCCAGCTCGATGACCTCCCATACCATCAGCCACAATTGCAAGCAGCTGATTGTGTTGGTTCAAAAATACCCCTCCGTTATCTTCATTGTGTTGTCTAACTCTCCCTCGGTCTGTCATGAAGACAGTTGCCATACAATCACCTCGTCTCTTCTTTACGCTCCTTCGCACGTAATTGGCCACAAGCTGCATCGATATCATGACCTTGCTCACGTCGAATAGTCACGTTAACGCCACGCTTTTTAAGCGTACGTTCAAATGCAAAAATCTGTTCACGCGGTGTACGAACATAATCACGCTCAGGCACATAGTTTACCGGAATCAAGTTCACGTGACATTTAACGTCTTTAATCAAATCCGCTAATTCCTCCGCATGCTCTACTTGATCGTTTACTCCTCCGAATAGACCATACTCAAAGCTAATACGTCTTCCCGTTTTATCCGTATAATATTTAATGGCTTCCATTAAATCTGGAAGTTTATACGCGCGGTTAATCGGCATTAAGCGTGAGCGGATGTCATTATTTGGAGCGTGAAGTGAAATCGCAAAATTGATTTGCATTTTTTCATCAGCAAACTTATAGATTTTTGGAATGATTCCACTTGTCGATACCGTGATATGGCGTGCACCAATATTTAATCCATCATCACTGTTAATTGTTTTTAAGAAGCGCATCATTTCATCATAGTTATCAAATGGCTCCCCAATACCCATAATTACGACAGAGCTCACGCGTTCTCCTTGTTCATCTAGCGCTTTTTGTACTTTTACCACTTGTGCTACGATTTCTCCAGCCTCTAAGTTACGCTTTAAACCTCCAAGAGTAGACGCACAGAACGTACAGCCGATACGGCAGCCAACTTGAGTTGTTACACAGACAGAATTTCCGTATTCATGACGCATAAGCACTGTTTCAATCGTATAACCGTCATGGAGTTCGAATAAAAACTTCATCGTGCCGTCTCCAGACGTTTGCTGAACAACTGTTTTTAATGTCGTTAATGCAAATTTGTCTTTTAATTGTTCACGTAATCCTTTAGATAAGTTTGACATATCGTCAAAGTCCGTTACGCGTTTAACGTATAACCAGTCAAAAATTTGTTTAGCACGAAACTTCTTATCTCCGTGTTCCACTAACCAATTTTCTAGGTCGTTCATTTCTAATGAATAAATAGATGGTTTTTGCGTTTTTTCTTCTGCTTTTGCTTTTCTTTTAGCTACTTCTTCCATTTTTACACCTTCTTCTGTAAACATGCAATATAAAATCCATCGCTTTGTGCATCTGGCAGCAATTGAATTTCACCATGTTTTACGTTTTGTTTAAGCTTTTGCGGCATGCGTGCAGCAAGTGTTTCGTCTTTTTGAAAATCAGCATGATCTACTAAAAATGCTGCTACAACATCTCCATTTTCATCCCGGTCAATTGTACATGTACTATATACAAGGGTCCCACCTTTTTTTAATAAAGGCGCAACCGCATTTAAAATATCTTGTTGAATACGCGCCAGCTGCTTTACATCCTGCTCAGTTTTTGTATATTTCAAATCAGGTTTACGTCTCATCACACCAAAACCTGAGCACGGAGCATCCACTAAAATGCGGTCAAACATTTCTTTATCAAACTGTTCGCCGGCTTTGCGGCTGTCTTGAACCGTCGGCTCAATATTGGTAAGATGCAGACGCTCTGCCTGCTGAGCAATCAGCTTTACTTTATGGTCATGAATGTCCAAGGAAATAACTTTACCACTGTTTTTAAGCTGCTCTGCAATATGAGTTGATTTTCCTCCCGGTGCAGCACAGCTATCTAAAATCAGCTCTTCTGCCTCTGCGCCTAGCGCATGAGCTACTAACATAGAGCTTTCATCTTGAACGGTAAACATTCCTTCACGAAATGCTTGTGTATGAGCTGCATTTCCTTTTTGAACTTCTAGCGCTTCTTCTACAAAATGGCCTGGTTCTACAACAATACCTTCTCTTTCAAGCGCTTCTTTTACTTCATTTTGCGTAAAGCGTGCACTGTTTACTCGGATTGTTTGTTTAGGGGCCATTAAATTAGCTAAACAGATTCCGCGTGTTTTGTCCAATCCATATTGTTCCACCCAGCGTTTTACAAGCCATACTGGATGACTCGTTTCAATTGCCAAGCGTTCCACAGGATTTTGTATTTCTTCTAAAGAAGGCGTGCCGCTGCGCTGAATATTTCGTAAAACGCCGTTTACCATCGAGGCAATTCCTTTGTGACCGCGTTTTTTAGCAATTTCTACTGCTTCATGAAGGATTGCCCGGTCAGGTACTCGGTCTAAATACACCATCTGATAAAGAGATAAACGGAGCAGCACACGCACCCAAGGCTGAAGTTTTTTGGGATTTTTCAAGAAAGGGGCTAACCCGTAATCTAACGTATCACGTCTTTGAATCGTTCCATACACAATTTCCGTTAACAGCCCCGCATCTTTCCCTTGAATACCACGTTTTTGTATACTGTTATTTAACAATAGATTGCTGAATGCCTGATTTTTTTCAATAGCTAGTAAAATATCTAAAGCTATGTCTCGAACGTTGTACTTACTCATTGACATCCCCTAATACTGTTCCGACTTCAACGGATGTACCTCGTAAATACTGCGCTGCATCCATACGTTTTTTTCCAGCCGGCTGAAGTTCCGTCACTTTAATAGCTGTTTCATTCCCAGTTGCTACTACAAATCCGTCCTCTTCAAGTGATAAAACGGTACCGGGTTTGCCTGATGCGGATACTTTCTCTCCCCACCAAATTTTCATGACCTGACCGTCTGCTGTTGTATAAGCAACGGGCCAAGGATGAAGTCCGCGAATATGGTTATAAATTTCTTCTCCTGTACGGGCCCAATCAATTTTCTCTTGTTCACGCTTAATATTAGAAGCAAATGTCGCTTCGTCATCGTTTTGTTTAACCGGCGTAATTTCACCTTTCACAAGAGAAGGAATGGTTTCAGAAAGCAATTTTGCACCAGCAGCGCTGAGTTTATCATGAAGTGTGCCCACGTGATCACGTTCTTCAATCGGAACTTCTACCTGTGTTAAGATATCACCTGCATCTAATTTTTCTACCATATACATAATTGTAACACCAGTTTTCGGCTTACCTTGTAGAATTGAATAGTGAATCGGCGCGCCTCCGCGCAGTTCAGGTAACAGAGAAGCATGCACGTTAATACAGCCGTATTTAGGCGCTTCTAAAATAGGGGTTGGTAAAATTTGACCAAAAGCCGCTGTTACAATTAGGTCAGGCTCATACGCTAACACTTGCTGATATTCTTCTTCTAAACGAATCTTTTCTGGCTGCAGTACAGGTATTTCATGTTTTAACGCCTCAACTTTCACAGGAGGAGGTGTTAATACGCGCTTGCGTCCTTTTGGTCGGTCCGGCTGTGTAACCACTGCGACCACTTCATATCCATCTTTAAGTAATGTTTGTAAAACCGGCACTGAAAAATCCGGCGTTCCCATAAATACGACTTTCATCGTGTAAAACCTACCCTTCTAGTTCATCCTCTTCGTAATACTTTGTTACTTTTTCCGTGAACAATACACCGTGTAAATGGTCAATTTCATGTTGAATTGCTCGTGCTAAAAAACCTTTTGCTTCTATAAAATAAGGTTTTCCTTTACGATTTTGCGCACGTACTTTCACATAATCAGCTCGAGCCACGTCACCAAAAAGGCCCGGAAAACTTAGGCAGCCTTCTGGACCGATTTGTTCGCCTCGTTGCTCAATAATTACCGGATTAATTAACTCAATTTTACCGTGTCGATCATCCACGTCTACCACTGCCACTTGCTGCAGAACTCCTACTTGAGGAGCAGCCAGACCCACACCGTCTGCTTCAAGCATTAAATCATACATGCCGTTTAGTAATTTCGCTAATTTATTATCAAAGTTTTTAACGACTTCACACTCTTGTTCAAGTACTTCATTAGGATGGTAAACAAGCTTAAGCTTAGCCAAATAGGCACCTCCTTTATTCTTTCTATTTATATCCAAAAACCTTCTTCTTTAACGCCATCAAGACGACTAGTTACATCATCGAGTATGGATTCAAATCAATAGTGATCGTTAAATTTTCCTTCTGCATTTCCGCTTGATAACGTTCTAATATATATTTCAACAGCGGAATCAGGCTTGGTTCCAGCTTGTATTTTAACATGCATTGATAGCGATATCTATCTTTTATCTTAGCAATCGGAGATGCGACTGGCCCTAAGATTGTTGTTTGCGGCGAAAGTTTCTGACGCAGATACTGCGAAATTTTGTCTGTAACAGACACCACTTTTGCAATATTTTCATGAGATACCGTTACAAGCGCCAAGTAAAAAAAAGGCGGATATTTATGCATTTTACGAATTTCCATCTCCTGTTTATAAAACGCATCGTAATCATGCTGACTCGCAAGTTGAATGCTGTAGTGCTCAGGCGTGTACGTTTGAATCACTACTTCTCCTGGGAGCTTGTGGCGTCCTGCTCTTCCGCTTACTTGAGTTAAAAGCTGAAACGTTTTTTCAGATGCACGAAAGTCAGGTAAGTTCAGCATCGTATCTGCTGTTAAAACGCCTACAAGCGTGACGTTTGGAAAGTCCAGTCCTTTGGCAATCATCTGCGTCCCTAATAAAATTTGCGCTTCTCCATTTGCAAACTTGTTCAGGAGCTTTTCATGCGCGCCTTTTCTGCTCGTCGTATCAACATCCATTCGAACGACTCTAGCCTCAGGCAGCACTTTTGTTAACTCTTCTTCCACTTTTTGTGTACCAGATCCAAAAAAGCGGATATGTTCGCTGTGGCATTCTGGGCACTCAGTGTGCACATGTTCTTCGTGTCCGCAGTAATGGCACTTTAATTTATTTTGATAGCGGTGATACGTTAATGAAATTTCACAGTGCTCACATGTCGGAACGTAACCGCAGTCTCTACACATAACAAAAGAAGAATGACCTCTTTTATTTAAAAATAAAACGATTTGCTCTCCTTTTTCCAAACGGTCTTTCATTTTTTCAAACAGCATAGTTGAAAACATAGAGCGATTGCCGCTGCGAAGCTCTTCTCTCATATCCACAATATCCACCGACGGCATTGATGACTTATTCATTCTTTGCTTTAACGTCAGCAGCTTATACACACCTTTTTGCGCTCGTGCAAATGACTCAAGCGTTGGGGTTGCACTTCCTAAAATGACGGGACACTGATGATGCTGCCCTCGGTAAATGGCTACATCTCTTGCATGATAACGAGGGTTTTCTTCTTGTTTATAACTCGTCTCATGTTCTTCATCGATAATAAGAAGACCCAAATTTTCAAATGGAGCAAATACAGCAGAGCGGGCCCCTACTACAACGGATACTTCTTTTCGCTGAATTTTTCGCCATTCATCGTATTTTTCTCCAGTGGACAATCCGCTATGAAGCACAGCAACTTTTGAGCCGAACCGCTCTTTAAACCGCTTGACCATCTGAGGGGTAAGTGAAATCTCCGGAACAAGCATAATCGCTTCTTTTCCTTTTTTCAGCACTTGATCAATTGATTGGAGATACACTTCTGTTTTTCCGCTTCCGGTCACTCCGTACATTAAAAACACATCGTGAAGATTTTCTTCGATGTCCTGCAGAATCGGTGCAATTGCCTCAGCTTGTTCATCGGTCAATTGAAATGGCTTTGATGGTGCAAAGTATCGATCTTGATAAGGATCACGGTATATTTCAATTTCCGTTTCCGCTAAGAGTCCTTTGTTAATCAACGCTTTTATAGGAGCGGAGGTAATCTGCAAATCTTCCGCTATTTCTTTTATGGCTACTTCTTCATTTCGCTCGAGCATAAAAGACAGCACTTGTTTTTGCTTTTCTGCCTGCTTATTTAACTCACTCATAAACTGCTGAATGTCTTCAAGGCCTTGATTCAGTTTTACGCCTTTTGCCGTTTTTTTGTTTCCTTTGTTTTTCACGACATAGACGACTTCAATTAGACCTTTTTGAATATCACGGTGAAAAGCAGGAGCAGCGGCTGTTTTTTCTACTTCACTCCACTTCAGCGAGGATCTTGACTGAAAAAACGGCTTTATTTGCTCATGAAGCTGTTCGTATGCCTCTTTTGAAAGGAGTGACAGTTCTTTATCATATTTTGCTTTCATCGCCGCAGGTAGCATGACTTGAAAAGCTGATATCATAAAACAAAGCGTTTTTTCGGTTAGCCAGTGCCCAATCTCTAACAGTTCAGGAGTCAGAACCGGCGTTAAATCAAGCAGGTCAGCAATTGGTTTAACACGCTTGACTTCGGCCTCTTCTTTAAGGGCCACCACAAACCCTTGAACTTTTCTAGGACCAAACGGAACGACAACTCGCATACCCGGAACAATAATGCCTTTCCATTTGTCAGGAATAGCGTAGTCAAAAGCACGGTCTGTTTGTTTAGCAGCCACGTCCACAATTACACTAGCTACACTCATTTTCTCAGCCCTTCTAACATTTCCTTCACTTCTTTTAACACCTCGATAGCTACATCGTGTTTTGAAAGAATGGGAAGTTCTTTAGACTCTCCGCTTCGCTTATAGAGCGTCACAATATTTGTGTCCGTCCCAAAACCTGCTCCTTCTGTCGTCACGTTATTGGCTACAATCATATCCAAGTTTTTAGATGCAAGTTTCTTTTGTGCATATTCATCCACTTGTTCTGTTTCTGCTGCAAAGCCGACTAAAAGCTGGTGTTCTTTTCGCTCTCCAAGTGTGCGTAAAATATCTGTTGTTCTCTCTAGCTCTAATACTGCTTCACCAGGCTGCTTTTTCATCTTTTGATCAAACACATGCTTTGGCCGGTAATCTGCCACTGCGGCTGATTTAATGACAACATCTGCTTCATGATAGCGCTGCATAACAACTTCAAGCATCTGCTGCGCACTTTCAATTTGAACAACCTGAACCCCTTTTGGATACTCTAAATTCGTCGGTCCCGTTACCAGTGTTACCGATGCACCAAACTTAGCAGCTTGTTCTGCAAGGGCATAGCCCATTTTCCCGGTAGAGCGATTGGTGAAAAATCGGACGGGATCAATGCGTTCTACCGTAGGTCCTGCTGTAACCAATACATTAATACCTTCAAGGATTTTTTGTGTATCTGATACTTTGGAAAAATAAGAGCCGATTAGTGAAACAATTGTTTCTGGCTCTTCAAGGCGACCTTTTCCTACATAACCGCATGCCAAATACCCTTCTCCTGGTTCTACAAAAGAGTAACCAAATGATGAAAGAGTGCTCATATTTTTTTTAACAGCGGGATGATCGTACATATGAACATTCATTGCAGGCGCAATCCACACAGGTGCAGTAGCGGCCAGCAGCGTTGTGGAAATCATATCATCTGCAAGACCATTTGCTATTTTCCCTATCATATTAGCCGTAGCAGGAGCCACTAAAATTAAATCGGGCCAATCTGCTAAATCAATATGTGCAATTACAGATGGATCTTTTTCATCAAACGTATCTGTATAAACTGGGTTTCGAGACAGAGCTTGAAACGTAAGCGGCGTTACGAACTCGCGTGCTGAAGCAGTCATCATTACTTTAACTTCCGCTCCTGCTTGTACTAATTTACTTGTTAAAGCTACAGCTTTATATACGGCGATTCCGCCGCTAACACATAATAAAATTCGTTTTCCCTTCATCATTATGCCCCCATCTATTTATCCCGCTCAACCAGCATCCGCTTGTTTACTCGGGTAACTATCTAAAGCTTTTCAATTCAATTATTATACCATTTTTGCAGTGAGACATTCACTATCCTGCTTGAATACAAACAAAAGCATCAAAAAAATAACAACCTATAAAGTAGGTTGTTATTTTTTCACTTACTGATGTTTAGAATCTTCTTCTGCTACACCTTGCTTATAGCTTAATTGTTCAGCATTAATTTCTTCTAAAGCACAGCCTACGAACTTATAAGAAACCGGCTTTTCAATCGGCGTATCATTGTGAAGCTGTAATTGACGAGCACGTTTTGCAGCTACTGTCACAAGCGTGTACTTAGAATCTAATTTTTCCATTAGGGAATCAATTGATGGATAAAGCATGTTTATTCTACCTCCAGCATTCTTTTATAGCGCGCAGAAATACGATCACGACGGCAGTGTTCAGCCGTTACGATAGCACGGATGCGAGCACAAGCATTTTCTACTTTGTCATTTTCTACAACATAATCGTAGGCGTCCATAAGTTCAATTTCTTCTTTTGCCACGCGCATACGGTTATTGATTAAGTCTTCTGTTTCAGTACCGCGGTTTACGATACGACTTTTAAGCTCTGATAAACTCGGCGGTGCCAAGAAGATGAATAAACCTTCTGGAAATGCTTCTTTCACTTGAAGAGCACCTTGCACTTCAATTTCTAGAAATACGTCTTTGCCTTCAGATAACGTTTGTTCTACATAATCAACTGGGGTACCGTAGTAGTTGCCTACGTATTCAGCCCACTCTAATAATTTCTTGTTTTCAATCATGCGCTCAAACTCTTCGCGTGGTTTGAAGAAATAGTCAACGCCGTCTACTTCACCTTCGCGGGGCTTTCTTGTTGTTGCAGAGATAGAATACTGCAATTTAATGTCTTCTTGCTCAAACAATGCTTTTCGTACCGTTCCTTTTCCAACACCTGATGGTCCGGAAAGAACAATTAATAAACCTCTTTCAATCATCGGTTCAAGTGACCTACCCTTCTAATAATTCTTCTTTGTTTATAAGTCGCTGCGACACAGTTTCTGGCTGTACAGGAGCTAAAATAACATGATCGCTATCCATAACAATAACAGATCGTGTTTTGCGTCCTTGCGTTGCATCTATTAAAGAGCCTCGATCTTTTGCATCTTGAATAATGCGTTTGATTGGAGCTGATTCAGGATGAACGACAGAGATTATACGATTAGAAGAAATAAAATTTCCAAATCCAACGTTCACTAATTTACCGCTCATAAGAAGCCTCCTGCTATACCAATATAATCTTTATCTTACACGAAGGCTATTCAATATTTTGAACTTGCTCTTTTATGCGTTCTAATTGTGCTTTCATACTAATAACATACTGAGCAATAGTACCATTGTTTGCCTTCGCACCGATTGTATTCATTTCACGATTCAGCTCTTGAACAAGAAAATCCAGCTTGCGTCCTACTGAATCAGGTGTATTTAATGCTTGAATAAATTGTGAAACATGACTTTGAATTCGCGTAAGTTCTTCGCTAATATCTGCTTTTTCAGCAAAAATAGCTACTTCAGTCAGCACTCGCTGCTCATCGAAAGTACCTTCTAAATAGTCGCTCAGCTTTCTTTTAATACGCTCGCGATATTGTTCAGCAACTTCAGGAGCAAGCTGTGTGATTTTTTCGCGAATATCTTGAATGTCCTGTAAGTATCCCATTAAATCGTGATACAGCTCTGATCCCTCTCGTTTCCGCATATCCACTAACTGATGAACAGCAGCTTCAACGGCTTCAAAGATTGCACCATGAATACTCGTCTGATCAGCTTCTTCTTCATAAGTTGTCATCACTTCAGGCATGTGTAAAATGTCTTGAATTTGAACAGATTGTGATAGCCCGTGCTTTTCTTTCACTTGCTGTAATGCATTCATGTATTCATCAAGCAGCTGCCAATCCGTCTGCAGTTTCTTTTTTGCCATTTCTTCACCTGAAATAGTAACAAATACTTCTACTCTACCACGTTTTATGTATGTTTGAACGATTTTTTTTATTTTATCTTCAATTTCAATTAATTGTCTT
This sequence comes from Priestia sp. SIMBA_032, assembly GCF_046535215.1. Classification (NCBI taxonomy): domain Bacteria; kingdom Bacillati; phylum Bacillota; class Bacilli; order Caryophanales; family Bacillaceae; genus Priestia; species Priestia sp. SIMBA_032. The sequence continues at coordinate 635,692 of NZ_JAWRXD010000002.1, read as the reverse complement.
GGCATACGGATAACAATTTCACAAAAACGATGATTAACAGACTTCATTTCCACTGTTACTGATCGATTTTCCACTTCCGCTTTTCCGCGGCCAAAACCAGTCATACTTTTTATCATTATCATCACATCCACTATGTACATCTTACATAAAAAGTATCATAAAAGAAAGTGTTAGCAAAAAAAAGAAATCTCTCTTCTTTATTCAACCTGTAAAGGCTGCCTTCATGAGTTTTCTCATTTGGGACAGCCTGTATTAAAGTATAGCACAATTTATGAAGGTTTTCTTGTTAAAAGTGAACCAGCAAGTAAAAAAGTTGGAAGGCTTGCAAGCCCTAAAATAACGAGCCATTCCCGCGGTGCAATGGCCATTGTATGGAAAATAGGCTGCAGCGGCGGATAGTAGATAGCCACCAGCATAAGGATAATAGATGAAATAACAGCTCCTACAAGATATAAGTTCTGAAATGGATTCCGATCAAAAATTGATTTTTCACTTCGGCAGTCAAATACGTGAATAAGCTGCGCCATAACAAGCGTGGCAAATGCAATCGTCTGAGCATACTGCAGCCGATCTGGGTCATTGTCGTAGACAATCATAAACGCAGCAAGTGTAGCAGCTCCAATTAAAAATCCACGGCTGACTACTTTCCATCCTAATCCTCTTGCAAAAATACCTTCGCGCGGATGCCTCGGATGGCGCTTCATCACGTTGTCCTCTGGCTGGTCTAAGCCAAGAGCCATCGCAGGCAAACCGTCTGTTACTAAGTTTACCCATAGTATCTGAATCGGCACTAGGGGAAGCGGAAGTGCTAAAATCATCGCAAAGAGCATAACTAGAATTTCGCCTACATTTGATGCAAGCAAGTAACGGATAAACTTCCGAATATTTTCATAGATATTTCGCCCTTCTTTGATCGCTGATTTAATAGTGGCAAAATTATCATCAAGCAAAACGAGCGAAGACGCTTCTTTTGCTACGTCTGTCCCAGTGATGCCCATCGCAATGCCTATGTCTGCTGCTTTAATAGCCGGTGCGTCATTTACGCCGTCGCCCGTCATCGCTACAATGTGATCTTTTGCTTGAAGAGCTTTAACAATTTTAAGCTTATGCTCAGGTGATACCCTCGCATATACATAAACATCATCTACTACTTCTTCTAGCTCTTCCTGCGTCATTTTGGATAAATCCGTTCCTTCCAAGACTTGACCGTTTTTCGGTAAAATTCCGAGCTGTTTTGCAATCGCCTGTGCTGTAATAACATGGTCCCCTGTAATCATAACGGTTTTGATGCCTGCGTCTCGGCATTCTTTGACCGCTTGCTTGACCTCTGGTCTTGGCGGATCAATCATTCCTTGAAGCCCGAGGAAAGTCAGGTCTTTTTCTGCTTCCTTCTCTGTATGAACACTCTCATGGTCTCCTAACGGCCGATAAGCAATAGCAATGGTTCGAAGCGCTTGGCTAGCTAACTGATCAATCGCTCCTTTTACTTCATTATGAACCGTTACCGACAGCGTTTGTTGTCTGCTTTCCCACAGAACATTTTTGCTGTTTATAAGCAGCACATCCGGAGCACCTTTTGTTATAACATAGCGCTTATGAGATGCGTCTTCAATGACTACACTCATCATTTTACGCGTTGAATCAAATGGAAACTCTTCAATAATCGTAAACTGCTTTTGAATATTTTCTTTTGTCAGCCCCGCTTTCATCGCGGCAACAAGCAAAGCCGCTTCAGTAGGGTCCCCGTCGATAACATATTCTTTATCTTTTCTCGAAATGGACGTTTGATTGCAAAGCAGACCAAACACCAAAAGCTGCTGCAGCGGTTTTTCACTCCGTGTATCCACTTCTCTTTCCTCTCGGGAAAATATGCCAGTAGGTTCATACCCTGTCCCTGATACTCTCCACGTCATCCCTCCCGACCAGAGGTGAGTAACCGTCATTTTATTCTGCGTTAATGTGCCCGTTTTGTCTGAGCAAATGACTGACGCGCACCCTAGTGTCTCAACAGCAGGAAGTTTGCGAACAATGGATCTTTGCTTAATCATGCGCTGTACACCAAGTGATAGCGCTACGGTTACGATAGCAGGAAGACCTTCGGGTATGGCAGCAACAGCTAAGGACACTCCCGCTAAGAACATACTGTATAAATCATGGCCTTGCAGCACACCAATACCGACAACTAATACAGTAAGTGCAAGAGCTACAACGATTAAAATTTTGCCTAATTGCTCTAATTTCCGTTGAAGAGGAGTAATCATGGCTTCAGCATTTTGAAGTAAATCAGCAATTTGTCCCATTGCTGTTTTCATTCCAATCCCTACAACGATACCTGTTCCGCTTCCTCGCGTTACAAGGGTACCCATGAACGCCATATTGTCCTGATCTCCAAGCGGTACTTCATCTCCTGACAATGCTTTTATTTGCTTAGCAACAGGCAAAGACTCTCCCGTAAGCGCTGATTCTTCAATTTCTAGACTTTTGGCTTCCATAATCCGAACGTCAGCTCCTATACGGTCTCCGCTCGAAAACTTTACAATGTCTCCTACTACCAGCTCTTTAGACGGTAACTTAACCCATTTTCCTTCACGCATGGCTGCTACTTGAGGAGCAGAAAGCTCTTTTAATGCATGAAGAGATTTCTCTGCTTTTCTTTCTTGGAAGAACCCTAGAAATCCATTAATTACCACAATGGCAATAATAGCAATCGCATCGATGTATTCTCCTAAAAGCCCTGAAATAAGCGTAGCAGCTAGTAAAACCAGTACCATAAAATCTTTAAACTGCTCTAGAAACACAAGAATGCCTGGTTTTTTCTCTCCTTCAGTCAATTCATTAAACCCTTGTTGCTGCTGACGTGCTTTTACTTCTTTGTGTGTAAGACCGTGCTGCCTGTCCGTTTTTGTTACTTCTACTATTGCTTTTTCACCTAATTCATACCATTTCATTGCATCTTTTCACACCCTTTTATTTGTAAATGCACCTATTAGATTGTTACAATCTTATATCGTATGCTTATTCAGACTCGTCCTAAAAAATGCTATACTTTTCTATAGGACAATTTTCAATTACTTAAGGATGTGAGCACTATGTCATTTGATGGTATTTTTACATATGGCATTTTACAAGAATTATCTGAGACCTTGGTTTCAGGACGAATTTCAAAAATATATCAGCCGTTTCCAAACGAGTTGATTTTACAAGTACGCGCTAAAGGTGAAAACCGCAAACTTTTAATCTCAGCTCACCCTAACTATTCACGCGTTCATTTTACAAATGAGCCCTATGAAAATCCATCTGAGCCTCCTATGTTTTGTATGCTTCTTCGCAAACATTTAGAAGGAAGCATTATTGAACAAGTGTATCAGCTTGGGTTAGACCGCATTTTAGTCATTGAAACAAAAGGACGAAATGAAATCGGCGACGTGACGTACAAGCAGCTTATTATTGAAATCATGGGAAGACATAGTAATGTTGTACTGGTAGATAAAGAAAAACAAACGATTATCGACAGTATTAAGCATGTTCCAATGGCCTTGAACAGGCACCGTACGCTTCTACCCGGAGCTCCTTACGTACTGCCTCCTAGCCAAGATAAGCTTCATCCATTTGAAGCCGATGAAGAAACGGTGGTTAAAAAAATCGATTTTAATAGCGGAAAGTTAGCCAGTCAGCTAGTGCAGACCTTCTCAGGGCTTTCTCCTTTAATTGCAAATGAAGTGGTGTTTCGCTCTGGCTTAGCGAATCGTTCTACCCTTCCAAAATCATTTGTCGAAACCATGACGCTGATCAAAGAAGGTCAGTTTACACCGACTCTGACAACCGTTAATCAAAAAGACTATTTTTATTTACTCGAATTAACGCATTTAGAGGGCACGAAAAAAACGTATGCAACCATCAGCGAGCTTCTTGACCGCTATTACTACGGGAAAGCAGAGCGAGATCGTGTAAAGCAGCAAGCGCATGATTTAGTACAGTTTATTTCCACTGAGAAAAAGAAAAATGAGAAAAAAATAAAGAAACTTGAGCAAACGCTGCAAAATGCAGAAAAAGCATCTGATTATCAGCTAGCCGGTGAACTCCTTACGGCAAATTTACACCTTGTCAAAAAAGGAGATGCGAAAGTGGATGTTATTAATTATTATGATGAAAATAGCGGTACACTTACGATTTCATTAGATCCGCAAAAATCACCGTCTCAAAATGCTCAAAGCTATTTTACAAAGTATCAAAAAGCGAAAAATTCCGTTTCGATTGTAATCGAACAAATTGAAAAAGCAAACGAAGAAGTACAGTATTTTGAATCGCTTATTCAGCAAATGGATACCGCTTCTCACAAAGACATTGCAGAGATTCGCGAAGAGCTTGTGGAAGAAGGATATTTGCGCAACCGTCAGCAAAAACAAGCAAAAAAACAAAAGAACACAACTCCTTCACTTGAACAATACGTTTCAAGCGACGGCACGACGATTTTAGTTGGAAAAAACAATAAGCAAAATGAGTATTTAACAAATCGCCTTGCTGCTCGTGATGACGTTTGGTTTCATACGAAAGATATACCGGGTTCTCACGTTGTTATCCGTAGCCAAGAGCCCTCAGAAGAAACAATTTTAGAAGCGGCTCACCTTGCTGCTTACTTTAGTAAAGCCAAGAATTCAAGTTCGGTACCAGTGGACTATACAAAAATTCGCCACGTAAAAAAACCAAGCGGTGCTAAACCTGGTTTTGTAACGTACGATAATCAGCAAACGGTGTACGTAACGCCTAGCGAAGAACTTGTACTGAAGCTGCGTCAGTCATAATAAAAACCCCCTTTCTATGTAAAATATAGAAAGGGGGGTTTTTTAGTTTAATTCATCCATGAAGGATCTGAAGGATTTTCACGCCATTTAAATAGCTTGTCCATCGCTTCTTCTTCAATGTATCCCGCTTCGTTTGCCGCCTCTACTAGCGTAGAGTAGTCTGTTAAAGAATAAACTTGAAGTTCTTTTTCTTTAAACAGCTGACGCGCTTTTTCCAGCTCATATGTAAAGATAGAAACAACTCCCAGTACTTCACAACCCTGCGCTTTTAATGCGTCGACTGCGGTAAACACACTTCCGCCAGTTGAAATCAAATCTTCAATCACAACTACTTTTTGACCTTTTGTTACTTTTCCTTCAATTTGGTTTCCTTGACCATGTTCTTTTGCTTTGCTTCGCACATAGCACATTGGAAGCTCTAGCGCTTCACTTACCCATGCTGCATGAGGAATGCCAGCTGTAGCTGTACCAGCAATTACTTCTGCATTGGCAAAATACGTTTTAATTAAATGCTGAAGACCTTTTGCAATTTCTTTTCGCACTTTTGGGTAGCTAAGCGTTAGACGGTTGTCACAATAAATAGGTGACTTAATTCCAGAGGCCCACGTAAACGGATCGTTCGGTTGAAGGCTTACTGCCTCAATATCAATTAATTGTTTTGCAATTTCTTTTCGTAGTTTTGTCATCGCGTAATACGCTCCCCTTTCCACTGCTGTAACATCTCATAATATGCTTTAAGCGGGTCTTTTGCTTTAGTAATAGAACGTCCAACCACAATGGCACTTGAGCCATATTCTCTCGCTAGCTGAGGCGTTGCTACGCGGACTTGGTCATCTACTGAATCTGCGCCCATACGAATACCCGGCGTTACGGTCAAAAAGTCCTCTCCTGCTGCTTTTCGAATCGAAGGCACTTCATGAGTAGAACATACAACGCCGTCTAGTCCGCTTTTTTTAGCAAGCGCTGCATAATGCGTAACCACTTCTTGCATCGAGTGGGTAATGAGCTGCTGCTCTTTTAGCATTTCATCCGATGTACTCGTTAGCTGAGTAACCGCAATACAATCCGGACGCTTTTTGCCAGCAGCGGTTCCTAAGTCAAGTCCTTCAACGGCTGCTTGCATCATATTCGTTCCGCCGGCTGCGTGAACGTTAACCAAATCCACTTCAAGAGAAGCCAAAGACTTCATTCCTTGCTTTACCGTATTTGGAATATCATGAAGCTTTAAGTCTAAGAAAATCTGGTGGTTTTGCTCTTTTAATGCAGAAATAATGGATAGCCCTTCTTTATAAAACAGTTCCATGCCTACTTTCACAAATAATGATTCTTGTTGAAAAGGCATTAAAAACTGCTGTACATCGTTAATTGATGAAAAATCAAGAGCAATGATTAACGGTTGCTTCACGCTTTTTCCAGCTCCTTCCGATACATTCTGAAACATGCTCGTACCCTAATGATGCTAATAGCCTTGGCAGTTCGTCAATGATGGTTGGGCATACATACGGATCAACAAAGTTTGCTGTACCAACCGCTACTGCACTTGCACCTGCATATAAGAATTCAAGTACATCTTCAGCAGTCGTCACTCCGCCCATACCGATAATTGGAATGTTTACTTTTTGGCTCACTTCATACACCATTCGAATCGCTACCGGTTTAATTGAAGGTCCTGACAGTCCGCCTGTGCCGTTCGCTAAAACTGGCTGCGCTGTTTTCAAATCCAGACGCATCCCGAGAAGCGTATTGATCATCGTTAAGCCATCCGCGCCAGCTTCTTCAACAGCCATTGCCATGTCTACAATATTGGATACGTTTGGTGATAGTTTAACATAAACTGGAACATTTGAAACATCTTTTACTGCTTTTGTTAAACGAGCAGCGATGACAGGATCTACGCCAAACGCAATTCCGCCTTCCTTTACGTTAGGACATGAAATATTCAATTCAAGTGCTTTCACATTTGATACGGTTGAAATTTCTTTTGCCACGTGCACATATTCTTCAATTGAAGCACCGGCTACGTTCGCGATAATCGGCACATCATATTGCTGAAGCCAAACGAGCTCTTCATTCATTACTTTTTCTAGCCCAGGATTTTGTAATCCAATCGCATTTAACATTCCTGCAGATGTTTCCGCTACGCGAGGAGTTGGATTGCCAAAACGAGTTTCAGCAGTAGTTGCTTTGATCATAATGGCGCCAAGTGCATCAAGTGAATAAAATTGAGCATACTCACGCCCAAATCCAAAGCAGCCGGATGCTGGCATAATTGGATTTTTCAAATCTAACCCTGGTAATGTCGTTTTTAGCATACTCATAGAAGCACCTCCCCTGCTTGAAAGACGGGACCGTCGCTGCAGATTTTTTTATACGCCGTAGAATCTTCACTTTCCCTGCATACACATGCAAAGCAAGCGCCGATTCCACAGCCCATTCTTTCTTCTAAAGAAATGTAAAGCGGCTTGTTTGTATAATTATTTTCTAGTGCTTTTAACATCGGAGTTGGACCGCATGAAAACATAACGTCATATGAAAATTGATGCTCGTCAATCACCGTTGTGACAAAACCTTTTGTTCCGTAAGAGCCGTCTACCGTTGCAATATATGTTTCTCCTAAAGCTAAAAACTCTCGTTCATAAAATACGTCTGCTTTTGATTGAAAACCTAGGACGTGAATAACCTGCACGCCTTTTTCACGAAGTCTTTTTGAAAGCTCATAGAGCGGAGGCACTCCAATGCCTCCCCCTACTAATAAAGCCGTTTGACCCGACTCTATCGCATCTAATGGAAAACCGTGGCCAAGGGGACCTAACACGTCAATCGACTGGCCGGCTTGTTTTTCAGCGAGCAGCGATGTTCCCGCCCCTTCTGCACGGTAAATCATCGTAAACTGTTCGTGCGTTTGGTCAATTTCTGCAATACTGATTGGTCTGCGAAGCAGTGGCAAATAGTCGTTGTTGACGCGGATATGCACAAACTGCCCCGGCTCATTCATGAAACGAACAAGCTCGCCTTGAAGGGTTAATTCATATACATTGTGTGTTAACGGTCGCTGACTGACGACTTGCATCATTTCATGTTTGATCATACGGTTGTCACCTCTTTGGTTGGACGAACTTTTTTCATTGGCGTTGTATGGAAGCTGATCGTTTCAAGCACTCGTAAAATCGCTTCTGCTGTATCAAGTGATGTTAAGCAAGGTACGCCATTTTCAACTGCTTCACGGCGAATTTTAAATCCGTCACGCGCAGGCTGTTTTCCTTTTGTTAGCGTGTTGATGACCAGCTGCGCTTCACCTTTTCGTATCACATCTAAAAGATTGTGATCTTCATGATGAATTTTATTTACTATTTTTACGCGAATGTCTTCTTTTGTAAACGTTGAAGCTGTTCCTTCCGTTGCAATCACTTGGTAGCCAATATTAGCAAAGCGCTTTGCTAACGCTGTTGCCTCTTCTTTATCTTTATCCGCTACTGTCATAAGTACTGAACCGTACGGCTTAATGGACATACCTGACGCAATTAGTCCTTTATATAATGCTTTTTCGTACGTTGAATCTTGCCCCATTACTTCTCCAGTAGATTTCATTTCAGGTCCAAGCGTAATATCTACGCGGCGCAGCTTTGCAAATGAGAAGACCGGCACTTTTACGTAGACGCCTTCTTCTTCAGGGTGCATGCCTGATTCATAGCCCAGATCTTTTAAACTAGTTCCTAAAATTACTTTTGTTGCCACATTCGCCATCGGAATACGCGTAATTTTACTTAAGAACGGCACCGTACGGCTTGAACGAGGATTTACTTCAAGAACAAACACTTCTCCTTTTGATAAGACGAACTGAATGTTAAGCAGTCCAATAATGTTTAAGCCTTTTGCAATTCGTGTTGTGTAATCAATGATTGTATCTTTTACGTCCTGTGACAGAGTTTGCGGCGGATATACAGCGATGGAGTCGCCTGAGTGGACACCCGCGCGCTCTACATGCTCCATGATCCCTGGAATAACCACTGTTTCACCGTCTGAAATGGCATCGACTTCAATTTCTTTTCCCGTTAAGTAGCGGTCGATTAATACAGGATGATCAGCGTGTACTTTCACCGCGTGTTTCATATAGTGAAGCAGCTCTTCTTCTTTATACACAATTTCCATCGCGCGTCCGCCCAGTACGTATGAAGGACGTACAAGCACCGGATAACCAATTTCTTTTGCGACAACCACTGCGTCTTCAACTGAAGTAACCGTCTTTCCAAGCGGTTGAGGTACTTCTAAACGCGCTAGCGTCGCTTCGAATTTTTTACGGTCTTCCGCTGCATCTAAGCTTTCAAGCGACGTACCTAAGATCTTGACCCCTCTTGCTTCTAGCTCATCCGCTAAGTTGATTGCTGTTTGACCACCGAACTGTACAACCACACCTTCTGGTTTTTCTAAATCGATGATATGCATCACATCTTCAATCGTCAGCGGCTCGAAGTATAATTTATCTGAAATACTGAAGTCAGTTGATACTGTTTCTGGATTGTTATTGACAATAATCGCTTCGTATCCAGCTTCTTTAATCGCCCACACCGAGTGAACCGTTGCATAGTCAAACTCAATTCCTTGCCCGATGCGGATCGGACCTGATCCTAACACCACAACGCTTTTACGATCTGTAACAATCGATTCATTTTCATCTTCAAATGTACCGTAGAAATATGGTGTTGTAGATTCAAATTCTGCTGCACATGTATCTACCGTTTTGTATACTGGCATCACGCCATTTTGTTTGCGGAAGTCATATACTTCACGCTCTGTTTGATTCCATAGCTTAGCAATCGTGCAGTCTGCAAATCCCATTTCTTTTGCTTCCTGTAAAACTTCTACGTTATGAATCTCTTCTTTTAACACATTTTCAAAAGCAATCACTTTTTCAAGTTTTACGAGGAAGAAAAGATCGATTTTGCTCCACTCGTGAATTTGCTGAATTGTTACGCCGCGGCGAATGGCTTCTGCGATGTAGAATAATCGCTCATCGCCAGCCTTGCGAATACGTTTTTCAATAATGGCATCATCAAATTCATGCGCATCTTTCAGCTCTAAGTGATGAACGTTTGACTCAAGTGAGCGTACGGCTTTTAAAATTGACTCTTCGAACGTGCGGCCAATTGCCATTACTTCCCCTGTTGCCTTCATCTGTGTACCTAGTTTACGGTTAGCTGATTCAAATTTATCAAACGGCCAGCGTGGAATTTTAGATACGATGTAATCTAGTGCTGGTTCGAAACATGCGTATGTCTTCCCAGTTACCGGGTTCATCATTTCATCTAATGTTAAGCCTATCGCAATTTTTGCTGCTAATTTTGCAATTGGATACCCTGTTGCTTTTGATGCTAAAGCCGATGAGCGGCTTACACGAGGGTTTACTTCAATTACGTAATATTGGAAGCTTTCTGGATCTAGTGCTAGCTGAACGTTACATCCGCCTTCGATTTTAAGCGCTCGGATAATTGTTAGTGACGCATTTCTAAGCAGCTGATACTCACGGTCGCTTAGCGTTTGGCTTGGTGCTACAACAATTGAATCTCCCGTATGAATACCGACCGGGTCGAAGTTTTCCATATTACATACTACGATCGCATTATCGTTTGCATCGCGCATTACTTCATATTCAATTTCTTTAAAGCCTGCAATGCTTTTCTCAAGTAAGCACTGTGTTACAGGACTGTGTTTTAATCCACTTGTTACAATTTCAATCAGCTCTTGCTCGTTGTCACAAATTCCGCCTCCCGTACCGCCAAGCGTATAAGCAGGACGCACAATTACCGGATAGTTTACTTGTTCAACAAACGCATATGCTTCGTCTAGCGAATGAATGATTTCACTTGCTGGGACAGGCTGATTTAGTTCATTCATTAATGAACGGAACTGCTCACGGTCTTCAGCTTGTTCAATCGCCGATAATTTTGTCCCGAGAATTTCTACATTAAATTCTTCTAAAATGCCTGTTTCATGTAATTCTACCGCTAAGTTCAGTCCCGTTTGACCGCCAAGCGTTGGAAGTAGTGCATCCGGGCGTTCTTTACGAATAATTGAGCTTACAAATTCAACCGTTAGAGGTTCAATATATACTTTGTCTGCCATTTCTGAATCTGTCATGATTGTTGCAGGATTGGAGTTTACAAGAATAACTTTGTATCCTTCTTCTTTTAAAGCAATACATGCTTGCGCTCCTGCATAGTCAAACTCTGCCGCCTGTCCGATGACGATTGGTCCTGATCCGATTACGAGAATTGTGTTAATATCTTGACGTTTTGGCATTAGCAATTACCTACTTTCTGATTGTTTTTCATAAGATCCATAAATTCGTTGAACAATCCGTTTGCATCTTCAGGTCCCGGTGATGCTTCAGGGTGATACTGAACCGTAAATGCCGGATATTCTCTATGCTTTACTCCTTCAACTGTTCCATCGTTAAGCGCAACGTGCGTCACTTCTAATGGCGTGTTGACAAGAGATGGCTCACACACTGTATAGCCGTGGTTTTGAGATGTAAGAGCTACTTTATTAGTTTTTAGATCCTTTACAGGATGGTTGGATCCACGATGACCAAATTTCATTTTTTCTGTATCTGCTCCGCATGCTAGGGCAAACAGCTGATGTCCTAAACAAATTCCGAAAAGCGGAACCTTCCCTAAAACCCCTTGAATCATCTCGATTGCTTCAGGTACGTCTTTTGGGTCTCCAGGTCCGTTGCTTAACATGATGCCATCTGGATTTAATTGAAGAATTTCTTGCGCAGTTACGTTATAAGGAACCACAATCACGTCGCATTGACGAGCTGTTAATTCACGTAAAATCCCGTGTTTCATTCCAAAGTCAACGAGTACCACTTTTTTACCTCTGCCTGGGCTTGGGTACGGCTTCACCGTTGATACTTTTTTAACTGAATCAGTCGGAAGTTCATGATTTTGAAGCTGTGCTACCACTTCTTCTACATTGACTTCCATGCTGCACACGCGTCCGCGAAGCGCACCGTGCTGACGAATTTTTCGCGTTAATTTTCGCGTGTCGATTCCAGCTAATCCTGGAATATCTTTTTGTTTTAAAAATTCATCTACTGATAGTTCGCTTCTGAAGTTTGAAGGAGCATCACAAATTTCTTTTACAATCAAACCGTGTACAGCTGGTTCAATCGACTCAAAGTCATCGCGGTTAATACCGTAGTTTCCGATTAAAGGATATGTTAATGTCACAATTTGTGCACAGTATGATGGATCAGATAGAATTTCTTGATATCCTGTCATTCCCGTATTGAAAACAACTTCTCCTGTCATTTCTTTGTCGCTGCCGAATCCTTTTCCGATAAATACTGTTCCATCTTCTAAAATTAGTTGACGTTGCATGCTTTAACATCCTCCCATACTCGTTTACCTTCTACTAATGTCATTACCGGCCAACCTTTGCATACCCAGTTAGCAAACGGCGTGTTTTTACCTTTGGATACAAATTCTTCTGGATTAATTGCTTTTTCTGTTTCAAGATCAATGATAGTTAAATCCGCTGTTTTCCCCACTTCAATCGTGCCATAAGGAAGATTGAATGTTTCAGCCGGCTTGTTTGTTAAATACGATACTAGCTGCTCTAGCGTCATTACTTCTTTTAATACCAAGTTTGTATAAAGAAGCGGGAAAGCTGTTTCAAGTCCCACAATCCCAAAAGGCGCAAGCTCCATGCCTTCTGCCTTTTCGTCCGCTGTGTGCGGTGCGTGATCAGTGGCGATAAAATCAAGCGTTCCGTCTAATAAAGCTTCAATTAATGCCTGTTGATCATCTTTTCCTCGAAGGGGCGGATTCATTTTGAAATTCGAATCAAGTCCCGGGATATCTTCTTCATTTAGTAACAGATGATGAGGCGTTACTTCTGCGGTTACGCGAATGCCTGCTTTTTTCGCATCACGAATGGCGCGAATGGATTCTTTTGTACTTACGTGACACACATGGTAGTGACAGTTTGCTGCTTCAGCAAGCAGGACATCTCGTGCAATTTGAACGGCTTCGCAGATAGAAGGGATACCGTTTAGTCCATGTTCTTTTGCGAATTTTCCGTCGTGTACGCAGCCTTTGTTAATTAAATCATTATCTTCACAGTGGGCAACGATTGCTTTGTTTAATGAAGCGGCTTTTTTCATCGCTTCTAGCATCATTCCTGTCGACTGAACCCCTACTCCATCATCTGTAAAAGCAAATGCTCCCGCTTCTTTTAAGCCTTCAAAGTCCGTTAATTCTTTTCCTAATTGACGAGTAGTAATCGATGCGTATGGCAATACGCGCACATGCGCTGTTTCTTCAATGCGCTTGTTTACCCACTCCATTTGTTCAACAGTATCAGGAACTGGACGCGTGTTGGGCATTGCAGCAATTGCTGTAAAACCGCCCTTTGCCGCTGCTAAAGTACCCGTTTCAATCGTTTCTTTCTTTTCTCCCCCTGGCTCACGCAAGTGAACGTGGACATCGATTAAACCCGGTGATAAGAAGTTCCCACCTGCATCAATGACCTCTTCATTCTGTACGTCAATGTGTGAAGCTATTTCAGCAATTACACCATTTTCAATTTTCAGTTCGACTTTTTCAATTTTCCCTTTATTTAACCATGTAGCATTTTTGATAATTGTTGTCATTATTAAGTCCCCTTTCAATTGGTTGTAGCGCTCTTGCTAATACTGCCATGCGAATGTACACGCCATTTTGCATTTGTTTAAAAATTCTTGAGCGTTCACATTCAACGAGCTCATCTGCAATTTCGACTCCTCTGTTTACAGGAGCTGGATGAAGGATAATGCTATGTGATTTCATTCTCCGCTCTCGTTCAACGGTTAATCCGAAGCGGCTGTGGTAGTTCTGTGCAAGTTCTGAAGTGTTCTCTTCATGCCTTTCAAATTGAATACGCAGCAGCATCACAACATCGACCGTTTCGATTGCTTCATCGATATCAAGATATGTACCGTGTCTATTTTCTTCATCTTTCCATTCTTCAGGTCCCGCAAAATATACGGTCGCCCCTAGTTTTGTCAGCATTTCAGCATTCGATCTCGCTACGCGGCTATGTCGCAAATCTCCGACTATTGCGACTTTTAATCCTTTAAACGAGCCGAACTCTTGGCGAATTGTCAGTAGATCAAGCAGACACTGAGTTGGATGCTGACCGCATCCGTCTCCTGCATTAATGATGGGAATCGATACTTTTTCCTGCAGTGCTTCATAATAACGATCTTGCGGGTGGCGAATAACAACTGACTGAACGCCGATTGAAGCTAATGTTTCAATCGTGTCATAAAGCGTTTCTCCTTTTTGTACGCTTGAAGTTGTTACTTCAAACGGAATTGTTGTTAATCCTAGCTGCTGTTCTGCCATTTCAAAGCTGCATCGAGTACGCGTGCTCGCTTCAAAAAATAAGTTGGCAACAAACATTTTCTCTTCCGGTTTCCATCCTTGTTTATTCGTTCGATAGTTTTCAGCGCTGTCTAAAATCTCTAGAATTTCATTTGTTTCTAGTGTTGAGACTGTCACTAAATGTTTCATATCGATTCCCTCCATTTTTGCTTTCCTCGCATTTCTTTATAAAAAAACACCCTTTCTAACTTAGAAAGGGTGTAAGAAAACAAGCTTCGTCTATAACGCGCTTTTCACACACCCTTAGAAACCTCTCTGGATTTCAATTAAAAGGCGTTCTATGAAATTTTTCGTGCTGACATTTGTTGAACGTTTTCTGCTTCTTTTATCTTCTCTTTCGGCAGAACTAGATTCAGCAGAACTCCCATGATAGCAGACAGTGCCATGCTATCAATCTTTACATGTTCTGAGATATCTAAGTGTGCTCCTCCGATTCCTAACACTAAGATAATCGAAGCAATCATTAAGTTTCGTTTTGATCCAAGGTCTACCTTTGCATCCACCATCATGCGCAAGCCTGATGAAGCAATGATTCCGAATAAGAGAATTGAAATCCCGCCCATGACCGGCGTTGGTATACTTGAAATAAGAGCGTTGATTTTGCCGACAAACCCGAACAAAATCGCGAAGACTGCTGCGCCTGCTATTACAAATACGCTAAGCACCTTTGTGATGGCTAACACTCCGATGTTCTCACCGTATGTTGTATTGGGAGGTCCGCCGATCAGCGCAGCAAGCATAGTGGCTACTCCGTCTCCTAAAATCGATCTGTGCAGCCCTGGTTTTTCAATATAGTTTCGATCCACAATCTTATTTAAGACAAGAATGTGTCCGATATGTTCTGAGAGTGTTACGACTGCTACAGGTACCATGATAAGCACAATCCCTAATGAAATGGACGGCGTGTATGTGACGAACGGCACGTAGAAGTGAGGTATTTCAATCCACTCTGCTTTCACTACCTTTGAAAAGTCTACCAATCCTTGTGTATAAGCGAAGATGTATCCGCCGATAATTCCCATCAGTACCGGAATTAGACTGATAATGTTTTTAAAGAAGATTGAGCAAGCAACTGTTATCGCTAGCGTCACAAGCGCAACCATCAGGTAAGTTAAGCTGTAATTTCCTTTTGCATCATTCATAGCCATGCCTACTGCTGTATTAGCTAGTCCTAAGCCTATAACCATAATAACTGGTCCTACTACAACCGGAGGAAGCAGCTTCATAATCCAATTAATTCCTGTTCCTTTTATAATCAAAGCAACGATTCCATACACAAGTCCGGCTAAGAAACAGCCAACCATCGTTTCTTCAGGTCCAAACGAAGCTTTTGCGAAAATGATTGGCGTGATGAACGCGAACGATGAACCAAGGTAAGAAGGAATTTGACCTCTTGTAATGAGCAGGAAAGCAAGCGTTCCTACCCCGCTTGAAATCAAAGCAATGGCCGGGCTGAATCCCACTAGGAACGGCACTAGCACCGTCGACCCAAACATTGCAAACAAATGCTGCAGACTCAATGTTAACCAATTTACTGCTTTTGGTTTATCATGTATATCAAGTACAAAATCTCGTTGTTGACTCATATGTTTTTCCTCCTATCACTATTAAAAAACCTCTTTACGCAGAGGCAAAGAGGTTTTCAGCATACAAGGAAGACGCTATACCGCAGTATAGTTTTCCTTGTATAGTGACCCCCCTTTTGCAGCCTCACGGGACTACTATTTAAAAGGGTATATAATTTATTTTTCGTAAATAGACACGTGGTCTTTTTCGTCTACTTCCATCAAATGCACCGCAATTTTTTCACTTTTAGCTGTCGGTACGTTTTTACCAACATAGTCTGCTCGAATCGGCAGCTCGCGGTGACCTCTATCCACTAAAACAGCTAGCTGAATGAGTTCAGGTCGGCCGATATCAATCAGTGCATCAAGTGCTGCTCGAACCGTACGGCCCGTATATAACACATCGTCTACTAAGATGACGTTCTTATTTGCAATATCTGTCGGAATATCTGATCCTTTTACGAGAGGCTCATCATTGCTTGTCACTTTCGATAAATCATCTCGGTAAAGCGTGATGTCTAGTTCTCCGACTGGCAATGTGTTTCCTTCAATTTGTGCAATTCGTTCTGCTAAACGTTTTGCGATATAAATACCTCGCGTTTTAATCCCCACTAGCACACAATTTTCGATTCCTTTATTCTTTTCAATAATCTCATGTGCAATTCGAGTTAAAGCGCGGCGGATAGCCTGTTCGTCAAGTACGGTAGCTTTTACGTTCACTGTTTTTCACCTCAAGTTGTTGACATAAAAAAATCCTCTTGCTTTGAGGCAAGAGGATTTGGTTTTAGACATATTTCTTCAAAAAGGCTATAAGCATGCCTTTTCTGCACCGTTTCCTTCTCAGCCTCTCTGGACTGTTCTTAAAGGTTCTTATTAAGTTAATACAAGTATGCCATCACTTATGGCAGTTGTCAACTTCTTTTTTCAATAAGCTCTAGCATCTCATTAAACTCTCTTGGAGCCGGTGCTTCAAATTCCATATATTCATTTGTACGAGGGTGAATAAAGCCTAATACACCTGCATGAAGCGCTTGTCCGTCAATCGGAAGCGTTTTTTTCGGTCCGTACTTCGGATCTCCAGCAAGCGGAAAGCCAATATACTTCATATGAACGCGAATTTGGTGTGTTCGCCCCGTTTCTAGCTTACATTCGACTAGTGAAAAATCTTTAAAACGCTGCAATACAGTAAAGTGCGTCACTGCATCACGACTGTTTTCATCAGTCACCGTCATGCTTTGACGATCTTGCTTATCTCTGCCGATTGGCGCATCAATTGTACCGTGATCGTGCGCAATTACTCCGTGAACGATAGCTTTATAACGACGCGTCACTGTTTTAGCTACAAGCTGACTAACTAGTGATTCATGAGCTAAATCATTTTTTGCAACCATAAGTAAACCTGACGTATCTTTATCAATTCTATGAACGATACCAGGGCGCATAACGCCGTTAATACCGGATAAATCTTTACAGTGAGCCATTAGGCCGTTTACAAGCGTGCCGCTATGATGACCTGGAGCTGGATGTACAACCATGCCGCGAGGTTTATTTACGACAAGCACATCTTGATCTTCATAATAAATATCTAAATCCATTTCTTCCGCTACCACATCAAGCTCTTCTAGTTCCGGCACTTCAATGATAATAGCGTCTCCTGCTTTACATTTATAGTTTCCTTTAACGGTTTTCTCGTTCACTTTTGCATGACCTTCTTTGATCCACTGCTGCACTTGTGAACGTGACCATTCTGCATTTACAGTCGAAAGTACTTTATCAATACGTTCTCCCGCTTGTTCTTCATTTATAACTGTTTCAATTACATTCATTCTTTGTGCTCCTTCTTCATTTTCCCTTCAAACAGCGTCATAATAAACATGATGATTACTCCGACGACAAGTGCCGAATCAGCTACGTTAAAAATCGGAAAATCATACGTAAAGATGTATGTATTTACGAAATCAACTACTTCTTTACGGACCACTCGATCAATAAAGTTTCCAATGGCGCCGCCTAACATTAATGCTAGCGCAATACCGAACCATTTATCTTGTTTTTTGAGCTTTTGAATATAAATTATTAAACCGACTACCACAACCACCGTAATGAGATAAAAGAACCACATCTGTCCTTGTAAAATCCCCCACGCGGCTCCTCTGTTACGATGAGAGGTAATGTAAAGAAAGTTTTCAATTACGGTGATGCTTTGCCCATAATACATTTCTTTTACAATCATCCATTTTGTTACCTGATCAATAAGTATAACAGCTAAAGCGATAAGATAATAAAACACAAACGTTTTCCTCCCGCAATAAAATCAAACGAATCCATACTAAAGCATTTTAGCACATAATTCATTTTTTTTCTCGCTTCTCACCATAAAACAAATAAATCTTCATTTGTGCGGGCCGTGGGCATTACTTTTAATTTATGAATAGACATCTCTTCGCCAGTTAGTTCATCAATTCCAAATGCACCAACGTCAAGCTTTGCTAACGCGTGTTCTACATCTTTTAAATCCGCTTTAATCATCTCTATTACGTAACGTTCCTTTTCATCTATATAACCAGATTGTTCTGTAGCATATCTCACTAGGCGATCTTGTAATTCTTCTTTGATAAGAGCTAATTCCTGTCCAATGGAAAGATAATTTTCATACATGCAAACGCCTCCTGTGCTGATAAGATGAAGTATTAATGATGTTAGGTTTACCGAGTTTTCCATCGAATCTACAACACAAGTTTTTCCTAAGGCTTTAAATGCTTTATACCATTGTATTTGGGAATTTCGTACAGCAAAAAACACGCCCAAAAAGGACGTGCTTTTGTTAATTACTGCTGAACGTAGTGATTTTTTACAACATCTGCACAGCGTGTACATAAAGTTGGGTGATCTTGGTCTTCGCCAACTGTTGGTGATACTACCCAGCAGCGCTCACACTTCTCACCTTCTGCTTTACTTACAACAATTGAAGCATAGCTGAATTTTTGTGCTTCAGCAGGCGCTTCACCTTCTGCTACCTCAAGATCTGAAACGATGAAGAGTTGACCTACATTTTCAGAAATAGATGCTAACAGCTCTTTCGTATCTGGTGTTGGATACAGCGTTAATTTTGCTTCTAAAGACTTACCGATTACTTTTTCATTACGAGCTTGTTCTAGCGCTTTTAAGACTTCATCGCGAAGCTGCATGAACGCATCCCATTTCTCTACTAATTGATCTGCTCCTTCAATATCTTGAACCTCTGGCATATCAACTAGCTGCGCGCTTTCTTCCGTTACATTTGGAATGTGAACCCATACTTCGTCTGCTGTATGAGAAAGAATTGGAGACACTAATTTCGTTAACGACAATAACGTTTCATAAAGAACCGTTTGAATGCTGCGACGCTCTACATTATTTTCTGCTTCAATGTACAATACATCTTTTGCAAAGTCTAAGTAGAATGAACTCATATCAATTGTACAGAAATTATGCACTGCGTGATAAATGCTTGAGAATTCGTATGAATCATAAGATTTCTTCACTTTATCAATTAATTTGTTCAGTTTCACAAGCATGTAGCGGTCTACTTCACGAAGGTCTTCAACAGCTACAGCGTCAGTTGTTGGATCAAAGTCCGCTAGGTTTCCTAGTAAGAAACGGAACGTGTTGCGGATTTTACGGTATACTTCTGCTACTTGTTTTAAAATGTTATCAGATACACGAACATCGGCTTGGTAATCTACAGAAGCTACCCATAGACGTAAAATATCTGCACCTAGTTGTTTCATTACTTTTTCTGGAATTACAACATTTCCTAATGACTTACTCATTTTGCGACCTTCACCGTCTAAAGCAAATCCGTGGCTAAGTACGCCTTTATAAGGTGCTTCACCTGTTACAGCTACACTTGTAGAAAGACTTGAATTAAACCAGCCGCGGTATTGGTCAGAACCTTCTAAATACAAATCAGCCGGACGCTGTAAGTCTTCACGCTCTTCAAGAACAGCTTGATGTGAAGAACCAGAGTCAAACCATACGTCCATGATGTCTGTTTCTTTTGTGAAACGGCCATTTGGGCTTCCTTCATGAGTAAAGCCTTCTGGAAGCAAGTCTTTTGCTTCACGCTCAAACCATACGTTTGATCCATGTTCTCTGAATAGATTTGATACGTGTTCAATTGTCTCGTCCGTAATGATTGGCTCATCATTTTCAGCATAAAATACTGGAATCGGAACGCCCCATGCACGTTGACGGGAAATACACCAGTCTCCGCGGTCACGTACCATGTTATAAAGTCTCGTTTCACCCCAAGTAGGCACCCATTCTGTTTTTTCTACTGCTTTTAATAAATCTTCACGGAAATCTTTAATAGACGCAAACCACTGTGCTGTTGCACGGAAAATTGTTGGTTTCTTTGTACGCCAGTCATGTGGATATGAGTGGGTAATGAAACTTAATTTTAACAGCGCGCCTTCTTCTTCTAGTTTGTCTGTAATCGGCTTATTCGCTTTATCATAGAATAATCCTTCAAATCCTGGTGCTTCATTCGTCATATGACCCTTACTATCAACTGGACAAAGAACTTCCAAACCGTATTTTTGACCAACGATAAAGTCGTCTTCCCCGTGTCCCGGTGCTGTATGAACACAGCCAGTACCAGCATCAGTTGTTACGTGATCGCCAAGAACAACTAAAGAATCACGCTTGTAGATTGGATGTTCAGCTACCACGCGTTCAAGTTCTGAACCTTTTACTGTACGAAGTGTCTTATAGTCAGCCCATTCAATTTCTTTAGCAACAGTTTCAATAAGTTCAGTTGCTACTACATATTTTGCTCCATCTGCTTCAACTACGCTGTACTGAAGCTCAGGATTGACAGCAATTCCTTGGTTAGCTGGCATTGTCCACGGTGTTGTCGTCCAAATGATGAATTTTTCATCTTGTTCAAGCACACCTTTACCATCTTTCACATTAAATGCTACGTAAATAGAAGCTGAACGCTTGTCATAGTATTCAATTTCCGCTTCTGCTAAAGCAGATTCACTTGAAGGGGACCAGTACACAGGTTTTAATCCTTTGTAGATATAGCCTTTTTTCGCCATATCGCCAAATACTTTGATTTGCTGCGCTTCGTACTGTGGCTGAAGCGTTACATATGGATTATCCCAATCTCCGCGTACACCTAAACGCTTGAACTGTTCGCGCTGGCCGTTTACTTGTTCCCAAGCATACTGTTCGCAAAGCTTACGGAACTCAGCTACCGTCATTTCTTTGCGGTTTACTTTTTTATTTTTTGTTAAAGCTGTTTCAATTGGCAAGCCGTGTGTATCCCAGCCTGGTACATAAGGTGCGCAGAAGCCTGACATCGACTTATAGCGAACGATAAAATCTTTTAAAATTTTATTTAAGGCATGTCCCATGTGAATATCGCCATTCGCATATGGAGGTCCATCATGCAGGACGAATAGCGGACGGCCTTCCGTACGTTTTTGTACTTTTTCATAAATGTTCATTTCAGCCCACTGTTCTTGCATTTTAGGCTCGCGGTTCGGTAAATTTCCACGCATTGGAAATTCAGTTTTTGGCATCAATAATGTATCTTTATATTCCATGTTTTACCCTCCAAAAAAAACGTAAATTTCATATCTTTTTGCACCATAACAAAAAGACCTCCTCATCCCAAAAAGGGACGAGAAGGCCTCCCGCGGTACCACCCTAGTAGATTTGCTGCACGCAAATCCTCTTTGCATTCGTAACGTGAATAAATCGCCACTGCTTACTATCATCGGTTCAGCAATGGTACTCTAGGGTGATTTTCACTTTTTTGTTTGTTATCGAGCTCGCACCATCCTCGATTCGCTTTGACAAACTAAAAAAGCTACTGTCCCTGTCTCCGTACTGTTTGATATGAAATTTCATCTGTTACCAAATTATATGACAACAAAACGTGAGAAGTCAAGATGATGTCTTGACTAGTCAATTTTTTCTTCTAGCGCTGGCATCTCATAATCCATCAACTGATCCCAATCGTCGCTGTTTAACATTTCAAGCTGGGCTTCGATTAACATTTTGAAACGAGTTCTAAATACTTTAGACTGCTTTTTCGTCTCCTCAATGTCCATCGCAATTTTACGAGACTTAGACAGTGCTTCATTAATAATACGGTCCGCATTTTTTTCTGCTTCTTTTATAATGAGCTTCGCTTCTTTTTCGGCGTTTCGCTTCACATCTTCCGCTGCTTCTTGAGCAATTAAAATTGATTTATTTAACGTTTCTTCGATGTTAGTAAAATGTCCAAGACGATCTGTTAATTCAGATACTCTTCCTTCTAACTCCTTTTTATCACGCATTACCAGCTCATAGTCTTTAATTACTTGGTCAAGAAACTCATTTACTTCATCTTCATCATATCCGCGAAATCCGCGATTAAACTCTTTGTTATGAATATCCAAAGGGGTTAAAGGCATCTAGGCCACCTCCGTGTTGTCTCATTACATTATTAGTAATGGTTTATTCGACATATTTTTAAAATTTCCTGCTAGTAGATTTCTTTATTTCTGCTTTCCTACAACAATTCGCCATTTTTCTTTTTTAGTTTTGCCTTCAAGTGAAACAATACGACTTCTGCCGTGACCACGAAGCGACAAAACATCACCTTCATGACATTCAAAAGAAGGCTGTTCAATGACTTTAAAATTTACTTTTACCGCTCCATTTGCAATAAACGGCTGGACTTTTTGTCTTGATAAATTGTGAATGGTCGACAGCAAAACATCAAGCCTCATTGAAGAAACTGTATAAACGTGTTCAATCAGCTCTTCTTTTACCACATGAAGCTGCTCTCTTTGAATAGAAGAAAGTGAAACTTTGGCTTTTCCAATTGATGTTAAATTCATCTCAATATAAGAAGAAATTTCCTCCGCGGCTACAAGCTGAATATCGTCTCCCGCGACCAAAATATCGCCAAATTTTGAACGGCGCAGTCCTAAAGACATCGCCGAACCAAGAACTTGAGGATGTTCAATCGTCACAAACTTTTTAGGATAATTCAGTTCGTACATATGCAACTGAAAATCTTCGCTTTCAGGCACATAGTAATCCGGATATAGCAGCGCACGCTTGCGTTCAGCAAACGGTTGTCCACCATCAAAGGAAACTTGAACCTCTCCTTCAGTCCCGACAATAGCCGTCACAACCTGCTGCTCTCTTGGATCTAAAAAATCCGTTAATTTTGGGCTGTATTGATGTAGGACATCTTCTTTCCATTGAAGAACCTGGTCAATAAATCCATGTTCTTCTTGCCTAAAATGTTCATAAATAGACATATTATTACTCCTACTATTGGTATGTAAAAAAGGAATCCAGCGATTCCTTTTTAAATAAATCCAACCATACTGTGAAGTGAACGTACACCTGCTTGCGCAAATCGTAGTAAAAAGATTGCAACAAGAGGTGAGATATCAATCATGCCAATAGGCGGAATGATTTTACGAAAAGGCTCTAAGTAAGGTTCACAAATACTGCCAAGCAACTGACCAAACTTAGATGCCCTTACATCGGGTACCCAAGACATCAAAATGTAAATAATCAGTGCCCATGAGTAAAGACCAATCAATTGCCCAAGAATCCCAAAAACGATGTCCAAAAACTACCACCTCTTTACGTTTGTTGTATCGTGTTCTCCCATCATATCTGAAATGCTTCCGCTTACGTCTACATTATCAGGTGTACATAAAAAGATGTCGGTTCCAATTTTTTGAATGTCCCCGCCTAAAGCATAAACTGTACCACTTAAAAAGTCGACAATTCTTACTGCTTGATCTCGTTGAATGCGCTGCAAATTAACAACTACGACTTTACGATTCTTTAAATGATCCGTAATTTCTTGTGCTTCGGCATAGACGCGAGGTTCGCAAAGCATCATTTTTGATGATTTTTGAACGCTTTGCAAGCTAATCACGTTTTGCTGCTGATTTGGCTGCTGACTAACTTTCGCTGGTCTCGACTGCTGTACAGGCTCTTCTACCGACTCTTCTTGTTCGTAGTGTTCTTCTACATATTCAGTATCGTCATCAAGAGCAAAAAAACTTCTAAAGCGATTTTTCATACTCATCTTGAACTACACCTCCTTAACGTTCATTCCCAACTAATGTGGTTCCTAGTCGAATGAATGTTGCTCCTTCTTCAATTGCAATTGCATAATCGTTTGACATTCCCATTGATAGCTCCGTACAAGGTGCATACGGGAGGTTTAGTTCTTGTATACGATTCTGCAATTTTTTTAGACCTTGAAAACAGCTGCGAAGCAAGGACTCGTCATCTGTGTGAGGAGCCATGGTCATTAATCCAACTACTTGAATATTGGTAAATTCTTCAAGAGATTGAATAAATGGAATTACCTCTTCTACAGCAAGGCCATGCTTTGATTGTTCTTCGGCAACATTAACTTGTACAAAACATTTTATACGATGTCCTGCACGTTTATCAATTTCTTTTGCTAAAGATAATCGGTCTAGTGAATGAATATAGTCAACTTTATCAATCACATTTTTTACTTTTCTTGTTTGTAAGCTTCCGATAAAATGCCAGGTCGCTTTCTCACCGATTGATTCATACTTTTCTAGAAGACCTTCATCTCTGTTTTCTCCAAGATGTAAAATGCCTGCATCCACTGCTTCTGCTGCTCGTTTTGTGGAAACGTATTTTGTTACAGCAATCAGCTCTACATCTTCTCGATTTCGATTAACTTTTTTACACGCTTCAGCAATTGTTTGTTGAACTGCTTCTAGATTTTCACTTACGCTAGCTGTCACTATGTAATTACTCCTCCTTAAAGCCTATGAAGTTAAACATGCGTCCTGTTTTCCCTTGGTCGCGGCGATGTGAGAAGAACAGGTCATCTTCACAGCTTGTACAATACGACGATGTTAAAATTTGTTCCGGCAATACGCCTGCGTTTTGAATCAGCAGCTTATTGACTTTTTTTAAATTAAGCGCGTATTGTCCAGGGCTTACTTCTTGATATCCATTTTGGCCAACTACTTCGTTTACTTGTGTAATGACGCGGTTATCGACAACATAACAGCAATCTTCAATTGAAGGGCCAATCGCCACGTAAATATCTTCAACCGGAACATTTTCTTGCTCTACCCAACGTCGAATCATATTTCCTGCAATATCTTTTACTGTTCCCTTCCACCCAGCATGAGCAAGACCCACTAAATGGTGATCAGGCGCATAGAAGTACAGCGGAACACAATCTGCATAACATAAAGCTAACAAAACATCAGATTCATTTGTATAAATACCATCCGCTGCTTTTATGCCCTCTTCATACTTGTAGAGTCCTTTTGCACAGTCGGCTTTTGTTACTTTTTGAACAGTTGCTTCATGTACTTGTTCAGCACATACAAAGCTTTCAAAAGACATGTCTAGTTCGGCTGCTAAAATTTTTCTATTTGTAATAACATCTTCTACGTTATCGTTTACGTGAAGCCCTAGGTTAAAAGAAGCAAATGGAGGTTTACTCACGCCACCATTTTTTGTGGTGAAACCAGCAACAAGCATATCATTCTTTTCTACCCAAGGGCTCAGCCACATAAACGACTCGTGATGGCTTTTTTTTAATGGCTCAGGATTCATGTATGTGACACATCCCTTGTTTCATTTGTTCTCACATATTGTACCACAGATTGCTAGGTGCTGTTGACAAAAAACTAATTCTCTTCAGGCTGAAATGCGTCTTTATAACGTACTAAAATGACATCAGAACCAATTTTCACAATATTTTTCCACGGAATCACAATTTCATCATCTTTTCCAAAGAAGCCTAATACACGAGAGCCTCCGATAATGACAGCCTGTATTTTTCCCGTTGTTAAGTCAATATCAATATCCCCTACATTTCCAAGTTTTTTGCCATCAGCTACATTCACTACATCTTTCAGCTGAAATTCTGAAATCTTTAACATGCGCTCTCCTCCTATAGCCAACTTTATTCCTTAGCCTATATATATTTTCAAATTTTCATTTCATGAAGGAAAAGCTTATTTTTTCTCTGCCACTCTCTTTCTATAGGGATTTTGTTTACTAATTACAAAGCTTTTCATCAAGAAACATTCTTAACAAGCAGCTAGAACTCCTTACAGAAATAAGAAATTTGATATGAATATCTTTTGGCCATGTATTCATTGATACATACAAAATAAGCACCGTGTCTGTTTTTATAGACACGATGCTTATTAAGTTGAACATCAAATAAAGTGGATGGTATTGATTATATGAACGTGAGCAGCTGCCAGTCTAGAGAGCTTTTGTTAACTTTGAATATTTTTATTCATCTGTTTAATAGCAGCTTTTTCTAAACGAGAAACCTGCGCTTGAGAAATACCAATTTCTTCAGCAACTTCCATCTGTGTTTTACCTTGAAAGAAGCGCTTTCGTAAAATGAGTTTTTCTCGCTCGTTCAATCTTCTCATACCTTCTTGCAAAGCAATTTCTTCAATCCAAGTTGAATCACGGTTGCGTTCATCGCTTAGCTGATCCATAACATAGATTGGGTCTCCACCATCATTGTAAATAGGTTCAAATAGAGAAACCGGATCTTGGATAGCATCTAAAGCAAACACAATTTCTTCATGCGGCACTTCTAGGACCTTTGAAATTTCCTCAGCTGTAGGTTCCTTGGATGTTTCACTCATAAGCCTTTCACGAACTTGAAGAGCTTTATAAGCAATATCACGAAGGGAACGAGAAACACGGATTGGATTATTGTCACGTAAATAGCGGCGAATTTCCCCTATAATCATTGGGACAGCATATGTAGAAAACTTCACGTTTTGACTTAAATCAAAATTGTCAATGGATTTCATTAATCCAATACACCCAACCTGAAATAAGTCATCAACAAATTCTCCACGATTGTTAAAACGTTGAATCACGCTGAGTACGAGACGTAAATTTCCGCTTACTAGCTTTTCTCTTGCTGTTCCATCTCCAGCCTGCATTTGTTTAAACAACTTTCGCATTTCTTCATTTTTTAATACGGGAAGTTTCGAAGTATCTACTCCACAAATTTCTACTTTATTTCTTGTCAACTCTTTCCCTCCTAACAGGAGATGATGTTCTGAATTCAGTATCTCCTCCGAAGAAAAAAATATGCACTTTTACAATTCTGACAATTCCACGCTAAAAAAGCTGATTGCATAAGATGCTTCTCAGCCCTTATACAATCAGCTATTTTACTTAAACCATTTTATTAAATTCTTTTCGCAGCCGTTTAATAATTCGTTTTTCAAGCCTTGAAATATAAGACTGAGAAATGCCTAGCATATCAGCTACATCTTTTTGCGTTTTTTCTTCTCCGCCGGCTAGCCCAAAGCGCAGCTCCATAATTTGCTTTTCACGATCATTTAATTGGTGCAGTGCTTTTAACAAAAGTTTTCGATCTACATTCGCTTCTAGGTCTTTTGTGATGATATCTTCTTCGGTTCCCATCACGTCAGACAATAACAGTTCGTTTCCATCCCAATCAATATTTAACGGCTCATCAAATGAAACTTCAGATCGAATTTTATTGTTACGGCGCAAATACATTAAGATTTCATTTTCAATACAGCGAGAGGCGTACGTCGCTAGCTTAATTTTCTTTTCAGGATTAAATGTGTTTACTGCTTTAATTAAACCGATGGTGCCGATGCTAATTAAATCTTCAATATTGATTCCCGTATTTTCAAACTTGCGGGCAATATAAACAACAAGTCGCAAATTACGCTCAATCAATAGTGAACGTGCTGCTTCATCTCCTGATGGAAGTTTTTTCAAGAGCACTTCTTCTTCATCTTTTGTTAAAGGCGGTGGAAGAGCTTCACTTCCTCCTATATAGTACACTTCATCTGTTTTCAGCTTAAGTTTAATTAATAATTTGTACCACCATAATTGAAATCGAATTCGATATGTAGCCATTCTGTATCCTCCTTTATTTGTTCACACCTTTTACGATGCGGAACTTACTTCGCCAATAACAATAAGCTTCGGATGAACAATACATTCATAT
The DNA here is from genome assembly GCF_046535215.1 of Priestia sp. SIMBA_032. NCBI lineage: Bacteria > Bacillati > Bacillota > Bacilli > Caryophanales > Bacillaceae > Priestia > Priestia sp. SIMBA_032. The sequence goes on along the minus strand of NZ_JAWRXD010000002.1, from coordinate 607,860 downwards.
TGCTTCTCTACTGAAAGCGTTGTATGACTAATACCTACTAATACTTTAGTGACTTCAATCGTGTTGGACTGATGCACCAGCCTTACCATGTCTGGCTTTAGAGCAAGCAGCAGCTGATTGGCTTGGCCCACGCTTCGATAAGGGACAAAGCGGACTTTTGAATACCACTCTTGATCAATATCTTCGCTGTGTGAAAAGGATTGGACATTTTTGCTTAATTCCATTAAGCCTTCAGGCAATATTTCTTTTAAAGAATCTGCTGTAACAATCATAACCGGGGTTTTCGTCAGCGGATCTACAAGCTGGTTTCCACTATCAATAAGTCCTTTCATCGACAGCGTCTGTTCGTTTAAAATAACTTCCACATCTACCAGCTGATCAAATGTAATGTTTTTCATTCGCAAATCATCAACTCGTGCTTTTGAAAAATAAGATAATAGCGGAAAACCGATAAGAACAAATATCCAGCTAATAGGATCACCAAACTGTGGAGATTTTGTATCAACCATTTGATTAAGAACAAGAAACTGATCTTGAAATAAAAAGTGAACGCCCATTAACCCTCCACCAACAACAAAGGTTGCAAAATAAAACGTTAATAAATTCTCAAAGAAAAAGCGCAGCCGCTTATAACCAAACGTCATCAATACCATAAAAAAAGAGAATAAAATTTTAATAGCAGGATGAACCATAAGATGAGAAAAAGGCGTAAACATAAGAAGGACAATCAATGAACCGATAAATCCGCCAAGCAAAAGCCGCCACCACTTGTAATTCCGTTTAAGTACAACAGCACATAACATTAGTAAGATCGTATCTAACCCAAAATTCAGCATCCATATTAAATCTAAATAGATTGGCAATGTTTATAACCTCTCCATTCTTTCTGAATTTTTCTGTTAAAAATTAGTATATAGTACATCCTATTAGAAAGTCTGTCAGTTCATGCCGAGAAACAAGCAGTATTTTTGAGGAAATCATTCGATATTTGTCACACCACTTTTAGAAAGAAAACACAAACCCTTTGAAGGCATCATATTGACCATGTCGAATGTTTTTTATATTCTTTTTGAGTTTTCTAGATTCATTGCATAAAAAAAGACCTCTGTATAAAACAGAGGTCTTGGTTTTTTATTTTCTTAGCGTCTGCGATTACGGTTCCGTAAGAATGTTGGAATATCTAGCGCATCTTCAGACTGTGGCTGAGATGGACGCGTATATTCTTGCTGTACAGGTTCTTCACGCTTTACTTCACGCTTCGGCTGCGGAGCCGGTTGCTGTGTCGATTGCTGCATGCGATTCGCCGATAGCGAAGGACGACCTGGTTTTGGCTGTGATAAATCTTGGTCGCTAAAGCCAGTTGCAATAACTGTAACAACAATCTCGTCTTTTAGGTTTTCATTAATAACAGATCCAAAGATCATGTTCACTTCTTGGTCAGAAGCCGAAGCAACGATATCTGCAGCTTCTTGTACTTCGTAAAGACTTAGGTTTGTACCGCCTGTGATGTTCATTAATACACCTTGAGCTCCATCGATAGATGTTTCAAGAAGTGGACTTGAAATAGCTTTTTTAGCCGCTTCAGCAGCACGGTTTTCACCAGTAGCAATACCGATACCCATAAGGGCAGATCCTTTGTTAGACATAATTGTTTTCACGTCAGCGAAGTCTAAGTTAATTAATCCAGGAACTGCGATTAAATCTGAAATACCTTGCACACCTTGTCGTAATACGTTATCCGCTTCACGGAACGCTTCTAGCATTGGCGTGTTTTTATCAACGATTTCTAATAAGCGATCATTTGGGATAACAATCAGCGTATCCACTGCTTCTTTCATTGACGCAATGCCGCCTGCTGCTTGAGTAGAACGCTTACGACCTTCAAACGTAAACGGACGAGTAACAACACCTACCGTTAGTGCTCCGAGCTCACGAGCAATTTGGGCAATGACTGGAGCTGCACCAGTTCCAGTTCCTCCACCCATACCAGCTGTTACGAAAACCATGTCTGCACCTTTTAGTGCTTCTTGGATTTGTTCCTTACTTTCTTCAGCTGCTTTTTTACCAACTTCTGGATTAGCACCTGCACCTAATCCTCTTGTTAATTTAGCGCCGATTTGCATTTTTGTTTCAGCTTTTGATAAATTTAATGCCTGTGCATCTGTATTAACTGCAATAAATTCTACACCTTGGACGCCATGTTCAATCATTCGGTTAACCGCGTTGTTACCGCCGCCTCCGACACCGATTACTTTAATCGTCGCTAATTGGTCTACACTTGTATCAAACTCCAACATGATAGTTCCTCCTAATTCTTCGAAATTACCAATCCGTAACGTTAATCAAAGAAGTATCCAAAAAACTTCTTCATTAAATTTTGGTCATTTTTCTTTTTCGGCTGCTCAGCTGATTGTTGCGGCTGCTGTGGTTTCGGGCTAGGTTTGATCATTTCTTGCTCAATCGGCTCTTCTTCCACAACTGGCGCTCCAATTTCCCGGCCTTGTATTTTAGCATTTTTGTATGCAAATTTTATTAATCCTACGCCTGTTGTATAATGCGGCTCACGTACTCCAATATAATCAGGCACTGCTATGCGCACGTTATTCTTTAAAATTACTTGAGCTAGCTCAAGAATACCAGGCATCGCTACTACTCCGCCTGTTAAAACAAACCCTCCTGGAATATCTTTGTATCCTAGGCGATTTACCTCCTGCGTAATCATATCTAAAATCTCTTCTAATCTAGCTTCAATAATATCAGAGATTTCGAGCTGATTAAACTGCTGATGCTGATCGCTTCCAATGATCGGTACACTAAATACTTCTTCTTCAGAAGCATGATCGTAGAAAGCATGTCCATGCTTTATCTTAATATTTTCCGCATCTTCAGTCGATGTGCGAAGGCCAATCGATAAATCCTTGGTAATGTGCTCTCCGCCAACAGCTAGTACATTTGTTACTTTCAAATGTCCTTGGTCAAAGATCGCAACCGTTGTCGAACCTCCACCGATATCTACCAGTGCGACACCTAAGTTTTTTTCATCACGAGATAATGCAATTGAACCAGCGGCTAGAGGCTGTAAACAAATATCACTGATTTCTAAACCAGCTCTTTCTACACAGCGTAATAAGTTATGTAAAACCGTTCTAGATCCCGTTATGATTGTGCCTTCCATTTCTAAACGTACCCCAATCATACCTCTAGGATCATTAATACCTTCTAAGCCATCTACAATAAATTGCTTTGGAATAACATCAATGATTTCACGATCTGGCGGGATAGACATGACTTGAGCAGCATCAATTACTCGATGAATATCTTCGTTTGTAATTTCACGATTCTCGCTTGACACGGCTACTACTCCGTGACAATCCTGTAAAAATACATGATTTCCGCTTATGCCCACTACAACCTTTTTAATTGTAATACCTACCATTCGTTCAGCTTGTTCTACTGCTTTTCTAATAGATTGAACTGTTGCATCTATATCAACGATAGAACCTTTTTTTAGTCCGTGTGATTTAACATTCCCTACACCAATGATATTCAATGAATCGTTACTCATCTCTCCGATGATTACTTTCACACTGGATGTACCGATGTCTAAACTAACGTATATTTCATTGCTGTTCATTCTTTGGCACCTCCTTTTTCTTTCTGCACATGTCATCTTAATAAATTAAGAAGAACAACAATATTAATTTTTTATTATATGAAAATATTCCACAAATACATCTGTTTCCCTTTTGTAAAATCAATTTTTTTCAAGTTTTTCACAGACTTTATCTCTTTCAAAGAACAAAACGTTCTGGTTTTGACTTTTTTTTAGATTTAAGCCTAAAATTCACTGAAAAAAGCTATTTAACTACAAGTCTACACTAAGATGTACACTGAGAAAAGCGAAACTTACCTAGAACAAATATTACATTTCCATTTCACAGCAACGGAGAAGAAAATCATATGTATGCAGAATACTTGCATGTGATTATACAATGTACGAGGGCTAGTTTGCCAGTCTCAACTCATCTATTTCCTTTAATTAACACTTATAAAAAATAATTACTGCTTGCTCTTTTTATAAGGTTTAAATGCATATCCTTCTTCTAAATCAATAATACCTTTTTGATCCTCACTCAATTTACTTGCAATAGCTGGGTAATGAACAATTTTATCAGAGAAGGTGCTAATTTTCCCGCTTACTTCACGCGTATCGTTCATAAACACCTCGATGTGAAGAGGTTCTGATTTTGTCGGCGCGTAGTAAATCTCAGAAATAGCCCCTTTTATGCTCTTAGGCGTTTTAGCTAATTCTTGAACCATGCTTTGTATAGCGTCTCCGTCTTTCCAGTCAATTAGCAGCGGAGCGTCGGATGACACTTTCTTAGCACTTACTTCATTTAAAACTTTCCCATTTTCATTCACAGGGAAATATTTATTCCCCGAGGTTACATATGCAATTCTTGCGTACTCTTTTACGTCGATTACGACCTTATTAGGAAATGTTTTGTGAATGACAGCTTCCTTTACCTCAGGGTTTTTTTCGACTTTTTCTTGAATTTGATCAGCATCAGCTTTCCAGTAGCTGGTTTTTTTGGACAGACCACTCGCTTTGACAATATCCTTATCACTTACATGTTTATTCCCTTGTACTTCAATGTTAGAAACATTACTCAGAGAAGATTGAGAATATACAATAAATAAAATAAGGATGAAAAAGAGTGATAAATACAAAATAAGCCGTCTATTTGCTTTTTGCTTTCGCTGTTCTTGCAACTTCGGTACCCGATCTTCTAAAACAATTAACTTACCTTTTTCCATTTTTTTCACCCTTATCCATTTGAGAAAATAAACGAAGAATTACCATCTATTTATTTCCAATCTTTGCTTCATGAGAATATCCCCATTATAGCATAGAATAAACACATAAAAGCTACCTTTTCACGCATAACCATACAGCGACGGGCTGAGTAATTAGCGGCCGATAATTTCAACTTCTGTATGAATATCAATATCGAATCTCTCTTTAATTGTTTTCTTAACATGAGCAATTAAATTCAGCACGTCTGAAGCCGTTGCATCTCCTGTATTGACAATGAAGTTCGCATGCTGCTCACTAATTTGCGCACCGCCTACTGAAAAACCTTTTAAGTTGGACTTTTCAATTAAGTCTCCCGCATAATTTGGAAGCGGATTTCTAAAAATACTTCCCGCACAAGGGAAATTCCAAGGCTGTGTTTCGCGGCGATAGTCTTTATTTTTCTGCATGACCGCCACAATATCATCTTTCGTTCCCTTTTTCAAACGCAGCACGGCTTCTACACATACTCCAGGACGGTCTTTTTGTAGAATTGAATGACGATACGAAAATTGAAGCTCTTCATTTGTCAGCCACTCAAGAGTGCCATCTTCAAATAAAATCAGCGCTTTTTCGACTACATGAGACATATCAGAACCATGGGCACCTGCATTCATATAAACAGCGCCTCCCACAGATCCAGGAATTCCACTTGAAAACTCCAGTCCAGACAGACCTTGTTTTGTAATAACTGTTGCAAGCTTGATGCTAGGGTATCCCCCACCTACAGTAACCGTCTCTCCATCTACTGTTAAATCATCTAATCCGGCTCCAAGCTTAATGACCACGCCTTCAATTCCCTTATCAGAGACAAGAAGATTAGATCCTCGACCAATCGCTCTCCATTTCACGCTATGTTTTTTAATAATATCCATTGTAACTTTTAAGTGATCAACAGAATCAGGTTCTACAAGCACATCTGCTGGACCACCAATTTTCATTGTTGTATGTTTTGCTAGCGGTTCATTTTCACGAACCTTTCCAATATTCGCTTCGACTAACTCTTTTACTAACGCTTCCATAAGAACCTCCTAAAACCCTCTTTGCTGTTATAAAACTTTCATGTCAATGCGCCCTTACTTCTAATGCATAAGAATAATAAGAACAGATTCATAACTAAGCAGCAGCACCTTGTAAGATACATTTTTTCTACGAAGGCACTCTATTCTGTTGTCAATTTCATCATTTTTATTTATCGTATGACATTCACCCATAGAATGTACGTTCATCTGCTATATAAAGTAATTTTGATTGTTTTTTTATCGTTTTTCATTTAGAAGTTAAACACATGCTGACAGTCATAAAAAAACGCTACGCTCATAAGTGCACATACGTTCACCTACTCACTAAGATAAAACATTTAACCTTACACATCATACCATAGTTGGGCTCAAAATTGGTTATCACAACATTACATTTTAAAAACATTTCATACAAAAATATCATCTACCTGTAAAAAATCGAAAATAAACCGCCAACAAAATCCGGCGTGCACTTGGATTTAAGATGACGGTTTACTTCAGTAGACCATTGCCTACTTGACATTATACAATTTTTTTCAATTAATAGCGAGAATATCTACTAACATTTAACAAAACTCCAACTGCTGCCAGCATGAGCGTCAGCGACGATCCGCCGTAACTTAAAAATGGAAGCGTAATTCCCGTAACAGGCATAAGACCCGTTACCACGCCTATATTAATCATAACTTGAATCGCAACCATTGAAATAATTCCTAAGGCTAAAAACGTTCCGTAAAGATCAGGTGCTCCGAGCGCTACTTTAATTCCTCTCCAAAGCAATAAGCTAAACAGAAGCAGAACAAGTGTTCCGCCGATGAAACCGAGCTCTTCTGCCAGAATAGCAAAAATAAAATCAGTTTGAGGCTCCGGCAGATAAAAGAACTTTTGTCTACTTTGCCCTAACCCTAATCCAAGCAATCCCCCCGGCCCAATTGCATAAAGAGATTGAATGATTTGAAATCCGCTTCCAAGCGGATCTTCCCAAGGATTTAAAAATGAGGTGATGCGTTTAATCCGATAAGGAGCCGATAAAACAAGCCCTACAAAACCGGCAACGCCAAGCAACCCAAGACCTGCAAAGTGACTTACTTTTGCTCCTGAAACAAAAATCATGACTAAACAAGTTCCAACAAGCACCGTTCCAGTTCCTAAATCCGGCTGCATCATAATAATGCCAAACGGTAAGAAAACCAGTAATAACGCCGGTAACATTCCTTTTCTAAAGGATGTAATTTTCTTCTGGTTTTCTGATAAATATTTCGCTAAAAATATAATCATAGCAAACTTCATAAATTCTGAAGGCTGAATCGAAAACGCTCCAACTCCTATCCAACTTTGCGACCCATTCCGTACTAGCCCTACTCCCGGAATTAATACAAGTACCAGCATAACAAAGCAAATGATTACAATTGGCTTTGCCCACGTACGCCACATCCAATAATCAATATTCATGATAACAAACATCGCGCATACTCCAAGCCCTGCAAATAAGAGCTGGCGTTTAGCAAAGAAAAAAGAATCATTAAACTTGTATGTAGCCCATACCGCACTTGCGCTGTATACCATGATAAGGCCGATGGTTAGCAAGGAAAGCGTAACGATTATGAGAAAAAAATCTGGGGTAGACCTTTTTGTCGACACTGTCACACACCTCTAAAAATAGATTAGGGCTAGTGTATTTTCTAGGTGTTTAGACAAGCCCTTATTTCAGTTTATGCACAGATTCAATAAAGATGTCACCACGTTCTTCAAAAGTTTTAAATTGATCCCAGCTTGCACAAGCAGGAGATAATAAAATAACATCTTCTTCATCTGAACAAGCATATGCTTCTGAAACTGCTTGTTTAACATTATCGACACGTTTTACAATTTGTATTCCCTCTTCTTTGGCTACGCGTTCAATTTTAGGAGCCGTTTCACCAAACGTAATAACAGCTTTCACATTTTTAAACTCTTCTTTTAAATCATCAAACTCATTGCCGCGATCGAGTCCGCCTGCAAGTAGAATCGTCGGCTGCGAAAAAGCGGAAAGAGCCACTTTTGTAGCAAGCATATTCGTAGCTTTAGAGTCATTATAAAACTTACGTTTATTAATTGTCGTGACGTATTGAACGCGGTGTTTAACACCAGCAAACGTTGTGAGCACACGGTAGATAGCTTCATTCGAACAGCCGTACAGCTTCACAACGGATACAGCTGCTAAAATGTTTTCTTGATTATGTTTGCCTGGCAGCACTACATCTTTTAACGACATCACTTCTTCATCTTTAAAGAAAATCGTTTCGTTTTTAATATACGCTCCTTCTGTCGTCTGAGCTGTAACCGAAAAAGGTACTTTTGTAGCTTTAATATCTGCACTAGCTTTCATCACTAGCTCATCATCCGCATTAATAACGGCAAAGTCTTCACTTGTTTGATTGTTAAAGAGATTTGCTTTCGCTTTGATATATTCCTCTTTTGTGCCATGATAGTCTAAGTGAGCATCAAACAAATTCAATAATAAAGAGATTTTCGGACGGAATTTTTCAATTCCCATCAGCTGAAAAGAAGAAAGCTCCGTTACAATGACATTGTCCTTTGTTGCTTTTTGCGCCACTTCACAAGCTACTGTTCCAATATTTCCAGCAATCAACGGCTGTTTTTGGTCTTCTTCTAACATTTTATAAATTAGCGTTGTTGTTGTTGTCTTCCCATTGCTTCCCGTAATTCCGATAAAAGGAGCTTCGCTAATTTCATAAGCTAATTCTACCTCTGTTAAAATCGGAATATTTCGCTTTAATGCTTCTTGCAATAGAACATTTGAATACGGAATCCCAGGGTTTTTTACAATAACATCCGCTTTGTCTAACAGCTCAAGCGGATGATGTCCACAGACAACTTCAATGCCCGTTTTTTCTAATTCCTGTGCTGCTGCGTTCTCTTCGTAAGGTTTTTGATCATTAACGACTACTTTAGCACCAAGCTGTTTAACTAGCTGAGCGGCTGCTAAACCGCTCTTGGCTAATCCTAAAATAAGTACTTGTTTACCTTGATACGTATTGACTGATTTCATTTAAATCCACACCTCGATATAAATTCCAAGCATTGCAAATAATAGTCCTACAGCCCAAAAAGTCATAACTACGCGCCATTCCGACCAGCCGCTTAGCTCATAATGGTGATGAAGCGGGCTCATTTTAAACACACGTTTTCCTGTTGTTTTGAAAGATGCGACTTGAATAATAACCGATAGTGTTTCAATGACAAACACACCACCGATAATAACAAGCAAGAATTCCATTTTCATTAAAACTGCTACCGTAGCGATAGCTCCTCCTAGCGCTAAAGAACCCGTATCTCCCATAAATACTTTTGCAGGATGGGCATTAAAAACTAAAAATCCTAACACAGCTCCCACTACAGCAACTGAGAAAATAGATAGTTCAAACTGCTCTGCATTCCATGCGAGAACTGCAAATGCACCAAAAGCAATCGCACTTGTACCAGATACAAGTCCGTCTAATCCATCCGTTAAGTTGACCGCGTTTGAAAAACCAACAAGCCAGATGATGAGGAAAACAACATAAAACCAACCTAAATCGATTGGGTCTTTAATTCCTGGAATCGTCACTTCAGTTGAAAACTCAAACTGTCTTGCAATAAAGTAAAAAATAATTGAAATGACAACCTGACCTAAAAACTTTTGTTTAGATGTTAATCCAAGGTTACGCTTTAACACTACTTTTATAAAATCATCTAAAAATCCTAATAAACCAAATCCAATTGTGACAAATAATAATAGAAACGTCTTATATGTAAGTTCTGCATATTGATTGACCATAATAAGAGTTGCCACAATAATAGATAATAAAATCATGATACCGCCCATTGTAGGTGTACCTGATTTTTTCTGGTGAGATTTCGGGCCTTCATCACGAATACTTTGACCAAACTTTAATCTTCTTAAGAAGGGAATAAAAATCGGCGACAATACAACCGTAATCAAAAAGGCTACGCCGATTGTCAATAAAATTGATTGTTCTAGCACGATGTCCCCTCCTTAACTTCCAACTCATTCCGACTCATTTTGTTCTCTACCCATTTCATTACTACTTTCGCTCCTCAATCATTTTGCGTGCTACTTCTCGATCGTCAAAATCAAATACTTTTTTACCAATAATTTGATAGGTCTCGTGCCCTTTTCCAGCAATGACAATAACATCATCTGCATGCGCTGCTTCCACTGCATAGCGAATCGCTTCTGCCCGATCAGCAATCGTCACATAGTTATCTGTACCCAAACCTTCTTCCATATCTTTTAAAATAGCCAATGGATCTTCACTTCGTGGATTATCAGATGTCAAAATAGCTTGTGTACTGTATTCAGCTGCAATCCGAGCCATGATTGGTCGTTTTGTACGATCTCGATCTCCGCCACAACCAACAATAACATATATATTGCGTTTTGCGAATTCTTTTACAGTTTTTAACACGTTCTCTAAGCTGTCCGGCGTGTGAGCATAATCAACGATAACCGTAAAATCTTGCTCCGCATCGACCACTTCAAAACGCCCAGACACACCTTCTAACACTTTTATTTCCTCGACAATAACTGACAGAGGAATACCTGACACTAAACATGAAGCTGTAGCCGCTAATACGTTGTAGACGCTGAATTTCCCAATAAGCTTCATTTCTACGCGAACCGTTTCTGTCGGTGTTGTCAAGTCGAACGTTGTGCCGCTGTTTGTAATTTGAATATTTGTTGCACGAATATCACTGTCACGGTCAATACCATACGTAATCACTGTAGCAGCCGTGTTTTTAATATATTCCTCGGTTGCCGCATCATCAGCATTAAGAACAGCAAATTTAGGACGGTTATGGTTATAAGCGTTTCCTAACTGTGCAAATAGCAACCCTTTCGCACGACGATAATCTTCCATTGTATGATGATAGTCCAGGTGATCTTGCGTTAAGTTACTAAATACCGCCACGTCAAAGTCGCACCCGTGTACGCGTCCTAAGTCAAGCGCGTGAGATGATACTTCCATCATCGCTACTTCTACATTCTCCTCCACCATTTGATTAAATGTTTTTTGAAGAGTCAGCGATTCAGGCGTTGTGTTTTTCACATCATAAGACGTATCACCAATACGAATTTCAATCGTTCCAATTAGACCCGTCTTTTTACGTTGTGATTTAAAGATATGCTCAATTAAATGTGTAATCGTTGTTTTTCCGTTTGTGCCCGTTACACCAATTAAATGCATTTTTTGTGTGGGCTGGTTGTAGAAAGCATCCGCTAGCACTGCCATTGCTCGCTTTGTACTCTTCACGCGTACAACGGGCACTTCTACATCCACAGGTTTTTCTGCTAAGATTGCTACTGCCCCTTTTTCCACAGCCATCTGTGCAAAGCTATGACCATCAACCGTATAGCCGTCTATACAAATGAACAATGCTCCGGGCTTAACTTCTCTTGAATCCATTTCAATTGACGTAATATCAATATTCTGTTCAGGAAGCTGAACAAAATCATGTAAATGTGTTAGTAGTTCTCGTAAATCCATTCCTACCATGTCCTCTCTATTTGTAAAGTGAAACGTTTGTTATAAGACGCTATGGCAACTATTCTTCTTTTTCTAGCACCTAACCTATTACATTTTACAGAAAAAGAAGCCCGGAGGGAACACCCCCAAGGCTTATTTGTTGATTTCATGTTCACACGCAGAGTAACCTGCTGATTATCATGCAAGGAAGAATAATGGTTTATAGAGATTTTTATTTTCCCATATAAATTCTAACCGTTTCGCCTTCTTTAACTTTCGTTCCGGCTGCAGGAGACTGCTTGACCACTTTATCTCCTTCGCCACTCACATCTAATTTTAAATTAAGTAGCTGTTCTTGTAACTCTTTTTTTGACATTCCTACGACATTTGGTACTTTTATCATTGGTGTGTCCAGCCACGTTAACTCTTTTTCAATTTGTCCTTTACGCGGTTTAACGTCCATCACACGCAAACTGTCTTCAATCATTTTACCTACAATCGGAGCTGCTACAACTCCACCAAACTGAATGGTGCCTTTTGGATTATCAACCGCAACATACACGACAATTTCAGGGTTATCTGCTGGTGCAACACCGATAAAAGAAACGATGTGATTGTTTTTTAAATACTTTCCATTTTGAGCTTTCTGCGCAGTACCCGTCTTTCCTCCAACGCGGTACCCTTCCACAAAAGCTCCTTTTCCGCTTCCTTGTGCTACTACACTTTCAAGAGCAAAACGCACTTGCTTAGACGTTTCCTCGGAAATAACTTTTCGCTTAGCAACCGGTTTATGACTGCTTACAACTTTTCCGGTAGTTGGATCCACCCACTCTTTTGCAATATAAGGTTCATAAAGCGTTCCACCGTTTACGGCTGCTGAAACAGCAGCTACTTGTTGAATAGGCGTAACAGCAACCCCTTGCCCAAAAGCTGTTGTAGCTTGTTCAACTGGACCTACGCGCTCAAGCGGGAACAAAATTCCTTTTGCTTCCCCTTGTAAATCAATACCTGTTTTTTGACCAAAGCCAAATTCTTTAATGTATTTGAACAATTTCTCTTTTCCTAAACGTTCCCCAAGCTCCACAAAGCCAGGGTTACATGAGTTCTGTACAACTTCTAAAAAAGACTGCTGTCCATGTCCGCCTTTTTTCCAGCAGCGAAGTCTCGCTCCTCCAACTTCCGCGGCTCCATCATCGTAAAATTGATCTTTTAGTAAATCCACTTTCTTTTCTTCAAGAGCAGCTGCCAATGTAATAATCTTAAACGTTGATCCAGGCTCATATACGCTCCAAATTGGAAGATTGCGATTATACACCTCGGGCTTCACATTTTTAAAATCCGTCGGATCAAAGCCCGGACGACTTGACATACCTAAAATTTCACCGTTTTTAGGATTCATGGCAATGGCAATCATACCATCTGGATTATAAGCTGTCTGAGCATTATCCAACTCACGCTCCATGATCGTTTGAACACGTGAATCAATGGTCAATCTCAAATCCAGCCCGTCCACAGGCGCTGTGTAGTCATCGGCTATATTGGGCATCTTTTTACCTTTAGCATCAGAATACAATTTAACTGAACCTTTTTGTCCTTTTAGCTCTTTATCATAATATAATTCAAGGCCCGTTAACCCTTGATTATCTACTCCCGCAAAGCCTAATACATGCGACAAATAACTCCCAAACGGATAGTACCGCTTCGAATCCTCAGCTATATATACGCCTTTTAAATTTAAATTTCGCACTTCATTTGCTTTCGCATGTGAAATTTTTCTTCCTTCAGGACGCAAATATACGCTAGAAGAAGCTTTTGTTATTTGTTCATATACTTTTTCTTTTGATGCTCCCAGCACTTTTGCTAACTTTTCAGCCGTAACAGCTGGATTTTCAACTTGTCTTGGCATAACTAAAACAGTCGGTGCACTTTTATTTGTAGCAAGTGCCACATCATTGCGATCTAGTATCTTTCCTCTTTCAGGTTCAAAAGGAATATTCCGACTCCATAAGTCTTTGGCTTTTTCAGTTAGCGTATCCCCAGTCAGCAACTGTACATATCCAAGCCTTGTATCAATAATCAAAAACACAATAAAACCGACAAACAAAACAATGGCTAGCCTTTTACGAACTGTGACTCCTGATACCCGCATATATTAGAACCTCCTCTGAATCGGCTCGTTCCAATATATGCTTGTACAGGATTCACTAGAACTTATTTTCTAGTCAAGTTGCTTATCGTCTTTTTTACTGTCAGATTCACTTTTTTCCGTTTCTTTTAGCTTATTTAACGTGCTTGAAAATTCTTTAGGCGTTTCAAGTTCCACTTTCAGGTACGTTCCTGCTTTTAGCGGATCTCCTGCTTTAATACTTTGACTTACAACATAACCATTTTCAAGTGCGCTAGGTCGAACGTTGACAAATTCACTAAAACGAATAACGTCACGATGTGAAAAACCTGTTAGATCAGGCATTGTGGCTTTTCCGTTTGTCTTAATGAACACGCGTTGACCAGTAACAATGGTATCAGAAGTCGGTGATTGGCTTTCTACCGTATCTCCTTTACCTATTACAACAGGAACAAGCCCTTTTTGTTTTAAGTCTTTCACGGCACTATCAACTGATTCATTAACGTAAGATTTAAGCGTGATTTCTGAATCCACTTTCTTTTCTTTCGTTTCTTTTCCGTCTTCATCCGTTTTTTGAGGCTCCACTCCTAAATACTGCAGGCTATTTTTCATCACCGGATTAAATACAGCTGTAAGCGGCGCAGTACCCGTCTCTTGAGGCGTGAGAGTTGGATTTTTAACGGCTACATAGACAAGGAGCTTTGGATCCTTAGCAGGTGCAAAGCCCATAAAGGAAATGAAATTTTTCCCGTGTCCATGCAGGTAACCTCCGGTAGGCCCAGGAATTTGAGCTGTTCCCGTCTTTCCAGCGACATCGTATCCTTCAATCGCGTAAGGTTTCCCTGTTCCATCATCAGAAGAAACAACGGTTTCTAAAATACCTAGCGTTTCGTTCGCTGCTTTTTTAGAAATAGGCTGGCCTACTACGGTAGGTTTTGTTTTCTTAATCGTTTTCTTATTTGTTTCATCAACTACTTGTTTAATCACGTAAGGCTTCATCATTTTCCCGTCATTTGCAATCGCCGTAGCCGCTTGAATTTCTTGAATAGGCGTAAAAGCAGACGCCTGTCCAAACGCAGTGGTTACGCGGTCTCTCGGGTACTTCGTCACTAACTTGCTAGAAGCTTCATTTGGCAAGTCAATTCCTGTCTTATCCATAAAGCCAAACTTGTCCAAGTATTTATACAAACGGTCGGTACCTAATTTTTCGTTGGCTAAAATGGCAACTGCTACATTTGAAGACCTTTGAATTCCTTCATTAAATGTAATAGCTCCCCAGCCGACTCCGCCGTTGTGATCGTTAATCGGAACGCTGTTTTTCGTTACTTTATAAGATCCCGACTGATAGCGGTCTTCGCCGTTATAGACGCCTGCATCAATCGCGGCTGCTAGCGTAAAAATTTTCATCGTTGAACCAAGTTCATAGCTGTTTTCAACAAACGGATTACGATAAGAAGTGATATCACGAATATTCGGGTCAAATGAAGGTCGGTTTGACATCGCCAAAATTTCACCGGTTTTCGGATTCACTACTGTTGCCATTAGCTCTTCTGGTTTATATTCTTTAGCAGCAGCTGTCATCGCATCCTCTAAAAACGTTTGAATTTTTTCATCAATCGTAAGCGTAACGCTGTCTCCGTTTTTAGGAGCTACAATTGACTCTTTTGGATCCGGAAGCTTAATTCCATTTTTAGCAGCTTCGTATTTTACATATCCATCTTCTTCAGAAAGCTGCTTATCAAATACTTTTTCAATTCCCATTTTCCCTACGATTTTACCCGTATCATCTTTTTGCGCGTATCCTAAAATACTTGAGGCGAAGACACCGTTTGGATAGAAGCGCTTCGAATCGCGTAAAAACGTGATGCCCGGGAGATTTAGTTTCTCAATTTTTTGCTTTAGCACGTTATCAATATCACGTCCGCCTGGGCCAAGTTCGACTTGGAAGGTACCACGTTTAATTCCTCTCGTTAACATGCTTTCAATTTTCGATTCGTCCATATTTAATAATGGGGCTAATTTTTCAGCCGTTTTTTCTGGGTCTACCACATGTTGCGGGTGATCTTTGTCTTTTGTTTGTTTTTTATCTAAAATCGCCACAACCGTATAAGCACCCGTGTCTTGGGCGATTGCCTCTCCGTTTCGATCGTAAATCGTACCGCGCTGTCCTTCAATTTTAGACGTTCGCGTATGCTGTTTTTGTGCAATTTCGGCTAAAGCTTCTCCGTCTGCTTTGCCCGTCGCTTGGATGTAAAAGAACCTGATGGCTAATACAAAAAAGAGCAATGCAAATATTAAAATTAATATTGCTGCTCCTGTACTAATATTGCTATTTTTTCTTGGCGTAGTCATCGCAATTAATCGTTAACGACTTTTACGTTATTTTCATTCAATTTTAGTCCAAGTTCTTTTGCTTTTGTCCAAATACGATCGTATGCACTTAATTCTGTTACCTGTAATTTTAACTCATTGTTTTTTGCTTCTTGCTTGTCAATCTTTCCATCGAGTGATTGCACTTCCTCACTGATGCTATAAAGCGAAGATTGATTTGAAATGATTTGCACAGACCCAAACAGCATGAGTGCGACAAACCCAGAATACACAATCTTTTCACCAACCGTGATTTTTCTTTTTGTCTTTCGAACAACTTGACGTACCGTCTTTTGCTGCTTCTGCTGCTGATCTTGCTCTCTTACTTTGTATGCTGCATTGTTCATTCTCGTCCCCTCCTCTTTGATTAAACCCTTTTATTAGACTAATTTCTCAACAATTCGAAGCTTTGCCGAACGCGCTCGCTTATTTTCTTCTACCTCTTCTTCTGAAGGTAAAATAGGTTTTCTTGTAATGACTTTCATTTTAGGTTTAAATTCTTCTGGAATAACCGGCAGTCCATGCGGAAGCTGCGGAACCGTGCTTGCATTTTTAAACGCTACTTTACAAATTCGGTCTTCAAGTGAATGGAAGGTAATAACACTTACACGTCCACCTTTTTTGATCACATCCATAGCCTGTTCAATTGCATCTTCAAATACTTGAAGCTCATCATTTACAGCAATGCGAATAGCCTGGAAAATTCGTTTTGCCGGATGTCCGCCCGTTCGTCTAGCTGGCGCTGGAATACCATCTTTAATAAGATCAACCAGCTCTAGCGTTGTTTCAATTGGTTTAGACTCTCGATATGCCTCAATTTTGCGGGCAATTTGTTTCGAAAACTTTTCTTCTCCGTATTGGAAAAAGATTTTTACAAGTTTTTCATAAGGCCATTCATTTACTACGTTGTACGCAGAAAACTTTGAGTTTTGATCCATGCGCATATCAAGCGGGGCCTCATGATGAAAGCTGAACCCTCGCTCTGGTGTATCCAACTGAGGAGACGAGACGCCTAGGTCAAACAATACTCCATCTACTTCTTCAATTCCATGTTTCATTAGCTGCTCTTTTAAATAGCGAAAATTACTTTTGATTAGAATAACTCTGTCTAGATACGGGGCTAATTTTTCTTTTGCATTTTCAAGAGCAACATCGTCTTGATCAAACGCAATTAATTTCCCTTTTTCTGATAGCTGTTTTACGATATATTCACTATGACCTGCTCCGCCAAGCGTGCAGTCGACATATACTCCATCCGGCTTAATATTTAAGCCTTCCGCTGCTTCTTTGAGCAAAACAGTTGTGTGATTAAACATTATGACACCTACTTCTTTCTAAACTACTTAGTTATGTATACAAAAAGCAAAAAACGGTGTTTTTCTTTGATATATATACACGTTTATATTATATATCAAAGTTCAACATTATTTCAGCTATTTATATAAGAATTAAGTAGAATTTTGTCTTTTTGTCACAAATAGTGTCATTTTGTTAAAAGTAGGACATATTCGTAGAATAAAATGTAAGGAATATAAGGTTTTTTGTGTAATTAGAAATAAATACCTTATAAGGATTCAATTGGTTGACATTCACCTTGTAAACTTGTTCTCTTTTCCAAAATAAAAATCCTGCTTTTCAGCAGGATTTTATTAGACATAGCAGACTTTTAACTGGTGATTTAATTCGACTTCAGCACTTAGTAAATCTGACACAAATTGCATACCATAGCCATTTAAATAATACATAATATTCCACATGCGTTCTTGTGGAGCATTGTAGGGACGAAGAGCAAGTTCAATTTGAGCATATTTTGAATGCTTCACATCGTGCTTAATTAGCTGTTTGGATTCGACAATCTTTTGAATGGTTTCAAACTGCTTTTGAATAATCGCTCGATTTTTAAGCATGACTTCATCAAATGTTTTGTCTTCTTTTTGAATATTTTCACGAAGAGTTTTATGAATTTTTTCAAAATCTTCTTTCGCTTTTTCAAAATACATTTCGTACGGGTTGTGAACTTCTGTCTTAAGCCAGTGCTCCCTCTCTGCATCTACGCCTTCGTTCATTACGTTCGAAAGGTCTAACTGAAGTTCATCCATATACTTTTCGATATGTCTTTCTACGATTGCATAGGATAACCTCGGAACCACGGGAGGCATTTTAAAGCTAAATAAAGAAAATGCTTTTTCAAGCTCTGCCCAATACGCTACTTCCCCTGGACCTGCAATAAACGCAAGGGTAGGAAGTAAGTACTCCTGCATAAGGGGTCTAGTCACAACGTTATTACTAAGAAGCTCTGGCGTTTGTTTAGCAATTTGAACCAGCTCTTCTTTAGACAGCGCGAGTTCATTTTGCTTTCCAACAAACTGCTCTTGCTCTGCATCTCTTTCTAAAAGTACTCTGTTTTCGTTGTGTGAATAAAAGAGATGAGCCGTTTCTTCTCCTACTTCAATCATTCGTTTGTACTGTTTTTGAATCTCTGTTTGCTGTTCCATAACGGCTAACGATAATTTGTCATTTTGTTCAATTAACGTCACAAAGAAAGAAGATTCAATGCTGCGCACTTCTTTAGAAGCTGCATCCATTAAAATAAGACCTGACTCTGCAAACATTGTGGTAACCAAATGAGCAAAGAAATCGACATAGGTACGTGATTTATCCAACGCCTCTAAAACAAAGTGTAACACCTGATTTGTATGCGTCGTTTCGTTAAACGTTTGAAAAACATCACGAACCCAGCTTCTACAGGCTTCATGGTCTAGCTCGATTTGAGAAACCATTTGCTTTTTCTTTAAAGAATGCTTTAACGTTTTCTTTAAAAGCTGGTTTTTATGCTCTGTGTATACATGGTTGATCTCAGCAAAATCATGATCTTCTCCAGCAATCCAAAATACCGGAAGCACGGGCACGTTTAAAGCTTCCTCTTGTTGTTTAGCTAGCAGCACAATTGAAATCACTTTATGAATGGTGTACAAAGGACCGGTAAGCAGCCCCGCTTGCTGACCGCCAACGACTACTACGCTGCTAGGGTCTTTTAGCTTTTCAATATTTTCAATCGTCTTAGAAGATGCTCCGTAGCGCTTATTAAAATCAAGCAGATACTCAGCAAGCTGTTCTCTTGGATAAGACTGCTTTTGAACATCCGCTAAACGTTTTTCATATACGTCTTTTTCGTGTATATTATAATGAAAAAAGGAAAGTGCTTGCTTTTCACCTTTTATGTAATCGTTCGTTAGTTTGTTTCCCGCCTTTAAAGAGACGTCTGTAATCTCCATGAAAGAACTTCCTTTCTTTTCCTAATACTTATATTCTCTACATATAGCTTCATTATCCATAATGTAACTGCTCACGTCTAGTAACATGCTTTACAAAGAGGAAATACGAAAAGCGATTCCACCTATATTTAATACAATATGTGCAATAAGAAACAAAACGAAATTCATCCGAAAGAACCCTTTCGCAATAAGCTTCATTTCTAAGTCATGTTTGACTTTCCAATGTACAAACATCATAATCATTGCTACAACTAAAAGGACTAACGCAATCAACCACAAAAAAGAGTGCCCGAAAATTTCCACAGCTGCATAATGCACGGACAAAATAAGAAAAACCGTAGTAATGTACGTTGCTATGTGGACAGATTTCCTTTTATTTTTCGTCAGTTTGCGTAAAAGCATGTATAGAATAAAAAAACCGACGAGCGGCAGAGTGACAAACGTCGCAAAAACTCCAGCAATAAAACTTCCCATGTTACTCACCCTTTTCTTCTTCGATTCCTTTTATTGACCCATATAAAAAGTCAACAATAGGCGTCGACGTTCTTTTTTCAGCAGCTTGTGTTTGGATATAACCTAAGATAGCATCAATCTCGGTTTGCCGCCCCTCCTGTATATCTTTTAGCATAGAAGATTGATTTGTACTCGTGCGGGAACAAACCCCCAGCGCATTTTCCCAATAATTAAAAGCTGAATCTAATTTTAATACATCCGCAATCTCTTCAAACAATAGACGCATCGTTTTATAAAAATAGCTGTTGTGAATCAGCTGCCCATTTTTCACGCGATACAGCGCTGTAAGAGGATTGATGAGCGCATTTACAACTAATTTCTTCACCAGCATCGCATACCAATCTTTTTCAATCACCCAAGGAAAATTCATAATTGGCAAGATAGACTCCATTTCTCCTCTGTACGAAGCAATACGGGTTGCTCCTATTCCTGTATGATGGACGCTATCCATATTTGTACGCATTGCCCCGTGTTCAACTGTACCCAAATAAAGAGTAAGTTGCGGGAGGTTTTTGAGAATTTCAATATGGCTCATACCGTTTTGGATAAACAAAAGGGGAGTATGTATAGTAAGGGTTTTAATAAAAGGGATCATCTCTTTTAAATGATACTGTTTTACAGTAATAATGATTAAATCTGCTTCTTTTATGTTTTTTTCCAGAGGGATAGCACTGACTTTTTTCGTGTGATATTCCCCTTGTCTATGTAAGGTAATTCCATTTTCGTTAATACACTTTGCTTGAGCTTGTGTTTTCGTGTACAAGGTTACATCATAACAATCTGATAAATACGCGCTAAACAACAGACCTAATGATCCGCCTCCAATAATACCTATAGTTTTCATCGTATTTTTTGTTCCTCTTTCTATTATTGAGTTTCATTTTAGCAAAAAAATGCTTTGAATTAAATGCATTCTTTAAATTTTACCTATTCATATAGCCCGTGTGATTAAAAATCACCGGGCTTATTGTTAATTATTTAGAATGGTCCCGTTTCTTTCTATTATACGGGATACACCGGATGTTTACGACGGCTAAAGGTCACATACTTTGTTTCATATAATCGAAAGCGGTCAATTAAAGTTCGACGCAGTTCGTTAGCAGGAACGATGTCATCAATAATAAGTTCAGACGCCAGCGTATAGATATCGATGTGTTCTTTATACTCTTGCTGTTTCTGTTTAACAAACATAAACCGCTCTTTCGGATCTTCAATTTCATTAATTTTATTAGAATAGACGGCATTTACTGCAGCTTCAGGACCCATTACGGCAATTTGAGCAGTAGGCAATGCAAGGCAGCAATCCGGTTCAAAAGCTGGACCAGCCATAGCGTAAAGCCCTGCGCCATAAGCTTTGCGCATGACTACGGAAATTTTAGGAACTGTAGCTGAACTCATCGCTGCGATCAATTTTGCTCCATGTCTAATGATGCCTGCTCTTTCTACTTTGGTTCCAATCATAAATCCAGGTACGTCTGCTAAAAATAGCAAAGGAATATGGAAGGCATCGCACAGTTGAATAAATTTTGCGCCTTTATCTGCTGAATCTACAAACAGCACTCCTCCTTTGACCTTCGGCTGATTAGCAATAATCCCTACTACTTTTCCATCTATTCGTGCAAGCCCTGTTACCAGTTCGGCAGCAAACAGTTTTTTCACTTCAAAGAAGCTCCCTTCGTCAATAAGGGTATCAATTGCTTCATAGATATCAAATGGAACATTTTGATTCTCCGGAATGAGTTCTACTAACGCTTTTGTCTGCTTAGGCTCTTTAGCTTTTTGTACTTTAGGCTTCTCTTGATAGTTTTGTGGAAAGTAGGTTAAATAAGATTTGGCATACGAAATAGCTTCTTCTTCAGAATAAGCTAACACATCCCCGCACCCGCTAACGCTGCAGTGCATATGTGCTCCTCCCATTTCCTCTAGCGTAACCTTTTCTCCAATAACGGCTTCGGCCATACGCGGCGAGCCTAAGTACATAGAAGCATTTCCATCTACCATCACAACAATATCACAAAAT
This sequence comes from Priestia sp. SIMBA_032, assembly GCF_046535215.1. NCBI lineage: Bacteria > Bacillati > Bacillota > Bacilli > Caryophanales > Bacillaceae > Priestia > Priestia sp. SIMBA_032. The sequence goes on along the minus strand of NZ_JAWRXD010000002.1, from coordinate 586,149 downwards.
GCAGGGATATAAGCCCCTCCAGCTGCTGACGGACCGAAAAGCAAACAAATTTGAGGAATGACGCCGGAAAGTTTTACTTGATTGTGAAAGATCCGTCCAGCTCCTCTGCGGTTTGGAAACATATCTAATTGATCCGTAATACGTGCTCCAGCAGAATCCACTAGGTACAGCAAAGGCACATGCAATTTTTCCGCTACTTCTTGAATCCGAATAATTTTCTCTACTGTTCTGGCCCCCCAAGACCCTGCTTTTACAGTAGAGTCATTAGCCATTACACAAATCGTTTCACCGTTTACTTTTCCAATTACGGTTACAACACCGTCTGCCGGCAACCCTTCGGCTTTATTATTTGCAAACATGCCGTCTTCTTCATATTTCCCGTCATCAAATAAAAGGGCTAGACGATCTCTTACAAAAAGCTTCTGTTGTTTTGCAAGTTTCTCTTTATACTTTTCCGCGTTGCCACGCTCTACTTTTTGACGATTTTCATCATATTTTTTCTGAGATTCACCTGTATGTATCATGATATCTCTCCTTTATGAGTTATGAAATAGTCACCAAAACGTCACCTTCGTTCACAAAGTCACCTACGGCTATATGGACAGTCTCTGCAATACCGGCTTGATCGCTTTCAATAGGAATTTCCATTTTCATAGATTCTAATACAACAACAACTTCTCCTTTAGCTACACTTGCACCTTGCTGAACAAACACATTAAATACCATGCCTGCCATTGTCGCTTTAATTTCACTCATTGCGGTGCTCCTCCTTTATTTAATACGGTTGATAATAACGATGTGTTATAGGCGCCTTTTTCATATAACTCTTCATTTAACAACTGCTTAAATAGAGGAATATTCGTTTTGATTCCCTCTACGACAGCTTCTGTAAAATATGATTTAGCTAGTTCAATTGCATTTGAACGTGTACGACCAGTAATGATAACTTTTGCAATCATTGGATCATAAAAAGGTGTAACCGCATTCATATTTCTGTAACCGCCATCTACTCGTGCATAAGTTCGTTCGGGTAATTGATAACCCGTAATTTTTCCGGGAGCCGGTAAAAAAGTAAACGGATCTTCTGCATAAATTCGAAATTCAATTGCGTAGTTATTAGCTGCTATTTCCTCTTGCACACGAGGAAGCTTCTCACCGCGAGCCGCTAAGATTTGCCACTTAACTAAATCGACTCCTGCAATTTGCTCGGTGATCGGATGCTCAACTTGAAGCCGCGTGTTCATTTCAAGAAAATAAAAATTTTCTTCTTCGTCCACGATAAACTCTACCGTACCTGCGTTATAATAGCCGATTGCTTTAGCCGCTTGAACGGCTTGATTTTGCATAGCTTGTCGCGTATTTTCTTTTAAAGAAAGCGCCGGGGCTTCTTCAATCACTTTTTGATTTCTTCTTTGTACAGAACAATCTCGTTCAAAAAGATGAACAATATTGCCATGCTGATCTCCAAACACCTGCACTTCGATATGTCTTGCGTTTGTGATAAGCCTTTCAATAAACATTCCTTCATGACCAAAATATGCTTTTGCTCTTGCTTTTGTTGAGGCATATACTTGTTTGACTGCTTCTTCGTTATCGCAGCGCACCATCCCAATTCCTCCGCCGCCTCCGCTCGCTTTTAACATAACTGGATATCCAATTACTCCCGCTACTTTACAAGCCTCTTCAACTGACGTCACATCGCCTTCGCTGCCGGGGACAACAGGTACACCTGCTTCTTTCATCGCAGCGCGGGCAGCAATTTTGTCGCCCATCATTGAAATGATTTCGGGAGAAGGACCGATAAAACAAAAACCTTCATCAATCGCTCTTTTAGCAAATGCACTATTTTCCGATAAAAATCCATATCCAGGGTGAATGGCGTCTACTTTTTCTTCATGACTAATTCGCAGCAGCTCTTCCACATTTAAATATGACTTTTGTACAGGAGGCTCTCCAATTCGACGTGCTTTTGTAGCCGCTTGAACATAAGGAAGTTCTGCATCTGCATCGGAATAGACAGCCACCGTTTCAATGCCCATTTGTTTGCATGTATGAATAATACGAAGAGCAATTTCTCCTCGATTTGCAATCAGTATTTTTTTCACCTTTCTCTCCCCTTTCCTCAAATTTCTACTTTCACCCATATAATTCTACAATAATTTTAAAACTCCTCTACAATTTTTGAAAACGCTTTCTATTTGAATTCTGCTTCCCTTTTGCTTCCTTTCTAAAAAATGATGCTTATAGTAATGTATTCTTCATATTTAACCGAAAGAATTCATTTTTCCTTATGCACATTGACTATTCGTTCACCAATCATAAAAACAGAATATTTTGTATTTTTGTTATATAATATTAGATGAACGAACTGGCTTGGTTCGTTCATCTAGCAAGGAGACATAACAAGGGGGATATGGGATGAATTACGAAGTAAAGCATTTAAAAATTAATTTTAAAACGCTAGAAGAGTTCAAGAAATTCAAAGAATATGGCATTCAGGAACTTTCAATGCTAGAAGAATTACATGCTAAGATTTCCGATAATGAAATAAATTCTCCTTTTTACGGCATTTATTTTGGAAATAGCTTAGTGGCTCGCATGAGTCTCTATAAGCGAAACAAACAGTACGATCAATATTTCGAGCCGCCTCAAACGTATATTGAAGTGTGGAAACTTGAAGTGCTCAGCGATTTTCAGCGCAAAGGATTAGGGCAAACGCTCGTTGAATATGCCAAGTCCTTTCAATTACCTATCAAAACAAGCCCGCGAGTAAAATCGAGTGATTTTTGGTCAAAAATGGGGTTCGTACCTGTAACGTATGATATCGATCGTGATTTGGGAGAAAACCCTCTTATTTGGCTACCAAACGGTGTGAGCGAACAAAAATAAACAGCTGATTTTCAGCTGTTTATTTTATATCTATGTGGTATATATAATCAACATGAAGTAGGGAGCATTCAAGCTATCGTTTTACTTTTGAACTTTTTCTAAGTTTAAATTTTTATCCACTTGAAATTTCACTTTTCTACTTTTTTCATCCTCTTTTAATACAACCATTTTACGAGCCCTCTCCATAATTTCAATAAGAGCTTTATAGTCATCTTCCACAATTAACAAGTTGTTTTGCAAAGCTTTTTTTTCTTTTTCCAAAATCGTTACTTTCTCTTGTAAACGTTCAATCTTTTGCTGCAGTTCTTCATTAGCTTCGAGAAGCTCCGACGAGTGTTTTTGCCCTTGATCTACATTTTCTAAATACTTAATTACCTCATTAAGCGAAATATGTTTCTCTGCTTCCATATATGATAAGCGTGCAGGCTGCTCGTCGTCTTTTGAAACAGTTCTTGCTTTTAATTCTTTTCTCTGTTTTTTCGCAAGGTCAATACCAGTCTTGTATTGTTTGCGCACAAAAGAATTCCAGCGGAAGCCACAAGCTGCTGATGTTCGTGTAAGTTTCTTCCCCACTTCTTCAAATGCAGCTAGCTGAGTGCCACCTTCACGTATATGACGCAGTACAATTTCTGCGAGTAATAAATCTTCATCATGAGTCCATGCATCTTGACGAGAAGAAGTCATTTTTCTATCCCTCCTTATCCGTACTTATTAAATGAATATGCACCTACTAGATAAGATAGACTATTGTTCCTCTTCTCAATCAAGAAAATCTTTCATATACTTTGAAGCAAAATGGGAAACCCGTGATTCTTTCATCTTTCGCTTATTAACTATATTGCTATGGAAATGCAGTTCATAACTATGTTTTTTTAACGATGACCTTTTGAACCGCTTCTTCATGTTCAGGAGACTCCCACAAAATCGAACAGCGATGAATTTCTTGTTCCATTCGATTCCAAACCCGGCTTTGCTCCCATTTTTCAATAGCGATTTCTTTGTAAGCTTGCAATACTTGGGTCGATTTATGAGTGATAGGCGCTAACCACTCCTCACACCTCATAGTTAGCTCTTTAAAGGACGTGACATAGGAAAGAAACCCAATTTGCTTTGCTCGTTCTACTCCATACAGCTGAGCACTGTAGATCATTTCCATCGCTTCTTGATAACGCAGCTTTTCCAGAAGAATGGTTCCTCCTCCCCAGCCTGTTGTAATTCCTAAATTCCCTTGAATAAAGCCCATTTCGCTATGTGTTGCACTTATACGGAAATCACATGCAATCGCAAGCTCACATCCTCCCCCAACCGATGTTCCATTCAAAAGAGCAACTGTTGGTTTTGGGAGCGTTAAGATCTCATAAAGAATTTTCCCCATTTTCGTTAACATTTGAGACGCCTCTTTCGAAGTTTTTAGCTCATGAAATACGCTTAAATCTCCTCCACTGCAAAATGCGTCTGAACCAGCACCTGTAATTACAAAAGCTTTTACTAACTGATTATGTTTCACATAATCTACAGCTTGCTGCAGTTCATTCATCACATCATAATCAATAGCATTACGCTTTTCAGGACGATTAATCACAAATGTAGCAATGCCTTGGCTTGTAGTGAACAGCTCGCTTTTTTTCATGCTTTTTCCTCCTTATAGACAAGGTATGAATCCTTTTATAACAGTAATTGTTTATTTAAAAAGAGTTCTTGTTCTATAAGAAAAATCCTTCTCTTCCAAAGGGCAGGGAAGGAAAAAAGGCAAAAAAAAATAAAAGACCCTTTAAAAGGGTCTTTTATTTAAATAAGCAATTATTTGCTTACTACGTCATTTCCTTTGTAAGTACCACAAGCTTTACATACGCGGTGTGATAGTTTCATTTCACCACAATTTGGGCACTCTACCATACCAGGAACTTGTAATTTAAAGTGCGTACGACGCGTTCTTTTCTTCATTTTAGATGTTCTTCTAAAAGGTACAGCCATTATTCCCACCTCCTTAAAAGAATTTTAAAATCATATGAAGGCCCGAAAGCCGGATCTTCGCATTTTTATTTCTTTTTGTCTTTAAAGAAATTTTCGAGTACGGCTAAGCGGGGATCTACTTTTTCCTGCTGTTCTTCTTCGGTAACAACTTCCCAATCTTTTCCTGACTTTGGAGCTGCTCCTGCCGCTTGCTGATTTTCACTAAATACCTGCAGAGGAATTTCAACAATAATTAACTCTTGAATCAAAGGTTGTAAATCAACCGTTTCTCCCTCTACAACACGTACTTCAGCATCTTCTTCATAATCAGCATTCACATTCAATAAAAACGTTTCGGTTGCGTTAATTTCAAACGGATACGGAACGTCAACTAATGTACGAGCACAAGGTAACGTCATTTCTCCTGAAATTTTAAGGTGAAACGTTACTTTCGAAGAGCTAATGTCGGCTCTTCCTTTCACGTTTACATCTGACATTCTACGAATTTGAGGATCAGCATTCATAAACTCCTTGCCGTCAATCACTTCGTCAAATGTTAGACCTTTATTTTGCAACTGATACAATTGATGTATTGTCCATTTCATTGTTAATCACCTCAAGGCAACAAAGGTTATTATAGCTTTCACAAGATTATTTGTCAATATTTTTTCTTTACACTATAATGTACTTAAATATGCTTTTTTGTAAAAATTTCTTACTTTCATAAAAAAATGTTTTTAAAACAAAGAGCTAGACTAAAAATAATAAATTAAAAGGAGACATTATGCAAGCAGTTGGAATAATTGTCGAATATAATCCTTTTCATAACGGACATGCTTATCATTTGCAGCAAGCGAAACAACAAACCGGAGCAGATTGTGTGATCGCTGTGATGAGCGGGCATTTTTTGCAGCGCGGAGAACCTGCTCTTGTATCGAAATGGTCCCGCACAAGAATGGCTTTAGCCGCTGGTGCAGACTTAGTCGTTGAATTACCCTATGCTTTTTCTACTCAAAAAGCTGAAACATTCGCAAGCGGCGCTATTTCTATTTTAGAATCTCTTCACGCTGACTTTGTATGCTTTGGGAGCGAAAATGGCAATATTGACTCATTTACCCGCACCTCTGATTTGCTCGAAGCTCATGAATCAGAACTATCCGCTTTAATTCAACAAGAGATGAAAAAAGGAAACAGTTATCCAAAAGCAGCTTCCAATGCTTTCTTACAGCTTTTTACGGAGGCTCCTATTGATCTATCTCAGCCAAATAATGTGCTTGGAATGAGCTATGTAGCTGCCATAAAAAAACAGCATGCATCTATTAAACCATATACAATCACTCGAATTCAATCACATTATCACGATGATTCACTGTCTTCCTCTTTTATTTCAAGTGCCACAAGCATACGTAAAGCTATTTTTGACACCAGCAGCCATGGGGACCTGAGCAAGCATATGCCAGTTAGTACAGCAAACGAATTAGCAGCTTACAAACAAGCACACGGACAGTTTCATCATTGGGAGCACTATTTCCCATTTTTGAAATACAAATTATTAACTACTCCACTTTATGACTTACAGCGTATTTATGAAATAGAAGAAGGTATTGAACACCGGCTGCTATCTTATATTTCTTCATCTACTTCATTTGAAGATTTTTTAACAAATGTTAAAACGAAGCGATATACGAGAACCCGTTTACAGCGCATGTTCGTTCACCTTTTAACCAATACAACAAAAAGTGAGATGCAGCAAGCTGATCCTTATATTCGCTTATTGGGAATGTCAAAGACAGGACAAGCCTATTTAAAAACAATTAAGAAAAAGGTGTCCCTTCCTATTGTATCCACTGTATCGCAATGTAAACTAAAAGAAATTGATACCGATATTAAAGCGACACATGTTTATAGTATGCCTTTTCAAGAGCCTCTGCGCTCTCAGTTTATGAAACAAGAATATACGCAGCCTCCTATCATTTGGCCATAAAAAAATCGTCTGCAAGAGACGATTTTTTTTATGGTTTCAGCTTTTCTAAATATGTTACGGCATCCGAAAATGAATCTACGGGTACAATTTTCATATCACTGTTTATTTTTTTAGCTGTCTTCACCGCTTCTCGGTAGTTAGAGCCAGCAGCTCCTTTTTCATTTGGTGCAAAGAAAATCTCTGCTCCTTCTTTATCTGCCGCTACAATTTTTTGCGAAATACCTCCGATTGGTCCTACCTCTCCTTTATCATTGATCGTCCCTGTACCTGCAACGCGGTGGCCTTTTGTCATGTCCTCTTTAACAAGCTGATTATAGATTTCAAGCGAGAACATCAGTCCTGCTGAAGGCCCTCCTATTTTTTCAGTATCAATATGTATACCCGGCTTGACTTCTAATTCTTGGTTCGTTTCTAAGGCAATTCCTAGGCCTACTCGTTTCGGCTCGTTAGGAAATGCTTTAACTTTTAAAGTATGTTTGCTTTCTTTGCCATCTCTTTTTACATAAATTGATACTGAATCTCCTGCTTTTTTAGTCGATACGTAGTTGATTAAGTCCTCCGCAGTTTGAATTTTTTTCTCGTCTACTTTCGTCACTACATCTCCAACATGAAGTTTTCCATGTGCGGGCATATTTTCTACAACATATGTAACATATACGCCTTTATTGTGATAGGAAACGCTCTTTCCAGCTGCTTCATATGCTACTGAAATAGCGGCATTTTTTGACGTATCCATCATATGTAATTGCCTTGTCGAGTAATCTTCATCGCTTTCACCCTGCTGCAAAATTTGCTTTGTAGGGAAAATTTCATGAAAGTCCTGTATTTTCGCAAGACCATATGAAAGAGGAGTTGCTCTGCCCATTCTTACAGTTGTAAGCATAAACGTCCCTTTTTCATGGTATCCATCTTCTACCTTAATAATAGGCGCAAGTTCTTCTGCCATTCCAGGCTTTGTAATGTAGTACGGCAATGGATAAAAACAAAGCATTGCCACCACTGCAATAACAGCCAAATATACCAAAATTCTAATTCTAGATTTCACTTTTTTTGTTCTCCTTCCAATGATCAATTGCTTGTAGAATAGAAGGCAACTGCTCATGCGCTGCTTGTTCACCAATTAAAATCATTTCTTGAATGTTTGTAAACGCCCTGGAACTAAAGGTATCGAGATTAGGGCGAATCATGATGTCTGAAGCAATGGTCCGATGAGCTACTAGCTCATCTTGCAAAATATCTAAACTTTGCATAATGACATCAAAAATGGAGCTGATTTCTGCATTTACTTTCGCTTTTGATACATCGACTCCAATGACAATATCAGATCCCATCTCTTTTACAACCGATACAGGAATACGGTCCACTACCCCGCCGTCTACAAGCAATCGCCCATCAATTACTTCGGGAGCAAAGATTCCTGGAATTGAAATACTTGCTCTCACCGCTTCAGCGATAGGTCCTTTTTTAAACACCACTTTCTCTCCTGTTTTCAAATCTGTCGCTACAATGGCAAACGGTATAGATAACTGTTCAATGTTTCTATTTTGCGTAAAGGTCCGAACCAACGACTTTACTCTGTTGCCCGTAATAAATCCCATTTTGGGCACGGTAAAATCCAAATAATACTTTCGTTTGAACGTTAGCGCCATTTTATAAAGAGTTGCCAGTTCAATACCTGACGCATATAGTGCACCAACTAAAGCTCCCATGCTGCTGCCAGCTAGAAAATCAATAGGAATGTTATTTTCTGTTAGCGTTTTGATTACTCCTAAATGTGCAAAACCTCTAGCTCCACCTGAGCCTAACGCAACTCCTATTTTTGGGCTTTCCACTTTACCTGCCCCCTCGTTTTACCTTATAGACTTCTAAAAATGTAAAAACATTTGATGAGCTTCTCTATCATTGTTGCCCTGTCTTCAGTAGGACTATTCTTCATTTTCTATTTGTTCATTTGGTATGAAGCTAAAGATATGGTTTGCTCAATCCACGGTGGTTATTAAGCATTATACTATACTGAAGGTTGTTTTAAGAAATTCTTACTCTTCTCTTGCTGCGTATAGGTTTTTTTACTCCTTGACTATCCTAGAAGTGCATTGATTTATGTATATGAATTGTATTTCCAAATGTGACAAGACGCCTTTTTATTCAGTATGAATTTATTTTCTCCTTACACATAGGCATAAAGTCGATGCATAGCTTCGTATATTGATATATAGAAGAACTTGTACATTTGCCTAAAACTCCTCATTTCATTCATATCAAAATGACGTGAGCTTAGAAAAGGAGATGAATCGTTCGTTGAATAAATCGATGGTGAAAACACTTTTGCTCGGGACGAGCGTAACACTTCTCGCTATTGCGCTTATCGTATATCCAAAAGAAGCGCTAGAAGGTTCAGTGAGAGGTCTCAATACATGGTGGAAGGTCGTCTTTCCTTCTCTGCTGCCCTTTTTTATTGTTTCAGAAATGCTTATTGGGTTTGGCGTAGTGAAGTTCATTGGGATCTTATTAGAGCCGTTTATGAGGCCTTTATTCCGAGTACCTGGAGTAGGGGGTTTTGCTTTAGCCATGGGCATGGCTTCTGGGTTTCCTTCCGGTGCAAAAATCACTTCCCGGCTGCGCCAAGAAAAACAGCTAACAGCTATTGAAGCTGAAAGACTCGTATCATTTACTAACTCATCTAACCCTATTTTTATTTTTGGAGCTGTGGCAGTTGGCTTTTTTCACAATCCAGCGGTCGGTATCATATTAGCTCTCTCTCATTACATAGGGAATATTTGTGTAGGACTGGTGATGCGTTTTTATGGATCAGCAAAACCTAAAGGACAAGTAATTCAAAAACCTTCTTTATCGTTAGCTTTTCATGAAATGCATAAAACGCGATTAAAAGATAAGCGTCCTATCGGCAAGCTTTTAGGAGATGCGGTTACTTCTGCAGTTCAATCTCTCTTAATGATTGGCGGTTTTATCATTTTATTTTCTGTATTAAACAAACTTTTATATGTTACTCATATCACGGCCGTTTTAAGCAGCGGTCTAGCTTATTTATTTTCCCTTTGTCATATAGGGACTGAACTGAGCCTGCCCTTTATTTCGGGACTTTTTGAAATCACGCTAGGAAGCCGCCTAGCAAGCGAAGCACAGGACACGCTGCTGTTTCATCAAATTATCATCGTTAGCTTTGTATTAGGCTTTAGCGGTTTCTCCGTTCAAGCACAAGTGGCTAGCATACTCGCCGAAACAGATATTCGATTTTTCCCGTTTTTTATTGCACGCATTTTCCACGGGTGTTTTGCGGTAGTATTCACTATCTTTCTATGGGGTCCTCTTCGAGAATCCATTACTACTTTTCAAGCATCTGAAGGAGCACTGCCGGTTTTTTCTCACTTGGAGTCCGTTACGATTCTATCTCAGTGGCTAAACGTGTACGGTCCGCTCTTAACGATTTTTACGCTGTGCTGCTATATTTATATATATTCAAAACGAGCGTTTCTTCATCGCTCCTAGTAAAAAAAGAACGTGACGTTTTCTTATCGGCAAAGAAAACATCACGTTCTTTTTTCATCTTATTTTTGAGACAGCTGTTCAAATTTTTCCGCAAGCGCTTCTCTAACAGGGGGAGGAACTAATTCAGAAATATTCCCGCCATATTTAGCTACCTCTTTTACAATACTAGAACTCAAAAACGAGTATTGATTATTTGTCATCATAAATAACGTTTCGATTTCTTTATCTAATACGCGATTTACAGATGTGATTTGCATTTCGTACTCAAAGTCCGATACTGCACGCAAACCTCTTAAAATGGTCTTTGCCTGCTTTTCTTTTGCATATTCCATTAATAATCCACTGTACGACTCTACTACCACATTAGGAAGTGATTTTGTTACTTCTTTCAGCAAAGCTACTCGCTCTTCCCCTGTAAATAGAGGACTTTTTGAGGAGTTATTTAAAACAACCACATAAATCGTATCAAATACATTTGCGCCTCGTTTAATAATATCAAAATGTCCATTTGTAACTGGATCAAAGCTTCCTGGACAAACAGCTATACTGCCCATACGTATCCCCTTTCTACATCTAACAGCTCATTGATTTATTCAACTGATTCTTCTTTTTTGTATGTATAAATAGAAACACCAATGATACCGTACGTTTCGCTTTTTATTTTTTCAAATAAACCAATCTCATTATCTAAATGTACATCATGAGAATGCTCCGCTACAATAATTCCTGTTTTTGCTAGAAGGTTTTCTTCACTTACCGTTTCGATAAGCGCTTTCAACTTTTGTGCTTTATACGGTGGGTCAAGCAAAAGTAAATCGACAGCCAGCTCCCTTTTCTTTATCGCTTTCAATGCACGCTCTGCATCATTTCGATACACTTCAGCGCGGTCTTCTAACCGGCAGGATGCTAAGTTTGCTTTAATCGTCTGAATCGCTTTGCCATCCCGATCCACAAAAATGACTTTATCTATTCCTCGACTTAGAGCTTCAATTCCCAAGCCACCGCTTCCACCGAACAAATCAAGAGCTGTTCCACCTTCAAAAAACGGTCCAATCATATTAAAAATAGCTTCTTTCACCTTATCTGTTGTAGGGCGGGTTGAGTATCCTGGAACCGCCTTTAACGCATGGCCTTTATATAAACCTGCTACTACTCTCATCCTTATCACTACCTTACTTTTACTTCCTTATTCTTCATTATCCTAACATATTTTGAATTACAAAGACTAGCAAAAATCCTCAATTTATTCAATGCTGTATGCATTCTGTGCAATAACCCAGCAGCTTGCTTTTATGCTGGACTTTTACGACCGTGTCCTTAGATACACTGATTCTTTTCTAAAAGATACACCTATGCAGATCATTCGGCATTTCGTTCATAGAAGATTTCCTTTACTTTAATATGTCATCATAAACGTAAATTTACCCTTTTTCTCTTTCATGTTATCAGTCTTTTATGTTTTAAAAAGTGAATTTCACCAGACAGGTATATGAACGTCTAAAACGGACATACTGACTAGTAACAACATCATCTAACCGATGTTGTTGCCAACCGCGGAGAAGACTTACGTTTCCCCATAAGTTCTTCCTCCGGTTTCTCCTCTCCCTTTGCCTTCATCAAGGTGCTTGTAATCGCAGAGGTGATTACACCCCTTTATTGAAGGGCCCTACAATGAGTAGTTGTAGGGATTTTTTTATTTACTCCTAAAATATTCAGTGATACATTAAACTACGTGAGTTTGCTTTTTTAATACATAGAGGGGGAAATACATATGATTCAGCGTTTTATTGAGCTCGGAGAAGGGTATTCAGATATTTATGAGCTGTTAGAGATTGTCAAAAGCAACAAACATCGTCTTGCTCATCTTATTATGCTGCGAACAGTAAAAGAAGATCGACAAGTAGCTTCTTTTGTCGCTGTCTTGCATCCAACAGCTGAAGGGAATTTCCAACCGCTTTACGTTTGCCGTGAAGGAATTGTTTTAAAACAAAACGACAGCAAGCGCGTTGAGTTATTTAAACGAGCTGCTGAGGAAGCGGGAAAAGAAATTGTGGTACTCGATGTCAAACCATCTACTACTTTTCCAGAAACAGCACTATACTATCAGCACCTTATTGGCATTTTGCGAATGAACCGCTTTATTCCGCCAATGCAATAACCTCATCCCTGCCTATTCGTTTGCTAAGGCCAAGTAAAATATAAAAAGGAATGTACACTACATTCCTTTTTTGTTTAAATTCCTATCTTATAGTCATATTCCTTCGCTTTATCCGGCTTTGAATTTTCGAATTCTGTTTTTAAAAACGGCCGATAAGAAGGATCTACTTTCTTCACAAAAGGTAGAGACTGAAGTTTATGGATTGTTTTTTCAATGCCATCTTGGTTGCAATATAAGACAACATACTTTAATTCTTTAGATACGTAATGTACATTTCCGTACTTTCGCAATGCTTTTGCTTGCTTAACAGAATGCACATACGCCACAATTCCTTGACGTTCAACAAACATATTTAGTTCCCCTTTTGCATACGTTATATTGGTTTTCTTTATCATAAATTCTTTTATATGAAGTAGGTGCTTTATGTATGAATTTAGATGATATCTGGATGATCTTTCTTACTCATTTTAACGAGCACAGAGCTATTGAACAAGTCATTTTCAAAAAAATCACAAATATACCCTTTTTGTATATAAACACATCAATTGAGCGTAGAAAAATAGATGAGCTTCTAGAAGCTTCATCTATTTTTGCTACATCCAATACAAATGCTACGTGGCGCTCGAGTTTTGTCAGAAGTCAGCATCTTACTTATGTCTATCAGCACAGGTTTTACGTTCCACAGCGTAAAATGGCCTGCTGCGGAAATTCCTGTGCTGATTGCATTCGATTTATACAGTGAACGACTTATGCGCTGCACCCACAGCTTCCACCAGATCCGCAGCCGCCGCCGCAGCTGCTTCCCGTATCAAAAAACGGATTTCCCGTCGGTACTTTAACGTGCTCTGAAACAGCTTGACCAAGGATAACGCTAATTTCATCAAGCAGCTTTTGTAATTCATTTTCTGCTTTTTTGAACGCAGCGATTGTCGCGTGTAAATCAACTTGACGCTTTACATCACGCACTTGTCTCGTAATGGTTTTATAATCAGGATGATATTTCCCAAATCGCTGAACATCCTCATACTGTTCCTTTATTTTCACAAATTCAGTAATTAATGCCTGTGCATGTGAATCTTTATTTAATCTATATAAACATTGACGATAGTTCTCGGCTACGTCTGATTGTAACACCATGTTAGCTACGTGATCAGACTCATCGAGTAATTCAACAGTTCTCATTGTTGTCAGCATGGCTGTGCACCTCCGTTTTTATCTTATCACGTTTTGGATCTAAAGAAAAAGAACTTGCTAAAACAGCTTACACTGATTTACTACAAGTTCTACTTTTTAACTATATAATTTCAACCGTAAAGGTATTCCTCACCTGATAACTTTCTTCTTTTGATTTCATTAGTTCAATCGTAACCGTATGAGATCCTTTTGGAAGATCACTTAAAACAAAGGCTGCTTGCTTCATTTCTTTAAATGGTTTTCCATCTACTGTTATTTGAAGAAATCCACTCTCTGTTGAAAATGAAAACCCGCTTAGAATACATTCAACGTATACGTTCTGTCCTTTCACATGCTGGTGGACCATCAGTGAAGGTTTTGCATTCGTTTCACCAAACGTTTCAGCTGCCCGCGGTTGAGAGGAAATTTTAGTTTCAGGTTTTGGTTTATCATGGTTGCACCCTAGCAGAGAAACTACACATAAGGCCGTCGTTAATAGTAAGCGCATCATACCATTCCTTTATCATTCGTTTCTCCATAGTGTTTACAAACTCTTTGTTTTTACTCATGACGTGCAAAAATCTCTGCATCGCTATGTATGCAGAGATCATTGATTTTTCATGGACTGAAACATATGAAACATCATGTTTGCCATTTGAATCGAATTCGAAAACTTTTCGACTTTATGAGGAATCGTTTGTTTGTAGTAGTGCTTGGATTCTAATTCAAATTTCTCCAGTTCTTCAGGATTTCTAGATAAACGCCGGTACCACATTGGCTGTTCACGAACAAAGTCGTTGAGTTTAGGACGAGACTGCATATACTCGTATATATCTTTTCTCATTGCGTTTAATCTTTCCTAAAGCCAAATGGATTCCCTGGCCCGGAAGCTGCTCCTCCACCTGATGGCTTAGATGGTTGAAATTGCTGCAGTACTTGTTGAATATTCGAAATAGCGGAATTTACATTTGTGATATGATTTTGCATTTGATTCAAGTCCATGTTTTTCAGTGAGGATACAATTGTACCCATAATATCTTTTTTCTCCTCTGTTGCAGCAGCTGGTTCAGCCTTTGCACTTTCTTCTGAACGATATGCCTCCCACATTGGATCTTCTGCACCGAATAAATACCAATCTTCATAGAGCTCTTTCCACGTTTTTTGCTGCTTTCGAACCTGTTCTACTAATTTAGGATGTGATTTTACAAATTGTTTAAATTCCACAACGGACGGATGAAGCTCTCGTTTGGTTTCCTTCACAGTCACTCACCTCATACTTAAATATAGCCTACTATATCTTAGAAAAAGAGAGCTCGTTTCGTGCGCCTATTTCAAAAATTTTTTACAGCTGTTTTTTTGAAGAAGCACGAACTGTGAACCAGTATGTAATGAAAATAGATAAAATGCTTAGCCAAAATGTAAAATAGCCAATTTCAGACATATACGCATTGAGCATGCTGTATCTTGGCATCATAGAAAAAACGTAATCAATGATATCATTATGTACGGTCCATACAGCGGCAACAGCTAAATGCCATAATTTAATCCGATAAAACGGTACGTATAAAAGCCCTTGAAAAGCCATTGCTGCATGAGAAGCCATTAACATAAGCATCATCCAATCAATGTATCCTGTTAACACATAGACCAATACATTCATTATAACGGCCCAAATCCCGTATTTAAACAGCGTGATCATTGCTAAAGCTTCAAATAGTGAAAAATGTTTTCCAAGTAAAAGACCGATAAGTACAATAACAAAAAACAAGCTTGCTGTTGGACTATCAGGTACAAATAATAAAAACTTTTTAGGCGTTTCTGCTAATTGACTTCCATACCAAATATATCCGTAGATTGTTCCTAGTATATTTACAATCAGCAAAAGCGTTAAAAAACGCTTATCTTTTAAGGTATACCATAACCAAGCCATTCATAAAGTCTCCTTTACATTTAATCTCTTCTTTATTATGTACAGTTTTTGGACAATAGCAAGCACCTATCTCATTGATATAAACCACAGCATTAAATAAATTCAAAAAAACCAGCCTTTTGGCTGGTTTTCATTATTCTTTTCCTAAGTTTCCGACAAATTCCGAGAGCGTTTTCAATTCTTTATCTGAACCTTTGAAAACACCTTTTGGCATATTGCCTCTACCATTTTTTGCAATCTTGGCGATTTCTTCAGGAGATAAATTAATTCCTGTTAAAGCCGGAGCCGCAGGGCCTCCTTGTAAGTTATCACCATGACAGGTCAAGCACGTTTGCTTTTGCATGATTTTGTAGCCTTCTGAATTTTTGTCAATCGCTACTTCTTCTCTAATTTTCCCTTGCTCTTCACGCGCTTTCCAATCTACCTGTGTCGCTGACTGCCACGTTAGGAAATAGACTGCTGCTATAGCCAAAAGCATGAATCCTGTTGCAAACGGCCTCTTAGCCGGTCTTCTTTCTGGTCCGCGATCAATGAACGGAGCAAGCATTAATGCGCCAAATGCAATCCCTGGAATAATAAATGCACCTATAATATTATATGGACCAGAAGCAAATGAATATTTAAGCAATTGATATAGGAACAAAAAATACCAGTCAGGAAGAGGCAAGTACCCCGTATCAGTCGGATCGGCAATACGTTCAAGAGGAGATGGATGAGCGATGGTTAAACATAGATAACCGATTAAAAAAACTGCCCCTACCATCCATTCTTTTAGTAAAAAGTTTGGCCAGAATGCTTCTGTTTTCCCTGGAAATTCAGAGTAATCTTTTGGAATATTGGGTTTTCGTTCTGCAGGAACACGTGAATCTCCAACAAACTTCATCCCTTTACCACGATGCATGTTCTCCCTCCTTTTTCTCACTGTTCTAGTGAAAGTACTAACAACGGAGTATGTGCTTGATGCATATGATGACTAGTGTGATTGAATACTTGAATAAAGCGTATAAAATTTTATAGTGGTCCTGAAATTCCTTGTTTACGAATCATTAAGAAGTGGGCACCCATTAAGCCAAGTAGAGCTCCGGGTAAAAAGAATACGTGAATGGCGAAAAAGCGAGTTAGTGTTTGAGCACCAACGATGTCTGGATGTCCTGAGAGTAATGTCTTCACTTGCTGGCCTATAATTGGTGTGGATTCAGCAATTTGCAAGCCTACTTTCGTTGCAAATAGCGCTTTCATATCCCACGGCAACAAATAACCTGTAAAACCTAAACCTAACATAACAAAGAAAATTAACACACCCACAATCCAGTTTAACTCGCGGGGTTTTTTGTATGCTCCTTGGAAGAAAACACGAAGTGTATGTAAAAACATCATGACGATAACCAAACTTGCTCCCCAGTGATGCATACCTCGAACAATTTGTCCGAAAGCGACTTCATTTTGCAGATAATAAACGGATTCCCATGCATTTTTTATATCTGGTACATAATACATGGTTAAA
Source organism: Priestia sp. SIMBA_032 (assembly GCF_046535215.1). Classification (NCBI taxonomy): domain Bacteria; kingdom Bacillati; phylum Bacillota; class Bacilli; order Caryophanales; family Bacillaceae; genus Priestia; species Priestia sp. SIMBA_032. The sequence goes on along the minus strand of NZ_JAWRXD010000002.1, from coordinate 569,051 downwards.
AACATGCCTGATAAAATTTGAATAACGGTAACAAAAAACGTCAATCCACCAAAACAATAAACAAATGCTGAAAAGTGATGTGCAGGATTTACGTGCTCTGGCACTTCATGATCGGCCACATCTCGCCATAAAGGAGTAATATCTAGCCGTTCATCCACCCAGTCATAGATTTTATTCAACATTTTCTATGCCCCTCCTTGTGGTTTGGCTTTTCCTAGATATAACGTACCGCCTTTTACTTTTTGAACGTATACATCTAACGGTCCCATCGGTGGTGTCCCCGGTACATTTTTACCGCTTTTTTCATACATTCCCCCATGACAAGGGCAGTAGAAACGATGTGGATAGTTTTTGTCACCAGCCCAGTTAACCGTACAGCCTAAATGCTTACAAATTGGTGACAGCGCGACGATTTCACCTTTATCAGTTTTGTACACCCAAGCTGATCTTGGTTCTTCTGATTTATGCCACGCATCCACTTGCTTGATTTTAAAATCGACACGTTTCGGCTCTTTTGTAATGTCTTTAACCTGCGCTACAGCTACTAAATCCTGACCCGCTTCTTTTTCCAAAATTGGATCTACTGCAAAGCGCACCATCGGCATTAACATTCCAGCAGCCATAAATCCCCCTACACCAGTGAGCGTATAGTTTAAAAACTGTCGTCTTGATACCCGATCACCCATGCTTTTCCCCCCTTTAAAAAAGTTCAGTCCAGAGAATTTTGGACACATGATGGACCATTCTATTAAACTAGGACATAATCATGATATATTAATATTTCTGGAAGGTCAATACAATAAAAACCTAAAACATGGAAATAATCTTTATTTTTCTAAATTTTTCGTCATTATTTTGTTTGCGCTTCCATTACTTATTCTACAGTCTTTTTAAACACTCCATTTCTCTACAAAAATCGGCAGGAGCTGTTGAACTTGTTCATGTATGAGCGTATACTTATGCGACTCGTCTATATGCTCAAGCGGTAAAGCAGGTATCCAAATGCAGTGAGCCCCTATTTCTTTTTCATACTGCAGCCAGTCTCGGTCGCTAGTAAGCACAAAAAGATGTTTGACTTCATTGTCATTTATATGCTCATTCCAGCGAAGTAATGTTTCATAAACAGCACCTACTCCATCTTTTTTTAAGTATGTAAAACTAGGTGTTAAAATCACTCTTCCTTTAAATTGCCTCTCCAACTCTTCAGTAAGAGCAGTCGTATATTCACTCATAGATGCAGTAAGCTTTAAATCTTCTCCGAAATCAATTGGAATGAGTGGAACCAATACGGTATCAACATAACTTTTGGATTGTAAATACACATCCATTTCCTTGGCCTGCAGCTTCAACTTTCTTCTCCTCTCAGCAAGCTTGCTAAGGCTTGTCTTATTTATTTTCCAAACTGAATAAGGAGATAAAAAAAGAGATTGACCTTTTTCTAAGAAGCTAGCCAATCTCTCGTTTATCTACTGTACATAATGGTTATTTAAATATTCGCTTAAGCGCTGAAATTCCTCTTTATCATTTTCATCTAATGCTTTATCAATTAGTTCCATAATTTTTGATCGTTGAAATTTCTGAATAGATTCTTCCAATATTTGCTCAGCTAATACTCTGTCTTTTTCATTTGTTTGATTAGCTTTTGGCATATACGGATTGTCTTCCAGTACAGCCACATATTGAGGCGATGAATACAACGATCGGAAGTTTAATTGAATATAAATGTCTTCTTCTCGATTCAAACGAATATCATGAAATGATTTTTCTGCATCGGTTGTCATGATATTTTCTTTATAAAAACGAAATGGAGGGTCTTCTACACAGTGCGTAGACATCACCATCCCGCGAGGACAAAACTGTGCTTGCTCAACGAAGTGAACTCGTTTCATCAATTGATCATGGCTCATCAAATAATTTAAAATCCATACACATTCTCTTCGCTTCAGCTGATAATTCGTTAAAAACCAGCGAACAAATTCTTTTTTCTCGTTGACAGTAACAGGGGTCGTCATATTCTCACTTCCCTCCTCTGTGTTTAAACTCTCAGTTAAAACACCTTTTACAGTTATTTATTCCACACGGCAGCAATAAAATCCTCTGAACTATTATTTATTCTTCTAATTGAAATAATATGTCTTGAATTTCATCTACTGTTGGATCCATGGCTAATAAGGCTTGGAAAATCCCCTTCGCTTTCGAGCGCTGTCCTTCTTCTAATAAGAAGTAGCCATACTCTTCTAAAAACGCATACTCTTCTTTAAAAACAGTGTATGCAGATTCGTAGTATTTTAGCGCTTCTTCATAATTTTCTAATTCCTGGTGAGCTTTTGCTAAATCCCATTCAAAATGAGGGTCATGCTCATTATATTCTTTGGCATGCTCGATATTCTCTACTACATCTTCATATCTCTCTTGACTCATATAAAGTTTAGAGAGAGTTAAAATGGCTTCAATATACCCTGGATCTAGTGCAATCGCTTGTTGAAATGCCGATTCAGCCTCTTCTTCTAGACCGCGCTTTAATGCAATCTTACCTTTAAAAAAGTATAGTTCTTTTTGAAATTCATCCTGTGCAATACCTTCGTTGACAGCCACCGCAGCCTCTTCTAGCATCTCTTCATGTTCATATGATTTTGCTAAATATAAATAAAGAGAATGGTACTCACGGTCTAACTCTTTTAGTTCTGTGAACTTTTCAATAGCGGTCTGATAATGACCTGCTTGATACGCTGAAATCGCATATTCGAATAGTGTGTTAATCTCAAGCTTATCTTTTAACGCTTGATCAAAATAAGGAAGCGCTTCTTCGAACTGGCCGATACCTGCTAAACTTTCAGCTAATCGCTGACGAAGATCCGTACCGTTAAATTCTTTTTCAGTTTTTAGCAGCGTTTGATAAAAAGGAATTGCCTTTTGATAAATTCCTTGACTGCTGTAAAATTCACCGAGCCCAAAATCTATAACCGGCTCATTTGGAAGCATTTTTTTCGCTTCCATTAACTTTTGCTCACTTACTTCACTAAGGCCTTGCATTTGATATAAGTCAGCTACAAGAAGCAGAGCTGGCACGTAATTATCGTCTTCGCTGCTAATTTGATTTAAAATATGAATTGCTTCTTCTTCTTCTTCTAAATCAATGAGCATTTCAGCTTTTAATAAATACAGCTCGCCTTCTTCTGGGTATTTAGCGATGAGCTCGTCTATTAAAGGCAGCGCATCATTTACTAATCCCCACTCCTGCAGCTGTTCAGCCATTAAAAACTTTTCTTCGTCTGTAGCTTTATCTTTCAATTCATGAATAAGAGCAAGGCCTTTTTCAATTTCATTGGATTCTACGTAACCTATCGCGCGGTCTAATTCTTTCACACACAATTCTCCTTTATTATTACATTCACTTTTTATATAAAAATAAAACGAATTAATTTTCTATTTTTCTCAAACCGAAGCAAGAACACATGCTTCTATACACCATGATAAAATAGTTTGAGCGTTTGTTCAACAAATCAATTTGAATACGCTTACATTTTTCTAGATGAAAACGAGATTGAGACATGAAACCTACGTTCACTATCTCAATAAAAAATCCGAACGAATTTGATTCTTCATTAAGAATATCAATTTATCGTTCGGATTTCCCTTCAACCAAAATTCGTTTGTCCCGGCCTCTTTCTTATTCGCTTAATTTATTAAGATCTTCAAAGAAAGTAGGATAAGAAACGTGAATGGCTTCACTTCTCTTTAGCGTTACATCTCCTGTTGCAATGACTGCTGCCACCGCAAGCATCATTCCAATTCGATGATCTCCGTAGCTGTCTACTTCACCGTGTTGTAAGGCCGTCTTGCCTTCAATAATGAGTCCATCAGCTGTTGGAGCAATAGATGCACCAAGCTTGCTTAACTCCGTCGCAACCGTATCGATACGGTTCGTTTCTTTTACTTTTAGTTCTTCCGCATCTTTAATAACCGTTTTGCCAGTTGCCTGAGTCGCCAAAAGAGCAATTACCGGAATTTCATCAATTAAACGAGGAATTAAATCGCCCCCAATTTCAATCCCTTTCAACTGAGACGTTTCAATCGTCAAATCGCCAATAGGCTCTCCATTTTGAATACGTTCATTGGAAATTGTAAGGCGTGCACCCATTTGCTGAAGCACATCAATAATACCTGTTCTTGTAGGATTGAGTCCGACGTTTTTCAAAACGATTCGGCTGTTTGGAACAATGGCTCCTGCAACAAGAAAGAATGCAGCTGAAGAAATGTCTCCAGGGACGTACACATCCGTTCCGCGCAGGGATTGTCCTCCTTCAATACTTACAGTCGTTCCATCTACCTCTACGTCTACTCCAAAGGCGCGAAGCATACGCTCTGTATGATCGCGTGATGTAAAAGGCTCGGTTACTTTTGTTGTGCCTTCGGCATGAAGTCCCGCAAGTAAAATCGCCGATTTTACTTGTGCACTTGCTACAGGAGAATGGTAATGAATTGCTTTTAATGCTCCTCCTCTAGTAGATAAAGGCGTATATTGGCCATGCTCACGCCCATCAATCTTTGCACCCATAGAGCGCAGCGGCACCGTAACGCGGCTCATTGGACGCTTGGCAATCGACTCATCTCCAATTAGAGACGTATGAAATGGCACACCGGCAAGAATCCCCAGCATTAAACGAGTAGTTGTTCCTGAATTTCCTACATCTAGGATGGAAGTAGGTTCACTTAATCCTTCGATACCTTTACCTTCCACTTCAACATACTCGCCTTCTCTTTTAATCGATACACCCATCTTTTCAAAACAAGAGATAGTACTTAAGCAATCTTCACCTGCTAAAAAATGATTAATCGTTGTTTTCCCTTCTGCCATCGCTCCGAACATCACAGCTCTGTGAGAAATCGACTTATCCCCGGGAATAGAAATTTCTCCTTGAAGAGATGAAAGATTCGTTTTTAATGGTTTTCCACTCATGTCATTCACACCTTTCGTACATTAAGAAATAAACGTCTGATATTGATGCTGATGGAGACACGCTCTTGCCCGCTTTCTATCTTCCTCTGTTTGAAAGCTCAAACGTAATACTCCGTATATGTCTTCTCGTGTTTCTAAAATTCGAATGTTTGTAATACTGATTTCATCTTCTGCTAAATAACCGGTTACTTCTGAGATAATACCCGGATAGTCAGGAACATCCACATAGAGATCGTAAAAGGATGGAATTGCTCCTTTGGTTCGTACAGGAAGCTGATCTCTAAATTGTTTTGCTTGTGAAAAATATGTATAGATATCGTTCGCATCTTTTCGTTCGATCATATTTCGCACGTCGTTCATTTCTTCAAGCCAGTGGTCAAACATTGACAGAAGCGCATCCTGGTTATGAAGCAAAATATCTCTCCACATCGCTGGACTGCTTGAAGCAATACGTGTAATATCACGAAACCCTCCAGCCGCAAGCTGCGAAACTAGCTGATTGTCTTGTTGGTAATATTCTGCTTGATGAACAAGGCTTGCAGCAATAATATGTGGAAAATGGCTAATGACACCTGCTAATTTATCATGTTCTTTTGGTGACATCACAATAATTTTAGCTTTTGTACCATTTAGCAATTCCTTTAAGCTGTCTAAAGCCTCCGAAGAAGTAGAAGATGAAGGTGTTAATACGTACATTGCATTTTCAAATAAATGAGCTTTAGAAGCAGCTACTCCGCTTTTATGAGACCCCGCCATTGGATGACCGCCGATAAACTCAATGCCTTTAGAAATAAGAACCTCGGCTGTCTTCACGACTTCTTCTTTTGTACTTCCTACGTCTGTTACGATGACAGACTGCTTGAGCGTAAAGTGTTCGAACTGTTTTAGTACTTCCGCTGCTTGGGTGACCGGAATGGCAATAACAATATAATCCGCTTGCTCAGCGCCTTGTTGCAGAGAAGAAGCCGCTTGGTCAATTACGCCTAGAGTTTTAGCGAGCTCCAGCTGCTCATGATTAATGTCAAAACCTATTACATCAAGATGATGATGCGTCTTTTTTATATTAAGCGCAAGAGATCCTCCAATTAACCCCAGGCCTATAACAAAAACATTTTCTTTCACTTTCCTTCACCTCATTGTACATATGAAGATGAGAGTGTGAAATCACACTCTCATCTTTTACTATATTAGGTATTAAGCTTTCGCCGTTTCTTGGTTAACAAACTGCTGAAGCAATTCAATGATTTGTTCATTTTGTTCTTTTGTTCCCACCGTAATACGAACGGAAGTTGGGAAGCCTAGTGCATTCCCTGAACGAACGATAAATCCGCGCTGCAATAAAAATTGAAACACTTCATCGCCTTGACGGCCAAAATCAATTAGAACAAAATTAGTGAAAGAAGGATAATAGTTTAAGCCATTCTTATCACAGAAAGCATAGTACTGCTGCAAACCTGCTTCATTTTTCTTTTTGCACTCTTCAATGAACGCTTGGTCTTCAAGAGCAACGATTGCTGCTTTTTGAGCCATGCGGCTTGTATTAAAAGGTTCGCGAGCCGGCTCAATTTTTTGTAGCAATGATTCGTTTGCAATACCGTAACCAATACGCAAAGAAGCTAAGCCGTATGCTTTTGAAAATGTGCGAAGTACAATTAAGTTTTCGTATTCATTCAAAAGCTCTACCGTATTCGGATAGTCGGCTTGATCTGCTGCATACTCAAAATACGCTTCATCCATAACAATTAACGTATGCTTAGGAACTTGTTTCATAAAGGAAATTAACTTATCGCCCTTCACATACGTTCCCGTTGGGTTATTAGGACTGCATACCCATACAATTGTCGTATTTTCATCAATGGCACGAAGCATAGCATCTAAATCATGATCTCCACCGCGCAGCGGTACTTCACGAATTTCTGCACCTTCAATTACGGCATTGTGCTTATATTGAGGAAATGATGGCGTTGGCATGACAGTATTTGTATCAGCCGATAGCAAAGCTCGGCAAATAATTTGAATGACTTCATCAGAACCATTTCCAAAAATCAGCTGATCTTGCTCTACACCTACGTGTTTTGCTACTGCTGCACGCAGTTCAGCTGCATAACCGTCTGGATAAAGCGCCATATTTTCAATTTCTGCAGCAATCGCCTCTTTTACTAAAGCAGAGCTGCCGTAAGGATTTTCATTGGATGCTAATTTTACAACGCGATCTAAATTAAATTCACGCTTCACTTCTTCAATTGGCTTACCTGGTTTATATGGAGATAAAGTTAGTAATTGTTCTTTTACCTTCACCGTGTCACACCTCGCATTTTTGTATAGGCGAAACGATGGATGCAACATACTCCTCAATTTGATTTAATCCGTCTCGGCGTGTATCCTTATTTAAAAGAACTTCTTCAAGCTGGCCAATTTTATTAACAATTGCACTTCCAATTACAATGCCGTCGCTGTGTTCTTTTAATACCTCTACTTGTTCGCTTGTTGAAATCCCAAAACCGACGGCAACCGATATAGAAGCTGCTGCTTTCACATCTTCTAAAAAGGTGCCAATATCAGGTGGCAACGTAGAGCGAACCCCGGTAACTCCTAAAGACGACACGCAGTATAAGAAGCCCGTTGCATCTGCAGCAATTTTTTGAATACGCTCTTTAGATGTAGGAGCAACCATTGAAATATACACAACTTCATTTTCAGCGGCAAGCTCCCGGATACGGGCACTCTCTTCGTACGGTAAATCCGGAATTAGCACTCCATCTATTTCATTTTCTCGCATTAACGCGAAAAAGGATTCTAAACCTAATTGTAACACAGGATTAAAATAGGTAAAGAGAATTACCGGTATTTTCACACCTTTTTTTCTCATCACCGATACAAGCTTAATAGCTTTTGAAATAGACATGCCGCCAGATAAAGCTCTTTTAGACGCCTCTTGAATAATTGGACCATCTGCTAAAGGATCGGAATACGGTACGCCCAACTCTAAAATAGAAGCACCTTGCTTTTGCAAAGACAAAGCAATCTCCACCGTTGCATCTTCATGAGGATCTCCCGCTGTAATAAATGGAATAAATAATGTTTCATGTTTAGGTAGTCTCGCTTCAAACGTATTCATGTTCTTCTTCCTTCCCTTCTAGCAAGTTTACTAATGTATGAACGTCCTTATCTCCTCGACCTGATAAGCAAATTAAAATGGTTTCTTCTTTCGTCATGCTTTTAGCCAGTTCAAATGCTTTTGCTAGCGCATGGGCGGATTCGATAGCCGGGATGATTCCCTCTGTTTTCGCCAATAGCTGAAGAGCTTCGATTGATTCATCATCCGTTACACTTTCATATTCTACTCGTCCAATAGATGAAAGGTGAGAATGCTCTGGACCGATACCCGGATAATCCAAACCTGCTGAAATAGAATAAGGCTCGGTAATTTGACCATTTTCATCTTGAAGTAAATACGTGAGCGTTCCGTGAATAACACCTTTTGTGCCTTTAGCCATTTTAGCAGCATGAAGGGCTGTATTTAGTCCTTTCCCCCCTGCTTCTACCCCAATCAAGCGTACATTTTCTTCTTTAATAAAATCATAAAACATGCCGATTGCATTACTGCCGCCTCCGACGCATGCCACGACAGCATTCGGAAGTTTTCCTTCTACCGCTGTAAACTGTTCTTTTGCTTCTTCTCCAATAATTTTTTGGAAATCTCGAACCATTTTAGGATAAGGATGCGGTCCAATTGCCGAACCAATTAAGTAAAAGTGATCTTCACAGTGTTGAACCCAGTAGCGAATTGCTTCATTTGTTGCATCTTTTAGCGTTTTTGTTCCAGAAGTTGCAGGAATGACTTCTGCTCCTAGAAGCTTCATACGAAAGACGTTCAACGCCTGACGTTCAATATCTTCTTCTCCCATGAATACTTTACATTCCATTCCGAACTTTGCAGCTACTGTAGCTGTCGCTACCCCGTGCTGACCTGCTCCTGTTTCAGCAATAATTTTTGTTTTGCCCATACGTTTAGCCAGTAAAATCTGTCCAATGGCATTGTTGATTTTGTGAGCACCCGTATGATTTAAGTCTTCACGTTTTAAATAAATTTTTGCCCCGCCGAGTGTTTCGGTAATATTATCAGCATATGTTAAAGCCGTTGGTCGCCCTGAGTAATTGACGAGTAAGGATAGATATTCATCTTTAAATGCTGGATCTTTCATTGCTTCATTCAAAGCTGCTTCTACTTCTTCAAGTGGTTTCATTAATGTTTCAGGTACGTATTTTCCGCCAAATTCACCAAAGCGGCCAAATTCATCAGGGTGATTGTATGTCATAGTATGATCTTCCTTTCAATCTCTATAATTTTTGTATAGTCCTTCGTTCCATTTGTTTCAATACCGCCAGAAATATCAATCGCCCCAGGCTTGTAGGGTAACAAGTTCTCAATGTTAAAAGCATTGATTCCTCCAGCAATAAAGCATTTTTTACCTAACTTTCGTGCAGCTGATTCATACTGAGGAACGAAGCTCCAATCAAAAGCGACGCCCGTTCCTCCGAATTGTTCTTTAACCTTGCTGTCAATTACATAACCGTCAGCTTCTTCATATACATGCATTTGCTGCAGCGTCTCTTTATTGTGCGGGATTGCTTTCCACACTTCATATCCACGCTGCTTTAACTCACGTACTTCAGCAGCTGTTTCTTGCCCGTGGCACTGAATAACCTCTAAATTTGTCACGGAGGCAATTTCAAGCATTTGATCCACCGGTGTATTAACAAATACCCCTACTAGCGAGACTTGTTTTTTTATTTCATCCGTTACAAACTCATTTACTCGTTCAGGCTTTACATATCGTTTACTTTTAGGGTAGAAAATAAAGCCAATGTGAGTAGCAGCCGACTTTTCGATTAAAGCTATGTCTTGTTTTGATCGAATACCGCAATACTTAATAAGCATATTCACTTTCCCCAAACAGCTTTTCAATCGCTTTGGTTTGATTATCCTGTCTCATAAGCGATTCTCCTACTAAAATAGCTTTTGCTCCAGCTTCTTTTACGTAGGAAACATCATCGTATAAGTAAATGCCGCTTTCACTCACTAACAGCTGATCTTTCGGAACGTGCTTGGCGATTTCTTTGGTCTGCTGCACGCTGGTTTCAAACGTATGAAGATTTCGATTATTAATGCCAATAATTTTCGGCGTAAATACAGCTAACAGCTGTTCGAGCGTTTCTAAAGAATGCACTTCTACTAAACAATCTAACTCTTTTTCAGCAGCTTGAAGATAAAGCTCTTGTAATTTTAATGGTTCAAGTGCTTCTCCAATGAGTAAAATAGCATCGGCACCAATTCGTGCACTTTCTTCCACTTGAATGGGATCAATGATGAAATCCTTGCGAAGTACAGGAATAGAGACATGCTGTTTAATATCACTTAAAAACGTTCGATGTCCTTGAAAATAGTGCTGATCCGTTAACACAGACAAAGCATCTGCTTTTCCTTCCTCGTAGGCTTTAGCAATTTCCACAGGCTGAAAATTCTCTTTTATTAATCCTTTGGAAGGAGAGGCTTTTTTTACTTCTGCAATAAGAGCCAGCTCTCGATTCGGATTTGATAAAGCTTCTAAAAATGATCGTTTTGTAACATTTTGCTGTTCCGGTAACTGTAGGTTTTGAATTTCTTCTTTTTTTGTTTCAATAATTTTATTGAGCATGTTCAACCACCTTTTTCGATTTCAATCGTTGTAATTGCGTGTATGCAGCACCTGATTCAATTGTTTCTAAAGCTACAGCTACTCCTTCTTCAAAAGTAGAAACGTTTCCGCTAACGTAAATAGCTGCAGCAGAGTTCAACACGACTGCATTTTTAGCAGTTACATTACTTTTATTTAAAAATAGAGATTCAATGAGCTCTGCACTCGATTTTGCGTCTTCTACCACCAAGTCTTCAAGCTTCCCTCTCTGTAAATGCACATCCTCTGGTGCAAGCGTATATTCTGTAATGACATTGCCCTGTACTTCTACAACATCCGTTACATCCGTGGCACTAATTTCATCTAAACCATCTCTGCCCGCAACAAGCAGGACGTGATTCGCTCCCAGTACAACAAGCGCTTCTGCTAATTTCCGTGCAAGCTCAATAGAATAAACGCCAATTACTTGCTTTGTGCAGTTAGTAGGGTTTGCTAACGGACCTAATGCATTAAAAACGGTTCTAAACCCTAATTCCTTTCGAGTAGCAGCAACGTGCTTCATAGCAGGGTGATAAAGCGGCGCAAATAAAAAGGACATGTTGAGGTCAGCCACCGCATTTTTCACTTCTTTTTCATTTCCCTGAATCCATATATCCAGATGTTCTAACACGTCTGCACTTCCGCTTTTAGAAGACACGGCGCGATTCCCGTGTTTCGCAACCTTTACTCCGGCAGCAGATGCCACAATCGCGCTAGCCGTCGAAATATTAAAAGTAGAGGCGCCGTCTCCTCCCGTACCGCACGTATCTACTACGTTTAATTCTTCTAGAGAAATAGCATTCATATTGTTTTTCATACCTCGGACAAACCCAACAATTTCATCGACGGTTTCTCCTCGGTACGTTAAGATGGTTAGCACGCTAGCAATTTGAGCTGTCGGGACTTTACCGTTCATAATATCATTCATAATTTTTTCTGCTTCTTCCGCTGAAAGTGACTCGCCGCGCAAACACTTTTTCAACAATTCTTTAAACATATACATCCTCCTTTTTATCGTAGATGTCTTGAGCTAATTGAATTGTTTTAATTAAAGCGCTAGCTTTATTGCGGGTTTCTTTCCACTCAAGCTCCGGTTTTGAGTCAGCAACCACTCCTGCTCCGGCCTGTATATAAGCGGTTTGGTCTTTCAAAAGAATGGTGCGAATCGCAATGCACGAATCAATGTTTCCATCAAATCCGAGATATGCTACGGTTCCTGCATATACATTTCGCGCAACTGGTTCAATTTCATTTAAGATTTGCATCGCCCGCACTTTTGGAGCGCCAGATACGGTACCCGCTGGAAATGCAGAAAGCAGCGCATCAATAGGATGTACTTTTTCATCCAGGCGTCCTGTCACTTTAGAAATCAAGTGCATGACGTGCGAAAAGTTAACCTGCTGCATTAATACTGGCGTTTGGACACTTCCATACTGTGCAACTCGGCCGATGTCATTTCTTGCTAAGTCCACGAGCATATAGTGTTCTGCCCGCTCTTTTTCATCGTTAATTAAGTCTTCATACAAGCGAGCATCTTCTTCTGCATCTCTGCCGCGTCTTCTCGTTCCTGCAATTGGATGAATTTCTAAATGGCCGTTTTCAATTTGAATCAATCGCTCAGGGGAACTTCCGATCAATTCCACTCCCTTTACTTTCACGTAAAATAAATACGGAGAGGGATTAACTAATCGCAATACTCTGTAAATATCAAATCCAGCTACGGTCGTATCAATTTGAAATCTCTGCGACAATACGGCTTGAAAAACATCTCCGCTTTTAATGTATTCCTTAATTTTTTCCACATCTTGCACAAATTTATCTTTTTGGTATGACGATGTCACGCCTTCAAAGCTAACTTCGCGCTGCTCGAGTGCAAACATCATGGGCTTTTCTTTCACCGTCTGCGCTATTCTTTCAACATATCGATTGATCTCCGTTAGAGCTTCGTCATATTTTTCTTTTTTCTGCTGTTCTTTATCTTGCTCATCAAGCTGAATGTAATGAATCACCATAAGCTCTTTTGTTTGGTGATTATAAGCGAGCATCGTTTGACAATAGATAAAGTGAAAAGTAGGCATGTTCAAATCGTTTTGAGCATGTACGTTTACTTTTTCAATTTGCGATACTGCGTCGTAGCTGATAAACCCTACTGCTCCTCCTTTAAAAGGAAGTGCAAGGTCTGGCACTTTCACTTTCAGCTCTTGCTGAATTTTACAAAATACCTCTTTAAAGCTGTCTCCTTGCAGCACAGGTTGAAGCTGCTTGTTTTTTGCTAGATAGGTTCCTTTCTCTTCTTCTACATACAAAAATGGATTCAAGCCAATAAAAGAATAATGGGACCATGGTGATGATTCATCATTACTTTCAAGTAAATATACAGCTTCATCTTTTACCTGTTGAAAAAGATCAACAGGTGTCATGCTATCGATAAATATTTTTTTTATGATTGGAATGGTTAAATACTTTGTAGAGTCTTCTAAAAAAGAAGTATACGTGTTCGTCATATCTTTCAATCCTCCATTTCATGGAGAATGAGAATAGATGAGGTGATATAAAAGAGGATATAATAAATAAACCCAAAGACACATCAAAAATGGGCCTTTGGGTATACGAATGGTAAAATTCACTCAACTAAACTCTGCTCAACTGTCTCATTCTCGTCTACCCTAATCTCAACTAAACTGTCTATTGTTTTCTCATAACTAAAATCTCTAAACTAACTTGTTACCAATTGTAGTACGTTTCAAATTCATTTGTCAACTACTATCTACTTGGCTTTTGAAGAAACTACGCTTGAAGCTCTTCATTCAGCAGCTTAAGAATTACTTCATCTTCTACTTGTTGAACAAAAGGTTTTCCTATGCCTTCAAGCAGTACCATATGAACATTGCTTGATTTGGACTTCTTGTCTGCTTTCATTCTCACGAGCAGCTTTTCAGCTGAAAGGTGGTTTGGAACAGACGTCTCATAGCCAAATTTTTCAAACCATTTCGCAATTTCAGCTACAGGGAACTCGCTTTTCCCAAGCGTATTGCTGACTTTCATAGCAAACAGCATCCCAATGGCTACGCCTTCTCCGTGACTGATTTGTCCATAGCCGCACTCTGCTTCGATCGCATGACCTAACGTATGTCCAAAGTTCAGGTGAGCGCGAACGCCAGCTTCTGTCTCATCTTCTTTTACAACAGATGCTTTGACTAAAATACCGCTTTGGATAGCATAAATTAATTTTACATCTTGTAAATCAGTCAGCGATTGTATATTTTGCTGAAGCCATTCATAAAATGCTTCATCGTGAATAAAAGCGTGTTTAATCACTTCTGCAAAACCGGAACGCCACTCTCTTTCAGGAAGCGTTTTAAGAAGATCAATGTCATAAACAACCGCTTCAGGCTGATAAAAAGCGCCAATCATATTTTTTCCAAGCTCATGATTAATGGCTACTTTACCACCTACAGCACTATCGTGAGCAAGAAGCGTCGTTGGCACTTGAATAAACGAAACCCCTCTCATATATGTAGCGGCTACAAATCCAGCTAAATCGCCAACTACCCCTCCGCCGAAAGCAATAACGAGCGCATTGCGGTCAAGCTGCTGCTCGAGTGCAAATGTCTGGCAATCGTAGTAATGTTGAAATGACTTTGCATGTTCACCGCTTGGCACTACGTATTTAGCCACTTTAAACTGCGTCTCAACCGCTTTTACAACCGCTTCTCCATAATATGAATCTACAGCTGAATCAGTGATGATTAACACCGACGACAGATTGGGTTTTACACTCTCAATAATAGAAGGCAGCTTTTCAATTAATCCATTTCCTAAATAAAGAGGATATGTTTTCGATAAAGTTTGAATATCAATTTGCAACATTAAAACTCCCTCGCATGTGCACGCATTTTCTCAATATTTTCAGCAATTAAATCAATTCGGTCTTGTCCAAACTGTTCGATTAGCGCATCAGCCAATTCCCAAGCTACAACGGCTTCTGCGACAACGCTTGCTGCCGGCACAGCGCAGCTGTCTGAACGTTCGATGCTTGCCTCGAAGGCTTCTTTTGTTTCAATATCAACACTTTTTAACGGCTTGTAAAGCGTTGGAATAGGTTTCATTACACCGCGTACTACAATTGGCATACCTGTTGTCATGCCGCCCTCAAAGCCGCCTAAGTTGTTTGTTTTACGGGTATATCCATTCTTTTCATCCCATAGAATTTCGTCATGAACTTCGCTTCCTGGTCTGCGAGCCGCTTCAAATCCAATCCCAAACTCAACGCCTTTAAATGCATTAATGCTCATAACGGCTGCAGCAATCTTCGCATCTAATTTACGATCGTAATGGACATAGCTACCTACTCCTGCTGGCACGCCTTCAATAATAACTTCTACTACGCCTCCGATAGAATCGCCGTTTTTCTTAGCATCATCGATTGCTTGCATCATGTCTTTCTCAACAGCTGAGTCAAAACATCTTACTGGAGAAGCTTCAGTGACTTCTTGAAGTTCCTCTAAGCTTTTGTATTGAGGCGGATTTGCCTGTACGCCGCCAATTTCTAATACATGTCCAGCTACAGAAATCCCGAACTGAGCAAGGATTTGACGAGCCACAGCACCTGCTGCTACCCTTACAGTTGTTTCACGAGCTGAAGAACGTTCTAATACATTTCTCATATCGCGATGACCATATTTAATAGCGCCGTTTAAATCGGCATGTCCTGGTCTTGGTCTTGAGATTTTACGCTTTACTTCTTCTGATTCTTCTTCAGAAATTGGCTCGATGCCCATAATTTTTGTCCAGTGTTTCCAGTCGTTATTTTCTACCGCTAACGTAATAGGAGATCCTAGCGTATAGCCGTGGCGGACACCGCTTAAAATTTCCACTTGATCTTTTTCAATTTGCATACGTCTTCCGCGCCCATGACCTTTTTGTCTTCGCGCTAAATCTGTATTGATGTCTTCGGCTGTTAAAGGAAGCCCTGCCGGAACACCTTCTAAAATTGTAGTCAACTGTGGACCATGTGATTCTCCTGCTGTTAAATATCGCATAATCGTACCTCCGCTTAATATGTATTATTCGTCAGAATTTTTCCATTTTTAAATATGACTATACCATACTATAACATAAGAATATATAAAAAGTTTCACCTCCGCTTGTAAGAAATGGCTTCAAGTTATCTCAATTAAATGGTCTTTACTTTTCTGTAAAAAAACGTATCAGCCGTTTCAAATCCATACTTTTGCGGAGTAAAAACCTGCTCAGTGCTTCCTACAAATAAGATGCCGCCAGGTGCTAAAGCTCTGCTGAATTTTTCATATAAAGCATACTTAGCTTCATCTGTAAAATAAATAAGCACATTTCGACAAACAATCAAGTCAACGTTTTTAGGAAAAGAGTCTGACAGTAAGTTATGTTTTTGAAAAACAACTGTTTTTTTGATTTTTTCATCTAATAAGTACCCGGTTCCTCTTTGTTGAAAGTACTTATTTTTCATCGAAACAGGCATTTCCTGAAGTGAACGTTCATCATAAAAGCCTACTTTTGCTTTTTCTATCACTTTTTCATCCAAATCGGTCGCCAATATAGAAATACGCGAAAGCGGAAAAAATGTTGATAAAACCATCGCTAGTGTATACGGCTCTTCCCCTGTTGAACAGGCAGCGCTCCACACTTTCAGATCTGTTTTTCCTTTTACAAGAGTCGGTAAAATTTTTTGCTCCAATATATCCCACCGCTGATAATTGCGATAAAACTCTGACACGTTAATCGTCATCCGATCTAAAAACTCCTCTAGCAGTTCGTTGTTACTGTTCATTGCTCGATAATATTCAAAAAAACTAGTAAAACCTTTTTTTTCATACAGCGAGGTGAGGCGGCGGTGCATTTGAGACTGCTTATATAGTGACAAATCCATGCCTGTTTTTGTTTTTATTTTCTCCACAAACGCGTCGTATTCATCTATCATTTTTTGCTCTCCTTTCTCATTCCTATACATTTATGTTAGACGTATAAAGAAATAAAACCTTTATATACGCTTATCGTCTTATTAATATATCGGAATACATTATGAAAATGTTTATGTAAGGAAATCTTTGCACTTAATAGCCTAGAAGCCTATTTATAAACACAATAAAAAAGACGAATGAAAATTCATTCGTCTCTTTGCGCTATCTAAATTAGTAAATCCAAGCGTCTGCGTCTTTTTTATAGAAAGTCAGCTCTTCACTTTCAAAGAATAAGCTGATTTCACGCTCCGCACTTTCTGGTGAATCTGAGCCGTGAATAATATTCTTATCGACAATCAGTCCATAATCACCTCGAATAGTTCCAGGAAGCGCTTCTTGAGGGTTAGTTTTCCCCACCATTTGACGTGATACTGAAATCACGTTTTCACCTTCCCATACCATAGCAAAAACTGGACCTGATGTGATAAATTTCACTAACTCACCGAAGAAAGGTTTCTCTTTATGTTCACCGTAGTGTGTTTCAGCTAATTCCTGCGAAATATGCATAAGCTTAGCTCCAACTAATTGAAAACCTTTTTTCTCAAAGCGAGAAATAACCTCACCAATAATGCTTCTTTGTACCCCGTCTGGTTTGACCATTAAAAACGTTTTTTGTATCATTTTACTCTCCACCCCTGAAGTTCATGATATGTAAACAAATTTTGAAAGCGCAATCACACCTCATGAAGATATTAACATTGTTTCGAGCAGTTTACAACTTATGAAAGTAAATAAATCAAAATTTCCGTTTTCCAATGTACTTCGCAATTTGATGCAGCGTTTTTTTCGCCTTGTTTGGCGGCAGTTCTTCTAAAATGCTCATCGCTTTTTGCAGATAACGATCGCTCATCTCAAATGAACGTTCAATGGCGTTAGAAGATTTAATATAAGAAATAATTTCATTGATCAGCTCTTGCTCATATTCCCTCTCGAAAAGCTGTTCTACTTTATCTCGAAACTCAGCATTTTCAATGGCATACAAAACTGGCAGCGTAATATTTCCTTGCAGTAAGTCGCTGCCAACTGGTTTCCCAAGCTGTTCTTCTGATGAGATAAAATCTAAAATGTCATCGGTAATTTGAAATGACATTCCCACGTAATATCCAAACCAAAATAAACGTTTATGTATATCTTCAGGAGCTCCCGCTGCAATTGCGCCTAACTGACAGCTTGCAGCAATTAGCAGTGCCGTTTTACGTTTAATTCTACGCAGATACACGCGTAAGTTTTGGTTTAGGTTGTATTTGTCCTTAATCTGTTCAATTTCACCGAGCGTTAACTCCACCATCGTATTAGATAAAATTTTATGTGCTTCCACATCTTTAACCTCACTCATAACTTCAAGTGCACGAGCAAAGATGTAATCCCCTGTATACATAGCAATACGATTGTCCCATTTTGCCTTAATTGTTGGTTTTCCCCGTCGCTTATCAGCGTCATCAATAACATCATCATGAACAAGAGAAGCCATATGAATCAGCTCAAGCGCTACTGCCACATGTTTAATTTGGTCGATGTTGTAATGCCCAAATTTAGCTGCCAACAAAACAAATACAGGGCGAATTCGTTTCCCCCCTGCTTGTAAAAGGTGAAGAGAAGCATCTGTGATAAGTGTTTCATCGGTATGAACAGTTTGTTCAAGTTCTTTCTCAATAAGGGTAATATCCGTATTCAAAAAAGCGTACATCATTTTTAGTTTCATTGGACTCACCTTGCATTATATATTCATTCTTTACTCCTTATCCTACAGGCTGTTGCACCTCTAGGACAAGCTTTTTCTCTTTTATCGTTTGTACCCTAGATGCATCGCTGCTACTCCACCTGTGTAAGATTTCACTTCAACATCTGTCAAACCGGCTTCACGGAACATATCAGCCAATTGCTTTTGACCTGGAAAGTCCCTAGCTGACTCTTGAAGCCATGAATATTCATCATAACTTTTAGCGACCATCTTTCCAAGCGCAGGCATAATATACTTAAAATAAAGCAAGTACATTTGTCGGTAGCCAATCATCGTTGGCTGAGACGTTTCAAGGCAAACGACTTTTCCGCCAGGTTTCACGACGCGCTGCATTTCCTTTAAAACTTGAAGGTAATCAGGCACGTTGCGCAGTCCGAATCCAATTGTTACATAGTCAAATGAATTATCTTCAAAAGGAAGTTCCATTGCATTGCCATGTAGTAAGGTAATATTTGAAAAAGGTGAGTTTTTTACTTTCTCTTCACCAATCTTTAGCATATTTTGACTAAAATCTAGGCCAACTGCCTCTCCTGTTTCTCCAACTGCTTCAGCCATAGCTAGCGTCCAATCCGCAGTTCCGCAACAAACATCTAAAGCTTTTGTTCCTTTTTGAACATTCATTCGCTTCATCGTATCTTTGCGCCATGCCTTATGACGCTGAAAACTAATAACAGAATTCATTTGATCATAATTTTTGTATATTTTTTCAAATACGCCATGGACACGCTGTTCTTTTGATTGCTGCATATCTCTATCCTTCTCCTACGACATTTTTCAACACTTCTAAGCTAGATGTAAGTTCATCTAAGTGCTCTCTTAAAAACTCATTCATTGCAAATTCACTTCGTAAGTATCCTCTAACAATATTTACAGACTGTTGAGTATACGAATAAAGGTATTCTTTTATTTGTTCTTGATTCATGCCAATTTGTTTGCAATAGTTTAGCAAGAGAGTAGGCTCTTTATGCTGTAATGACTTTAATTGCTTTAATATCCCGTTCAAATACGCTGCATGTTTTAAAAGTTCTTTCCACTCTTCACGTTCAAAATAGTCACATAAGCATCTTACAAACGATGATTCTGCTGCTAAAAAACTATTCATAACGTCGTGTGGATTAGTAGAGCGATTGTTATAAATGTGTATCTTAGCGATATTAATTTCTTTAATAGCAGATGCTATAACTTTCATTAAATTCAGCTGGCTGCTTTGAGCTAAATAGTAATAGTACAGGCCGCTGTAATAATCTCCGGCCAAAACTACCAGCTGCCGCTCATGCAGCTTCCCTTCATTTCCGCTAACATTTTGAGTGGAGACTAGATCGTGGGTATCAAGTGCGGTTTGAACGAGCATCACAGATAGCACAGAGCTGTTCTTTTTTTCTTCTTCCATTGAAAGAGTATCTAAGAACGAACACATGTACAGTAATCTATTTTCATCAATACGCGGATGATGAATATATTTTTTTACATATGGATGACTTAATTCAACATGAAGCTGTTCTTTCATGTTGGCCACAATATCATAGATGGTTTTTACGCTCATCATCCTTGTCTCCCTTTCCATCACTATTTGTTTAAAGTTCTTTTAACTCCAAATCGATAGTGTCAATTATAACATAATTACATTATAAAATATCCTTTAAATTCTTTTGAAGCTTTTTCACAGTTTAAATCCTTTAGCTGCTCATCCGCTTGAACACCGTTCATCTACATACCATCTTGATTTCTTAGATAGTAATTTAAGATATTGCTTTTAGTTTCACCATGTTTTTCCTGTTCTTATTCATCTATTTTAAATATAAATAAAAGCAGGAAAATCCCTGCTTATTTTTTCGTATCGGATTCAATTTCTCCGTGAACAGTCTGAACGACGGCTTTGCCACGAATTTTAATTGCTGATGTATGCTCAGTAAACTGCGCAATCATCACTTCGCCTTTATCTAGTTTTTCTGAATGATGAAATCGCGTATCTGCTCCTCGCGTTAAGCCAATTACGTTAACTCCATCTTCGACCGCTTTAATGACAATATACTCTGGCGTTCCTTTTTGTGTCATATTCTCTTCTCCTTCATCATCCACATTATGATTTAATCAATGATAAAACTTCAGCTCTAGAACTTGCATCGTGTTCTAACACTCCACGCACAGCAGAAGTGATTGTCATAGCCCCAGGCTTTTTAATGCCTCGCATGGTCATACACATGTGCTCTGCTTCCACTACTACCATTACCCCATGAGGCTCTAATGTTTCTACAATAGAATCCGCCACTGTAGATGTAATTCTCTCCTGAAGCTGAGGACGTTTCGCAACAGCTTCTACCGCTCTTGCCAGCTTACTTAAACCGGTCACTCGTCCGCCTTTTGGAATATACGCAACATGAGCTTTTCCGTAAAAAGGCACTAAGTGGTGTTCACACATAGAGTAAAAAGGAATATCTTTTACAAGCACTAGCTCTTCATGATCTTCTCCAAAAACTGTTTTAAAATGCTCTTTTGGATCTTCATTCAACCCGGAAAAGACTTCCTCATACATTTTAGCTACTCGCTTTGGTGTATCTAATAATCCTTCACGGTTTGGATCTTCGCCAATTGCTTCTAAAATTAGTCTCACAGCTTGTTCGATCTGTGGTTTATTTACAGATGACATGTTGTTGCCCTCCAATTCGTTGCATTACGACTTTATGAAAAAATTCTAGCATATGTATATACCAAAGGCAAAAAAGAAAGGTCGCAAATGTGCGACCTTTCAAAGCTCTTCATCAACGGCTATGAATAAAGCCATTTTATGTAGATATTATTTTACAGCATCTTTAAGAGCTTTACCTGGTTTGAATGCAGGAACTTTGCTAGCAGGAATTTCGATTTCTTCGCCAGTTTGTGGATTGCGTCCTTTACGAGCAGCACGTTCACGTACTTCGAAGTTACCAAAACCGATAAGTTGAACTTTGTCCTCAGCTTTTAAAGCTTCTAAAATTGTATCGAAAACAGCATCAACTGCTTTTGTAGCATCCTTTTTTGAAAGCTCACTTGCTTCTGCAACAGCATTAATTAATTCTGTCTTGTTCATGCCATTCACCTCCTCCCAAAATCGGATCATATAATAACTAAAAACCTTGTTAGAAAAGGAATCTAGTAATTCGTTATATCTCATTCTTTAACAAAACAAATGGATATTATACATAACCTATGTATCGACAAGCCTAATCATAAACGATTGAACTAAATAATTCAATGTTTTTCATTCATCTGCCGTATGTATGTAGTGAAAACAGTATGATCGATCGATTTCTGTTAAAAGATTAACATATTGAACAAGGCATAGCAAGCAGAAAATAACGCAGGAATAGGATAACCACGCGATCTATCACAATATATGTAAAGTTTTGTATGATCTATCCAAAAAGAAGAGGCTCCTTTATGAGGAGCCTAACGTTATATTCTTATAAAATAATCGCGATTAAACCTCCAGATCCTTCGTTAATAATCCGTTCTAGCGTTTCTTTTAACTTATATCGCGCATTTTCAGGCATCAGCGACAGCTTTCCTTGAATCCCTTCTCTTACGATTGAACTCAGAGAGCGGCCAAATATATCTGAATTCCAAATTGAAAGCGGATCATCTTCAAAGTCTTGCATCAAATAACGAACTAATTCTTCGCTTTGCTTCTCCGTTCCGATAATCGGCGCAAATTCTGATTCTACATCCACTTTAATCATGTGTATAGAAGGTGCCACTGCTTTTAAACGAACTCCAAAACGCGATCCTTGGCGAATAATTTCAGGTTCATCAAGGCTCATATCTGAAAGCGAAGGTGCAGCTACACCATAACCCGTTTGTTTAACCATACGAAGTGCATCAGAGACTTGATCATACTCAGTTTTTGCATGCACAAAGTCTTGCATTAACTGCAGCAAATGATCTCTTCCGCGAATTTCTACTCCTACGATTTCTTTCAAAATCTGATCATATAAATCATCTGGAGCGTATAGGTCAATTTCGGCAATTCCCTGCCCCATCTCAATTCCGGCTAATCGAGCCTGATCGATAAACTCAAACTGGCTAAATTGCTCTACTACCCGTTCAACGTCTCTCAGCCTCTTAATATCTTTTACCGTTTCTTTAACGGCTTCTTGATAGCTTTCACGCAGCCAATGTTTATCTTTTAAAACCATTACCCAGCTTGGTAG
This sequence comes from Priestia sp. SIMBA_032, assembly GCF_046535215.1. NCBI lineage: Bacteria > Bacillati > Bacillota > Bacilli > Caryophanales > Bacillaceae > Priestia > Priestia sp. SIMBA_032. The sequence continues at coordinate 546,447 of NZ_JAWRXD010000002.1, read as the reverse complement.
ATTAACGTTGACTTCTAATACAGGGAACTCGTATAGTGCTTCTCTCAATACGTTCATCACATCAGTATCGCGCATGCTTTCTACACTCATCGCTAACACTGGGATATCATATTTTTCATTAAGCTTTGCACGAAGCTTTTCTGTATCAGGATGATATGGCTGTACGGTATTAATAACCATGATAAATGGTTTGCCTACTTCTTTTAGCTCATTAATGACGCGCTCTTCTGCTTCCACGTAATCTTGACGCGGTATATCTCCAATTGAGCCATCTGTTGTAATGACGACACCAATCGTTGAGTGTTCTTGAATAACCTTTCTTGTTCCAATTTCAGCCGCTTCGTGAAATGGAATTGGTTCTTCATACCAAGGTGTATTGATCATTCGAGGTCCATTTTCATCTTCGTACCCTTTAGCGCCTGGCACTGTATATCCTACACAATCTACTAACCGTATGTTAACTTCTAGCCCGTCATCTACCAAAACATTAACTGCTTGATTCGGTACGAATTTCGGCTCAGTTGTCATAATCGTTTTTCCAGCTGCACTTTGTGGCAGTTCATCTTGTGTGCGAGCTCTTTCTGCCTCGTTCTCGATATGAGGCAGGACCACCAGCTCCATAAATTTTTTAATAAATGTAGATTTTCCTGTTCGAACTGCTCCCACCACACCTAAATATATATCGCCTCCTGTACGTTCAGCGATATCTTTAAATACATCCACCTTTTCCAAAAGATCCCCTCCGATCTATGAGTTCATGGAATATGACATCCATTGCGAGAGTAAATTAGGACACTATATAGTTATGACGTTGTCCTATTAAAATATGACTTTTGATAGAAAAATTTATGATTTTTTTCATGCACATGCTGACTTAGTCATTCTGATTTTCATTATTGGTGTACAAGAAAGAGAAAACCCCTTCTCTCTGAATATTATTCAAGGAGAAGGGGTTCATGACTTATTTTTTAAAAAATATTGGTTCATTCTTATCGTTGACTGTATAAGGAAGAGAGTAAGCAGGTACAAAATCACTGTTTTCCACAAGGAGCTTTCGGATATCTTCACCCGGTTTGTAGGAGCTTTTATGCTTTTGAATGGCATCATACAAATCAGGACGATAATCTACAAATACATCTCCCTGCCCATTAACAATTAAAGAAAGACTATTACCTGTATACGGGCTAGTAACGACAGGAGGTTCTTTCATATTCAATTTCTTATAGTTAATAGAGAATACGCCGGGAGCGATGACGTCTTTAAACGGTACGTACCCTTTATGGTTTTGACGGTATATATTCAAATGTACATTAACATCTTGAATTGTATCCGCCATCCGTAAGTCCAATAATTTAACCGTAGGCTTTGTTTCTGCATCCACAAGCACGTACGCAAATATCCCTCCGCTTTCATACGAATTCCCAGGTGCGTCTTGCATGTATCTAGGAACAATTTTCGTGAAGTCAATCGGGTATTTTTGGTAAATAGGTGTGTCCATATCTTTCGTTTTTATCGGCAGTAAGCCTCCGCTTTCTTGTTTAAATTGATCAACGGCCGTTTGCACGGAAGCAACTTGATCTTTATAAGGAACTTGATTTTGAGACATTCTTTCCGTCGGGTACAAACAACCGGACAATACAAAAATGGTTAACCCAACAATAGACGTTAGCATGAATTTTTTCATTTTTCTCACCCTACCATATGTACATTAAGCATCTGTCGGACCGCTGAATACAACAATTACCATAATAAGACCTGCTACAATCATGAGCGAATAGGCAATGAAAGCGAGTACAATTTTACCAACGCGATTCGTGATTTTATAACGACTAAAGTAAATAGAAAATACCGCAATAAACATAAATACAATGGAACCCAATGAAATCCACATCTTTAACAAACCTGGCGACAAATTGCATCCACTCCTTTTTTCACCGTTATTATAACATAAGGACTTATAGTTAAGACGGATATTAATAGAACATTCTAAATTAACTATTTATTTATTTTCCATTGATTTATGCTCTATAGTAATTACTTTCCTATTAAATTGACAAATTCCTGCTTTTTCACATAAAAAAAATCGAAGCGAAGGGGGCTCTTCGCTTCGACCATAACTAAATATTCCCATACTAACAGTTCTACTCATCTTTATTTACACGTTATTTTATGCAAGTAAATGATTTTGGGTATCACCAATTGCCTATTTTTTCATATTTCTTTGCACTTAATTTAATTTTTCTCCTAAAACATTCGCTAAATCTTCCATTTCATGTGTTTTAGTACGAGACATAAGCGCGTCTACTGCATCTTTTGCCTTCACATCATTAAACAGTACATTATATAAAGCATCAGCAATCGGCATTTTTACGTCGTATTTTTGAGATAGCTGGTAAGCTGCTTTCGTCGTGCGTACACCTTCTACAACCATTCCCATATTTTCTAATACTTCGTCTAAATTTTTACCTTTTCCAAGAAGATTACCAGCGCGCCAATTTCGAGAATGAACGCTTGTACACGTTACAATCAAATCTCCAATCCCGGTTAAACCTGAGAACGTCAGAGGGTTGGCACCAAGCACCGTACCTAAACGAGCGATTTCAGCTAAGCCACGAGTCATAAGAGCGGCCTTCGCATTGTCACCATATCCGAGTCCATCCGTGATACCAGCAGCAAGAGCAATAATATTTTTTAACGCTCCCCCAATTTCCACACCAATCACATCAGGATTTGTATAAACACGGAAGTACTGTTGATTATTAAATAAATCCTGTACTTTTTCTGCTGCTTGTATATTTGTTGAAGCTGACGTCACCGTTGTCGGCTGCCTTCTACTTACTTCTTCAGCATGACTCGGGCCTGATAAGACAACGATGTCTTTTGTATCAATTTCTTGTTGAATCATTTGAGATATACGTAAAAGAGAATCCGGTTCAATTCCTTTACTCACGTGAACAATTGTAAACAGTTCATCGGTAAGGGATTTTAGCTGTTGCAACACTTCACGAATGGCCTTCGTCGGAACAGCTAAAATAAGGGTTTCAACACCCTCTATTGCCTTTTCTAATGACGTAAAACCTTTAATCTGATGAGGAAGCTCTACACCAGGCAGATATTTTTCATTCTGATGCGTCTCGTTGATTTGATCAATGACTTGTTGTCTATGTCCCCAAATGCGAACATCGTGTCCATTTTCCGCCAATACGAAAGCTAATGCAGTTCCCCAACTCCCTGCTCCTAGTACAGCTATTCTTTCCACGCCGATCACATCCTCTGTTATTTTCTTGGTCTTGCAATAATTTTAATTGGAGTTCCTTCGAATCCAAAAGCTTCACGAAGCTTATTTTCTAAGAAACGTTTATATGAAAAATGCATTAGCTCAGGATCATTTACAAACACAACAAAAGTTGGCGGCTTGATTGCTACTTGAGTTGTGTAATAGATTTTTAAGCGGTTGCCGTTATGAGTAGGCGTAGGGTTCATTGCTACTGCATCCATAATTACATCGTTTAAGATGCTTGTTTCTACACGTACAGCATGGCTTTCGCTTGCAAGATCAATCATTGGCAATAGCGTATGCGTACGTTTTTTCGTTTTAGCTGAAAGGAATACAATTGGAGCATATGTTAAGAACTGAAAATGCTCGCGTATATTTTCTTCAAATTTTTTCATTGTTTTTTCATCTTTTTCTACTGTATCCCATTTGTTCACAACGATGACAACAGCTTTTCCAGCTTCTTGTGCATAGCCAGCAATTTTCTTATCTTGTTCAATAATACCCTCTTCAGCATTTAATACAATTAAGACAACGTCTGAGCGTTCAATTGCCTTTAATGCGCGAAGTACGCTGTATTTTTCAGTACTCTCGTACACTTTTCCACGCTTTCTCATTCCAGCTGTATCAATAACAACATATTCTTGATCTTCTTTTGTAAACTTCGTATCAATAGCATCGCGTGTCGTACCGGCGAGATCACTGACAATAACACGGTCTTCACCTAGAAGAGCATTAACTAATGAAGATTTCCCTACGTTAGGACGACCAATCAATGAAAATTTAATGACTTCTTCTCCGTAGTCTTCGTCTTTTTCTTTTGGAAAGTGCTTAGCTGCCTCGTCTAACAGGTCACCTAAACCTAAACCATGCGTTCCTGAGATTGGGAACGGTTCTCCATATCCTAGTGCGTAGAAATCATAGATTAATTCTCTCATTTCAGGATTATCTACTTTATTAACGGCTAGGACGACGGGCTTTTTGGATTTGTATAAAATTTTCGCCACTTCTTCATCAGCTGCAGTAATTCCATCGCGTCCATTCACTAGAAAAATGATTACGTCCGCTTCATCAATTGCAATTTCTGCCTGCTGTTTGATCTGTTCTAAAAATGGCTCATCTCCAATATCAATACCGCCAGTATCAATAATGTTAAAGTCCAAATTCAGCCACTCACCTGAACTATAGATACGATCACGAGTTACACCCGGAATATCTTCTACAATAGATACTCGCTCTCCTACAATTCGGTTGAAAATTGTTGATTTTCCTACGTTGGGACGACCAACAATCGCAATAATTGGTTTTGGCATACGATTCTTCCCTTTCCTTGATCTTTTTTATGTATCGGCAACCAGTCTTTAATCGACTAAAGGTATTTATCTACATGTACAAATAAATAAGATCATTCGTTTTTCAAAAATTGAGGCCATGCAGCGTGGCATGACCTCTACTAATCGATCATAAGCGATAAAGCTAGGCTTTTTATCAGCTCTATTTTACACCAAGCTGATTAACTGCCTATCCGCTGAATAAGCATTACTCTTTCAATCAAACAATTTTATCAAAAATCACCGGTAACAACAATATAATTTTACGAAATCTCTTCTTCTATTTGTAAGTACTTTGCTTTTGCCTGTGAGACTTCAGCACGTACAAATCTAAATAAGCAGAGAAATAAACCAGCATCTCCCAAATAAACATCGCTCCTACTGCTGTTGCTAAAACGTCGAGTGTCCGAAGAGACCCTACTTCATAAGATGCAATATCTCGAATGACAACTGCGTATAAAAAATCTCCTCCAACTACACCTAAAATGATCGCTGCGAATCTTTTTTCAGCATCTTTAACCACCATAAAGCAAATATATAAGATAAGTCCAGTCAAAATCCACTTACGATCAATAAAAATCCAGACAGGATCATAGAGCTCAAGTAAACAAAAACCAGCATAGGCAATTATTATAATGCCGCATACAATAACATAATATAACTGCTGAAATCTGCTGTAGCCTGAAGCATAAACACACGCTACCCCCACTAAAAACAAAGCGGTGTAGCTAAATGAAAACTGAGTCATATGCATGTTCATTCCGCTTAGGAGTATACTGATTAATATAATGGCTGCTACCTTCCAACGCCTAGCTGTTTTGGGCATAAGAAAAGTCGCAACAATCCATCCCATCCACGAAAGCCAATAAAAGAAAATTCCGTCCACTGAATATGGCACCTCCTCTATCTGTCATCAGTATGTATCAATTTTGGAAAACTTAATCGGAGTTTTAGAATAGAACCCCTTATTTTGGACAACCTATCAGAAAAAAGGAGGGAATCTAAAATGGGAAAAGATCGTCAAGAGAAAAAATTAAAGGAATCAAAACGAGTTGAATCTGACCGTGATCAAGGACTTCACTATCCGGGAGCAACTAGCTTGCAAAGTCCTGAAGAAGCGCGCGAGTTAAATGAACATAAATAAAAAAATGCGCTGACTAAGTCAGCGCATTTTTTATTTTAAAACTGGATGTGAAACAGGATAGGAACGTTCTTTCTTTCCTGTAAACAAAAAGAGAACTCCTCCCACTAATAATAGTGCTCCTGACAAATAAAATCCAAATTCCATACTTCCAAGTTTATCTGCAAAATATCCGGTAATGTAAGGTGCAAAGATTGATGACAGCATGCCGCTGAAGTTGAAAAAACCGTACACTTTAGAGTACATGGACGATGGAGTAATATCCGCCATATACGAAATCAAAATGGGATCTAATGCTAATTTCCCTATCAGACCGTACACAATTAAGCCAATTAATAGCCAAGAATAACTCTGTGTATAGGGGATAAAAAATTGACATAAAGCGCCCGCTACTGACAAACTGACAATTAATGCTTTTTTATTTGCAATTCGATCAGATATATAACCAAAGAAGATGGCTCCTGGTATAGACGCCCAAGGTACTAAAGATGCTATAATGCCTGTTTGAGACCCTGCTAAGCCTCGCGAGTGCTGCAAATAATAAGGAAGCCACGTCAGCATCCCAAAAAATCCGTAAAGAGAGCAGAAGATTAAAATGTATACGAAAATATGATTTTTTGTAAATAATACTTTTAGCGACTGCTTTATTTCTTTACTTGGCGAATTTCTTTCTTGAGCCCTTTGCTTATCTTTTACAAAGAAAGCTATTAAAATAGCTATTACTATAGTCGGAATAGCAAATAAGTAAAAAGTAAACTGCCAGTCTTTTTCTAACGTATATGTAATGTATGTAGATCCGATAAAACCAAGCGATATACCAAAAGCCATTCCACTGTTGATGAGCGCAGACACTAGACCCCGGTATCGTTCGGGCGTGATGCTTGAAGAAATTCCATATTGTGAACCATAATACGTTCCTTCTCCAAGTCCTGTCAGCGCCCGCATGAGTAAGAACATACCAAAAGTAGTTGTAAGTCCTGTAAAAAATGTGGCAACTCCAAACAAGATGTATCCAGCTACTAAGATCTTAACGCGACCAAATCGATCTGCCAGAAAACCCGTTGGAATTTGCATAGCTGCATACGCTGCAAAAAACACAGTAGACATTAGCCCAAGTTCAGCTTTATTGAGATCCCACTGCGCACCGATATCTCCCATAACCGGAGATAAAATATTACGATCTGCATACATGAAAACCCAGCCTAAAAAGAAAAGAAAAATTGTAAATATAGGATGTCCCTTTTTCATTACGCCACCTCTTTTTCTGATTTTTCTGTTTATTTAACTTATTATAAGTGGCTAACGTTTGGGATTTCATGCTTTTTGTCATTTCTTCTGCCAACATTTTTTGTTTTTTAAATGAAAACGCGATCATTCATCTTCTAAAGAAATAAAAAAGCATGCAGTCAGCTGCATGCTTTTTTATGATCTGTTATTAAATGTTTCTATAGATACATTTCGCTGAGTCAGCCAGCTATAGGTATCCCCTGTAATAACTAGAGGCATTTGTTGAAGCTTAGCAATAGAAGTTGCTCCTAACGCAGCCATGATAAACGTTAACTCCTCATGTAGCTCGGCTATCTCTTCTACAACTGCTTCTAAACCAGACTTCATTAAAATGGATAAAAAATATCCCGCCATTCCCGTTGCAGAAGCTCCTAACGCAATAGACTTAGCAACATCCATAGAGGTTTGAATACCTCCTGAACCAATAATGGACATACCTTCTACGTGCTGAGATACTTCCGCTAGAGAAGCTGCTGTCGAAATTCCCCAATCATTAAAGAAGTGAAAATGTTTTGCTCGTCTTTCATTTTCGATTTTTGAAAAATTGGTACCACCGTACCCACCAATATCAACGATTTCAACACCAACATCTTTAAGTTTTTGCACTGCTTGAGCGCTCATCCCAAAACCTACTTCTTTGACAATTACAGGAACGGTTACTTCTCGGACAATTCGTTCAATACGACGTAATGCATCGGTAAAATCACGATCTCCCTCTGGCATGACCAGCTCTTGTATAACATTTAAATGAATTTGAAGTCCATTTGCTTCAAGCATACTAACCGCTTTTTTAGCTTGTTCAACTGTAGCCTCACTGCCTAGGTTGGCAAAAATAATTCCGTTAGGGTTTTCTTGACGCACTACTCTGTATGATTGTTCTTCCTTTTCATCTTTAATCGCAGCCATCTGCGATCCAACGGCCATTGCTAATTGACCATGATGAGCAATTTGAGCAAACGAACGGTTAATCCGTTCCGTTTCTTGTCCGCCTCCGCCCGTCATAGCATTTATAAAAATTGGCGAACTTAACAAAAGTTCGCCAATTTTTGTATCAATATGAACATCTTGCACGCCTGTATTTGGTAAGCTATTATGAACGAAGCGAATATCATCTAGCCCATGCAGCCGATGCTGTCCCGTTTGAATCGCATGATGAATGTGATCAATTTTACGTTTTGCTCTGCTCACAAATCATCACCATTACTTATCTTAATTTTTTTAATTGATCTCCAATCATATCACCTAATTGGAAGCCTTTTGACTCTTCTTGTAATTCATAGTCACCGTAATCTTCTTGCTCTTCTTCCTCAAGGTCACGAATGCTTAACGAAACGCGTCGTTCTTGTTCATTCACATCAAGTACTTTTACCGTCACTTTTTCGCCTTCAGAAAGCACTTCATGCGGTGTCCCGATATGCTTATGTGAAATTTGAGAAATGTGTACAAGTCCTTCTACTCCAGGTAGAACTTCTACAAACGCCCCAAAAGATACAAGTCTTTTAACAGTTCCATCTACTACATCACCTTGGCGAAGCTTCGTAGAAATGTTGGACCATGGACCTTCTAACGTATCTTTAATAGATAATGAAACACGACCCGTTGATTTGTCAACAGATAATACTTTGACTTTCACAGTATCCCCCTCAGCTACTACGTCTGAAGGTTTTTCTACACGCGTATGTGAAAGCTGAGAGATATGCACTAACCCATCTACTCCGCCTACATCTACAAACGCACCAAAGTCTGTTAAGCGCTGAACGGTTCCTTCTAAAACCTGACCTTCTTTTAATGACTCAAGAACATTTTCTTTTTGTTGTACAAGCTCTTCTTCTACAACTGCACGATGCGAAAGGATCACGCGATTTTTTTCTTTATCTAATTCCACTACTTTGACTGTAAGAGTTTGATCTTGATATTCTGCGAAATCATCAACGAAATGAGTTTCAACAAGAGAAGCTGGAATGAACCCTCTTACACCAATATCTACTACTAATCCGCCTTTGACAATTTCTTTGACTACTGCTTCAAACACTTCACCTGAAGAAAGTTTTGCTTCTAAACCGTCCCATGCTTTTTCAGCATCTACAGCCCGTTTAGATAACACAAGCAAATCGTCTTCCACTTTAATTACTTTCGCTTCGACTTCGGCACCTTCTTGGATTACATCGCCTGCTTTTTCAATATGTAAGCTCGCTAATTCACTAATTGGAATAATACCGTCTAGTTTGCTGTTAGGCACATCTACATACACTTGCTTTTCTTCTACTTTTGTAATAGTACCTTTTACTGTTTCTCCTACTTCTAATGACGTTACCTCTACTTGATTCATATCTTCTGTCATCGTCTTTTCCTCCTCCAATATCCATCTACAATATGTATTCCCTTGTAAGAGTTCTTCACTCTTTTAGCTCATCATTATTGTATATAGCTCTGTATAGAAAAAACTCTCTTTGTTACTAACTTCTAATAAATAGAATCTTTTGTCAAGTCATAAGGTTACAAACTATTGATATTTTTCAATTAATTCACCAATGCTTTTCATAATAACTTCGGTTACTTCGTCGGCTGATGCCTTTCGTTCACGAAGTTCATCCATCTGAATTGGCGGCCCGTACACTACTTTTAACCTTGCAAAACGCTTATATGGACCAATGACAGCACAAGGAACAACAGCTGCTTTTGAACGCAAAGCAAAAAAGCCTACTCCAGCCATTCCTTTTCCTAATTTTCCATCTTTGCTTCTTGTTCCTTCTGGAAATAATCCAAGCACTTTTCCTTCTTTTAAAATCTTTAACCCTTGGCGCAAAGCTTCACGATCTGCCATCCCCCGCTTTACAGGGAACGTTTCTAACTTTGGCAGAACCGTCTTCAGAAAAGGTGCTTTAAACAGCTCTGCTTTTGCCATAAACGAAATAGGCCTTGGACATGTCACACCTACCGTAGGCGGATCTAAGTTGTCAATATGATTTGAACAAAGCAAAACTCCGCCTTCTGAAGGGATATTTTCTGCACCGATTACTTCATAACGATAAACTGGTGTTAAAATACCTTTTACAATGCCACGTGCAAACATATAAAAGCTCAAAATCATCCAATCCTTTCTTTTATAATAGAAAGTATTTTTTCTACAACTCCTTCAATCGATAAGGAAGTTGTATCGATTTCAATTGCATCTTCAGCTTTTTTAAGAGGTGCTACTTCACGCTCAGAATCCAGCTTGTCTCTGCGAGCAATTTCTTCTTTTAAACGCTCTAAATTTGATTCAAAACCTTTTTTTATGTTTTCATCATGGCGTCGCTGTGCTCTTTCATCCACAGACGCTAATAAAAAGATTTTAACTTCTGCCTGAGGAAGCACGTGTGTACCGATATCACGTCCATCCATTACAACGCCTCCATCTTTAGCAAGGCCCTGCTGTCTCGCTACCATCTCTTCACGAACTGCACGATGTTTCGCTACGATGGATACAGAGTTAGTTACTTCTGCGGAACGAATTTCACTTGTAACATTCTGTCCATTTAAGATGACTACCTGTCCAGATTCAGACGGTTTTAAATCGATTACTGTTTCGTTAAGCAAATGCAATAGCTCTTCTTCATTTTGCAAATCTACCTGGTTTTTCTGGGCTTGATACGTTAGAGCACGATACATCGCTCCTGTATCAACATAAATATATGATAAGGTTTCTGCTATAATCTTTGCCACTGTACTTTTCCCAGCAGCTGCAGGACCGTCAATCGCGATTGAAATTTGTTTTTCCATAAGTGCCTCCCTTAATTTCAAAACAGGAACAAACCACTTTCATCTTTTATACAATGAGCCATTTTATATGAAACGTTTATAAACGAAAAAAAGAGCAGGGGGTCTTCTCCTGCCTGGTGTTCACTGCATGTTTCTTTCCTAGTTATTCTACCATACGTCCGACTACTGGTCGAATGTTTCAATAATTTTATTAAAATTATTTTTGCTAACTCCTTCATACTGAATAACCTTTGAGAAATATGTACTGTGACTGCTAGATAGTAAAATACATTGGGCAATTATTAAAAACACAAATTGAATAACCACTAATTTAATTAAAATTCGTTCTATTCGATTCATCTTTTTTCTCCTTTTGTAAGAAGTAATATCTTTGCTTACAGTTTAGGAAAAAGAAGTTTTTTTTATACGCTAAAGAAGACCTTTTCTCCTTAGGTCAAGCTGACGCTTTAAGGTATAACGAATCATCATTTCTTTCATTTGTTTTTCCATGTCCATAAATTTAATAGATAGCTGACCTACTTTACAGGAAGTCGGAGCGATAATTCGTACAACTTCCCCTTTTAATTCAAGATGCTGCAAAATTCCCTCACGATTAGGAAGACTTAATCGTACAACAACGGAATCTTTTTCATTAAAAAGAAGCGAGTGATGGAAGGAGCCGGCTATTCCACCTGCACTGATGTTTTTAGTCATGATTTCCATTACGGCCTGCTGTTCTTGTTCACTTTCTATCACCGCCTTCGCTGTAAGTGGCACACGGAAAAAATTTCTTCTTTGGATGGATTTCAACTTTTTATCGCCCGGGTAAAAGAGCTTTACAACAGGCATGCCTTTTATTTCACGCCCTGTTACTTCAGTTGGAAAGGTATATACATTTTGATTATATCCAATAAACGTAGCCAGCAATTTTGTACTTTTTAGTAAAAAAGCACTTCGCTGCGTTTCTTCATTTAGCGGATAGCTAATATAAATCACGTCTTCCGTAAACTCAACTACCTTACATCGATACGTTTGTTGTAAGGTAGACTCTCTGTTCCCGCTCTCTAACGTCAACCTCATTCCCGCTTTTATCATCTTCTCTCTCCTTCAGTTCCACTATATACACTTTTTCCCTTTATTTAAACATAGTCAAATATATTTATTTTGTAAATAAAAATTAGTTATTTAGACTCAAAAAATCTCATACAACACAAAAAAACCGGTGTCTATAGACACCGGTTTCTCAGCTTTATACTTCATTATATAAAGGCTCTGAGTTTTGCAGTTTTTCGACTTTTTCTTCAAAACCCGTATCGGCATTGATAAAAATACGATACGTATCATTTTTTATTGTCCCTAAAAACTCATAGCATAGCACTTCTTCGTTTAAATCATTCGTAATAATTGCCAAGCGGTCTTCCATCACTTTTACATTCGAGTTCAGCTTGGTTTTTGCCTGTTCTTTCGAAATTTTAGGTTTTGGAATATCTCTTGTACGATGTTTTAATAAGAAGTCTTTAGCTGAGAAGCCAATCACAGATCCATCTTCTAAAGACATTTTCATTTTAACTGAATCCGGATAAATCCGAACTCCACTTTCCGTTTGCTCTACGAATGTAAAGACTCCCATGTTGTCATATTGAGCGCTTTCAGCCATCACTAAACTTTCAAAACGATGATCTTTTAAAAACTTATTCGCTTTGTTCATTGCATCGTTTAAACTAATATTTTGTTTTTTTATATCTCGATCTTCGAGCACCCAAAGCGGATATCCGCCTTTTTGGGTAATATCCATATACGTCTCTTGTTTAGTCTTTGGATCTGTAATGGTTAAGCTGTACACCTCATAGTCGGCATCTTTTCCGCTCTTTACAATATGAATTTGTTCGTTTCCTTTTAAATTCAAAAACGAACGCGCCACTTGTTTTGCAACATCTTCACTAACTTCTCTACCTTTTAATTGATGAAAAGCGTTTTTTTCCTGTTCATTCGTTGCATTCATAACGCCCAAATCTGTTTCGGCAAAAGAATCCATACTTTTTTCAACGGTTTTTAATCCGTCAATAATCGTATTGTCACCTTGCTTTTCTTTTGTAGCTAGGGCTAGTTCAACATCCATCCAGCGCAAGTTATTATCAATGACTAGATGCTGTACTTGGCGCATTTCATTTTGAATTTCACCTGACTGATCATAAAGCGAATTTAACGTTTTATACTCTTTATCTGTTAAGGGTGCTTTGCTTAAATCCCTTACCGCTACTTTGTACGTAAAGTCACCAACATCTGAAAGAAACTCTTCTGTTTTATTGAACGGTAAAAGCGATAAAGGCAGCTGTCCTACGTTGTTATGAGCTTCAGAAGTTAAACGCCATACTTCTGCAAGCGCGGGCGAAAGCTGATCTCTCGAACTCATGGCGAGCGTGCCACCGATTTTATCATTTAATAAATCTAGCTGATATGATAAATCATGAAATGCTCGTTGATACGTATTCTCCCCTTGAAGCAGCACAGCATCTTTTTCTTGATGCTCGCTGTACCCCCAATACCCTACACCTACAACACCAATAGCTAATAATACAATTAAAATTGTTCGAATCATGTTTCCTTCACCTCTCTTTATCGACAGAAAATGTGTTTCCCGATTTGCTTAATTTGAGGACGTGACCAAATCCATGCGCTTGTTGCTGTGTCCGGATTGAAGTAATAGATAGCATTCCCAGTAGGATCCCATCCGTTAATAGCATCCATAACCGCTTTTTTAGATGTTGGGTTGGGTTCAAGCCAAATTTGCCCATCTGCTACAGCAGTAAATGCACGCGGTTCAAAAATAACTCCAGCAACTGTGTTTGGAAATGCCGGACTGTTAACTCGGTTTAAAATAACGGCTGCTACGGCTACTTGACCATTATATGGTTCACCCCGTGCTTCACCATGTACGGCATTTGCCATGAGCTGAATATCATTTTGTGAAAACCCGCTCGGTACATTCACCGCTGTTGGCTTTTGTGCTTTTTCTTTCTGTTGTTCAGAACTTCCGTTAGACGTATTACGCTGCGGCTGACTGGCAGGTTTTTTTGCTTGAGAAGATCCGCTTTGTGCTTTTTGCTGCTCATTGTTCCCGCTGCTTTTTCCACTGCTACTGCTTCCTTTAGACTGCTGATCAAGAGGCTTACCGCCATAATGCGTAAACTTATTTCCTTTTCTAATTTGATTTTTCACATAGTTTTCGTGATATTTTGTTGCGTTGGCTAATTTAATCTTTGTTTGCCAGCCTGCTAAACCGTCAATCTTTTTAATGCCAAATTCATATTGAAAATTGCGCAGTGCCCAGTATGTGCTCCATCCAAATACACCGTCAATTTTCCCGTTATAATAACCTAAATACTGAAGTCTCGACTGCAGCTCAATAACGTCATCTCCAACTGCTCCGTGTTGAATGACTTGATTTGAAAACGCGTGAGCGGCCTTTGGACTCACAACGGACGCTGCAATAAATGAACATATGCATATGAGACATGCATACTTTTTAAAACATCGAAATGATAACATGACAAAACCTCCTACATCGTATGTAACTGATAAGATGATAGGAGTATTTTTTGTAAAGGTTGTTTTTTTATACAAGATGCGCAAAATTTACCGAAATGAAAAAACTCAGCTCGTAAATCTCTCAAAAAAGATTTACAAGCTGAGCCTAGACAATCGATGGCTGTTTGGCCTTTTTTACTTTTCTTAATGCCAGCCACCATAAATAAATCATAAATGGAATAATAATAAATACCCAATGATCCATTGTTTTTAAAATATAATCATATGTTCCATGTAAAATGAGCGGCACAAATACGGAGTACAGCGTCCACTTCGTTTTTTCCTTTCCTTCAGAAAACTTTGCTTTCCCTAAATAATACCCCATAATGACGCCGAATAAAGCATGACTAGATACGGGTAAAATGGCTCTTCCTAGCGCTGATTCTAAACCATTTGCAAATAAATATAAAATATTTTCAACGGTAGCAAAACCTAATGAAACAGCTGCCCCGTAAACAATTCCATCATAATGCTCATCAAATTCCACATGCTGATAAATCGTGAAATATAAAATGAACCATTTGAAAAATTCTTCTAAAAAGCTTGTCGTAAAAAATGCTTCAAGAAAAGGTGATTGAAAAACGTGTTCTTCACCAAATACATATTGAATAAACATAATTGGCAAAACAAGCATTGCTCCAAAAATAAATGTTTTTAATACCATTGAAATAGGCTCAGTTTCATATTCATCTTTCAAATAAAAAAAACTTAACAATGCCAATCCTGGCGCAATGCCTGCAGATACAATCGCCAACATAAATAGCGCCTCATCTCCTCTATTTTTTTTAATAGTAACATGTTATCTTTAGGATGAAAATTTCCGTCTATATTGTCCTTATCTTTATATGTAAATGCTCACATAACTTGCTGTCGATTTACAAAGCCTAACAAAGACCTTAAACAAGTATACCAAAAAATGTATCATACTTATATGAAAAATTGAAAGGAGCTCTCTATGAAAACTGTTTATATTCTTCACACCGGCGGCACAATCTCGATGAAAGAAGACATGGCATCTGGATCGGTAACACCAGATATTCAAAACCCGCTTCACCGCTCAACATCATCTGTTTCAGGTATGGCCAATGTAATCGTAGAAGAAGCATTTCATTTGCCTTCTCCTCACATTACTCCTAAGGAAATGCTTATACTTTCAAAAAAAATACGCGATAAAATTAATGAAGGCAAAATTGATGCAGTTGTGTTAACTCACGGCACGGACACGTTGGAAGAAACCGCTTATTTTTTAGATTTAACAGTGCATACAGATATTCCAATTGTCTTAACTGGAGCCATGAGATCAAGCAACGAGATCGGTTCAGACGGTCCTTATAATTTTATATCTGCGGTTCGGGTGGCTATTAGTGACGACGCAAAAGGAAAAGGTGTCTTAGTTGTAATGAACGATGAAATTCATACTGCTGAAAACGTGACCAAGACCCATACAAGCAACGTGGCGACATTTCAAAGCCCTCAGTACGGGCCAATAGGATTAATCACAAAACGCGGCGTATCTTTTCACCACATGCCTACAGAACATGAATTTTATCCTGTTAATCAGATAGATAAACAAATCACTTTATTAAAAGCTTATGCAGGAATGGACGACCATTTATTCCAAGCAGTGGCTTCAATGAATGTTGATGGACTTGTAATTGAAGCCCTCGGTCAAGGAAATCTACCTCCCCTTACACTTCCGGGGATTCAATTGCTTTTGACGCAAAAAATACCTATCGTGCTCGTTTCTCGCTGTTTTAATGGAATTGCTCAAGATGTATATGGATATGAAGGCGGTGGCAAGCAGTTAAAAGAGATGGGCGTTATTTTTTCAAATGGCTTAAATGGTCCTAAAGCACGCATTAAGCTGTTAGTTGCTCTCCAAGTAACAAGGAATCACGATGAACTGCAGCAGCTGTTTAATCATTAGTAAAACAACGCATAGGCTTCTATGCGTTGTTTTTGTTGAGAATATGAGAAGCGATTGATTTCCCATGAAAACGTCCATTTTCAATAAAAATCTCATTAGCATTGTTTCCTGCAGCAATCACACCAGCGATATAAATTCCTTCCACGTTTGTTTCCATCGTCTCTTCGTTAAAAGAAGGGCGGCCTGTTTCATCACCTAATTCCACACCCATTTTTGTTAAAAACGTGTGATCAGGGTGATAGCCAGTCATGGCAAAAACGAAATCGTTACTAATCGTAGATTCTTTCCCTTCCTGCTCATATGTTACCGTTTCATCCGTTATCTTTATTACATGAGCATTAAAATGCATCCCAATCGTTCCATTTCGAACCAGTGCTTCGAATTCAGGCAATATCCAAGGTTTTACGCTAGGGGAGTAATCTGAGCCACGATAAATAACCGTCACCCTTGCATCACACTTTACCAATTCCAGAGCTGCATCGACGCTAGAGTTTTTTCCGCCTATAACGACTACATCTTTATCAAAGTACGGATGCGCTTCTTTGAAATAATGAAATACCTTTGATAAATCTTCACCGGGAACATTCATATAATTAGGATGATCGTAATAGCCCGTAGCTATAATGACATTCTCCGCTTCATATGTCTCTTTAGATGTTGTGACAATAATTTGGTTTTCCGCTTGTTTGTCTACTTGCAAGACACGTTCAAACGGCTGAATTCGAACTTGCTTGCGCTTCACCACTTCTCGGTAGTAAGCAAGAGCTTGGTTGCGCACAGGCTTACGATTTTCGGTAATAAAAGGGACATCCCCAATTTCTAGTTTTTCACTTGAACTAAAAAATGTTTGGTGGGTCGGATAGTTATAAATTGCATTCACAATATTCCCTTTTTCAATTACAAGGGCATCAATACCTGTATGTTGAAGCTCAATAGCTGCTGAAAGCCCGCATGGTCCTCCGCCAACAATAATTACTTTTTCTTTCTTCATGCCTGTCACTCCTTCAGTTGTAAACGCACCTTTTTTTTATTTTAACGCAGTGTAAAACAAAAAAATCTCCTCATTAATGATAGGAGATTTTTTCTATTTACGCAATTGTTCTGCTGTTCTGTTTTTAAATCCAGCCTCTGAAACGAGAGCCTTCTGCCATTTTTCTTACGCCTATCATATAAGCAGCTAGACGCATGTCGACTTTTCGAGTTGTAGAAGTTTCGTAGATGTTATTAAATGATTTAACCATTACTTTTTCAAGCTTTTCTTCTACTTCTTCTTCCGTCCAATAATAACCTTGGTTATTTTGCACCCACTCAAAATAAGAGACTGTTACACCGCCCGCACTTGCCAAAACGTCTGGAACTAATAAAATCCCTCTCTCTGACAAGATGCGCGTTGCTTCAAGAGTTGTTGGTCCATTTGCTGCTTCTACCACAATACTCGCTTGAATGTTATGGGCGTTTTCTTCTGTAATTTGATTTTCAATCGCAGCTGGAACTAGGATGTCACAGTCAAGTTCAAGCAGCTCTTTGTTGCTGATTGTATTATTGAATAATTTCGTTACTGTACCAAAGCTATCGCGTCGATCTAATAAATAATCAATGTCTAAACCATTAGGATCGTGCAGCGCTCCGTATGCATCAGATATCCCTACAATTTTAGCTCCAGCGTCGTGCATGAACTTAGCTAAAAAGCTTCCTGCATTTCCAAACCCTTGCACTACTACCCGTGCACCTTGTAATTCAATGCCTCGTTTTTTCGCTGCTTCACGAATACAAATAGTTACTCCTTTTGCAGTCGCTGTTTCACGGCCGTGCGAACCACCTAAGACAAGGGGCTTTCCAGTAATAAAGCCAGGTGAGTTAAATTCATCAATCCGGCTGTATTCATCCATCATCCAAGCCATAATTTGTGAATTTGTAAACACATCCGGCGCTGGAATATCCTTTGTTGGTCCAACAATTTGGCTAATCGCACGAACATATCCGCGGCTTAAACGTTCTAATTCTCCAAAAGACATATTTCGAGGATCACACACAATTCCACCTTTTCCTCCACCATAAGGAAGGTCAACGATTCCACATTTCAAACTCATCCATATAGATAGAGCTTTTACTTCTTTTTCAGTTACGTTAGGGTGAAAACGAATTCCACCTTTCGTAGGACCAACTGCATCGTTATGCTGCGCTCGGTGACCTGTAAAAATCTTAACTGATCCGTCATCCATACGAACAGGAATTTTTACTGTCATCATTCGTAATGGCTCTTTTAATAGTTCATACACTTCATCAGGATAGCCTAGTTTTTCTAACGCTTTATGTATCACTGTTTGTGTAGATTTTAAAACATCATGCTTCTCTTCTTGACTATTTTTACTGTCTTGCATCTTGTCGGCTACCATCTGTAAACCTCCTAAAATGTATCGAAAATTATTCGTTTTTAATTGAATGGTGCTTCTTTCATGACATAGTATACACCCTTAGTTTTACATTGCAAAGGAAAATATCGAACTTTTAGTATTTTTTGTGTTCTTCCAAGAAAACGCTTCCAATAACTTTACAAGGTATGCTACAATGTTTTAAGTCTGCCTCTTTTCTAGTATGCGTTAATCGTCTTAAAAAAATAAAAAACACCCGGTGATAAAGAGCACTTTCAACAACTTTGTACAAGCTGAAAGTGCAGCCACTCTTATTTTAATAAAAGTGCTTTATCCTTCACGGGTGTAATTATTTCAATTAAACAGTTAAGAAAAGACAGAGTTAATATACTCCAGAGCTCTCTTTTCTACTAATATTTTTCCATATTCATTTACGCGGTGCTTTGTAATTGTAGAGGGATTTCCATACTCCGCCAAAACCGCAATCATATTCCCAACTTCAGCTGGTGACAGCATGTGATAATCCAACAGCATGTAAAAACGTTTTTCGAATGAATAGAGCACGCTATCCGTATCGTAAAAGTTTGACATGCGTTTGGTCAGCTGAATGACATCTTCAAATGAATCAAACTCAAAAAACATGTCTTCGCTTTCATCTAGCATGACCTGCATTTCAATGAAGTCCTCGAACTCGTCTTCATCGAACTCACCGTAGCTGGTTTCTTCTTCATACTGCTTTGTCACAAATACAACCATTCCCTGTGCTTGAAGTGAAAAAACTTCTACCGAAAGAGAATTTGTAGGTTCAAAGTTCAGTTCTTGAGAAGCTTGCTCTATCATCTCACGAAAGAGCTGTTTTACTTTGAATGTATCTGTCCATAGATCTTCTTTTGTTAACCCTCTTTCTGTTAAATCATCGTAGGTCAAAAAAACTTTTAGCTTATTATAGTTTAATCGTTCAAGCCTCATTAGCGTCCCTCCCCGCTTGCACTCATAACCACATGGTTCGATAATGCAGTATATGTATTTTTTGGAAAACGGTTCGTGATGTTTACTTACGAGTTTACAGGTTTATGGCAGGAAAGACAAGCTATTCTCAATCAATTTCTGCTAATTTTTTTGTTAGCCAGCTGTTCCACTCTTCTTTTGTATTTCCTAAAATAAACGGCTGGGCCTGGCCTTTTCTTTTGCTATCTAAACCATCAAATACATAACCGCCTAATCCTACTTTAAGATGCGGGAATTTCTTTATCATTTGGTTCGTCAAATTTAGTGTTTTCTCGGCATTTTCCATCATTGTGCATGACATAAATAAAAACGTTGGGTCTACTTCTTTAACAATTAACTCAACATCTTTATCTTCAATGCTGCTTCCTAAATAAATAACCTCAAACCCTTTACGGCGTAAAAATAGCGTAAAGACTAGGAGTCCTACTTCATGTGTCTCATTAGGCCCGCATACAGCAATCGCTTTAGGCAATAAGCCATTTGAAGGCAGCGAATAAAAAATCATGCTGATACGCGTTTTTAATACTTGAGTCGTATAATGCTCATGAGCACTTGTAATTTGCCCTTTTTCCCACATATCTCCAACCGTCACGAGTAGAGAACCCAAAATATCAATAACCACTTTTTCTACCGAATACAGACTAAAAGCATGATTAATTAAATCCTGTGCTTTTCCTTCTTCAAAAGATAAAAGCATTGTTAACAGCTCATCCCTAATTTTTTGAGGGGAATCTACTTCTCCTTCTTCTTCAAACGTTCCTACTGTACTACTTTCCGTTTCTAATAACGAAACCGCTTGACTAATGGTAAAACCTCCGCTCACTTTTTCCGTGAGCCATTTTAATTTCCGCAAATCTTCCTCTGTATATAACCGATGCCCCGATTCATTGCGGACAGGATTTAAAATTTGATAACGTCGTTCCCATGCACGCAAAGTTCCCGGCTGGATCCCGACCATATTTGAGATGGCTTTAATATTATACTTCCCTTCGTGAGCCATACGTAACCTCCAACTACTCTTCGTGAACTGTTTCTATTAATTGAATTATAGGATAAGTTATCCTGTGTGTAAAATTTGTATATGCTATGTAAAGAGTTTGTTCAAGGCTATTCTTTCCTTTTTAAAGTGATATAATGCGTTTGTGCTCTAGCTTGTAAACGGAGAGGCAGGGAGGTTGTACCATATCCGTTACTGATAAAAAGAGGAATCTGTCTTTTCTCTTTCAGCCCTCCTAATTCATACATACCAAAATTAAATAAGCGTATCTGTCCTCCGTGTGTATGTCCGCTCAAAATTAAATCTACTTTTGATTCCTCATCTACATAATAGATAACGTCAGGATTGTGGCTTAGAAGAATGGTAAGCTGTTCAGGTTCAATGGAAGCAACAGCTCTCTTTAGATTCATTTCACCTTCTGATAAATCATCTACTCCCGCAAAATTGCATGTAGTACCATGTTTAGAAACTGCAATGACACGCTCGTTTTTAAGGGCAATGACTCCTTCATCCTTAAGCATCTGTTTCAATTGCATTTGACTTACTTCGTAATCATTATTTCCCCATACAAAATAGACCGGTCCAAGCGTTTTAAGCTTTTGAATATTTTGACGAGCACGCAATAAAGGTACTCCTCCTTCTAGTAAGTCACCGCCTATGATCACAAAATCTACTTCATCAGGTATTTTTTTTAACAGCTTCGACGAAACTGTTCGCTTATGTATATCCGATATAAAAAACAGGCGTAAAGGCTGCTGATTTTCGGGAAATGTTGATAAATGAATCGTTCTTTCTTCTACATATGTACGATGGGCTTCTGAAAACATAAAAATCAGCAGGCCTATGCCTAACGCTAAAATAATTAAAAAAATAACCATATGTTCTCCTTCTTTTCATTTTATACACGGTGTGTTTCTGTTAAAGAAGAAAGGGCATAAATTGTCGCAATTGTTAACAAACCTACTACTTGATAAAGCGCAATTGTACTTAACGATAAAATCCCTATCACACATAGACATGAAACAAGATATTCATGCCATTTTACCTTATAGCCTTTTAGAAACAACCGACTTTGCAGAAACACTTTACGAACTGCCGCCGACAGACAAAAAAGAGCCGTGAAAAATAAGATTATAATACCAAACACATCTAACGGATGTAAAATCATTTGAATAAGTAAATAGGTTAACGAGGCTTTTGAGCCTGCAGCCGTTAAACTGCTGATATAATAACTGCATAACCACGCAGCCAGCAAGTTAAACCAATCTCTCACAAAAAAACCCCCTTCACTAAACTTCTATGTAAAAAGAGGCTTTTTCATGCGATTCTATTTGTTTTCATGATATAAATTAATTCCATAGGTGGACTGCATCCAGCGGAACGTTTCTTTTCGGTGCTCCCATGTTTCAGGTGTCGCCCATAGCTCTTTGCTTCTTTTAATAATCTCACAGCGCAAATCTTGAAAAGTCTTTTCTGCTTTCTCGCTTTTTTTCTGCAGCTGTACAGTATAAAAATAAAGGGAGACGGTAAGCAATAGAAACATCAAATGCCCTATGTTGCCTAACAAAAATGAGAAAAATTCGCTAAAAGTCGTAAAAAAACCGCTTTGAAATATGAAAAAAAAGTAGCTAATGACAGCCGTTACACTGGCTAAAAACAAAAGCTTCCATTTTTTCTCTTTAGCTTTCAGCTTATTAACCGTTTCTTTTCTTTTGATAACGCTCGCTAATATATATTGAAGTGTTTCATCGCTTTCAAAGTCTATCAACTTGTTTCCCAACATTCCACCCCCTCGTATGCTAGTACAACATATGAGTGAATATAAAAGATTATGTGGATAACACTGAAAATAATGGCTGTTTCCTTGACCTTTACTGCATTAGTTCTTCTGGCTGCACAGATTTCCCTTTTGACTTTCGTATCTGCAGGCCTAATAAAAAATCAATGAGAAAATGAGTGAAAATCGTGACATACAAATTTTTAGTCCACCAAAACAGTAGCCCTATTAAAAAGCTTAAAACCACAACCGAAATAAAAAGAAACCATTTTTTCAAATATCGAATGTGAACGAGTGCAAATACGATACTCGCCCAAAAAAGGCCAAACTGAACTTGTATAACCCCTCGAAATAATATTTCTTCTGAACATGCAACAATTAGGCAAATAAAGGCTAGATGAGGAACAGAACGATTAGCAAATAAACGTTCATTGATCCCTCCGTCGTCATATAAATGTTCAGGTACATATTTCATTAGAAGCATATCTCCTCCTACCACCAAGAGAGCTGTGCCTCCCCCGTACAATAAAATAGAAGCCCAATCCAGCTCAAAAAAATGTAAAAAGGAACGCCACGAATCAAATGTAAAAAAACCGATGCCTAAAGCAATAAAGCAGATGAGCAGCTGCGTTACATATAAATTTTTAACCAGCTCTGCATCCGTCATGGATGAAATAAGCTCTTGCTGTGATTTTGCCATTATATCTCTCCTTGACGAAGCAAACGAGCTAATTCTAATTCCCAGCCTTGAAATGTCCATTGCTCTTGCTCACCATTTGTTTTTTTATAGGCTTCTAAATCCAATCCGCAGCAATCGCAACAATTCTGAAGCTCTGATTTTCCCAGCTCATTGAAATAGCCAAGGAGCACCTGCCGACGGCATTCTTTTGTCTCAATAAACCCCTTCATGGCACGGTACTTGTCATGTTTGTTCCGAAGACGTTTATTTACAGCTGCAACAATCGTTTCATGCAGCGATCCAGGAATTTTCCAGGGTTCAACATGTTCATTTTTTACTACATTTTCTCTGTGCAAATAATAACGAATAAATCGCCAATGTGTTTCTTGAATACCCACCGTATAAAGAAAATGAGACTCTACTTGTTTTAAAGGAATGGCCTGATCATGGTTTCGTAAATACGACAAGCAGTATAAGATGGTATCTGAAGAAGGAAGCTCAATTTCAAGTAAAGAATGAGCAAAATCATCGTCTCCTTCAGCATAAAGCAAAATCGCAATACTGTTTTGCTGATCGCGTCCACTTCTTCCAATTTCCTGTACGTATGCTTCTAGCTGCGTAGGTGCATGAAAATGAATAACAAAGCGGACATTCGATTTGTTAACCCCCATTCCAAATGCACTTGTGCAGCAAATGATATCAAGCTGATTTTCTAAAAATTGCTGTTGAACAAGCATTCTTTCATTCGGTTCCATTCCCCCATGGTAATACTGCACTCGCTGTATCCCATTTTCCTTTAGAAGCTGTGTTAATGCTTCTGTCCAAGATCGGCTGGAACAATAAATAATTCCCGGACTTTGCAGTTCACTAACGTACATCAGCAGCTTCTCTTTTTTCTCTTCAATACTTGCAGCAAAATCAACTTTCATCGCAATATTACTTCGATTCATGGAATAGATGTGCTCGTTGACCACAGGTAGCGATAAGTAGCGCTTAATATCTTCCACTACTTCCTTAGTCGCAGTTCCCGTTAATGCCAGACATAGCGGACTTCCAAGTTCCTTCCATATATCTCCTAACTGAAGATAATCCAAACGGAAATCATGTCCCCACTGAGAAATACAGTGCGCCTCGTCCACAACGAAAAGGCCTACCTTTGCCTGCTTTAATGCTTCTACTACAACAGCATTTTGCAAAATTTCAGGAGATGCATAAATAAAACGATAAAAAGCTAAATCTTTTAGCGCCCGTCGTTTTTCTTCTTGTTGTAGGAAGCTATTTAAGGCAATAACTCGCTTTTCTCCGCTTGCCTTTAGTTGTTGAACTTGATCTTCCATCAGTGAAATTAAAGGAGATACAATCAGCACCGGTCGGTTCAACAAATAAGCTGGGAGCTGATAGCACAATGATTTTCCTGTTCCTGTAGGAAGAACCGCTAACACATTATGACCTGTTAAAATGTCTTGAATAATCTCTTTTTGTCCTAGTCGAAATTGGCTATAGCCAAATTGTTTCTGTAGAAGTTGTTCTATCTTCACATCAAACACCACTTTTTTTAGTATCAGGTAAAATGCTTTGCTAATACGAGACGAATCTGAAAATAGGTAACGTCGTCTTTTACTTCTTCCTTTATCATCTTTAATTTATTTGTACGCAAACCTTCAAAAGCCGAGATAATTTCTTCCTGCTGCTTAGGCGATACGTATGCATCGATTGAAAAAGTTGGAACAAACAGAGCTAATTCTGCAATATGATCTTCAATTGTACTTTCTTTTAAACGCCTTATATAAGCAATTTCTTCAAGTGTCTTTCCTTTTTGAAGCCAGCTATACGTTTTTAACGTCGAGCTCGTCAAAGGCAATTCTAAATATAGATCATGTAAAAAAGAAGAAAGTACATGAAAGCTTTCATTATTTTTACTCACTTTTTCAATGATATGATGAATAACCCCTAAAAGTTGAATATGAACATAATGCTCATCGAGTTCATATTGATATGCTAACTGATTTTTTGTAAAGCCTACTCTTTGGTACCCAGTCAGTTGCAAAACAAAAAGAGACGCATCTAGTTCCGTACAACCTTTCAAGCACGTTCGGAGTTCTTTGAATAGCCCGGTGGCTAACTCTTGACGCGTTTGCTTTTGAGACATAATATACGTTTTGACCCATTGAATGACCTCAGGGTTTTTTGAAATGGGTAAAAACCCTTTTTGAAAATACTGTAGGTTTGATAAGGTCTGAATGAACAAAGTGATTCTTGCTAAAAATAATTGAGTACTGCTTGCGAATTTCCATCCGTCTAAAGCTGGATGAAAGGGCCGAGCCGTCAGTTCATCTTCAAGGCGTGCTCGTCCCTTATCTGTCATCACATACTTTTGATTTTCAGTTTCTTCAATATACTGCTGTTCTTTTAAATATGCAACGCAGGTTTCAAAAGACCGTTTATCTAAGTAAACAAATGACTGGAAAAGAAAAGAGACTCCAAAAATTTTTCCGTCTTGAATCGTTTGAGCTGACTTTTTACCTGTTAATAAATGATAAATACCATAGGCGGTTCGCTCACCTTTTAACTGTTTTATACAAAATAAAATGCTAACTTGAATATAATTCAAAGGTGTCAACTTCCTTTCTCATTCATTGTACCAAAAGTGACCAACAGCATGTGAGATAAAGGCTTTTTAGCTCTTTCCTTTATGTATCAAAACGTTTGAATAAGTGAAGAAACCTTGATTTGATAAGCATTCTCAGTGACTTTTCTATTGAAAAGTTTTATAAATCATTTTACAATGAATAAGGAGAAATTTCACTCTTGATTCGCGAAGAGATTATATAATGAGAAATTTTCGAACACTTTACAGGAGGTCTTGTTATGCCAAAATATACAATTGTTGATAAAGATACTTGCATCGCATGCGGCGCTTGCGGAGCAGCAGCACCAGACATTTATGATTATGATGATGAAGGTATTGCATTCGTAACATTAGATGATAACCAAGGTGTAGTAGAAATTCCAGAAGATCTAGAAGATGATATGATGGATGCAATGGAAGGCTGCCCTACGGATTCAATTCGCGTAGCGGATGAAAAATTCGAAGGCGATGCTAATAAATTCGAATAAGTATTGAACAAACCTGTAGTATAGTGCATACTGCAGGTTTTTTTATATATAAAAATCGCTCTCACCGTGAGAGCGATTGAATTAAACGGCAACGCGGCGCGTGATCCATTGCTTCATTTTTGAAAACAATAAGACAAAAATAACCCCTGTTGCTGCTCCTTTTATTAAGTTAAACGGCAAAATACCTGCAACGATATATTGACGTGCTTGTTCACTAGACATTTCTGGCGATTGTAAGAAGATTGTATACGCCGGTAAAAAGACATAATAATTTAAGACAGCCATGAGTACCGTCATTACAACCGTCCCCGTAACCAAACCTATCGTTACACCTTTAGCTGTTTTAAATCGGCGGAACATGTATGATACAGGAAGAACGAACAGTAAACCAGCTACAAAGTTCGCCACTTGACCAACCGGAACCCCTGTGGCACTTCCTTGAATTAAATAATTCAATAAATTTTTTATTCCTTCTACTATAACAGCAGCCATAGGTCCAAATACAAGTGCTGCTACGAGTGCAGGAATTTCACTAAAATCAATTGTTAAAAACGGAGGTAATCCAGGAATCGGAAAATTAATCATCATTAAAATATAAGCAATACTACTTAACATTCCTAGTATAACCAGCTTTTGAGTTTTCTTACTTTGTTGCATCTTGCCTCTCTCCTTCTTTGTGATCCACTCTTCAAAGAAGAAAGGTTCAACTTCATATCCCCACACAAAAACCTCCCAACAAATGATTCGTTGAGAGGAGGCATGGCAGGCATATTTAATAAACGTTCATCACATTAGGTTTTGAACGCTGAACCTCCACCTTCTCCCATCCAGACTGTACTGTCGGCTTTGGAATTTCACCAAATCTGCTCGTATGTATGACATATAAGCTCGCGGGCTCAAAACAATTTGTTTTTTACCGCCGGTCGGGAATTTCACCCTGCCCCGAAGATAGACCAATATTTAATTATGAATTTATTATATGTTATCTCGAATTAAAAGTAAATAAAGAAGTTTTTTAATTCCTATTAAATTGATGTCTTTTATAAACTTCATTACTGTTTTATATGTAAAATAAAGAAATAAGTGCATAACCAACAGTATTATGACATATTTATAGTTTCAATTTTACGTTTATAATCGCGTATTTGATAACTAATTGTAAAGTTCGAAAAATATAATTGACAGAATTTTTTTAACATGGTAAATTATCAAATATTTGATGATAGTAAAATCCAAGGGAGATGTTCACGTCATGTATAATGTATTAGTAGCTGATTCAATTAGCAACGAAGGTCTTGCTCCACTACTCGAAGCTCCTCATGTGAATCTTACGCGAAAAAAAGTTGAAGAAGTTGAGAATGATTTGCATACGTACGATGCGCTTTTAGTACGGAGTGCTACGACGGTTACAGAAGATTTGCTGGCAAAAATGCCAAATTTAAAAATTGTTGCCCGCGCTGGAGTAGGTGTCGATAATATTGATATTGAAGCCTCAACCAAACGAGGGGTTGTTGTTATTAACGCGCCGAACGGAAATACCATTTCAACGGCGGAACATACATTTGCTATGATGGCTAGCTTGTTTCGGCATATTCCCCAAGGGAATGCGTCAGTTAAAGCGCGCGAATGGAATCGCTCAGCATTTGTTGGAACAGAGCTTAATCGCAAACACCTGGGCATTATCGGATTTGGACGAATTGGCTCAGAGCTTGCCAAACGCGCAAAAGCCTTCAATATGAGCGTTCACGTTTACGATCCTTTTTTAACCTCTTCCCGAGCTGAAAAGCTAGGCGTAGAACTATTATCCTTGGACGAATTACTAGCAGCAGCAGATGTTATTACGGTGCATACTCCGCTTACGAAAGAAACCAAGGGATTGCTCAATCATGACACGTTAGCCAAAACAAAGAAGGGCGTGTTTTTATTAAACTGCGCACGCGGCGGGATCATTGATGAAAAAGCCTTAGTTCATTATTTAGAAATTGGCCATGTTCAAGGTGCAGCTATTGACGTATTTGAAGTTGAGCCGCCGCTGGATAATCCTTTGTTACATTTTGATCAAGTTATTACAACTCCTCATTTAGGCGCTTCTACAAAAGAAGCCCAGCTTAACGTTGCTGAAGACGTGGCACATGACGTTCTGCGTTTTCTAGAAGGTAATCCTGTAAGTTCATCCATCAATTTACCAACGCTTTCTAAAGAAGTTTTTGAAAAAATTCAGCCGTTTACGAGCCTTACCAAACAAATGGGAGCTATTTTATCTCAATGCATGCGAGAACCTGTTCAGCATATCTCTATCTCCTACGGAGGTACAGTGACGGACTTAGAAACCACCTATATTACACGGAGCTTGTTATCAGGCTTTTTAACCCATCGTATTGACTCACCTGTTAATGAAGTCAATGCTTCTATGATTGCCAAAGAACGAGGAATTACATTTGGTGAAAAAACATCGGAAGATACGCAAGGATATTCTAATATAATTGACGTTACAGTAACAGGCGAACAGCGTACATTTACCATTACGGGAACCTATATAGCAGGATATGGACCTCGAATTGTTAATATTGATTCGTTTGATATTGATTTTTATCCAGAAGGACATCTTCTTTATATCCGTCACAGTGATCAGCCCGGAGTTATTGGAAATGTAGGGAAAGTACTTGGAGATTTACGTATTAACATTGCTACCATGCAAGTGGGCCGTAAGCAAAAGGGCGGAGAAGCCATTATGATGCTCACATTCGATAAACTTTTAGATGATTCTGTCATCACTTCATTAAAACAAACAAGCGAGATTGTGACCATACAGCGTATTGAATTGTGACCTTGAAAAAAAGAGCCTTAGCGGCTCTTTTTTTATGGACTTATTTTTAACACTTGTCCTGCATTTAAAGCGGTGTTCTCTAAATGATTCCACTTTCTTAGCTGCTCCACATCGACTTCATATTTGGCCGCAAGTTCAGACAATGTATCTCCTTGATGTATAAGAATACAGTTATCGGGAGCGGAATGCAACTGTTGAAAAACCGTCGCAGCTAAATCGCTTTTTACGTATGCGGATAGCTTTTGCTTGTCCAATTTCGCAAGTGGGTTCACTGCATTGGTTTTACCCGGATTCCAAATTCCTTGATGAACTTCAAAATGCAAATGAGCACCTGAAGATCGCCCTGTATTGCCAACTCGTCCAATGTTTTGACCTGCTGCTACAGAATTTCCTTCCGTTACAAAACGTTCATCTAGATGAGCGTACACCGTTTCGTACCCATTCGTTTGTTTGATAAAAACAACTTGTCCGTATGTATTTGAATAATAAGAGCGGCTCACCACTCCTTTTGCAACAGCATACACCTGTGTACCAACAGGTGCTGCTATATCAATTCCAAAGTGTTTGGCGTGACGAGAACCAAATATATCAGTTAAGACTCCTTCAACTGGCCACTCCCACTGCTTCTCTTCTGCCTTTACCATTTGTCCGCCCCAAAATAAAAGACCTATACACAACCCCATCACTAATACAACCAATATTCTTCTTAACACATCAATCATGAAGAAAGAACCTCCTATGTAGATCATTGCACACAAAACATACTATATGCCAATTCCTTCTCTTTTAGACTTGTTTATAGAAAAAATAAAGAGATGTGATTCTCCACTGAATCACATCTCTTTGCTATTCTTATTATTTCAGCCGAAGAAAAACTGTTAGTTAGCATGTGTTTACTTTGGCAGTTTGATAAAGAAAGTTGTTCCTTCATTTAATTCACTTTCAACCGCAATGATCCCTTGATGAGCCTCCACGATATTTTTAGCGATCGCAAGCCCAAGACCAGTTCCTGACTTTCCTCTCGTTCTGGCTTTATCCGCTTTATAAAATCGCTCAAATACAAATGGAAGATCTTCTTTTGGAATGCCTGCTCCTGTATCTTGAACAGAAAAATGGATTTCGGATTGACTTTTATCAAGATGCAGCTTTACTTCTCCGTAGTCATCCGTATGACGAATGGCATTATCAATTAAGTTTGTCAGCACTTGTTCCATTCGGTCTGAATCAATCATCGCTTCAAATTCATCTTCTATTTTTCCATTAAGAGACAGTTTAATATGTTTTTCTTTAGCTAACCCTTGAAACTTGCGCAAAACACGTTCTGTAAATTCAACCATTGCTACAGATTCTAAGTGAAGCTGCACATGTCCCGCTTCCATTCGCGCTAAATCTAAAAGCTCATTTACAAGCCGGCCCATACGAAGTGATTCATCATAAATCACCTGTGCAATTTCTTTCTTTTCTTCATCCGTACTTGCAATATCATCAATAATAGCTTCACTATAACCTTGAAGCATAGAAATAGGTGTACGTAATTCATGAGACACGTTTGCAATAAAATCTTTTCTCGATTTATCAAGTTTACGCTCTTCAGACATATCCCGTAGTACAGCTACAGCACCGCGAATTTTCGTTTGATTATAAAGCGGTGACATTAAAATGACCCACGTTTTCCCTTGAATTTTTAACTCTGCACTTCGCTCCGTTTCAGTCTCTACTACCGTTTGAAACAAATGGACGACGTTTGCTGGAAGTTCAGGCACCTGCTGATTGTTGACATCCTGCTCGTAATACCAAGTCTGAAGAAAATGCTCCGCTGGGGGGTTGGTAATTAAAATCGATCCGTCCCTACTAAACGTAATAACACCGTCTGCCATACTGCTTAAAATACTTGAAAGCTGTTCTTTTTCCTGATTGAGCGCATTGAGGTTAAACTTTAACTGCCTGCCCATTTGATTAAAGGCAATCGCTAACTCTCCAATTTCATCGTGAGTTAAAATAGGTACTTTTGTATCAAAGTTGCCTTTTGTTACTTCAAATGCCGCCTGTCTCATTTTTCTAAGAGGCGCTGTAATTCGAGTGGATAAGAAAAAAGCAAAGATAGTAGTTAAAATAATAGCAATACCTGCAGCCAATAAGATGAACTTAGTCGTATATTGAGCGGGTTCTTCAATTTCAGAAAGAGATTGATACAAATAAACGCCGCCTGTTGGTTTGTTATCTTTCATTAAAGGTACACCGACAACAAACATTAAAGGCTCATCGCTCGTGTCTTTCTTTGTGGTCATGTACATTTTTTCCCGTATTACTTTACCTTTTTCAACCACTTGATTTAACTGATCGTTTTGTTTAACGATGGCCGAAATAGCTTTCTTATTTTCTTTATCAGGATGTGTGGAATGCCAATAGAAATCTTTATCTTGAACAATAACTACACTTGCTTGGTCTGCAAGTTCACGAGCAATGGATAGTCCTAGTTTTTCATCGTCCGTTTCCTGCACAATGGTAGAGATTTTAGCAGCCGTTTTAGTTAAACGGTTTTCTGCATCTACAACATGATAATTTTCAAAAAACTGAAGCAGTAAAATGGTCAAAATAAATAAAACAAGCGTGACGAGCAATAGGATAGTAAACCATAGTTTACCAACTACACTTCTCCAAAACATCAGTTATTTTCAACCTCAAACTTATACCCTACTCCCCAAACGGTTACGATCATTTTCGCCGCTTGTGACGATACGCGATTTAACTTTTCACGCAAACGCTTGACGTGCGTATCTACTGTACGAAGATCTCCAAAGAAATCATAATGCCATACTTCACGCAGCAGCTGTTCTCTGTCATATACTTTATCTGGCGTTTTTGCAAGGTAGCATAATAATTCATATTCTTTTGGAGTTAAGTTAACTTCTTTTCCGTCTGCTGTAACGCGATGTGCATCATTATCAATCGTTAAGTGATCAAAGACAATAAGATTTTTCACGCTCGTTTCTGGTTGGATAAACGTTGCTTGAGAAGAACGTCGAAGCAGTGCTTTTACGCGAAGAACCACTTCTCTTGGGCTAAACGGCTTAACGATATAATCATCTGTACCTACTTCAAACCCTTGGACTCTGTTTACTTCTTCCCCTTTAGCTGTAAGCATGATAATAGGAGTTGCTTTTTTCTCTCGAATTTGTTTACAAACCTCAATACCATCTATGCCGGGCATCATTAAATCTAATACAATCAAATCATAATCTATGTGTAACGCTTTTTCGATTGCTTCATGCCCATCGGCTGCTTCTTCAATGATGTATCCTTCTTTTTCTAAGTACATTTTTAACAATCGTCTAATGCGATCTTCATCGTCTACTAGCAGTAACCTTTGTTCGTTTTGCATGTATTTTCAACCTCCTAGTCTTAGTGTACAAAAAAAAACCGGCGAGTTCTACTTATGATACCCAAACAATGTGACAATTCGTGAACACCTTTA
Source organism: Priestia sp. SIMBA_032 (assembly GCF_046535215.1). Taxonomy (NCBI): domain Bacteria; kingdom Bacillati; phylum Bacillota; class Bacilli; order Caryophanales; family Bacillaceae; genus Priestia; species Priestia sp. SIMBA_032. Next base: position 513,906 of record NZ_JAWRXD010000002.1, on the reverse strand, counting down.
TGAAAAACAGCTTTTTTTACCAAAAAGAGGCTGAGACGCAACGAAATCCATGCAATCTACAGCTGAATAAATAAAATAGAGAAGCTAGTAGGGGTCGCTTGTTCCACGGCTATAGGCACCTACATACACGAACCTTGCGTTCACCCTCTCAATGAAAAAATCCGAACGAATGAGATTCTCCATCAAGAATCTCATTCGTTCGGATCTTCCTTCAACTAAAATATCTTTGTTTAAGCCCCTATTCTATTTTTAAAGGTTACGCATATGAATGTAAACCTGCAATAATTAGGTTCACAGCCACTAAGTTGAACATAATGATGGCAAACCCGCCAACTGCCAGCCAAGCTGATTTTTCACCGTGCCACCCTTTAGACAGCCGAAGATGAAGAAAAGCAGCGTAAAATAAAAAGGTGATCAGCGCCCACACCTCTTTGGGGTCCCACCCCCAAAAGCGCGTCCAGGCCATCTGAGCCCAAATCATAGCAAAAATAAGTGCTCCTAGTGTAAAAATAGGAAATCCAATTGCCACTGCTCTGTAGCTTACTTCATCAAGCAAGTCGCTGTTTACCTGCTTCACAAGCGGCTGCAGCGCAGCTCCAATTCGCTTCCGTAAAATGAAACGAATCAGCCAATATAAGACAAATCCGCCGCCTAACGACCAAATAACCGTATTTAATTTTTTAGCATTGATAATAGCCGGCATATCAATAAGCGGCTGTATATCGTTCCCGGCTGTCCACTCACTTTGATGCGGCCCCACTAGCGGAACCATATGATATACGACTTGCTCTTGTTCTCCACTTTTATTAACCCAATTAAATGATGACTCGTAGTGAGCCGCATTAAAAGCCAGCGTCACCGCTACAAACCCAAGCGTACTAATAAGCGTATACAGGATGAATTCCAGCCAAAATGCTTTTTTGTTTCGCCTGGATTGGTCAATTGTTTTGATTAAATAAATCAATCCTGCAACAAAGCTAATGGAAAGCACGGCTTCACCCGTAGCTGCGGTTGTAACGTGAATATGCAGCCAATTCGTTTGGAGAGCCGGTATCAGCGGCGTAATTTCAGTTGGAAACATACTTGCATAAGCAATGATTAAAAGAGCGACCGGCAAGGCAAAAAGTCCAAGCATGCTAAGACGATAAATAAAGTAAATAACAATAAATGCGCCAACAAGCATCATGCCAAAAAACGTCGTAAATTCAAATAAATTACTAACAGGAGCGTGGCCTGATGCAATCCATCTTGTAATAAAGTAGCCAATCTGTGCAATAAAGCCGATGATGGTAACCGCAATTCCAAACGTTGCCCACTTTGTTTTCTTTTGAGCTGCTCGCTTATCTCGAATAGCTCCACCGAAAAAAAAGGTTGCAACTAAATAAGCAATAAACGCCACATACAGTAAATTACTACTTATACTCGCGTAATCCATGCTTTTTCCTCCTATTTTGTTTCTTTATCATTTTGGTCCTTCAGCTGTGTAAGGGATGTTGATTCTAATAAACCATTTAATTCTTTTTTAAGACCATACCAGTTTTTATTTGTATGTGCGGCCAACCATATCTCATTATTGACTTTCTGAATCCACATGCGACGATGATTCCAATACATCCCTTGAATCACACCAATCATAAAGATGGCTCCGCCCATCCCTAAAAACCAAAGCGTATAGTCTCTGCGAACGGTTAATCCCGTTACATTTTTCGTTTCCACACCAGCAAAGGTCATTTTATAATCGTTATTTCCTAGCGGCTCCAAGTTCTCTCTAATTCCAACAAAAGCAACTTCGCCTTTTTTATGCTGAGGCGTAATCATTTTAAATACAAAAGCCGGGTTGTTAGGCACTCTTGTCTTTGTATTTGGATTTCCTTCATCATCAAAGAAAAAGTCCGGAAAGTAACTCATGAGCTTGACTTTATATCCGTTTTTTAAATCATATGTTTCTTTTGGATTATGTAAATCTACTGTAAGTGAACCAACGTTTCTATTTGCATTTTTATCTGTTAAATGGAAAGACATAGAGCTAAACTCATTTAACTTGAAGTCCACTTGGTACATGGCATATCCTTCAAACTTAAGCGGCTGATTCACACGAATCTCTGAATCTTTTATTTTCTTTAGCTTTGGGTCTGCTCCCGGTATACGCTTTCCTTCGCGCTTATACAGACTAACATCCGCTTCATATTTTTTGGCTACTTTATTATTCCCTGCACGATCAATTGCTTCTTGAAACACGGCACTTTCACTATCTTTATCATACGTTTCAACAGTAAAACGATGGTTTTTCAAAAAATACTCTCCGTTCGTCCCAGGAATAACTTTTGTTTCACCTTCACGGATCCAAAGAACTTCATCTATATACATACCTGGTACAAATCTAAGCATAGCACCTAGTAAAAAGATAATGAGACCGATATGATTAACGTATGGACCCCATCTTGAGAAGCGTCCTTTTTCAGCCAGCAGATTGCCGTTTTCTTCGCGAATAGAGTATCTTCTTTTTTTAAGCATGCTTTTTACATGTTCATAATCTTGATCCGTCCACGATGACGAAGTGCTATATAAACGCTGCCTTTTTAAGAAGTTTGGATGTTTTGTTACACTCTGCTTTTTTAGAGCTCGGTACAAAGGTACTACTCGATCTAAACTGCAAATGACTAACGACATCCCTAAAGCAGCAATTAAAAGCAAGTACCACCAAGATTCATATAAATGATGAAAACCTAACTTATAATAAAGCTCTCCTGTCCATCCATATTCCTTTTGATAATACTCATCGGCTGTCACATTAGGAGGTATGTAAGCTTCTTGAGGATAAATGGTTCCGACTGCAGACGCAACAAGCGTCACAATAATGATCCAAATGCCTACCTTTACAGAAGAGAAAAAATTCCATACTTTATCGATAACTGTTTTATTGTACGTTTGCGATCGCCTTGCGCTTCCTTCATAACGCATATCTACTAATTTTTCAGTTGTTTCTTCTGCAATTGGTTTACCACAGGCTTCACACAAAATCGTACCATGCGGGTTAACGTGTCCACACTCACATTTCACGTGTTTCATTGTCAACACTCCCTATGGTTTAATTTCTTCCATATCTTCTTTTATTTTAGATTCTTCCAACCCGCCAATAAAGCTGTCTACAATCTTTCCGTTTTTATCAATTAAAAATGTAGTCGGAAGAGGATCTATCCCGTACGCACCCAAAACTTGTGAATCTTTATCCATCAAAATTGGAAACGATAGCCCGTATTGTTTAGCAAATTGCTCTACTGCTATATTCGTTTCTGCAACGTTAACAGCTAAAATTTCAACGCCTTGCTTTTTATATGCTGCATACTGCTTTTCCATAGCCGGCATCTCTTGTTTACAGGGCTTGCACCATGTTCCCCAAAAATTCAAAAAAACTCCTTTACCTTTGTAATCTGATAGCTGATGAGTTTCTCCATTAATATCTCTTAATATAAAGTCAGGTGCCTCATCTCCTACCGCTACCTTTTGTTTATCAGCAAAAAATTGAGCATAAAGGGTATATCCAACCGCGCACAGTAAAATTGCTAATATAACTGTTCGAATAATCAAGCGCTTTTTTTTCATGGCACGAACTCCTTTTAACCGCTTTCAATACGCTTTTTTTCTACCATTATATCATTTTTTTGGTAGTGGCTTTCCGATAATATTTCGACGTTTCTGTGAAGTCTTCCTCTCATTCTACAAGTTCGACATTTTTTCGAAAAACCTTGCTTGATTTTCTAATTCACGACATTTTTCATAAAAAAAACAGGTAAGTGAAAATTACTTACCTGTTTGAGACATTGAATATAATTGTTTGACTTCATGAGCTGTAAGCTCGCGTGCTTCTCCTGCATTTAATCCGCGTAAGTCTAAAGGTCCGTAGCGCTCACGTTTTAACTTTAATACAGAATGTCCGATTGCATCGAACATGCGACGTACTTGACGATTTTTCCCTTCGTGAATCGTCAGTTCTACGATCGCCGTCTGCTTGCCTTTATCAATGGAAAGAACTTTTGCACGAGCTGGTGCTGTTTTTCCGTCTTCAAGCATCACTCCGCGCTGCAGCTGTCTGATTTTTTCACGACTTGGAATTCCTTTAATTTTAGCCACATACACTTTGTCCACTTCAAATTTCGGGTGCATTAGCTGATTGGCAAATTCACCGTCATTTGTTAAAAGAAGTAGACCCGACGTATCATAGTCCAGACGTCCAATGGGATAAATTCTTTCTTCTACATGTGGAAAGAAATCAACGACTGTTTTTCTTCCTTTGTCGTCGTTAGCAGCTGAAATCACGCCTCTTGGTTTGTATAGCATAAAATAAACGGGTGCTTCGCTTTCTACCGGCACTTCGTCTACTTCAATTTTATCGTTAGGACCTACTTTCGTGCCCAATTCTTTTACAACTTTTCCATTTACTTTCACTCGGCCTTGGCCGATTAATTCTTCAGCTTTACGTCTTGATGCTACACCTGCGTGAGCAATCACTTTTTGTAATCGTTCCATTAACACTTCACCTCTTGTAACATCTTACTTGTTTACGAAGTAATACACAAGTCTATTTGCTACACAGAGGTAGAATTTTCGATTTCTTACCGGCCAAATACAAGGATTACGATGACAACTGATGCAATAATCCCTACCAAATCTGCCAGTAAACCAACTTTCAGCGCATCTCCCATTTTTTTAATGCCTACCGCTCCGAAATAAACCGTTAAAATATAAAACGTGGTATCTGTACTTCCCTGCATGGTCGATGCCAAACGACCGATAAAAGAATCAGGTCCGTATGTAGAAATTAGATCCGTCGTGATACCAAGGGCAGCCGTTCCAGATATCGGTTTAATAAGAGCTAAAGGTACAATTTCTGCCGGAACGCCAACTGCTTGCAGCATAGGTTTTAAAACAGATAAGAAAAAATCAAGGGCTCCTGAAGCTCGAAAAATAGAGATGCTCACTAACATGCCGACTAAGTAAGGAATGATGGAAAAAGCAATTTGTAATCCGTCTTTTCCTCCCTCTACAAACTTTTCATACGTAGGAATTTTTTTATAGGTTCCATAAAGTAAAATACATCCTACGATAAGAGGAATAAACATCAATGATACTTGATTAAGCATCGTCATTTTCGTTTTCCTCCTTTTCGTGTACGTCGATAATAAAAGAAGCGATCAATGATGATAGCTCCTATCGTAGCTACAACAGTTGCTAAAAGCGTGGTACCCACAATTTCAGTAGGATTAGCCGAGTTATACGTAATTCGAATGGCAATAACTGTGGTCGGTATAAGCGTTAAGCTGGTTGTGTTAAGTGCTAAAAGTGTGATCATAGAACGGCTTGCTTCATCTCTGTCGCCGTTCAGTTTTTTAAGCTGCTCCATCGCTTTAATGCCAAGAGGAGTTGCCGCATTCCCGAGTCCAAACATATTCGCCATCATATTGGACAATATGTACCCTAAGGCCGGATGATCTTTTGGAACATCAGGGAAAAGTCTGGTAATAATGGGTCGAAATAGTTTCGCTAACTTGTCGAGAAGCCCAGCACTTTGAGCAATATTCATCATACCTAACCAAAAGACCAGCACGCTGATTAACCCAATGCTGATGGTCACCGCTTCGCCTGCTCCTTGAAAAATTGCTTTGTTTACATCACCAATTTTCCCATTTATAATTGCAAAAACAATTCCGATAATGGTCAGCAGCATCCAAATAATATTAACCATCTGTTTTGGCTCCAGACTGAATAAACATTAATCGCTTCACTCGATCAAAGAAACCTTTTTGCTGCTCGGCTTGCTTTTCGAAATAAATAGGAACACTGTCAATCGTTTCTCCACTTCTATAAATATCGAGCTTCCCTACCACATTTGGAACTTCCCCCATTTCTTTCCACTTCTTTTTAGGCTGAATTAACGTTGTTTTCACTTCTACAGAGCTCTGCTCTTTTTTTGTAAGAGGATAGACGACATTTCGTTTAATATACAGCTGATCTTTATAAAAGGAATCCTTTATATCTGCCAATTCGCCTTTTGCAGCCAAACTGGTCATATCATATTTATCAAATGCATTTTCATACATGGAAATGTGATCGTTCCAATCATCTGGCGCATTAATCGTTACGGCGATTAAATTCATTCCATCTTTTGTAGCAGTTGTCACAAGCGTTCGTTTTGCTAATTTTGTATATCCTGTTTTTCCGCCAGTACAGTATGCATATAGTGTTGTCAGCAGTTTATTTTTGTTTTTCCACACTCGATCCCATTTCTCTTCAGGGTGCTTCATTCGATAGACTTTTGTTCCTGAAATCTCTTTGAAAATTTTATTATTCATTGCATAGCGCATGAGCAGAGCCATATCGTACGCTGTTGAGCGATGATTTTCATGATCGTCTAATCCATGCGGATTTTGAAATGTTGTATTCGTCATGCCAATTTCTTCTGCTTTTTTATTCATCAAATAAACAAATCCATCTTCGCTTCCTCCAACGGCTTCTGCGATAGCTACAGCAGCATCATTACCTGAACGAAGCATTAAGCCATACACTAAATCTTTTAATTTTATTTTTTCACCTTCAACTAAATACACAGAAGAACCTTCAACGCCAACTGCCTTGTGGCTAACGGTAACTGTTTTATTTATTTTGCCAGATTCAATCGCCAGTATTGCTGTCATAATTTTTGTGATGCTAGCAATCCGGCTAACTTGATCTGCATTTTTAGCATATAACACTCTTCCTGACTTCTGTTCCATCAAAATAGCACTATGAGCACTTACACTCCCTGCTGCAGATGATACGGAAGGCCAACCGCTGAGACATAGCAGTACAATAAATAGATAGATGATACTTTTTTTGCTTCTTTTCATGTCATCCCCGTCCCTCTACCTGTTTGTACAAGTTTATGCTCGTCTTTTTTGGTTATGAATGAAAAGATTTGTCCATACAAAAAAGAACATAGAAAAAAGTCTATGTTCTTTTACGGTTTTACTTCATTTCTTGAAACGATTGAAAAAACAAATCTGCCTCTTGATCGGTTCCTTCTTGTAATAAATCTTCTGGAAGCGGCGGCAGCTCTTCGATACTTTTAAGCCCAAAATAGCCTAAAAATTCTTTCGTCGTCCCGTACAGGATGGCACGCCCTGCACCTTCCGCTCGTCCCACTTCTTTTAACAGAACCTTTCCAATTAAAGTTTGAAGAGGCCTTTCCGTTTTCACGCCGCGAATCTCTTCGATTTCAGCTCTTGTAATTGGCTGCTTATATGCTACAATAGCTAACGTTTCAAGCGCTGCTTGTGACAATGATTGATTAGCAGGAGCTTCTACGAGCTTCTCAATATATGGTGCATACTCTTTTTTTGTAACAAGCTGATACGCCCCTCCTATTTCAACGAGTGTAACTCCTCTGAACTTACACTCTTGCTCTAAGCTCTCCAAAGCACCTTGAATGTCTTCATGAGGCTTTTCTATAATCTCAGCTAACCGGCTAATAGATAGACCTTCATCACCAGAAACAAAAAGTAAGCTCTCAATAATAGCCTGTAGATTATTCGTTGTCATTCCTCTTCATTCCTTTCTCGATACGATACATAAAGCTCGTCTAGATTGTGCTGCTGTTCCACAACGATTTTATTTTCTTTCATTAATTCCAGCACAGCTAAAAACGTTACAACAATATGATCACGCTCTTGATAAGGAAACAGCTGATAAAAACTTTTTTTCCCTTTAAAGGCTTTTAATTCATTCACAATTTCACTCATGCGCTTGTCAATTGGAATGTCTTGCCTTGCTATTTTCGTCTGCATAGGCTTTTTGTTTTGCTTTCGTTTCATCAACTTTTGAAAAGCACTTAGCATATCATACAGTGATATATCCAATCCTTCGTCCTGAGGCTGCGTACGTTCTTCTGCATTTATTTGCACATTACTTGGAGGTTTTGTATACACATGACTTTGGTCTTCTTCCAGCTTTTGAAGCTCTACTGCCGCTTCTTTAAACTTTCGATATTCAATTAAGCGCTGCATCAATTCTTCACGCGGATCTTCTTCATCGACCATTTCAATTTCATCCATATCTTCTTCATACGTAGGCAGAAGCATTTTACTTTTAATTTGAAGCAAAGTTGCTGCCATGACTAGATATTCACTGGCAACGTCTAGCTGAAGCTCATTCATTGTATGTATAAACATCATATATTGCTCAGTAATTGTCGCTACTGGGATATCGTAAATATCAATTTCAAATCGGTTAATCAAATGCAGAAGAAGATCTAAAGGTCCTTCAAACGCATCTACTTTTACACTATACTCCACTTTTATCTCACCAACACTTTTCAATTGCTTATCATTTCTGCTGCTTTATATAACGTTACTATCATTAGTATAGAGGATTATAGACACATGTCCAATACAAATTAACGTAAAAATAGGTCATTTGCCCATACAAAAAGTTTAAACATACATATGATGTCAAGGTAATAACATTTTGAAATGACTAAAGGAGGAACTCGCATGGGTGAAAAATCTTGTGGATACGGTAGCGGTTTCGCTTTAATTGTTGTACTGTTTATTTTATTAATTATTGTTGGTTGTTCTTGCTTACGCTTCTAACCACACATATTGAATAAAAACAAACGTGTTCGCCATACCTTGAGCACGTTTGTCTCTTTAAAGGCACAGCGCTGATGAATAGCTAACTTTTGTGATACACTACATATAGAGTCTTACCAGGAGGGAACAAGATTGTATTCACAAGCCTATATTGATTATTTAGTTCATTTTCATGGCGACCGGGATTACTTTGAATGTCATGAACTGCTAGAAGAACACTGGAAAAAAGACGAAAGAGGACATCGCAATATTATTTGGGTTGGCCTTATTCAAATTGCTGTTTCACTCTATCATCATCGACGCCAAAATTTAGCCGGAGCCAAAAGAACGATGCAAAAGGCACTGGCCATTTTAACGAAGGAAGAAGAAAATATTACACAGCTTGGACTTAATTATCCTTCACTGCTTAAACTTCTTCGTAAACAATTAGCTTTAATCGATACCTATCAGCCATATAAAAGTATTAACTTGCCTATTGAAGATCCAGCATTATTACGAGCTTGCAAACAAAGAAGCACTGATAAACAGCTTGTCTGGTTATCAGCTTCTAATCTGCAAAATGATGCGATTATTCATCGTCACAGTACGCGAGATCGTTCAGATGTGATTGCGGAAAGACAAGCGAACTTATTGGCAAAACAAAACAACAGGTAGCTAGAAGCTACCTGTTGTTTTATGATGACTACGATGTGAAAGAAGCTTTCGCCCCTTAACTAATCATGCTTTTTTTATTCATCCGCCTGACACTTTTCATAAAACGGAGCGATGATTTCACTCGGCTTAATTTGTGCAGTCGTATACATTTCTTTAAGAGCTTTAATCATTTTTTTGCCAATGCCCTGTTGGCGGTGTGAAGGGTTTACACTGACGTGTTGAACCTCAATCAAACTTTTATCGAGCATAGAAATGCCAACAATTCCAATAATATCTTCTTCTTGCTTCCAAAGATACAGCTGCCAATGTTCGTTTTGCTCATATTCTTTCATCGTTTGTTGAAGTTTTTTCAAATCTTTTTCCGTAGGTACAAACGATAGAAGACCCATGGCAATTTTTTCATAGTTTCGTTTATAGCGAATAAGCATACGATTCTCCCTCGTCCTCAAACTTTCCTACAAATTAATGCGCTGCGTTTTTTACTGCTTTTATCATACAAAATTTATAAGTAAATAGCAATATTACACAAAAGCTTGTCATATGTCATGCGCGTATGAGAAACCTAATCTATTACGCTTTTTGAGCTGTTGCGCGAAGAAAAAACGCCGTAACCCCCTGCAAAAGGTTGTTATGACGTTTTATTAGCTGATATCCATTTATGGAAGTATGCTCTTATTCTTCCCAGACTTTTACTTCTTTCATTACGTCGCCATTTTTCATTTTTAACACTGTATCAAGTCCTTCTGTTACTTTTCCAAATACAGTGTGAACACCGTTCAAATGAGGCTGTGGCTCGTGAACAAGAAAGAACTGGCTGCCGCCTGTGTCTTTACCAGCATGTGCCATTGATAGAGAACCCGCTTCGTGTTTGTGAGGGTTTCCTTCTGTTTCACATTTAATTGAATAGCCAGGGCCGCCAGCACCTGTACCAGTTGGGTCTCCTCCTTGAGAAACAAACCCAGGGATAACGCGGTGGAACGTTACGCCGTTGTAAAATCCTTCATTAGCTAACTTTTCAAAGTTTTCTACTGTTCCTGGTGCTTCGTTCGGAAATAAGTCGATTAGAATTTTTTCGCCATTTTCCATTAAAATACTTGCTTTTTTCATATAAATGACCTCCAATATATGTATTAGTACCGCTACAGGCTCTATCTTCCCCGTCAAAGCGGCAAAACGTAAAAGTTGTAAATGCCACCTAGAGGCAGAACACTTACATTTATAAACTCACTCTATTCTACTACAAACAAGCTCATGAATTCAATGAATGCACTTTTTCACTTTCTTCTCGTAGGGCTCTAAATAAAAAATAGTAGTTGTGAGATGAAACTTTTTATAGTATCATCCGTCTAATACAGTGATGGAGATACATAGATTTCATTTTATATAGAAATCTACGCCTCTAGACTGATTTATGGGAAAATGATGAATTGACTCTGTTACTTCAGACCTGCCCGTATTATAATAGGGCAAGTATGGGATTAAAGGAGGAAAAAGGTTTGAAATTAACGATAAAAGCAATGATGGTGACATTAGGTCTTCTTCTATTCCTAACCGCACCCTTAAAAAGTTTTGCAGATGCTGCTCCTGGCGATGTGATTATTACATTAGGTCAGGACTTAACCAGCTCTCAGAAACAGCAGGTATTAAATGACCTTGATGCACCAAGCAATGCTCAAACAGTAACCGTGACAAACCAAGAAGAGCATGAATACTTAGGTGACTTTATTCCAAAGGCTACTATTGGATCTCGTGCTATTTCATCTTCTAGTATTACCCTTGGTTCAAAAGATTCTGGTTTAAGCGTATCAACTCAAAATATTAATGGTATTACAGACGACATGTATATTAATGCTTTGATGACCGCCGGCGTTAAAGATGCAAAAATCCAGATTACCGCTCCATTTGAAGTATCTGGTACAGCTGCTTTAACAGGTATTATGAAAGCATATGAAGTTCAAACAGATCAAAAAATCCCAGAAGAAGTAAAAAAAGCAGCTAATGAAGAGATGGTCCAGACATCTGAGCTTGGTGAAAAAATCGGTAAAGAAAAAGCAGCGCAGTTTATGGCAACAATCAAAGAAGAAATTGCCAAAGAAAATCCTCAAACAAAGGACGATTTACGCACGTTAATTCAGCGAGTGGCTGATGATTTAGGTATTAAATTAACAGATTCAGAGCTTAATACACTTGTTGACTTTTTCAATCGTTTAAAAGATATGAATATCGATTGGAATCAAGTAAAAGACCAGCTTTCCGCGACAAAGGAAAAAGTAACAACATTTCTTCAGTCAGAAGAAGGCCAATCATTTCTTGATAAATTAAAGCAATTCTTTGTTGATATTATTAATGCTATTAAATCGTTATTCTCATAAAAAAAGAGCCTCTTGAACAAGAGGCTCTTTTTTTACGTTAATCACTCGTTACTTTTTTACCGTCACTTTGTATTTCACGTCATTTTTTACAATGTCTTCATACGTTTCGCGTTTTACGACTAGCTGTGCTTCTCCATCTTCTACGAACACGACAGCTGGCTTTGGCAAACGGTTATAGTGACTTGCCATAGAATAACCGTATGCTCCTGTACAAAACATCGCTAATAAATCATCTGGGTTTGCTTTTGGAAGGTGTACATCCCACATCAGCATATCCCCCGATTCGCAGCACTTACCCGCAATGGATACAAGCTCATCACTCTCATCATTCATTCGATTGGCAATGACCGCTTCATATTTCGCTTGATACAGCGCAGGACGGATATTGTCGTTCATTCCTCCATCAATGGCTACATATTCACGTACATTAGGTACATGCTTACGAGAACCGATCGAATACAGAGTCGTTCCAGCATCTCCTACAAGAGAGCGGCCGGGCTCAATCCAAATTTCAGGGATTTCTACCTCTAACTGTTTAGACTGCTTTTTGACCTCTTCTATAATCACTTCCACATACTGCGAAACAGGAATAGGCTGATCTTCTTCCGTATAACGAATGCCAAAGCCGCCGCCTAGATTTAATACTTGCGGAACAAATTCTATACGTTGTTTCCACTCTTTCATTTTTGCAAAAAGCTTTTGAGTCGCCATAATAAATCCGGTTGTTTCAAAAATTTGAGATCCTATATGACAGTGAATACCTAAAAGTTCTAGCCCCTTGCTATCTTGCACAAGACGCACAGCTTCATCTGCTTGACCGTTTTGAAGATCAAACCCGAACTTCGAGTCTTCCTGCCCTGTCAAGATATAATCATGTGTATGAGCTTCAATTCCGGGTGTTAATCTGAGAAGAACAGACATCTTTTTTTGATACTGTTCCGTTATTTCCTGAAGCAATGCAATTTCATAAAAATTATCAACTACAATGCATCCTACATCTTCTTTGATGGCCATTTCTAGTTCTGCTCGGCTTTTATTGTTTCCATGAAAATGAATCCGTTCTTTCGGAAAGTCAGCTGCTAAGGCCGTATACAATTCTCCTCCCGAAACAACGTCTAAAGAAAGACCTTCTTCGTGAACGACTTGGACCATGGCAATTGTCGAAAACGCTTTGCTTGCATAAGCAACCTGCGCCTTTACCCCATGCTTTTCAAAGGTTTCTTTAAATCCTCTAGCACGCTGCCGAATTAAAGCTACGTCATATACGTAAAGAGGTGTCCCAAAATTTGATGCTAATTCAACCGTATCAACTCCACCAATTTCAAGATGACTCTGTTTATTTATGCGACTTGTTCCGTGTAAAAACATGCTTTGACCCCGTTCCTGTGTATAGTGTAAAAAAGACAGTTAACGGCAATTCGCTGCTAACTGTCTAAATATTTATTATTTTCCATATTTAAAACAAATCTATCACATCTTCATACAGGTTTCAACCACATATTTTATTTAAGGTTTTGCAGGCTGGCGGTCTTTATCCTGCGGATGCACAATACTAGGACGCGGATTTGCTCCAGGAACCGGTGTGCGAATGATAATCTGCCATAAAGCCTGCGGGTTGAATGGAAGAAACGGCCACAAATAAGGCGTATTCAATGATTTTAATCGCGCCATATAGAGAATGATACACGTTGTTGCAATAAGAAACCCTGGAGTATGAAAGGCCGCAACAAAAATTAACAGAAACAATCGCAGCATTTTATTTGCTACTGCTAACTCGTAGCTTGGCGTTGAAAAAGAACCAATGGACGCAATAGCTACATAAAGAATAACTTCCGGAACAAACAATCCTACATCAATGGCAATCTGTCCAATGAGTGCTGCAGCAATTAAACCCATAGCAGTAGCAAGCGGTGTCGGCGTATGAATGGCGGCCATCCTCAGGAACTCAACCCCTAGATCGGCTAAGAAAATCTGGATAACTGTCGGAATATTTGTTGCTTCGTTTGGCCCAATAAATTGCAATTTTGCCGGCAGCAAGTCTGGCTCAAGTACAAATAACAGCCATAACGGTAATAAGAAAAGAGAAGCAAGAATTCCTAAAAACCGTATCCAGCGGATAAACGTACCGACCGAAGGAGCCTGCCTGTATTCTTCTGCATGCTGCACGTGATGAAACAGCGTAGTTGGCGTAATAATAACGCTTGGAGACGTATCTGTAATAATGATCACATGCCCTTCTAGTACATGAGCTGCTGCTGTGTCCGGACGTTCTGTATAGCGTACCATTGGAAAAGGATTAATTCCTTGTTTGACTAAAAACTCTTCAATTGATTTGTCAGCCATCGGCAAACCATCTACATCAATAGCTTCCAGTTCATCTTTTATAAGTTTAACCAGTCCTGGATCAGCTACCCCCTTTATGTACCCAATCGCTACGTCTAGTTTCGAACGTTCGCCTACCTTCATAATTTCAAAACGAAATCTTCCGTCACGAATTCGTCTTCTTGTTAACGCTGTATTGATAATGATGTTTTCAGTGTACCCATCTCTTGCTCCGCGAATTACTTTCTCTGTATCCGCTTCTTCAGGGGATCTGCCAGGATATGTACGCACATCGACTTCAAAGCCAACTTCTTCACCGTCAATTAAAACGAATAGCAGTCCTGATAAAACCGACACCATTCCATCATCCAGCGTCTTTAAAGGCTTGACTTGCTGATGAATAAGACGGTTTTCAACAATATCCTTTAGCTTTGCCCGTTCAACTTCATTATCATTAATCTGAACGAGGACTTTTGTAATTTCAATGATAAATGAACTATCGCACAGTCCTGTTACATAATAAACATGAACTTCTCGATCTAAAATAAGTAGCTTGCGCACGCCCACATCAAAACTTGTGTTCATGCTAGCGTTTTCTTTGAACCACTGATCGTTTTTTTGCACTTTTGAAAAAATAGCTGTTTTCTGCTCTGCTGGCTTACCCAAACGAACCGCTCCTTTCTAAAATAAGTCTTGCTGCTTTTTCTGTAACAGGACATCCCAGTTTAATATCATCCATCCTGGCCATTTTGCCGATATCCCCTATTCCTACAACTAAGGGAATATCGAGCTGGTCCAAGCAGTAAACTGTATCTCCATTAATTCGTCCGACTTCTAACTCTTGAATTCCGCTTTTATCCACGCCGTAATGCGATATTTCCCCAAAACGATCAATGGTCACATCCACTCTTGTCCATTCGCTTTGATGAGTACGTGATGCAACAGCGATCACTCCAAGAACTTCTACTTGAGGATGCTTTGCTACATGGAGCAAAGCAATTTCCCCAGGTCCTTCCTCTAAGAAACCGCTATCGTCAAACATCACAAAGACGGGGTCATATGGTGCTTGAAGAATTAAATCTACTGTTTGACTACCTGTTAACGTAGTAGGGTTTCCATATGACCTCGAAATGCATCTGCCACCAACCGATTGGGCTACATGCTCAATGGCTTTGCGCGCATATTCATCCCCATCGGTTACAATAATGACCCTTCTTTTTTTCATAATCTTTTATCCTTTCGGTTTAAAGATTAACGCAATAATAAAAGCAAATAAAATAGCTGCTGAAATTCCAGCTGAGGTAAGTTCAAAAATCCCAATCCCAATCCCAATAAATCCGTGGTCATCCGCTTGCTTCATCGCTCCGTGCAACAAAGAATGACCAAAGCTTGTAATTGGAACCGTCGCTCCGGCGCCAGCAAATTCAATTAACTTATCATAAAGACCAAATCCATCTAAAATCGCTCCTGCAACTACAAACGAACTCATAACATGCGCTGGAGTAAGCTTAGCAAGATCAAGCAACAGCTGCCCAATAACGCAAATGATTCCTCCTACAGCAAAAGCTATTATATACTCCATTGATCATCCCCCCTCCCCAATATGTTCTAAGACAACGCCATGAGCAATTGTTGGAATTGACTCTTTTTGCTGAATCATCGTTGGACTTAAAAGAGCTCCTGTTGCCACCATAAACACTTTCTTTAAGTTTCCTGATTTTAATTCATTTAAAATATGCCCATATGTGACAATAGCCGAACAGCCGCAGCCGCTTCCTCCTGCAAATACATTTTGGTCGGGGCGATATACCATTAATCCGCAATCATTATGATTGGTTGATATATCGTAGCCTTCGTCCTTGAGCAGCTGTTTTAAGATTGGACTGCCTACACCAGATAAATCTCCTGTTAAAATAAGATCATACTCGCTTGGAGCGATGTTTAAGTCTTCCAAATGTCTTTGAATGGTATCTGCAGCAGCTGGTGCCATAGCAGAACCCATATCGTTTGCATTTTTAATCCCATAATCCATTACCCGACCAATCGTTGCAGACGTCAGACGCACAATACCTTTTTCTTTCGAGACCAGCGCTGCCCCTGCTCCCGTAATGGTTGCTGTTGCCGTATCTGGTTTTTGTCCTCCGTACTCGGTAGGATTTCGAAATTGGCGCTCAGCCGTTGCGTTATGACTGCTCGCTGATGCAATAACACGATTAGCAAATCCCGCATCCACAAGAGCTGCTCCTGTTGCCAGCGTTTCCATTGATGTGGAGCAAGCCCCAAACATGCATAGAAAAGGAATTTGATTATGCCGAGCTACAAAATTAGCCGTTACGTTTTGATTTAATAAATCTCCAGCCAAAAACAAATCAACGTCTTCATAGGATAAATTTATTTTTTGCAAGCAGGAATCAATGGATTCCGTCATCAGTCTTCTTTCAGCTAACTCCCAGTTGTCTTCTTCACAGTGCAAATCTTTATGTGTAATATCAAATGTTTCTCCCAACGGTCCATCTGCTTCTTTTGGACCTACTGCTGTTCCTGTAGCATTAATATAAATAGGATTTTCATAAACCCACGTTTGCTTTCCAGTTTTTCTCATAATCCCCCTCTTTTCATAGCAAATAAGTTTTAAAAAGGTAGCGAATGATTCCTACAACGTAAGCGGAAACCGTTCCAAATACAATGACGTTTCCGGCCAGTTTAAACATGTTCGTCGCAACTCCGAGAACAATTCCTTCACTTCGATGTTCAAGCGCTGCACTCGTCATGGAATTGGCAAAACCCGTAACAGGAACAGCTGAACCTGCACCTGCGAATTGACCAATACGATCGTATATCCCAAACCCGGTTAAAAGCGCAGATATTAAAATAAGGGTTGCAACGGTAGGGTTACCTGCATTTTTTTCATTAAAGTCAAAAAATGCAATATAGAAATTTTGAATTGCCTGTCCTAATGTACAAATGATTCCCCCTACCAAAAAGGCTTTTAGGCAATTTGCCACATATGAAGGTTTAGGCTGAAATGGTTTAATGCTTTCTTGATAGTTATCTTTTAATTTTTGATTATTTGCCACGTTACATACATCCTTTTCTTATTGATTAACAAAATAAATCCAATGAAATAATGATCCGCATACTTTGCCTAGTACAATCGCCATTAACAATAAAATAAGCTTTCCTTCCATTCCTATACGTTTCGTTAACGTCGGCAATACATTAAGCACTTCTGTTAACGCTGCTGCCAGCATCCCAATAAAAATACCGCTCGTTAGACCTATGATCATAATAAATACCACAGGAAACTGCCATGTGTATTGATGAAGACTGCACCACCCCCCTGTAACAGCACCACCTACGACTCCCCACTCATATGCTTGAATGTATTTCATGGTTTTCGTCAGCTGCATCAAACGCGGAATAATGCCTAACACCGTTAAAAATGCTACAAACCCAGCACCTGCAGCCAGTCCTCCCGCAAGTCCAATTACAATGGTCATCACAATGTTAATGATCATCAATTTTTTTCATACTTTCTTTATTCTCGTGCATAATGACGTATTGATCTAAGTCTTGCTGGTAATTAAACATTTCGACTTCGAGAGGACTAGGCTCTTCATTAATTCGTTTTCTAAAGACGTGGTTAAAAAACAGAATCATTCCCAGCCCCAAACCTATAGAGTAAGGCACTTGAATCAGCAAAGGCTGCTTATCTCTCAGACCGGTCAGCATATAGAACAATTTTTGATGTACTTGTCTCATACTCACATCTTCGTGAAAGTTCATAATTGCTAAAGCAGCTCCGATAAAGAGAAGAAACCAAACAGCTAGAAAAAACAAAAAGGAATATTGTTTCTTTTTATACACGACCTCTACAATTGTTTGAGCGGGTCCAATCGTCTGAATGTCTAAGTGCGGATACTGAGAGGCAACTTTTTCAATTACCTTCATTAAGTCAACAATGATAATATTTCGATCGCTCATACTTACTTGATATACAATTAGCTTTTCAATTTGCTTTTGAACAGAATCTCCTGCTATAACCATTGCTAATTGTCCAATATTTACAGCCTCATCAGGTTTTACTTGAATACGATGCCTCATTTTAAGATAAAGAACGTTTTCCATTCATATCACACCTTACGATTCATTATCTCCCTGTACGTGTAGTATGGATTTTCTTAAATTTTCTAATTCACATTTCTGAACAGACCATTAATTACCAAACAAAAAAAGCAATCCGTTTCACTATTCTTCTTTGAATAGCAAAACGGATTGCTTCTTAAATATTATGTGTCATTCATATGCAGCTTCATTTGTTTTAAGATTTTCTTCTCAAGCCTCGATACCTGAACCTGAGAAATTCCCAGCCTTGCGGCCACTTCGGACTGAGTTTGGTCTTTGTAATACCTCAAATAGACAATGAGCTTTTCACGCTCATCAAGTTCTTCAATTGCTTCTTTTAAAGCAATTTTATCAAACCACTTCGCTTCGGTATGATCAGCAATTTGGTCAAGAAGGGTAATTGGATCTCCGTCATTTTCATAGACGGTCTCGTGAATAGACGAAGGAGCACGATTAGCTTCTTGAGCTAGCACTACTTCTTCAGGAGTGAGATCCAAATGTTCTGCAACCTCAGCGACTGTAGGGACGCGTCCAAGTAATTTGGAAAGCTCGTCTTTTGCTTTACGTATTTTATTACTCATTTCTTTCAGCGAGCGGCTAACCTTTACCGTACCATCATCACGAATAAATCGCTGAATTTCACCAATAATCATTGGAACAGCATATGTTGAAAATTTAACATCATACGATAAGTCAAATTTATCAACGGACTTTAATAGCCCTATACATCCAATTTGAAATAAATCATCGGGCTCATAACCACGGTTAATAAAACGTTGAACAACCGACCAAACGAGCCGCATATTTTTTTGGACGATTGTATCTCGTGCAATTTGATCACCTTGCTGACTGCGCTTGATGAGGTCTTTAACTTCATGATCCTTTAAATACGGTTCGTTTTTATTTTTTTTGACCTCCACATCCATTGGCAAGTCTCCTTAATTACATAGCGCTTTACTATTTGTTAAGTGCTTTTTTAAATATAAGGTCGTACCTTCTAATACAGTAGACTCCACTCGAATTTCGTCCATAAAGTTTTCCATTATGGTGAAACCCATTCCAGAACGTTCTAGATCTGGTTTCGTTGTGTATAAAGGCTGCTTGGCTTCATCCACGTTATCGATACCAATTCCTTCATCACGAATCATCAGCTCAACTACACCGTCTTCATGAAGCGTCACAGAAATATATACCACACCATCCGGATTGCTTTCGTAGCCGTGAATAATAGCATTTGTTACTGCTTCAGATACGACTGTTTTAATTTCTGTTAACTCATCCATTGTTGGATCTAACTGCGTGATAAATGATGCTACAGTGACGCGGGCAAACGATTCATTTTGACTAAGCGCGGAAAACTGGAGGTTCATTTGATTTTTCATTATGCCACCCCCAATTTTTGAAGCGCGTTTTCTTCATTAGGTTCAAAACGAATAATTTTAAATAAGCCTGACATATTGAACAAACGTTCTACGGCAGGAGAAATAGCGCATACAACCATTTCTCCGCCGTTATTATGAACCTGTTTGTATCTCCCTAAAATAACCCCTAAGCCAGAGCTGTCCATAAAGGTTAAATGCTGTAGATTTAAAATCAAATGGCTGATAGATTCCTTCTCTATCGCTTCGGTGATTTTGCCTCTTAGCTCTTCTGCCGTATGATGATCTAATTCTCCTGTTAATCGAACCAACAAGACATCTTGTTTGAATTCCAATTCAATCGAAAGACTCACTATACAAACCTCCTCGGAAATCTTATAGTCAGTCTTTCGCTGCCGACAGAATAGAATCCTTCTCACCGACAAAACTAGTTCTATTTCGTCACATTTAGCTGTTTACGATGTTTGAGAGAAAATAGAGAATGTACGTTTGAATATCTTCCACCAAGAAGCAGCATCGATATCTTCTTTTGCAAGAAGCGGTGAAGAACTAACTACTTTGTTATCCTTCTTAATGGTCAACGTTCCAATTTTGTCGCCTTTTTGAATAGGCGCATTTAGCTTCTCGTTCATTTTCACTTCTGTTTTAACGTCTTTGGCTGCATTTCCTTTTTTCAATAAAACAGAAATAGGCTCAGACGTAACGGCTGTTACCTGATCTTCGCTACCCTTGTTTACATCTATTTTGGTAATAACGTCTCCTTTTTTGTATAAAGGCTTCGTGGTATATTGACTGAATGCGTAGTCTAACATTTTGGTTACTTGATTATTGCGGTCTTTTGGCGTGCTTGCACCGAATACAACGGCTAAGACACGCATATTTCCTTTTTTAGCGGTAGCTGTTAAGCAATACTTAGCTTGACCTGTAAATCCAGTTTTGAGTCCATCAACGCCGGGATAAAACTTCACTAAGCGATTTGTATTTACTAACCAAAACTTCTTATCTGTATCCGTGCGTAAATAAGCTTCGTATTTACTCGTATAGTTAATAATTTTTTCATACTTTAGCAGCTCTCTGCCCATCATGGCCATATCATGAGCTGTGCTATAGTGATTTTCTACGGGCAGGCCTGTCGGATTTTGAAATTTTGTATGAGTCAAACCAAGCTCTTTCGCTTTTTGGTTCATCTTTGCTACAAATTTTTCTTCTGATCCAGCTAAATATTCAGCCATTGCCATAGAAGCATCGTTACCAGAACCTATCGCAATCCCTTTTAGCAAATCATTTACCGTCATTTCTTCTCCGGGCTCTAAAAAGATTTGTGAGCCTCCCATTGAAGCGGCATATTCACTTGCCCGCACTTTATCTTTTAAGGTAATTTTCCCTTTATCCAAAGCCTCCATAATTAAAATCATTGTCATAATTTTAGTCATACTGGCAGGGGGAAGTTCTTGATTACTATTTTTTTCGTATAGAATTTTTCCTGTATCCCGTTCAATTAAAATAGCTGACCTAGCACTGTCAGCAAGCTCGGAACTCTTTTTTTCTGCGGCTAAAACAGGTTGCGTCATAAGTGGAAATAAAAATATGACAACGAGTAACTTTACAATAGTTCGCTTCATCTCCACAAACCTCCATTCTTTATACAACCTATTTTTTCCAAGGTATAATCGATTTATACTAAGGGAAATAAAAAAAGCATCGAGAAATTCTCGATGCTTGAAGTCATATTTTCTTCTTATTTTTGATAAGCTGGAAGCTGCTTTACTACTTCTTTTACAAGCGATAAAAACTGCTGTTTTACTTTTTCAGTCGTTTCAATTACTTCTTCATGATTTAACGGCTGATCTAAAATACCAGCTGCCATATTAGAAATACAAGAAATACCTAGCACTTTCATACCTGCATGGCGTGCCACAATCACTTCTGGCACTGTAGACATACCGACCGCGTCTCCCCCGATAATGCGAAGCATGCGCACTTCAGCAGGCGTTTCATATGTTGGACCTGTATTTCCTACATATACACCTTCTTGTAAGGCGATATTTAAATCAGCTCCTACTTTCTTCGCTAATTGACGAAGATCCTTGCAGTAAGCAGTTGACATATCCGGGAACCTTACTCCGAAATCAGAGTCATTAGGTCCAATCAAAGGATTTGTTCCAAAATTATTAATATGATCAGAAATAATCATTAAGTCTCCTGGATTAAAGGATTCGTTTACTCCGCCTGCTGCATTCGTTACAATCAACGTTTCTACACCGATTTCTTTCATTACGCGTACTGGAAATGTTACTTTATCAAGAGCATACCCTTCATAAAAGTGAAAACGTCCTTGCATAGCTACAACCGGTACGTCATGAATAGTACCTATTACTAATTGACCTGCGTGACCTTCAACTGTTGAAACCGGGAACTCAGGAATGTCGTTATACGGAATTTTTACCGCGCCTTCAATTTCGTCAGCTAATACCCCTAGTCCAGAACCTAAAATAAGCCCAATTGTTGGTGTAACAGCTGATTGATTTTTAATATATGCTGCTGCTTTTTCAATATATTCTTTTTTCATACTCCATTCCCCCTGCTTAATCCAGCTCTTTTAAAAAACTTTTTCCATGCTTAGGCATTGTTACGCCAAAATTTTCTGCTACCGTTGCGCCAATATCCGCAAACGTTTGACGAATAGAAAGTTCTTTTCCTTCTTGCATGCCTTTATTGTACACAAGAAGCGGCACGTATTCACGCGTATGGTCTGTCCCATGATGAACAGGGTCATTTCCATGATCCGCTGTAATAATCAATAAATCATCTTCTTTTAATAAATCAAATACTTCTTCCAAGCGTGCATCATATTCTTCAAGCGCTTGCCCATATCCTTGTGGATCGCGGCGATGGCCATAGAGAGCATCAAAATCAACTAAATTTAAGAAGCTTAAGCCTGTGAAGTTCATGTTTAATGTATCAACTAGCTTATCCATGCCGTCCATATTCGATTTGGTACGAAGAGATTTTGTGACCCCTTCTCCGTCGTAAATATCAGAAATTTTACCGATAGCAATAACATCGATGTCATTGTCTTTTAATTCATTCATTACTGTACGTCCAAAAGGCTTTAATGCATAGTCATGACGATTGGATGTACGTGTAAAGTTACCTGGTTCACCTAAAAACGGGCGAGCGATAACACGTCCAATCATATATGGATCATCTAGCGTTAATTCACGAGCAATCTCACAAATTTTGTACAATTCATCAATTGGAACAATTTCTTCATGAGCAGCAATTTGTAAAACAGAATCCGCTGATGTATAGACGATTAAGTCACCTGTTTCCATATGTTGGTTTCCTAGCTCATCTAAAATTTCTGTACCAGATGCTGGTTTGTTTCCAATGATTTTTCGACCTGTTTTTTCTTCTAGTTGTGAAATTAGCTCTTCTGGAAATCCGTCTGGAAACACATTAAAAGGCGTATCAATATTAAGGCCCATAATTTCCCAATGACCTGTCATTGTATCTTTTCCTGCAGAAGCTTCCTGCATTTTTGTGTAGTAAGCGAGCGGTTTTTCAGCTTTATCAATTCCTTTAATTTCACGGATATTGCTTAGACCCAGCTTAGCCATATTAGGCATATGAAGACCGTTGCAGTGCTCTGCAATATGACCAAACGTATCGGCACCTTTATCATTGTATTTTTCAGCATCCGGTGATTCACCGATACCTACTGAATCCATGACAATTAAAAATACACGTTTATATGTATGCGCCATTTTATTCCCTCCAAATATCAATTTATTTATTCTCTATAAAATTCCCGTTTGGAAATAATTTAACCATCTTCTCTTATTGGTCAGAAGTCTGACCTCTCTATTAGTATAGACGCTTTTTATTTTTTTGTACATATGAATGAAAGTGTTTTCAATCAAAAAAACCAATGTCTATAAACTCACTGGACATTGGAATCTTCCTACGCTCGCGGATGAAACTGATTGTATACATCTTTTAAACGTGCTTTTGTAACATGTGTATAAATTTGAGTGGTCGAAATATCCGCATGCCCAAGCATTTCTTGAACGGCTCTCAAGTCCGCGCCGTTCTCTAACAAATGAGTAGCAAACGAATGCCGTAAAGTATGTGGAGTTAATTCTTTTTCAATTTTTGCTTCAGAAGCTAACTTTTTTAATATTTTCCAAAATCCCTGCCTTGTTAAACGCCTTCCATGATGATTAACAAAGAGTGCTTTGTCCTGTTCCTTTTGCTTTGTTAAAATACTCCGGCCATGCTGTAAGTACTCTTCAATCGCCTCCGTTGCCAACCTTCCGATGGGGACAATTCTTTCTTTATTCCCTTTTCCGATACAGCGAATAAATCCCATCGTCAAATGTGCATCATCAATATTTAAGTTAACGAGTTCAGACACACGAATTCCAGTAGCATAAAGCAACTCAAGCATCGCTTTGTCTCGTATGCCAAAAGGTGTCGAAGTATCAAACACATTTAACAGCGCCTCTACTTCCTCTGCATTTAGCACTTTTGGCAGCTTGCGCTCAAGCTGCGGAGTATCAATATGAACGGATGGATCTGTATCCGCTGCTTTTTCTCTTAGTAAGAATTGATGAAAAGATCTAGTTGAAGCCACATGTCTCGCAATCGTTTTAGATGACTTTTGCTGATCACTTAAATATTTTAGAAAATTAACGATGTGTAGTCTTGTTACTTCATTAAATGATTTCAGCTGCTCTACATGCTCTAAATATTGAGCATACTTTTTTAAATCTCGTTCATACGAATCAATCGTATTTTTTGCCAGCCCCCGCTCTACTACTAAATAATGAATAAAATCTTGAATTTGATCATTCAATAGCCTCTACTCCCCGTTTTGATAAAACATAAATAAACGCTCCAGCCACGTCTGATCTTTGTTCACACTTGCTTGCATGACTTTAACTGCTGAACCCGACGGCTCATCATAACGTTTATAATTTTGATATTCTTGAGATACCCATATCATTCCAAAATAAAACAAAAGAGTAAACCCTGTAAATAAGATAAATACTTTACATGTATTATATACCATTTCAGCCCATGATTTCATGAAACAATTCCTCCAATTTTTGATTCTATTAGAAGATATGCCAATTGGGACAGGTTTTATACATGTTTCTTGCCTTTATACGCTGAGTTCTCTCCTGGTCATTTCCTTCCTTTCTATAAAACCATGTAGCTTGTAACCTCGTTATTTTTTTCTATTTATGTACAACAAAAAACCTTCTCCATTAGGGAAAAGGCTTTTACTGCTTGTCTTCTTTATCCTGACAGCGATGGCAAATGCCATGAAATGTCAAGCGGTGATCTTTAATTTTAAAATTCCATTGCTTTTCCACAATTTCTTCAACGTCTTCAAGCAAATCTTCTTGAATTTCGTCCACAGATCCACATTCCATACACACAAGGTGATGATGAAAGTGTGCGGCTCCTTCTTGTCTTAAATCGTAGCGAGAAACGCCATCGCCAAAGTTTATTTTATCAACAATTTTAAGTTCAGTTAACAATTCTAACGTACGATAAACAGTTGCCAATCCAATTTCCGGAGACTTTTCCTTGACGAGGAGATATACATCTTCGGCACTTAAATGATCCTCTTCATGTTCAAGAAGTACTCTTACAGTCGCCTCACGTTGAGGTGTCAATTTATAGCTAGCTGAGTGCAACTGCTGCTTAATTCGCTCAATTCGACTTTCCATAATTATTCCCTCCCTCGCCATTCACTAATCCATTATATCAGATGTGTCGAGGGTGTCAAAATAAAGTTATTCTTAATAAGAAAAAAGAATTCTTTTTACTTAATACTTATTCTTACTTATTTAATAGAGCCATTACACTTTTCATTAAAGTAGGTGATACGTAAGCTTCAACTGTAGCTGCACAGGCAACCAAACATATCATTGCAATCATCGTGCCGCTATAGCGTAAAAAGGATGCGGAAATAGGCTCCGCTGCTTTTTTAAAAAACTGCTGCCGCACGAGCTTCAAAGAAAAGGCAACTGAAGCCGCAGACAAGATCAGAAATGCCGGTATGAGAAAGATATTTTGCGGCATAACAGATACAAAAGATAGGGCAAACCCAGAGAGTCCCATTTGATTGACTAAAAAGCCTACGGTAAAACCAATTACCATACCTTTTAAAAACAGCAGAATCAACACTACGGGCAAACCAATAATGGCAATTCCTAATATCCAAATGAGCCCTAAGTATTTAACATTGTGAAAAAAACTTTGCTGAAACATTTCAACGCTGCTTGCTACTTCTCCACTCTTTACCTGTCCGAAGAACCTGTTTAAATAGAAGTACAGGTCTTCTTTTTGATCAAGAGTCAAACTATTTACAACAATAGCCCCAAAAATAATTCCCATTAAAAACAGCACGGTTACAAATAAATAAATAGAACTGTTTTCTTGAAAATGTCTTGCATACGATAACGGCAATTGTTTTTTTCTCATCGTCTTCCTCCTATTAATCGCTTAATAGAGTGTATGATAGAGTACAAAAACTATGCCAAGAATCTTTTGAATCTATCAAATCTACGTCCACCATCACCTTAAAAAAATCCGAACGAATTTGATTCTCCATCAAGAATCTCTATTCATCGTTCGGATTTTCCCTTAAATTGCTAGATTGCCGTTCGTATGTCAAAGAAAAAACTCTCTTACTCTCCTAATCCGCTTTTTAACTGTAAGTACTGCACAGCATAGGCTGTTTTTGCATCATAAATTTCTTTGTTTTGAATAAGAGTAAGCGCCTCATCTACGGTAACTTCCATTACTTCAACAAATTCATCTTCGTCTAATTCTGCTTTGGTGGTCATCACTTTTAAATCTTCCGCTAAATAAAGGTGAACCAACTCATCTGCAAAACCGGGTGATGTATAAAAAGAAATAATATGGCTAAGCGAATCTGTGGTATAGCCTGTTTCTTCTTCTAACTCACGTTTTGCCGTCACAATCGGCTCTTCTCCTTTTTCTAGCTTGCCGGCTGGAATTTCGACCAAAATACGATCCATCGGCCTGCGATACTGTTTGACCATAACCATTTTATGATCGTTTGTTAACGCAATGACAGCTACGGCTCCAGGATGCTTAACTACTTCTCTTGTACTCGTTTTTCCGTTTGGAAGCTCTACTTCTTCTAAGTACAAATCAATTACTCTGCCTCCAAACAGCTTTTCAGAAGAGAGCATTTTTTCTGTTAAATGATCCATTTTCTACACCTCGTTCTATTTTTTTGACTCTTACATATATTCTATCATACGAATCTTGGGAGGTAGAAAAAATGAAAGTTTATGTTCACGAGAAGCAAATCATTTTGGTCGGTAAAGCATGGGAAATCAAGCAAAAGTTAAAAGAATACGGCGAACAATTTCAGTATGTTGATGAGTGGACGAACGCTATCTCTCAAAATTTTAATTCTTACAAACAACAAGCAGACTGCAGACACTAATTGTGCTGCAGTTTTTTAATCTTCTTATTTGAGTTTCCCTCTATCATAGCGCTACAATAGATAAAAACAAGTAAAAAATAAGGAGTGACATATATGGAAAAAAGACGCTTAGGTACTTCAGATTTGCTCGTCAGTACATTAGGTTTAGGATGCATGTCTCTTGGAACGGAACAGAAACACGCTGTCAATATGATTGATGAAGCTCTGGAATATGGAGTTAATTATTTTGATACAGCAGATTTATATGACTTTGGCTTAAACGAGGAGTTTGTGGGACAAGCTCTAAAAAACCGCAGACATGATATTGTTTTAGCCACAAAAGTAGGAAATCGCTGGAATGATGCAAAAGACAGCTGGACATGGGATCCGTCTAAATCTTACATAAAAGATGAAGTAAAAGAAAGCCTGCGCCGGCTTCAAACGGATTACATCGATTTATATCAACTGCACGGAGGGACGGTTGAAGACAATATTGAAGAAACGATTGAAGCATTTGAAGAATTAAAACAAGAAGGCGTCATTCGCTACTATGGTATTTCATCTATCCGCCCGAATGTAATTCGAGAGTATGTGCAAAACTCTTCTATTGTCAGCGTAATGATGCAATACAGCTTGTTAGACAGACGTCCTGAAGAAAGTGCTCTTCCCCTTTTACACGATAAGGGCATTAGCGTTGTGGCCAGAGGTCCAGTAGCCAAGGGGCTGCTAACCGAAAAAGGAGAGCAAAAGCTTGCTTCATTCGAAGGTAAGGGATACTTAGACTATAGCGGTACGGAATTAGCAAAAACGATTGAAGCATTTCGTCACGTACGACCAAATCACTCTCTGAATTCAACTGCACTTCAATACTGTTTAGCTAATCCTGCGGTAGCCTCAGTTGTAGCAGGAGCAAGCTCTTCTTCACAGCTTCGTGAAAACGTAAAGGCTGTCGAGACCTCCCCGCTACAGCCTACTGAAGTGAGCAAGCTGCAATCGATCTTTAAAGCAAATCAATATGAAGCTCATCGTTAAAAAATAAAAGCGCCTTTATCGGCGCTTTTATTTTTTAAACTCGGACCAGTTCATATCACTTTCATTTAACAGTTCTTCAAACGATTTATTTTTTTCTTTTTCTTTTCGAATTCGAGCAGCTTCTTTACGCTCTGTTTCTTTCTGCTCTTCTTCCTTTAAAGAAAGCGCCTGTTTTTTAGCTTGAAGCTGTTTTAATAAGCTATCATTTAGCTGATCTTTGATACTGAGCTTATCGTTTTGTTTTTGTACTGATTGTTTTTGCTTTTTTTTACCCATCACAATTCCCCCGCTACTTTAATTGAGAGATATTGTATCATATTCTTGCTTTTGTTACCAAAAATCAAAATGCATCTAGTTTTACATGTTCATCAATGATTAAAGTTGGCTCTGTAGACTGTTGAATATCTTCTACCGTATAGCCTTTCGCTACTTCAACAAGTTTTAGCCCTTCTGCCGTAATATCAATGACCGCTCTATCTGTAATAATACGATCTACTACCTCTTTTCCTGTCAGAGGGAGACTGCACTCATTTAAGATTTTAGGCTCATCTTTTCTCGTCACATGTTCCATAATAACAATGATGCGCTGCGCTCCATGAACTAAATCCATTGCACCGCCCATTCCTTTAATCATTTTCCCAGGAATCATCCAGTTAGCTAAGTCACCAGTTTTTGAGACTTCCATGCCTCCTAAAATCGCAATATTAATATGCCCTCCTCGAATCATGCCAAACGATTCAGCACTGTCGAAGTAAGAAGCCCCTTTTGTCGCCGTTACGGTTTCTTTACCTGCATTAATTAAATCAGGATCTACTTCTCCTTCTTTCGGATATGGTCCAATGCCTAACAGACCATTTTCAGACTGAAGCACCACCGTTTTATTATCTGAGATATGATTAGCCACAAGCGTTGGAATACCAATTCCAAGGTTCACATAAAATCCGTCCAAAATTTCTTTTTCAGCACGTTTTGCAATTCGCTCTCTCACGTTCACGCCGTTTTCAATCATGAAAAATCTCTCCCCTTTTGTTATTTTTGAACGGTTAAACGTTCAATACGTTTTTCTTGTTCACCAATAATTAACGATTGAACATATACACTAGGTGTGTGGATAATATTTGGATCAAGTGAACCTGTTGGATGAAGTTCCTCCACTTCTGCTATCGTCACTTTTCCTGCTGCTGCAATCATTGGGCTGAAATTGCGCGCTGTCTTGTTATACACTAAATTCCCCATATGATCGGCTTTCCAAGCTCTAACCAAACTAAAATCAGCTTTTAACGCCTCTTCTAGTAAATATTCTTTCCCATCAAACACGCGAACTTCTTTTCCTTCAGCAATGGGTGTTCCCACTCCTGCTGGTGTATAAAATGCAGGTATGCCCGCTCCGCCAGCGCGAATCTTTTCAGCTAGCGTGCCTTGAGGTAGCAATTCTACTTCAATTTCTCCTGACAATACTTGTCTTTCAAACTCTTTATTTTCTCCCACGTAAGAGCCAATCATCTTTTTAATTTGTTTGTTTTTCAGAAGCAGTCCAAGTCCCCAGTCGTCTACGCCGCAGTTATTTGAAATTACGGTTAAATCTTTTACCCCTGTTTCAACTAACGCTAAAATCAAATTCTCCGGAATTCCACATAAACCAAAACCACCGACCATAATTGTAGCACCGTCGTGAATATCTTTCACCGCTTCTTTAAACGACGTATGTACTTGTTTCATACATAACCACCCCTTCGTTATTTTTGAAAACGCTTTCTAATCTATTATAAAAGATTTTTATTTCTTTTTAAATATATATATAACTAAAAATTATAATTTAATCATTTTTTTGTCAAAAAAGTTATATTAGTAGACAAAATTCAAAAAAAAACAAAAACGCCACGAGTTCCAAAGCAGTATGTTTGGAATCTGTGGCGTTGTGATATAGCTTTAATGTTTGTTAAAGCTATATCAAAAATTAAGGACGTTCAACGATTGTTGCAACACCTTGGCCTCCGCCAATACATAACGTTGCTAAACCAAGTTTTGCGTCGCGTTTTTGCATTTCATGAATAAGTGAAACCAGGACACGTGTACCACTTGCACCAATAGGATGTCCAAGCGCAATTGCTCCACCGTTTACATTTAAAATATCATGGTTGAATTGAAGTTCACGATCCACAGCGATTGACTGTGCAGCGAATGCTTCGTTTGCTTCTACTAATTGAACATCTTCTAATGAAACAGCTGCTCTTTCCAGCGCCTTTTTCACTGCGCTTACAGGACCGATTCCCATAATACTTGGGTCTACTCCGGCAGTTGCATTAGCTTTAATAGACACTAATGGTGTTAGGCCTAACTCGTCTGCTTTTTTACGGCTCATTACCACTACTGCAGCTGCACCGTCATTGATACCAGATGCATTACCAGCTGTTACAGAACCGTCTTTTTTGAAGGCTGGACGTAGTTTCCCTAGACTTTCAGCCGTTGTGCCTGCGCGTGGGAACTCATCTTGTTCAAAAATTGTTACTTGGCCTTTTCTTCCAGGCACTTCTACTGGCACAATTTCATCTGCGAAACGACCAGATTGAATAGCCGCTTCTGCTTTTTGCTGACTTGAAGCTGCAAATGCATCTTGTTCGTCGCGAGTAATTTCATATTTATCACACAGGTTTTCAGCTGTAACGCCCATATGGTAGTCGTTAAATGCACACCATAATCCATCTTGGATCATGCTGTCGACTACTTTTTGATCGCCCATTTTAAACCCGTTGCGTGCATTTTTTAATAGATATGGTGCTTGGCTCATGTTTTCCATTCCACCAGCAACAATCACATCAGCATCCCCAGCAAGAATCGCCTGTGTAGCGAGATGTACTGCTTTTAGTCCTGATCCGCATACTTTATTGATGGTTAATGCTGAAACAGTTTCAGGTAAACCTGCTGCTAAAGTTGCTTGTCGTGCTGGATTTTGTCCTAAACCTGCTTGTAAGACATTTCCCATAATAACTTCATCTACTTCGTTTGCTGATACCCCTGCTTTGTTTAAAGCTTCTTTAATTACAGTACCACCTAAAGTTGTTGCGGATACATTTTGTAAGCTTCCCCCAAAGCTGCCGATTGCTGTACGTACAGCGCTTACAATGACTACTTCTGTTTGACCCATGTCGAAAACCTCTCCTTACTGTTTGATTACTGTGATTAACTGTCACTTGTATTAATTTCGACATCGCTTGCGAAATTCCTCTTTTTTTGTAAAAATTTATAATTTTTATTGAATTTTAATTTTTTAGAATTAAAATAAATATTAGTAAGCGTTTACATTGTGGGAGGAGAGCGGTTTATGGGATTTCCTGAAAAAGTAACAATTATAGAAGTTGGTCCACGAGATGGACTTCAAAATGAAAAAAATTTTGTTCCAACTGATAAAAAAATTAATTTTATCAAAAAATTAAAAGAAGCTGGACTATCCGAAATCGAAATTACATCCTTTGTTTCTCCAAAATGGGTTCCTCAAATGAAAGATGCTTCTACTATTGCACCTATATTTCAGCCTGATCCATGCCGGAACATTGTACTGGTGCCGAATCAAAAAGGCTTGGAAAAGGCACTGCAAGCTGATTGCCGCTCGGTTGCGCTTTTTATTGGCGTAAGCGATACCTTTAATCAAAAAAATATTAACAAAAACACCGAAGAAGCTGTACAAACGCTGCTTCCTCTCATTCAGCAGCTTAAGCAGCAAGAATGTTTTATTCGCACCTGTATTTCCACCGCCTTTTATTGCCCGTATGAAGGAAAAACAAATGAACGTGACGTGCTGAGCCTTTGCGAAAGCTTTGTGGAAGCTGGAGTGGATGAGCTAAGCGTTGCCGATACAATCGGCATGGCAAATCCTAAAGATGTATTTTCACTTTTCTCGAAATTAAAACAAAGTTTCCCCCACACGCTACTTGCTGCCCACTTTCACGATACGAGAGGATTGGCTATTGCAAATATCTACGCAGCTCTGCAAGCCGGTATTAACAGGTTCGATTCATCTGCTGGCGGGCTAGGTGGATGTCCATTTGCTAAGGGAGCAACGGGAAACGTAGCTACCGAAGATCTTGTCTTTATGCTTCATGAAATGGGTATCTCCACTTCTATTAATGAAGAAAAGCTGCTTGAAGCAGTTGATTTTATCGCTCCTTACATTTCAAGACCGATTGAAAGCAAGCAATACTCTTTGTTTGCACAGCGTTAAAAATTAGGTTTTTATGAGAGCGATGCTATAATAAATAATAGCTATATTAACAAAAGGAGCCGCTAATCATGAAAAAATGGCTATTATTAATAGGAAGCGTTCTCGGAGCATTTGCCGCTCTTGGCATCTTTTTTACAAATCAAATGATGTACATCCGTAAAAAGACCGACAAAGTCATTATTGACCGCGATACGGAAGACGGCTTTTATGATGAAAACGTCTATAACGCTCTTCCTAAAGAAGCATTTGTGCTTCCTTCTTCTCTAGGCTATAACATAGCTGGGACCGTTATTAAACAACACAATCACAACCGATTTATAATTATTTCGCATGGAGTTACAGTTCATTCACTGAACTCTATGAAATATGCTCGGCTTTTTCTGAAGCTTGGATGGAACGTCGTTCTTTATGATCATCGCCGTCACGGCAAGTCTGAAGGCAAAACAACGAGCTACGGCTATTATGAAAAGCTGGACCTTCAATCTGTTGTTCACTGGGTAAAAGAACAATTCGGTTCAACTATTTCCCTTGGGATTCACGGGGAGTCTATGGGAGCTGCGACCACTCTTTTATATGCTGGAATGGAAGACGGGGCTGATTTTTATATTGTCGACTGCCCTTTTTCAGACTTGGAAGAACTTCTTGCCTATCGCTTAAAACAAGATTTCCACCTGCCCAAACAGCTTGTGATGCCAGCAGCCAATATTATTTTAAAATGGCGAGAAGGCTATTCATTTAAAGACGTATCTCCCATTTCAGTCGTAGATCAAATCAAACATCCTGTTCTGTTTATCCATAGTAAAGAAGATGACTATATTCTTCCTAAAATGACGGAGCAGTTGCATGCCAAAAAAATGGGTGCAAAACGGATGTATTTGGCACCTGTAGGCACTCATGCCCGCTCGTATGCTGATAATCCAGGGGAATATGAACAAGTTATTGAATCATTTTTAGAAAAAATACAAAAAGAAGCGCATTAAAGCGCTTCTTTTGTTTTATCGATAAATGACATGCGCGGATTTAAAATTTGAGAAGGACATTTTAGCATAAACGCATATGCACTTTCATTGTAGTCAACCGTCACATTATCATCTAAAAATACTTGCTTTGTTTTTTCGACAAGAACAGGAACAAAATTCGTCTCGATGGTTACATCATCGCTCTCTTTTTCATCAACAATCCATAGCGTCGTTACACCGCTCACAACACAGCCGCATCCGTCCGTATCGTATTTTAATTTTAAATATAGTGAAGAATCTTTCTCGTACTTTTCTTGTATTTTTGCTATCGCTTTATCAGTAAAGGTAATATTCATTTTCCTTTAACTCCTTTTAAACTAATTGTATAAACAAACGAAAATTGCTTATATAATGAGTATAATACACATCTCGCTTTCATTAAACTCTGGCGCTTCATATAGATGTGTACAAAAAGGAGGTTTTTCTATGTCAAAAGTACAAATTAAAGTAATGGATAACGGCTCTTTCCGTGTCACTGGAGACGTTGAATTAATTGATGCAGACGGGAACAAATTTGAAACAAAGCCCACGTTTTCACTATGCCGATGTGGCCAGTCGCAAAAGATGCCCTTTTGCGACGGAAATCATAAAGGGAAATTCGACTCTTGTGTGCGCGCTGCAAAAGTTTTAGACGAGCAGTAGATTTATAGAAATACAGCCTTACTGAACAAAACCATTAACGAAAAACATTGGTAACCTGTGATTAAAACACAGGTTATTTTCTATTAAACGCATCTCCTGCCAATTTTTCTACGAGCCCCGGGGCAAGCTGATACATTTTTGAACCTATATTCATCCACTTAGGCAAGTTTACTTCTCGCTTTGGTTTCCCAATAATATTGACCGTTTTTTTAGCTACGTATTGAGGTGTTAACATAAACTTTTCTACACTTTTTTCATAGTTTCCTGATTGATCTGCTATTGAAAAGAAGTTGGTTTGAATAGGACCTGGATTCACTGCGGTTACATAAATATCTGTTTTCGCTAATTCCATTCGCAGGCTGTTAGTAAACCCTAGCACGGCATGTTTAGAAGCTGAATAGCCGCTGGATTTAGGTGTTGCAAGTTTGCCTGCTTGAGAAGCAATGTTAATAATATGTCCTTTGTTTTCTTTTAGCATATAAGCTAAAATTTCTTGTGTACATGCAATTAATCCAATAACATTGACTTGAAACATTGATGCAATTGTCGTAATCGATGCTTCTTTCACTTCTTCAAATACTCCAAAGCCTGCATTATTAATCAGCACATCAACACGTTTAATTTCACTCATCATTTTCTCAACCACTCTTTTGACTTCCTCTACGTTCGCTACGTCAGCTTTATATATGTAAGAGGTAATCCCATACTGTTGACTAATTTGCTCAGCTACTCGCTGTAGCTTTTCTTCTGTACGTGCAAGTAAAACGGGGACGCCCCCTCTTTTAGCCACTTCATAAGCTAAATGTTCTCCAAGACCTCCTGAAGCGCCTGTAATCACGACATGTTGGTTCTTTAACGAGGATTTCAAATATAACACACCTTTTTTATAAGTTAAGAGCACACAGAATAAATAAGCGTACTTTCTTTTTCATGTGTAATGATTTTATTTGCATCTTCTAAAAAATCGAGCTGACCAATTGTTTCAGAAAGAGTTAGCCCTAGTTCTTTTTCATAAATAGTAGGAAATAGCTGTTTGCAAATATCAAACGCTGTTTGAGGGCGTTCTTTTATCATGCTAAGTACTTTATCGGCTCGGTCTCTTTGCTTTTGTAACCTCTCTTGTACAAGTTCACGGACATGTAATACTTCATCTCCATGACCTGTATAGATACAGCTTATCTCTAAGTCAAGCAGACGTCTTAACGAATGATTATATTGAAGAAGCGTTTTAGGCCGTTCGCCGCTTGGTTTCATAGGAGGTTCAATAAGCGGATTAGATGAAATATGCTTTAACAGCAAGTCTCCTCCAATCATAACCGCTGTTTTTTCATTGTATAATGCAATATGGCTTTGAGCATGACCGGGCACTTCAAGCACTTTCCAACTCTCTAGGCCCGGAATGTAATCACCTTCCTGCACAGAAGTTGTAAGAGAACGGTGACATGAATACTTCATTGATGCCTTTAAACGTTTTAAATAGGGGCGAAATCTTTCATCTACGCCTGCTTTCATAAAGTGATCTTCAAAAAACGAATCGTACCACTCAAAAAAATCGGGATTCTGGGAGATCCAAGGCTGATTTTTCGCATGACCGACGATGGCGATATCTTTATCAAAAAAATCAAGCATTCCTACGTGATCAGGATGGTGATGAGTTAGGACAACTTGCTTAATATCATCTGGTTTTAATCCTATTTCATTAAGCTTTTCTTTAAATACAGACCACGCTGCCTCCGTTTTAATACCAGCATCGATTAGCGTAACGGTCTGACCTTTAATAACAAAAACATTCACATCTCCTACCGCAAAAGGAGTAGGCAGCACAATTTTATATAATTGCTCATTCATCTGTATTTTTGCTCCTTTACCATCGCATTTTCTTTTAAGTTTACACGATTTTTCCCCTTATTTATACAATTGCGTTCGTTTTCTGAAAATTACATTGACATCCCTCTCTTTTTCATTGCATAATGACAGAAATATAGTGAAGTTTTATTCATATCTTTAGATAACTATGCATTTTATAAAGAAGAGATACACAAACATAAACCTTTAACAGATACTGAACTCTCAGTATCTGTTTTCATTGGATAGCAAATGACTGGAGGAAATTTTAATGAAAACGGATCTAAACATCGCCTTTATTGGAGCTGGATCAATGGCTGAAGCCATGATCTCAGGGCTGCTGTCAGATAAAAAGCTTCGCCCCAATCAAATCACCGTAACAAATCATAGCAACGATAAAAGACTTCACGAACTTCGAAACGCCTATGGAATTAACATTACGCGTAATCATGCCTTGTTAATCGAAAAAAGCGATATCGTCGTGCTTGCTATCAAACCAAAAGACGTAGCGGAAAGCATCGATACGATTAAGGCCTATATTCGTCCCCATCACCTCGTTCTCTCTGTTTTAGCAGGTGTATCGACTGCCACAATTGTAAACTTGTTTGACCAAGAAGTAGCGGTTGTAAGAGCTATGCCAAATACATCTGCTTCTATTGGATTATCGGCTACAGCCATTGCATCCGGCAGATTTGCTACAGCGGAGCATATGAACGTTACTACTGCTTTATTTGAAACGATTGGTACGGTTACAACTGTAGAGGAAGAGCAGCTTCATGCTGTAACAGGACTATCTGGAAGCGGCCCAGCGTATGTTTATTATCTAGTAGAAGCAATGGAAAAAGCAGCCGAAAAACAAGGCTTGGATACGTCAGTGTCAAATGAACTAATTCTTCAAACGCTTATCGGTGCTGCCGAAATGCTGAAACAGTCGCCTAAAACGCCAGCCGTACTTCGAAAAGAAGTGATGAGTCCTGGAGGCACAACAGAAGCAGGAATCGAACAGCTTATTTCTCATAACTTCCAAGAAGCGATGATGCAGTGTATTGAACAAGCTACCATTCGTTCTAAATATTTAGGAGATACGATTGACGAAAAAATCTCAAGTAAACGTTCGTAGAGGTTCACCTCTTTCTAAAAAAAAGAAAGAGGTTTTTTTATGATTAAAAATGGATAAGCAGATTATGTGAAAGAAAATTCAATGCGGTGATATAATAACTTTTGTTTAGAGTATCGAAATAATTGGAGGTTAAACCGAATGACAACAAAACTATTTTCACCTTATACAGTGAAAGACGTAACATTAAAAAACCGAATTGTAATGTCACCAATGTGCATGTATTCATGCGAAAAAGAAGACGGAGTAGTAACCGACTTTCATATGGTTCACTACACAACTCGCGCGGTTGGACAAGTAGGTCTCATTATGGTTGAAGCCTCAGCTGTCGTCCCACAAGGTCGTATTTCAGCTCAAGACTTGGGAATTTGGAATGATGAGCAAAGAGATGAATTAACAAAACTTGTGACACAGCTAAAAGAAAACGGTGCAAAAACAGCCATTCAACTTGCACACGCAGGACGTAAAGCAACTGTTGAAGGCGATATTTATGCTCCTTCTGCTATTGCTTTTGATGATAAAAGTAAAAAACCTGTGGAAATGACCACAGAGCAAATTCATGAAACGATTTCTGCCTTTAAAGAAAGCGCTCGACGCTCAAAAGAAGCTGGGTTTGATATTATCGAGCTTCACGCGGCACACGGTTATTTAGTACATCAATTCCTATCACCGCTAAGCAATAAACGCAGCGACGAATATGGCGGCAGCGCAGAAAACCGCTATCGTTTTTTAAAGGAAATTATTAACGCTGTGAAAACAGAGTGGAACGGTCCTTTATTTGTCCGTGTTTCTGCTTCTGACTATACAGAAGGTGGATTAACTGTAGATGATCACGTTGCATTTGCAAAATGGATGAAAGAACAAGGCGTCGACTTAATTGACGTTAGTTCCGGTGCTCTTGTACACGCTCCAATCAACGTATACCCTGGCTATCAAGTGCCGTTTGCAGATAAAATCAAGCAGCAGGCTAATATTGATACAGGCGCGGTTGGGCTAATTACAACTGGTCGACAAGCAGAAGAGATTTTACAAAGCGAACGCGCGGATTTAATTTTTGTTGCGCGCGAACTTCTGCGCGATCCGTACTTCCCGCGCACGGCGGCAAAAGAACTAAATGAAACAATTTCAGCACCCGTTCAGTACGAACGCGGATGGTAAAAAAAGACGAGGGTACCCTCGTCTTTTTTATGAAATCGTAAACCGCTTCAAGTCTTCTGCTATGTCGGTATTCGGAAAAATTTCTTTTGCTCCTTCTGCTAGCCGGCTGACTGCGTCTCCTTGGTAACGCGAACTGATATGAGATAAAATAAGACGCTCGGCCGAGGCTGTTTTAGCAATTTCAGCGGCTTCTTTTGCAGTAGAATGAAAATAGTTGTAAGCAAGCTCCTCGTCTCCCGCTGAAAAAGTAGCTTCATGTATTAACACATTCGCATGCATAGCAAGCTGAACACTTTGCATGCACTTTCTTGTATCTCCTAAAACCGTAATAACCTTCCCTTTTTTAGGCTCTCCTACAAACTCTTGTCCGTTAATAAGGCGCCCATCTTTTAATACTACTTCTTTCCCTTCTTTTAACTGCTGATAATGAGGCCCTGGGGGGATATTCATCTCTTTTAAACGCTGAACGTCCAGTGACCCTGGCAAATCTTTTTCGACAACTCGATATCCATAAGATAAAATGCCATGTTCAAGTTTGCCAAATTCCACTGAAAAAGTTTCATCTTCAAAAATCGTTCCACTTTCACTTTCCTCTTCTATTTCAACAATCTCTAGAGGATATTGCAGATGAGTTTGACTTACAGCCAGCGTGACTTCAATAAATTCTTTAATCCCTTTTGGCCCGTATACAGTAAGCAGCGATTCTCCGCCTTGAAACGAACGGCTTCCAAGGAGCCCAGGCAATCCGTAAATATGATCACCGTGAAGATGCGTAATAAAAATTTTCTCAATTCGCCTTGGTTTAACGGTTGTATGTAAAATTTGATGCTGCGTTGCTTCTCCACAATCAAAAAGCCACACCGCCCCTCTTTCTTGCAAAAGTTCGAGCGCAAGAGATGAAACATTCCGCTGTTTCGCCGGTACTCCTGCACCCGTTCCTAAAAATAACAATTCCATTTTCTACTTCCTCCTTCACACGCACAAAAAGCCTATAAGTATATTATACAGGCTTTTTGCAAACTTACCTATTTGATGCTGTCAAGCGCATACGTAACAGTAGCTAATAACAGCTCA
Source organism: Priestia sp. SIMBA_032 (assembly GCF_046535215.1). Taxonomy (NCBI): domain Bacteria; kingdom Bacillati; phylum Bacillota; class Bacilli; order Caryophanales; family Bacillaceae; genus Priestia; species Priestia sp. SIMBA_032. The sequence continues at coordinate 474,850 of NZ_JAWRXD010000002.1, read as the reverse complement.
ATATCACTTTCCTCAATGTTGAGCGGCGGCGAGAGCGTGAGAACATTATTATAGCCGGCCACCGTTGCTCCATTTTTCCCAATAATGACTCCTTTGCTTTTGCATTTAGCAATCACTTCATTTACAAGATTAACGTCTAACGGTTCTTTCGTTTGTTTATCAGCTACAAGTTCAATTCCAATTAAAAGCCCTTTACCTCTTACGTCTCCAACGTATGGGTGGCTATCAATAAGCGGCGTTAGCTCACTTAATACGTAAGCTCCGAGCTGTTTAGAACGGCCAAAAAGATTTTCTCTCTCCATAATTTCTAAGTTCTTTAATGCCAGTGCACATGCAGCCGGGCTTCCTCCAAATGTATTAACATGGCGAAAATACTCGTACTGATCGCTATCTTTGAACGCTTCATAAATTTCTTTTTTAACAGCAGTTGCAGAGAGCGGAAGATATGCGCTTGTAATTCCTTTTGCCATGGTAATGATATCTGGTTTTACATCGTAATTCATAAAACCAAAGGCTTCTCCTGTACGTCCAAAGCCGCAAATAACCTCATCTGCAATTAAAAGTGCACCGTGTTTTTCACACGTTTCTTTTACACCTTTCATATAATTTTGAGGCGGTAAAAGAATTCCTCCTCCTGTAATAATTGGCTCCATAATAACAGCGGCAATCGTTTCGCTTAACTCCCACGTCATAACATTGTCAATATCTTTTACAGATTGAAGCTTCTCTTTCGGTGCATCGTACTCATCTTGCCCTCGGTACGAATCAGGCGGGGCAACGTGAATAAAGCCAGGGGCAAGCGGTTCATATTTATATTTACGCTGAGCTTGGCCCGTTGCCGCTAGTGCGCCCATTGAATTTCCATGATAACCTCGGTAACGTGAAATAAATTTGTAGCGAGAATGCTCTCCTTTTTGCTGATGGTACTGACGCACAATTTTAAAAGCCGTTTCATTTGCTTCAGATCCGCTATTTGAAAAGAAGATAACATAATCATCACCTAGCATTTCATTTAGCTTCTCTGCTAGTTTGATAGCAGGTACATGAGATTGAGTGAGTGGAAAATAAGCCAGTTCTTTTAGCTGCTCATAGGCTGCGAGCGCTAACTCATCCCGTCCATACCCGGTATTTACACACCAAAGCCCTGCCATTGCATCTAAATAGCGATTTCCTTGTTCATCTGTAATCCAAGCACCTTTTGCTTTTGTAGCTACCATCGTTGCATCCGGACTGTATGGTTTCATTCCATGCCATACATACTGCTCATCTTTTGCACGCAGATCTTTTTCATTTTGACTGACCTGTACCATCTTATCCACTCCCAAATCGCTAGCGCGGTATTTTTTTCTGTATGAAAAGACTTCGACAAAATGCCGAAGCCACTTGCTATATTCATCTATATGTTAAAAGTCAAAGCGTGATGTAACCATCTTTTTACGTGTAAAGAAGTTCAAACCGTCTTTGCCGTTTACATGCAAATCTCCGTAAAAAGAGTCTTTCCAGCCGGAGAATGGGAAGAAGGCCATTGTAGCAGGTACTCCTACGTTAATACCGAGCATACCAGCATCTGCTTCTTCTCTAAATTGACGCACCGCTTTCGCATCTTTTGTATAAATCGTTGCTCCATTTCCAAAACGGGATTTTTCCATATAGCGAAGTGCTTCATCTAATGTGTCGGCGCGAAGCAAGCTTAGTACAGGTGCAAAAATCTCTTCTTTAGCAATGGTCATATCAGGAGTTACGCGATCAAAAATTGTTGCTCCTAAGAAATTGCCTTCCGTATGTTCATCCATTTCTTTACGTCCGTCACGAATGAGTTCAGCCCCTTCTTTCATGCCAAGTTCAATATAATCCAGCACCTTATCACGGTGCTCTTTTCGAATCACAGGCGTTAGAAGCACTTCATCATCAAAGCCGCTTCCCATAATTAATTCATCTGCTTTTTGCTTTAATTTTGCGACGAATTCATCGCCTTTTTCACCAACTACGACCACGGCGCTGCACGCCATGCATCGCTGGCCGGCACTTCCATAAGCCGAGCTGATAATATGTGATACCGCTTTATCCATATCGCAGTCTGGCATCACGACATGATGGTTTTTAGCTCCAGATAAAGCCTGAACTCGTTTCCCTTGAGCTGCAGCTTGTTCATAAACATACTTTGCTACCGGCTGCGATCCGACGAATGAAATCGCTTTAACTTTTTCGTGCTCTATTAATCCGTTAACAACATCATGTGCACCGTGCACAATATTTAATAATCCATCCGGTGCTCCTGCTTCTGTAAAAAGTTCAGCAAGTCGCGTTGCTAAAAGCGGCGTTCGCTCAGACGGTTTTAATACAAATGTATTTCCACATACAATGGCAAGCGGGAACATCCACAGCGGTACCATCATTGGAAAGTTAAAAGGTGTGATGCCTCCGACAACACCAAGTGGGAAACGGAACATTTCAGAATCAATTTCTTCCGCTATGTTATTTAATGATTCCCCCATTAATAAAGTAAGAGCACCCGCAGCAAACTCCACGCATTCAATACCGCGCTGTACTTCACCGTAAGCTTCTTTAAAAGCCTTGCCGTTTTCTTGTACAACTAATTTCGCTAACTCTTCGTGATGCTTAACTAGTAAATGCTGAAACGCAAACATTAATCTTGCTCGTTTTGGAGCAGGAACGTTACGCCATGTTTCAAATGTTTTTTGCGCTGTTTCCACCGCATTGGCTACATCTTCTTTTGTAGAAAGCGGTACTTTTGCAATTACTTCTCCAGTCGATGGATTAATCACCTCTCCAAATTTTTTCCCTGTCGTATCAACCCATTTTCCGCCCACGTAATTTTTTAAAACTTGCGTATCATTATTCACAACTGACATATCGCTTGGCCTCCTCGAAAAATAAGAAATGACAAATCTACCTTTATTATTGAATAAATAAATGGCGGTTGCATTAGACAAAATGTGAAACAACTCCAGATTCTCGTTTCACATTTTGCGCAGTGAATTCGGAGAAAGCTTGAACTAAAATGAACATATAGTAAAATCAGCCTCAACATAAAAAAACAGCTGTTTCCAGCTGCTTACTTATCCGTTTATAAATTCCGCACGCGACTTTTTCATCATAAACAAATATTCATATGCCATAATCATAAATTCAATCGCCAATCGTTTTTCCGGCTCCATAAAATCTTCACCCAGCAGCTTTTCTAGTTTTTCAATGCGGTGATACAACGTTTGTCGGACAATGTATAAACGCTTAGCCGTCTCTTGTTTAGATCCGTTGCATGCTAAATATATTTTTAATGTTTCCATGAGTTTTGCATTGTACGTTTCATCATATGTAATAACGGGCTGCAAATATTCAAATACCACTTCCTGTAAGTCTTCATGCTGATGTAAAAGCGAAATAATTCGGTACATATGCAAATCATCATAAAAATGAATAATTGTTTGTTTTTGCAGCATTTCTTGAATCGAAATCGTTTCTTTAGCCGTTTCATAGCTTTTATGCATACAGTCAAGCTGTTCACAGTATTGGCCAATTCCGATAAAACTAATGGCGTTCCGCTTTGAGTTTTCATCTGATTCGTATTGATTCATCCAGCGGTGAAGGCTGCTTTCTAGCCTCTCTCTCCACGTGCTAACCATTCGTTTGTTCAAAAGAATAAATAACACTTCGCGATTTCGCTCGGATACTAATAAGTGGAAGCCTTCTTGTTCAAAGATGCTTCGTAAGATAAGCTTAAAATACGTTCGATCAAACTTTTCCCGTCTTTGCCACTTACAGCAAACAACGACACCCCCGCGAATAGGAGAGTCTGAACACACCTCGTGCATGGAGTCTTTTATTTGTTCAAGAGTTAACTCTCCGTTCATCCATTTCGTCATCCATTCGGTTTCATCTACTCTTTTTTTCTCTTCGACATACAAGTCCTTCAAAAAATGCTGAGCAAGTGCTGTTGCCGTCCGGTCAACGGTGAGCACTTCAAGTTCTGTTAACGCTTCATTTATAGAGGCAACATACAGCTGAGCATAATCTTGTCCTAATAAATGAATAGGCTGCTCAGTAAAATGCGGACTCTCATTTTCACTGCTTATATAATGAAGTAGAAGCTGCTGTTTGAGCAAGTCCATTTCCGGGGCAAAGGTAAGTAATTCATTTGAAACTTTAAGGCCGACAAGAAGCCCCGTAGATTCATATAAACACTGTAAGATAACGGTCGGGTCATTAACTGTTAACAGCAGCTGATTTAGCCTATGAGAATACTGTTCTAAATCGGAAATCATTTGATAATGCTGATTAATTAAAAGTGAGTGGACATCTTGCGTAATTTCAACGAACGGAACTTCTTCGTGAAATAAAATAATCGGAAAATCACATTCGTTCGCTTTATCAATCACAATTTGCGGAATCTTAGAAGTATAAGTGCCAAGTTCAATACACAGTCCTGATGCCTTACAAGAAATTAGTTGCTGAAGAAATGATAAACAAGATTGAGGATTTTCTCCCCAGCCTACCCCTGTTGATAAAATGAGCTCGTTTCCTTTTAGCAGCTCATTAATGCGCGTTACTTCCATCACGTGCACCCACTTCACAGAATTAGTAAGCCCTTTCTCTCCAGCTATTACTTCACAGTTTACAAAATGTTTCCTTGTTAAAATCTCTGTTACTGTTAAATATGATTTCAAGTCAACACCGCCCCTAGCGAATTTCACATCATGTCTCCTGGATCATCAACGCGTATTTCGCATATGTGTAGAACAAAAGCTATATCTTCTTACATTATATTAAATATTTAGAAGAAATAAAATGTTTAATGAAAGAAACGAAAAAAGCTGTAACGATAATGGATCGTTACAGCTTCTGAGCCGTTTGCTGTAATTTATTAAAAAAACCGTGGCGCTTAACTGCTTGTTCTTTAATTCGGTGAATTTCTTTTTTATAAAAACGCAAATCTTGTAGTGACACTGCATTTAACATCTCCATTTTTAATTTATCAATAATTTTTGTTTCTTCTTGTGTCATACACTGCGTAGCTTGATCCATTCGTGTCACACCCTTTTTGTATTTAATAGATTTATTGTGAAAACGTTCTACTATAATATTTACTACAATTTACTAGATAACTAAACCTTTTCTCTTTCGATGTAAACGAAATGTAACAACTGTAATACAGCGAATGGATAATATCTAGTTATTTTGCTTCACATCTAGAACGAAAAAAACAAAAAAACGGATTACTTTTGTCAGCCAATATAGTAAAAAACTTATAGGTATTAGTAAACAAAGAAAGAGATTGAGATATAACTAAATTACTCCAATCAACATCTAAAAGCACCTGCATACATGAAACCTACGTTCACCCTACCAATAAAAAGATCCGAACGATTCATCGTTCGGATCTTCCTTCAGCTAAAATAATTTTGTCCCAGCCTTCGCTTTTATACTTGTTGAATCAATACAGATGAAAAATATTTTCTAGCATCCGCCGTCAATATATGAAGCGTTTCTTGTTCGGTTTGGTTCTTTTCTATGCGTTCAAACGTCACAAATGCCCCGCTTAGATTCTCTGTTACAGCCATTATTTTAAATCCTTTTTGTAGCAAAAAATCAATCTTTTCCCGCTCTGCCATATATTCATGGTAACTTGACATTCCCCTGCCTCCGATCTATTTTGGCATCTGTTTTTATAACATTAATTTTTCAACTTCGTTAGCTGTATTTAACTCATTAAACTTTGCTCTTTTTGTATACTGTCCGTAGCCTTTTTGACCGACAAACTGCTTATCTTTTACGACAAATTCCCCGCGGCAAAGCACTGAAACCGGCTCACCTGTGATTTTCATTCCCTCAAACGCGCTATAGTCGACTGCCATATGATGCGTGTTTGCTGAAATCGTACGTTCAACAGAAGGGTCAAATATAAGCAGATCGGCGTCTGCACCAACCGCTATCGTTCCTTTTTTCGGATAGAGTCCGAACAGCTTAGCAATTTTTGTTGATGTTATATCAACAAACTGATTGATATTAATTCGTTTCTTCACTACTCCTTCTGAAAATAAAATACTCATGCGATCTTCGATAATAGGGCCTCCGTTTGGAATCTTCGTAAAATCTCCTTTTCCGAGATCTTTTTGGCCGTTAAAATCAAACGAGCACTGATCTGATCCAATCGTTTGCAAGTCACCGTTACGCAGAGCATTCCACAAAACATCTTGATTCCATTTTTCACGTAAAGGCGGCGACCATACGTATTTTGCTCCTTCAAAATCCGGTTTCTCTAAATAGGTTTGGTCAAGCGTCAAATACTGCGGACACGTTTCGCCCCAGATATTTACGCCTTTTTCCCTTGCTTCAGCAATCTTTTTAACCGCTTCAGCGCACGACACGTGAACAACATAGAGCTGTGAGTCAGCAAGCTCCGTTAGCACCGCGGCTCTTCCCGTAGCTTCTCCTTCTATTTCTGGAGGACGAGTCAGTGCATGATAGATAGGGTCAGTTTGTCCTTGCTCTAGCGCTTTTTCCGTTAAATACTCAATAACATCTCCATTTTCAGCATGTACCATCACAAGCGCCCCTAGTTTTTTAGCTTGCACTAGCGTTTGGTAAAGGGTAGCATCGTCTGCTTGAAAAACATTTTTATAGGCCATGAACACTTTAAAAGAAGTAATTCCTTCTTTTTCAATAATCGTAGGAAGCTCATTTAATACATCTTCTGTGATTTCTCCAATCATTAGATGAAAGCTGTAATCGATAGCCGCTTTTCCTTTTGATTTTTCATGCCATGTGCCGATCGATTTTTGCAGCGGTTCGCCTTTATTCGTTAAGCAAAAATCAATAACAGTGGTCGTACCTCCAAAAGCTGCTGCTCTTGTACCTGTTTCAAAGTCATCTTTTGTAACGGTTCCTCCAAACGGCATATCTAAATGAGTATGAGGATCGATGCCTCCTGGAAATACATAGTTGCCTTTTGCATCAATCACTTCACAGCCCTGCTCTTCAAAAGCTGATCCAATTGCCGAAATAACTCCATTTTCAATTAAAATATCAGCTTTATACGTATCTGTTGCTGTAACTACCACACCGTTTTTAACGATTTTCTTCATTTCTTCATCCCCTTTGTATTTATACGTCTAATCGCTGTGCAGCCGTTGCTTGTAAAGCAGCTTGGCGTTCATTCCACGTCATTGGAGGCTGTTCGTTTGGTAATTCAACCATAGATATTGCTCCGTCCACAGGACATACAATTGAACATAAATTACAGCCTACACAATCTTCTTCGCGTACTTTTAAATAAGATTTCCCTGAAGGGTCTTTTAGCATATCAATACATTGATGAGAAGTATCTTCACAAGAAATATGACACTTATTGCAATTAATACATGTATCCGGGTCAATGCGAGCCACTACTTTATAATTGAGGTCTAAGTTGCCCCAGTCGGAATATTTTGAAACGGCTTTTCCTACAATGTCGCTTACTTTTTCGATTCCTCTTTCATCCAAATAATAGTTGAGACCTTGAATCATATCCTCTACAATGCGGAATCCGTGGTGCATAGCAGCTGTACATACTTGCACACCCGTAGCACCCATGAGCATAAATTCCACTGCTTCTTGCCAGTTCGAAACGCCTCCCATACCGGATATTGGAACGTTAATGAACGGACTTCTTGCACATTCAGCAACCATGTTTAATGCAATCGGCTTAACTGCCGGGCCACAATAGCCTCCGTGAGCACCTTTTCCCGCTACGTGTGGAATCGTATTCCAAGAATGAATGTCTACTCCTGCTAAACTATTAATCGTGTTAATCATGCTAACAGCATCGGCACCGCCTCGAACCGCTGCTTCTGCTGTAACTGTAATATCTGTGATATTTGGGGTTAACTTAACAATGACCGGCGTTTGGGCTACTTCTTTAGCCCAATATGTTTGTTTTTCAACCAAATCAGGGACTTGCCCAGAGGCAGCACCCATTCCTCGTTCTGCCATTCCATGCGGACAGCCAAAGTTCAGCTCTAATCCATCCACTCCTACGTCTTCTACTTTTTTGACAATTTCATGCCATTTTTCTTGCTGAGGCTCTACCATAAGAGAGGCAATAATTGCGTGGTTAGGAAACTTCTTTTTCGTTTCATAGATTTCCTTTAAATTAACTTCAAGCGGACGATCGGTGATTAACTCAATATTATTAAAGCCGGCTACGCGCTGACCGTTGAAGCCAACGGCAGCAAATCGAGAAGAAACATTTAAAATCGGATCACCAAGCGTTTTCCAAACCGCGCCTCCCCATCCTGCTTCAAATGCACGCTGCACTTGATAACCTGAATTGGTTGGCGGTGCGGATGCCAGCCAAAACGGATTTGGTGATTGAATACCTGCTAAATTTGTTGTTAAATCTGCCATAGATTTCTCCTCCTCCTGATTTTAAGCTGTTTCCATTGTTTCTTTTGTTAACTGCATATGAATAGTTAACGCCGTTTGCTTTCCTTGCTGAGCAGCGGTCACAACCATTGCTTCTCCTTGTCCTTTACCAAAAATGACGTCTCCGCAAGCAAATACTTTTGGATTCGATGTTTGGAACGTCTCTTGATTGATTAAGACAACTCCGTCTTCATGGTTCAGCTGGAATTGTTGAATCAAAGATAGGTATCGTTCTTGACCAATTGCTTTAACAACAGCATCTACTGGAATGGTAAACGTTGAACCTTCAACCGGAACAGGCTTTCTGCGGCCATCTGCATCTGGATCTGTTAGGGTCATTTTTACGCATTCAATTCCGCTCACCTTACCATTTTCATCTCCAATAATTCGTATAGGAGCCGTTAACCAGCGGAATTCAACACCATCTTGTTTCGCGAATTCAAATTCAAAGTCATATGCCGTCATTTCTTCTCGTGTACGACGGTATAAAATTTGAACATTTTCAGCTCCTAAGCGCACGGAACACGTAGCACCATCAATCGCAGTATTTCCCGCACCAATGACGGCCACACGCTTACCAACAAATTCTGTTGATAGCGCTTCTGACTTCGTTTTTTTCACAAAATCAATCGCATCATACACGCCGTCTAGCTCTTCACCTTCAACATGTAAAGAAGGTACCTTACTCATACCAATAGCTAATACAACAGCGTCATATGACTGCAGTAATTCGCTCGGAAGAATATCTTCTCCAATTCTTACGTTTGTTTTAATTTTTACATCTAAGCTTTTTACTTGTTCAACTTCCCAGAATGAAATCGCTTGAGGAAGACGAAACGACACGATTCCATATGTATTTAACCCTCCTGCTTGTTTTTCCGCTTCAAAAATGGTTACATCGTACCCAAATCGCGCCAGTTCTCTTGCTGCAGAGAGACCAGCCGGACCTCCCCCAACAATCGCTACTTTTTTGCCGTTTTCTTTTCCTTTCTCAAACAGGACCTGTTCATTTTGAATAGCCCAATCCGTTGCGTAGCGCTGCAAATCTCCAATCATAATTGGTTTGGTTGAGTGGTTAAGTACACACGCTCCCTCACATAGTTCATCGGTTGGACAAACTCTTGAACAGCTTGCTCCTACGGGATTAGAAGACATAATCGTTTCGGCAGACCCCTTTAAATTGCCCGATGCAATTTTTTTAATAAACGTCGGGATGTCAATTCCTGTAGGGCATGCCTGAATACAGGGTGCATCATAACAGTACAAACATCGATTAGATTCTTCGACTGCTTCTCTATTTGACAACCCTTTTTCTACTTCATTAAAGTTTTGAATGATGGACTGCAAACTTTCCTGTGATCGCATTGCATCAACCTCCCAAGGATATCTGTTGATAAAAACCGAATTGAAAGCGCTTACATATTTTTTGTATACGTTATTTTCAACTTCTACTTTGGTAAAATATATTACTAACTTTATTGTACAAAACGACCGTCTTTTCTTCATTATACATTATGTTAAAAAATTCAGACTATTTACTATTCACTATGTAAAAAGCCTTGCTTTTATATAAAAGCAAGGCTTCAACTATTATTTTGCTACTTCTTTAATAATTGACACTACTAGTTCAGATGTCTTCACCAGTTCTTCTACCGGAATTTTTTCATTTGTTGTATGAATGTCTTCATAACCAACTGCTAAATTTACTGTTGGGATATCAAAGCCTGCGATTACATTTGCATCGCTTCCGCCTCCGCTTTGAAGCAAGCGTGAAGGACGATCGATATTAGCCACCGCTTTTTTAGCAACTTCGACAACATGATCTCCATCGCCAAATTTAAAGCCTGGATACATCACTTTAATATCAACTTCTGCACGTCCGCCCATTTCTTGTGCAGCTGTTTCAAACGCTTCTTTCATTTTGGCTACTTGTGCTTCCATTTTTTCTGGAATTAATGAACGAGCTTCTGCTAAGATATCGACGCGGTCACACACGATATTCGTTTGCGTTCCACCTTCAAAACGTCCAATATTCGCTGTAGTCTCTTCATCAATACGTCCAAGCGGCATTTTAGAAATGGCTCTTGAAGCAATCGTAATAGCAGAAACACCTCGTTCAGGAGCTACACCTGCATGAGCTGTTTTTCCATAAATTGTTGCATTTACTTTTGCTTGCGTCGGCGCAGCAACAATAATGTCTCCCACTTTGCCATCGCTATCTAAAGCATAGCCGAATTTTGCCGTTACGAGGCTAGAATCAAGAGCTTTAGCGCCCACTAAGCCAGATTCTTCTCCTACTGTAATAATAAATTCAATTTTGCCGTGCGCGATGTTTTCTTCTTTTAATACGGTGATGGCTTCTAGCATTGCTGCTAAGCCTGCTTTATCATCCGCTCCAAGAATTGTCGTGCCGTCACTTTTAATATAGCCATCTTCAATAGATGGTTTAATACCGTTTCCAGGTACGACTGTATCCATATGAGAAGTAAAGTAGATTGTGTCTACGCCTTCTTTTGTAGCTTGCAGTGTGCAGATTAAATTGTTGGCTCCGTGGCCCGTTTTTTCTTTGGCATCATCTTCTACTACTTCAACGCCTAATGCGGTAAATTTTTCTTTTAGTACAACAGCAATTTTTTCTTCATGCTTTGTTTCTGAGTCTACTTGTACTAATTCAATAAATAAATCAACGATTCGTTGTTCATTAATCATAATATGTAATCCCTCCAAAAATAACCTACAATGGTATGTTACCATGTTTCTTTGCTGGACGCTCTTCCTTTTTATTGTGCAACATTTCAAGCGCTTGTATTAATTTTATTCGCGTTTCCCTAGGATCAATAACATCATCAACCATTCCAGCGCTTGCCGCTACGTAAGGATTAGCAAATTTCTCGCGATACTGCTCAATTTTTTCGTGTCTTGTTTCATCTGGATTTTCGCTACCTCGAATGTCGTTTGCAAAGATAATATTTGCCGCACCTTGAGGACCCATAACAGCAATTTCTGCATTCGGCCACGAATACACAAGGTCCGCTCCAATCGATTTACTATTTAAAGCTACGTATGCACCTCCGTACGCCTTTCGCAAAATCACCGTGATTTTCGGAACGGTAGCTTCGGAGTATGCATATAAAATTTTAGCACCATGACGTATAATTCCGCCATGTTCCTGCTTGATACCTGGGAAAAAACCTGTAACATCTTCAAACGTAATAAGTGGGATATTGAATGAATCGCAAAATCGAATAAACCTTGCTGCTTTATCTGAGGAGTTAATATCTAAACTGCCTGCCATTACTTTAGGCTGGTTACACACAAGTCCGACAACTTTTCCATCTATGCGGGCAAAACCAATGACAATATTTCTTGCAAAGTCTTTTTGCACTTCAAAAAATGAGTGCTCGTCCACTACTTGGTGAATGACTTGACGCACATCGTAAGGGCGTACGGCATCAAACGGGACAACGTCTAATAAATCCGGACGGTAATGATCAGACTCTGCCTTTGAGGCTGTCGGCGGCTGCTCTTGGCTAGACTGAGGAAGATAGCTTAAGAGCGTTCGTACTTGTTCTAGCACCTCTTGTTCTGTTGCACCTCTAAAATGGGCGTTACCGCTAATTTCGTTATGAACAGCTGCTCCTCCAAGATTTTCAGAGGAAATGCTTTCTCCCGTTACCGTTTCAATTACTTTTGGTCCTGTAATGAACATTTGACTTGTTTCTTCTACCATAAAAACAAAGTCCGTAATCGCCGGTGAGTACACGGCTCCGCCTGCACAAGGACCCATAATAACAGAGATTTGAGGCATGACACCCGAATAAATGGCATTTCGATAAAAAATATGACCGTATCCATCAAGAGACATGACGCCCTCTTGAATACGAGCCCCGCCTGAATCATTTAAACCAATAAACGGCACGCCTGTTTTAGCCGCTAAATCCATTACGTGCGCAATTTTTTTAGCATGCATTTCACCTAAAGCGCCTCCGAACACCGTAAAATCTTGCGAAAACAAGTAGACTGAGCGACCGTTTATCTTGCCGTAACCTGTTACTACCCCGTCTCCCGGTCCTACTTGATTATTCATACTGAAATCAGCACACCGATGTTCAATAAACGGATTTAATTCGACAAATGTATGTTCATCCAAAAGAATTTCAATTCGTTCGCGTGCCGTTAGTTTTCCTTTATGGTGCTGTTTTTCAATTTTTTCGTCTCCACCGCCTAACTCGATCTTCCGACGCTTATCGTACAATTCATTTAATTTATCATAAATGTCAACCATGTTTCTTCTCCTCCTCTTGTGTTTTTTCACAGAGCTCATAAAGAACACCGTTTGCTGACTTTGGATGCAAAAAAGCAATGGATGCTTCCCCTGCGCCTTTTCGCGGAACATCGTCAATCATCTGTACACCCTTTTCCTTTAACTCATTAATCCGTTCTTCAATCGTACGCACACCCAAAGCAACATGATGAAGACCTTCACCTCTCTTTTTGATGAACGCGCCGACTGCACTGTCTTCAAAGAGCGGCTCTAATAATTCGATTTTTACGTTGCCGCACTGAATAAAAGCAACTTTTACTCCTTGTTCTTCTACTTCCTCTACTTTTAATAGAGACAGTCCTAATACCTTTTCATAAAAAGGGAGGCTGCCTTCAATTGATTTTACAGCTACTCCTATGTGATCAATTCCTTTTATCACTTTCTCACCTCTTAAAAAAGCGTTTTCATTTAGACATATTCTTGAAAACAAAAGAAATCTCCTGCTCGCGTATCTACAGAAAGTTGCTTGTCTAAGCAGCGGAAGACATGTAAAATAAGAAAAAAACGTGTAGGAGGACTTTGGTTGTATGTCTAATAAGAAAATCCAAAAAACCATTGTGTTTTTAATGCTTCTTGTCATGTTAATATCTACGCTTTTAGCTGGACTTGCCATGTGGTTTTAATCGGGACTGATGACTAAAAACATAGCTGCACTGCTGTTTCTTTGTGCAATGCAAACATATAAAAAAGACTGGTGACTAGTCACCAGTCTTTTGCTGTATATTCACAATGCCTTTTTGAGCAGCTAACTCTTCGAAAGATTGATCTGTAGATACAATCCATACTTTTGTACCTAACGGGACTTGATCATATAAATGGCTTACTTCACGATTTTCTACGCGAATACAGCCATTTGATACATATTTACCGATGGAGTCCGGCTGATTTGTACCGTGAATGCCATAAATACGTCCGTCAGTCTCTCTTGCATCAAATCCAATCCACCTTACACCTAGAGGATTTTGAGGAGCGCCTCCTTTAATGTTACTTCTCCGATAATAAGGATTAACAGCTTTTACTGTTACCGTGAATTCCCCTTCGGGCGTCAGATTAACTGTTTTCCCCGTTGCTACTTTAATAACTTGTTTAATTTCTTTATTTTGGATATAAGCAAGCTCATTGCTTTGTTTATTAATAATAATATAAGGATCATTTGGCAACGGATTTTCTCCTAATGGCCAAACCGGAGATAGTAGTAAAAGGATAAAAGCAAACACATGCACGTAATCCACCACCTTACGTTAGTCCTAAGTAAAAGACAAGAGAGATCTCTTGTCTTTTTTAGTGTTCGTAAGCAAGATAAACAACATGCATGCTGTTTTAACTTATTTTTAAGGTTTGTTTAATAACCAAATATTGTTCAATTTCTTTGACTACGTGCAGTAAATCGGCCCGCGCTTCGAACTCTTCCCGCGTTTTAGGAAGCGGCATCTCCGCAAACGCTTCTCGTAAATGCTGAAGTTTGGCTAAAAATAATTTTGCTGTATTACCGGGGTGAATGGATAGACTTAATTCTTCAATGAAATCGGCAATCATGTATCGCTGTTCTAACACCAAATCAATAGCGGTAATGAGAGGAAGCGTACGCTCAATAATTTCAAGCTGTTTTTCACGAATTTTAAAATAGCGGTAATAATAATTTTCCCCACGCACAAAATGATTTTCTACATCACGAAACGCAAGGCTTTTTGCTTTTTCTAAAATTTTTACCGTATCTGCAATTTCCTTACCGTCCCAACTGCTGTCATTGGTTCTGAGATACTGGGCAATTTCTTTTAACATCGACCGGAAATTCTCTTCAATTTCTTGCTGATACGTGCGAAGCTCTTGATCTAAACTTGGCATATATAAATTCACAAGCAGGGCAACACCTATCCCAATTACAATTAAGCCAAGTTCATTAAAGACGATTCCCCATGTCATATTGCCTTTGGAGTAAATATGAAGCAAAATAACGGAGCTTGTCACAATGCCTGCATTAACTTTGAATATAACCGTAACGGGGATAAACAAAAGCATCATCAGTCCTATAACAAGTGGATGATAAGCAATCCCTTCAAAGAATATAAACGAAAACAGAATGGATAAAGAACAAGCAATAAAACGATCGCTTGCACTCCGCAACGATTTTTTCTTTGAATTTTGAATGCACAAAATGGTGATAATTCCAGCTGATACAAAAAACTCGAGGTGAAAGAACTGAGCTATAATAATAGCCAGTGATGTACCGACGGCTGTTTTAATTGTCCGGTACCCAATTTTAAATTTCATTTTCTAGACTCCTACATGTTGGTTTCTTTTTAGTGTGATAAAATACTCTATTCTTTATTAACACGAATAGAAAAATAACACAACCTTAAATCTTGCTGTACCGTATAAATTCCAATAAAAAAAGTGCAGAAAAGATCGTACTCTTCCTGCACTTTTTTTATTATAAAATCTTTTCTAAGAAATCTTTAGCACGCTTGCTTTTAGGCGCTGAGAAAAATTCCGCCGGAGGCGCATCTTCAACAAGCACACCGCCGTCTAAAAACAGCACGCGATCCGCTACTTCTCGTGCAAATCCCATTTCATGCGTTACAATGACCATCGTCATTCCTGTTTCTGTTAGCGACTTCATTACATCTAGTACTTCTTTTACCATCTCTGGATCCAATGCTGAGGTTGGTTCGTCAAACAGCATCACTTTCGGCTCCATTGCCAATGCTCTTGCAATAGCTACACGCTGCTTTTGACCGCCCGATAAGCGACTTGGAAACTCGTTGGCTTTTTGAGCAAGTCCAACTTTTTGGAGTAATTCTTTGCCTTTAGCAACAGCCGTTTCTCTTGACACGCCTTTTACCGTCATCGGAGCATACGTCAAATTTTCAAGCACGGTCATATGTGGAAACAAGTGAAAATGCTGAAATACCATTCCTACGTTTTCACGCACACGCATAATGTTTGTTTTTTTATCTGTAATCACTTGACCGTTAATTGAAACTAATCCGCTCGTCGGTTCTTCAAGCAGGTTCATACAGCGTAAAAAAGTAGATTTACCAGAACCAGAAGGGCCAATAACGGCTACGACTTCTTTTTCCTTAATCGTAGTTGAAATACCTTTTAAAACTTCATTCTTACCAAATGATTTGTGTAAATTTTCAACGTTAATCACCTTTTCTCATTCTCCTCTCGACTGCTTTACCAAGGAGCGTTAAGCCCATTACCATTACATAATAAATCAACCCTGCAAAAATTAACGGTTCAAGGTAGGCGAATTTTTCTCCCCCTACAATGTAAGCACGGCGCATAATGTCGAGTGCTCCAATAACTGTAACGATAGCTGATTCCTTTGTTAATGTAATGAACTCATTCATTAAAGCAGGTAAAATATTTTTAAGTGCCTGTGGCAAAATAATTTGTCCCATCATGCGGCGATAAGGAATTCCTAACGCTAATGCCGCTTCACGCTGTCCTTTATCAACAGCTAAAATACCAGCGCGAATAATTTCAGATATATATGCTGCAGAGTTTAGCCCGAACGCAGCAACGGCCGCAGGAAACGGGGCAATATCAAACCCAAGCAGCTGAGGCAACCCAAAGTATATTAATAATAATTGCAGTACAAGCGGTGTTCCGCGAAACACGGACGTATATGCATCCGCAAACCATTGAAGAGGTTTATTGCGGCTGATTTTACATAAAGATAAAATAACTCCCAGCACAAACCCTAAAATTGCTGAAGCTAGGACTATCTGTATCGTTACCCCTATCCCTTTTAAAATATAAGGCATAGAAGGCACGATTTGCGAAAAATCCAAATTCATGCCTAGTTCCATTCCTCTCTAACTATCATTCTTATTTTTGGTCGTCAAACCACTTAACGATTAATTTATCCAATTCACCGTTTTCTTTCATTTTCTTTAATTCACGGTTAAAGTCATTCGTTAGCTTGCTGTCTTTAGGAAATGCGATTGCTGATCCTTTACTTGAATCTGGACGTCCTGTATCAGACATTTGCAAGCTTTTGTCTTTGTTCACATACCCTTTAGCTACTGTATCTTCAATAATCGCTGCATCGATACGATTTGATTTCATTTCTTGAATTAGTTCTGGAATACGGTCACGCGTTGTTACATTTACTCCGTCAACTTCTTTTGCAATTTCTTTTGCTTCGTCTGCTTGAATAGAAGAAGTTTGTACACCGACTGTTTTTCCTTTTAGTTCTTCTGCGTTTTTAATTGGCGCATCTTTCTTCGATACAATCATGTTTTTTGCTTCGTAGTATACGTCTGAGAAGTCCACGTTCTTTTTACGCTTTTCAGTTGGCGTCATACCGGCTAAAACTAAATCGACTTTATTAGATTGTAAAGCTGGAATTAATCCGCCAAATTCCATATCCTTTACCTGTACGTCATAGCCTAACTTTTTACCGATTGTTTTTGCTAAATCTACGTCAAATCCGATTGCTTCACTATCACCTTTTGCCGTATCAATATATTCAAATGGCGGGTAATCTGCTGATGTTCCCATTACAAGTACTTTTTTATCTTTGTCGTCGCTGCTTGCTCCGCCATTAGACGTTCCTTCTCCTGCTCCGCATGCAGCTAAAACGCCTGCTGTTAAGAGACCAATTGCCGTTACCGATAACCACTTTTTCAATTTCATCTTCGTTCCCCCTAGTTTATTCCTTACATTATTTTTTAAAAATTAATAATATTATGAAATAAGTTTTTTACTATTGCAAGTAAATGTCGAAATTTAAATATATATTCATATAAATGTATTTTAACACAACGTTATAAATATGCAATATCTTTTTTAAATATAAGTTTCACTATTTGAAAATACCTTTTCTCAACATTTTCCACTCGTTAGAAAGCCTGCATACAGATAGGTAAAAAAACGCATAAAAAAAGAAGCCGTTCAAAACGGCTTCTCTCTTACACTTCTTCACAGTGCTGTTCGAACGCTTCTTGCAGCTTCATCACAACTGACATTGGCTCATGGCCTTCAATTTCGTGACGCTCTACCATTGTGATAATTTTTCCGTCTTTTAATAAGGCGAAAGACGGCGATGAAGGCGGATAACCTTCAAAGTATTCGCGTGCACGTGCAGTTGCTTCTTTATCTTGGCCAGCAAATACTGTAACCAAGTTTGTTGGACGTTTATCATAATGTACAGCGTGCGCTGCAGCAGGTCTTGCAATACCTCCTGCACAACCGCAAACTGAATTCACCATTACAAGCGTTGTACCAGGCTGTTTAAACGTTTCATCTACCGCTTCAGCCGTCGTTAATTCTGTATAACCAGCAGCTGTAATTTCTTTACGGGCTTGACGAACAACGTCGTTCATGAACAAGTTAAAATCGATATTCATTTTCATACCTCCCTTTTGCTATCTATTCTTTATCATAGCAAACGAAAACTAAAAAGGCGATTGCTTTGACTCATTTTTTTCTTGGTAATCAAGATTAAACAAGAAAAGAAATGGCAATACTATTTTTACAGCTAGAAAACCATACTCTTAACTCCCTAGTGTAGAAGGATCCGTATAAAATGCAGGATCCTTTTTTATATTTCTTTCATCGCCTGCTGATAGATTTTAATCAAGTGTTCGAGAGCTTCAGCCATTGTGGCATCTCCCGTCATCATTTGTTTTTCAACATCCCCTAATGTTTGCTTAACTAAAGGATGTTCATAAAATGATTCTTGCAAATATTCATTAACACTTGCCTGTAACCATGCCTTCATTTGCTTTTGTCTTACTGCATAAAACAGATCTTTTTTATTCATCCATTCCTTATAGTCACAAATTATCTTCCACAAGTTTTGAAATGATGCTTCTTCATAAGCAGAAGTTGTGATGACCTGTGGTTTCCATCCTCCGGAATGACCGTGAAGAAAACCGATGACACTTTTGTATTCTTTTGCAGTCACTTCTGCTTTTAGCCGGTTATCTCCGTCTGCTTTATTTACACAAATCAAATTAACCCATTCAAGCAGCCCTTTTTTAATTCCTTGCAAATCATCTCCTGCTCCGGTTAAAGCAAGCAAAACAAAGAAGTCTACCATCTCTTTTACAATCATTTCACCTTGGCCAACACCCATCGTTTCGACAAATATGATGTTATACCCAGCCGATTCACAAAGAAAAATGGCTTCTCTCGTTTTAAGATGGACACCTCCAAGCGTTCCTTGAGAAGGTGAAGGACGGACAAAAGCGTTCTCTTGTTTGGCAAGCAGCTCCATTCTGGTTTTATCTCCTAAAATACTTCCTCCAGACAAAGTACTGCTTGGATCGACTGCCAAAACTGCAACGGAATAGCCGTTTTTGCATAGGTACGATCCAAATTTGTCAATCAGCGTACTTTTTCCTGCTCCTGGTACGCCTGTAAAACCAATGCGCACTGAATGCCCCGTATGAGGATAGATTTCTTTAATCAGCTGTTGTGCTATTGCTTTATGCTTCGGCGCTTTACTTTCAATTAAAGTAATGGCTTGAGCTAACGCTGTTCTTTTCCCTTCAAGCAGCCCTTGTTTATAATCTTGTACCGTTTTTAATTTCATCAATTGTCTTCACCAACTATTCTTCTAACCGTTTCTTTATTTCATGTAAGACGGAAACGGCCGCTTTTGGGATTACTGTTCCAGGTCCAAAGATTGCAGAAGCGCCGTGTTCTAAAAGAAATGAATAGTCTTGTTTAGGAATAACGCCTCCGACAATAACAACGATATCGTCGCGCTCTAATTTCTTTAACTCATCAACAAGCTGCGGCAGTAACGTTTTATGCCCGGCTGCCAAAGAACTTATGCCAATCACATGTACGTCGTTTTCTACAGCTTGCCTTGCTGTCTCTTCAGGCGTTTGAAATAAAGGACCAATATCCACATCAAATCCAAGGTCAGCAAAGGCTGTTGAAATCACTTTCGATCCTCTATCATGACCGTCTTGCCCCATTTTCGCAACTAAAATTCTTGGGCGTCTTCCTTCTTCCTCTAAAAATTCAGCCGTGAGCTCTCGAACTTCTTCGATTTGATCTCGATGCACAAACTCCGCACTGTATACACCGCTCACTGACTTAGAAGTAGCCTGATGTCTTCCAGCCACTTTCTCAATAGCTTCTGAAATTTCACCTAGTGTAGCTCTAGCTCTTGCAGCTTCAACCGCAAAAGCAAGGAGATTTCCTTCACCTGTTTTGGCACAAGTGGTCAGTCGATTAAGCGCTTCGATTACCGCTTGTTCATTACGTTCACTGCGTATTTTCTTTAACTTTTCCAGCTGCTTCATTCGAACTGCTGTGTTATCAATATCAAGAATATCAAGCGGTTCTTCTTGCTCCGGCTCAAACTGATTCACACCTACAATAATTTCTGCCTGCGAGTCTATTCTTGCTTGTCTGCGCGCAGCTGCTTCTTCTATTTTCATTTTAGGTACGCCTGCTTCTATTGCTTTTGTCATTCCGCCGAGCTGCTCTATTTCTTCAAGGTGCTTCCACGCTTTTATCATTAATTCATTCGTTAATGATTCCACGTAATAAGAGCCTCCCCAAGGATCAATAACGGAACAAATCTCCGTTTCATTTTGCAAATAAAGCTGCGTGTTTCGAGCAATTCTGGCTGAAAAATCAGTTGGAAGAGCAATCGCTTCATCCAGTGCATTTGTATGAAGCGACTGCGTATGACCTGACACTGCAGCCAAAGCTTCGACGCATGTTCTAATAACATTATTAAATGGATCCTGCTCCGTTAAGCTCCATCCGGACGTTTGAGAATGCGTTCTAAGAGCTAGAGATTTAGGATTATCCGGCTCAAACTGCTTCATTAGTTTTGCCCACAGCAGCCTCCCTGCTCTCATTTTCGCTACTTCCATAAAATAGTTCATTCCAATTGCCCAGAAAAAGGATAGCCGCGGAGCAAATGCGTCAATTGTAATTCCCGCTTTCAAGCCGGTTCGTACATATTCAAGTCCGTCTGCAAGCGTATAAGCAAGCTCTAAGTCTGCTGGAGCACCTGCTTCTTGCATATGATAGCCTGATATACTGATACTGTTAAATTTCGGCATGTACTCCGCTGTATATTTAAAAATATCCGCAATGATTCGCATTGACATCTCAGGAGGATAAATATACGTATTGCGCACCATATATTCTTTTAAAATATCGTTTTGAATGGTTCCAGCCAGCTTTTCTTTTTTTACGCCTTGTTCTTCAGCTGTTACGATGTAGAAAGCTAAAATAGGAAGCACCGCCCCGTTCATCGTCATCGACACGGACATTTGATCAAGCGGAATCCCTTCAAACAGCTGCTTCATATCAATCATTGAATCAATTGCCACGCCTGCTTTCCCTACATCTCCCACAACTCTTGGATGATCAGAGTCATAGCCGCGGTGGGTAGCCAGGTCAAAAGCAACAGACAGCCCTTTCTGTCCTGCAGCTAGGTTTCGGCGGTAAAAGGCATTGCTTTCCTCCGCCGTTGAGTATCCTGCATACTGTCTAATAGTCCAAGGCCGATTTACATACATCGTTGCATACGGTCCTCTCACAAACGGTGGAATACCAGGTGCAAAGTGAATAAAGTCGAGGTTATCTCTGTCTTTTTTTGTATATAATGATTTTAATTCAATTTGTTCATTTGTTTGAAAAGCAGTGAATGAACTTTGAGTCACGTCATCTTCTCTTTGCTGCTTTGAAAATGATAATGGAATATTAGAAAAAGAAGGCTTTTTATACATGAACTTCTACCTCCAAAGCACATAATAACTTCTTAACGCATTGAATAACATTCGTCTTAGGATGTATGACGCTCATTACACCTTTTTGCTGCCACTGCGTTTTGCGTGATACATGTTCTTCTCCCACTACGTACACATAAACCGAATCTTCCTCAAAATAAGTCATCGCTTTTGTTAAGAGCTTTTCCACGAGTTCATCACTTCCACAGATCACATATGCTTCGTGCTTTTGTTCATTCATCCAATCTGCTATCTCGACGTAGGAATCTATGTTTTTAATTGTTTCACACGCAAAGCCTGCGCTTTCAAATAAAGACCGGGCAATCTCAGCTTTTTTATGGCTGCTAGGATCGGTGAGCTCCATAATGCCAATGCTCATTCCCTTTGTATAAACCCGTATTTTTTCAAACTTCTCTGCTGCTCTCCACTTAGTGAGCGGCACAACACTGTCAGGCTGTGACTGCTTCGCCATTTGTTTTAGCATCCACCCTGCTGTTACCCCTTTAGATGCTAGCTTTATATAGTCCTCTAACGAAAGATTTGATGAAAATTCCGAAGTGTTCTGGTCACTGTATTTATTCATTTTTCTTTCTTCTTTTTTAGACAGAGTGCTTTTTATCTCTTCAGATGCAGCGTGTTGCTTAGGAGCATAGTGTGTGACTCCGATCAAGCGCTCAATTCGGCATTCTATATCTCCTTGTCTTTTTACTCTCATTTGTTCAACTTCATCTTGAATTCGCCCTTGTTTTAAAGCTTCTTCCATTCCGCCGTGGTCTTCAATTTTGCCAAATAACTCCCAAGCTTTTGTCATTAATTCATGTGTGTAAGCTTCAACGTACCAAGAGCCTCCGGCAGGGTCCATTACTTTTGATATATGTGTTTCGTGCTGCAAAATTAAGTGAGTATTACGTGCAAGGCGATGAGCGAACTGAGAAGATGAGGATGTGACGGAATCATATGGTTCAATATGCAGACTATCCGCCCCTCCTACAATAGAAGCAAATGCTTGAACCGTGCTCCTTAATGCATTTGTATACATGTCTTCTTTAGACTGTGTAAGATGTGACGTTTCCGTATGGATAAACGGCACTGAAACGGCCGTGTCATCAAAAGCACGAACCACATTTGCCCAAAGCATGCGAAAAGCACGAATTTTTGATATTTCCATAAATAAATGTGAGCTAACTGAAAAAGAAAAGGTCATGTGAGGTAAAACTTGATGTAAGGACAAACCGCGTTTCATGCATTCATCAATATACTGCACCCCTGTAGCAAGCATATAAGCTAGTTCTTGAACAGCGTTTGCACCGCTGTTATGGTAAGGAATGCTTGATACAATGATCGTTTTGAGCTCTGGGACATTACTGTGAGCCAAACGCGTTGCGTAAACTAAATGATCGTATAAATCTCGAGTAGAAAGTGGAACTCTCCCGTATTCAGCAAGGCTGCCGAGCGGATCCATTCCAACTGTACCTGTTAGCTGTCTCATATCAAAGTTATGATCAGCACAGTATGCTTTTAGAAAAGAAAGAAGTGGAACGGATGTACATCCCGTATTTAAAAATAAAGGCACAGCTTCAAGAGCTACATGCTGAAACAAATGAGCAACATCCTCTAAAGTAGAAATTGTAGCGCCTGAGGCTACTTCAGCTTCAGTTGCTTCATCCACGTCTTTTCCTTTCCTCATTGCTTCACTGCACGTAAATGCGGCCGTATTTTGTCCATTTCTCAAACTGTGTAAAAGAAGTTTATTGCTTTCTTTAATAGAAGGTAAGTCAATTTTTTGGGTGACTTCCCATTCCCCTGGTATGTATGATTCTTTACCCGCTCCTCTTAAACAATCTATTCCCGCCGCACTCTGCTGCAAGTAGTCCAAATGTGCCGTATCACTTTCAAAATAAAGCGGTTTCAAAAAGATGTTTTCTAACGTTTCTTTTGAGCGGAGCGCGGTGTTTTTGCTAACTTCCTGTGCCCAATCTTCTTTAGGTGTACGTGTAAATTCATGAAATGATAATGTATTTGTTTTCATTTCCATGCCCCTTTACAGTTAATAGCTGCCTGCTAGACCTAGATGATTACACTTTGAAGTTTGACGATTCTTCTTTTATTTTAATACATCTTTTACAAATTGTTCAATCATTGCTTCAAAATAAAAAAGCAAATGGAGAAAGCTCCATTTGCTTTTTTTAATAGACGGACGTATTCTCTTTAGACGTAGATTCTAAAATCTCTTTAACTCTTGCCAAGAATCTGCCGCACACCAAGCCATCTAACACGCGGTGATCAAGTGATAAACATAAGTTAACCATATCTCGAACAGCAATCATGTTATCAATAATAACCGGACGTTTTACAATAGATTCCACTTGTAAAATAGCCGCTTGCGGGTAATTAATAATCCCCATTGATTGCACGGAACCAAATGAGCCTGTGTTGTTAACAGTAAACGTTCCGCCCTGCATGTCTTCAGACTTCAATGAACCCGTACGAACTTTTTGCGCGAGCTCTGTAATTTCACGCGCAATGCCTTTGATTGTCTTTTCATCGGCTTGTTTAATAACCGGCACAAATAAAGCATCGTCTGTTGCAACAGCAATGGATACATTAATATCTTTTTTCTGGACAATACGGTCTCCTGCCCACATTGAATTCATTTGAGGGAATTCTTTTAAAGCCTGAGCCACTGCTTTTACGAAGAACGCAAAATAAGTTAAGTTAAAACCTTCTTTTTGTTTGAACTCCGTCTTTAATGAATCACGATAAGAAACTAAGTTCGTTACATCAACTTCAACCATTGTCCATGCATGCGGAATTTCATGTTTACTGCGAAGCATATTTGCTGCAATAGCTTTACGCACGCCTGAAACAGGGATTTCTTGATCTCCTGCTGCAGACACAACCGGCGCGGGCTGCTTCGTTTTCGGAGCAGCAGCTGCTACAGGTGCTTCTGGCTGAACTGTTGATGCAGGTGTTTCTTTCACTTCAGCAGCTCCACCTTTTTCAATAACAGCTAAAATATCTTTTCTTGTAATGCGGCCGCCCGCACCTGTTCCAGTCACGGTATCTAAATTAATATTATTCTCTTGTGACAGACGCATAACAGCTGGAGAGTATCGGCTTTTATTCGATTGACTGTCCGCTGTTTTTGGCGCTGATTCTTCTACAGTCTTATCAGACGTTTTCTGTTCTTTTTGAGGTACAGTTCCTTCTACTTCAATTAAACAAATCACTTCTCCCACGGGTAAAGTATCATCCTCACCTGCAATTAACTCTTTTATTGTTCCGCTAAAAGAAGAAGGCACTTCAGCATTTACTTTATCCGTCATGACTTCAGCTAACGGGTCGTACTTATTTACGTGATCTCCAACAGAAACGAGCCATTTGCTAATTGTACCCTCTGTTACACTTTCACCGAGCTGCGGCATCGTAATTTTTTCAATAGCCAATTGATACAACTCCTTTTAAAATTCAGCTAATTCTCTCATTGCTTTTTCTACTTTATCTGGATTCACCATAAAATATTTTTCCATTGTTGGTGCATACGGCATAGCTGGAACGTCAGGGCCAGCAAGGCGCTGAATTGGCGCATCTAAATCAAATAAGCAGTGTTCAGCAATAATAGCTGCTACTTCGCTCATGATGCTGCCTTCTTTGTTGTCTTCCGTTAAAAGCAGAACCTTACCTGTTTTAGAGGCTGCTTCTATAATAGCTTCTTTATCAAGCGGATAGACCGTTCTTAAATCTAAGATGTGTGCTGAAATACCGTCTGCTTCCAGTTTTTCAGCAGCTTGAAGAGCAAAGTGTACACAAAGACCATAAGTAATAACCGTGATGTCGTCTCCTTCTCTCTTTACATCTGCTTTGCCAATCGGAAGTACATAATCATCTTCAGGGACTTCTCCTTTAATCAAACGGTACGCACGCTTATGCTCAAAGAAAAGAACTGGATCCTCATCACGAATAGCTGCTTTTAATAATCCTTTTACGTCATAAGGCGTAGAAGGCATCACAATCTTTAACCCTGGCGTATTGGCAAATAGTGCTTCAACAGATTGAGAATGATAAAGAGCGCCGTGAACTCCGCCGCCGTAAGGAGCTCGAATTGTAATTGGACAACTCCAATCATTATTAGAACGATAGCGAATTTTTGCTGCTTCTGACACAATTTGATTGACTGCAGGCATAATAAAATCAGCAAACTGCATTTCAGCAATCGGACGCATACCGTACATTGCCGCTCCGATTCCTACGCCTGCAATAGCAGACTCTGCAAGAGGGGTGTCAATAACTCTTTCTTCTCCGAACTGTTCGTACAGTCCGTTGGTTGCTTTAAATACGCCGCCTTTTTTCCCTACGTCTTCTCCTAATACAAACACGCGGGAATCTCTTTCCATTTCTTCACGAATGGCCATTGTTACTGCATCAATATATGAAATAACCGGCATATGTTCTCCTCCTTACTCACCGTACACGTATTTTAAAGCCGATTCCGCTTCTGCATAAGGAGCGTTTTCAGCATAATCTGTTGCATCATTAACGATGTTCATAATATCATCAAGCATTTGTTTTTCTCGTTCATCGGTTAACACGTTAACCTCTTTTAAATAAGTCGCAAAGTACGCAAGCGGATCACTCTTTTTAGCTTCAGACAATTCTTCTGCTCCGCGATATGCACGATCATCGTCATCACTTGAATGGGCAGTCAAACGCTCTGAAACAGTTTCAATAAGAGTAGGCCCTTCTCCTCTGGATGCACGATCTCTTGCTTCTTTTACCACTCGGTATACTTCAAGGACGTCGTTTCCATCAATTGTGTAGCCTGGCATACCATATCCAATCGCACGATCAGATACTTTTGCGCACCCTAGCTGCTTTTCAACCGGAACAGAAATCGCATACTTGTTATTTTCACACATAAAGATAACAGGAAGCTTATGAACACCTGCAAAGTTCGCGCCTTCGTGGAAGTCTCCTTGGTTAGAAGATCCTTCTCCAAACGTAACAAACGTTACTAAGTCTTTTTTCTCCAATCGTCCTGCTAAAGCGATTCCTACTGCATGAGGCACCTGTGTTGTAACTGGAGAAGATCCTGTTACAATTCGCTTTTCTTTATGGCCAAAGTGACCTGGCATTTGACGACCTCCTGAGTTTGGATCTTCTGCTTTAGCAAACCCAGAAAGCATTAAATCGCGCGCGGTCATTCCAAATGCTAGCACAACACCCAGATCGCGGTAATAAGGTAATATGTAATCATTGTCTCTGTTTAAGGCAAAAGCTGCGCCAACCTGAGCGGCTTCTTGACCTTGACATGAAATAACAAAAGGCACCTTCCCTGCACGGTTTAAGAGCCACATACGCTCATCAATTTTTCGTGCAAGCAGCATAGTGCGGTACATTTCAAGTACTTGTTCATCAGTTAATCCTAATGATTCATGACGGTTTTTTGTCATGTTTAAACCTCCTTTAATCATCAAAAATGAATCGCTTTTCCATCTACAGCTAATGAAGCTTCTCCCATCGCTTCTGAAAGGCTAGGGTGAGGATGAATGGTATGAGCAATTTCCCATGGTGTAGCATCCAATACCTTTGCAAGACCCGCTTCAGAGATCATATCCGTCACGTGAGGTCCAATCATATGCACACCAAGGACATCATTTGTGTCGGCATCAGCAATAATTTTAACAAATCCCTCTGCCTCTCCATACACAAGAGCTTTTCCAACGGCCTTAAACGGAAACTTTCCAACCTTCAGCTGAAACCCTTGCTGTTTTGCTTCTTGTTCTGTTAATCCTACACTTGCTGCCTCCGGGCTGCTGTATACGCATTTAGAGATTGTTGTATAATCAATCTTCAAAGGCTTTTCACCATGTAAATGCTCCACAGCTACAATTCCTTCGTGAGAAGCTACGTG
Source organism: Priestia sp. SIMBA_032 (assembly GCF_046535215.1). Lineage (NCBI taxonomy): Bacteria > Bacillati > Bacillota > Bacilli > Caryophanales > Bacillaceae > Priestia > Priestia sp. SIMBA_032. The sequence continues at coordinate 447,477 of NZ_JAWRXD010000002.1, read as the reverse complement.
TGCAAGCTGCAGTCCGCCAATCACATCTCCAATTGCGTAGATATGAGATTCTTTCGTTTGATAAAAATCATTTGTGGCAATCACACCGTTTTCTACTACAATATCGGTATTCTCGAGACCAATTCCTTCGACATTCGCTTGACGCCCTACAGATACAAGCAGCTTTTCCGCTTCATATTCTTGCATATCGTCTCCTACTTGAGCCGATATTTTAACCTGATCATCAATAGACAGTGTATCAGCCATTACTTTAGCAGAAGTAATAATGGTAACTCCTTTTGCTTTTAAAAGCTTCGTCATTTCACGGGAGATATCTTGATCTTCTGTTGGTAAAATTCGATCGCTGTATTCAACAACCGTTACATCAACATCAAAATCTGTGAGCATTGACGCCCATTCAATTCCGATGACGCCGCCTCCCACAATAATAATAGAAGAAGGAAGTGTTTCCATCTTTAATGCTTCATCTGAAGTGATTACTTTCTCTCCGTCAATTGTTAAATCAGGTAATGTTCTAGGACGAGATCCCGTTGCGATAATTACATTCTTTGGAATAAGCATTTCGTTTTCTTCACCGCTTTTTAATTCAACGGAGATGGTTCCTGGCATAGGAGAAAAAATAGAAGGTCCTAAAATACGGCCAATTCCTTCATATACGTCAATTTTACCTTTTTTCATTAGCTGTTTGACACCATTATGTAACTGTGAAACAATTTCTGACTTTCGTTCTTGTACACGTGCATAGTTCAATAGTACATTGGACGTTTCTACGCCAAATTCACTGCTTTTCTTAGCCGTTTGATAGACTTCTGCACTTCTTAGTAAAGCTTTGCTTGGGATACACCCTGCGTGCAGGCATGTGCCGCCTAACTTATTTTTTTCCACAACCGCTACCGATAGACCTAACTGAGAGGCACGAATAGCTGCTACGTACCCTCCGGTTCCACCGCCGAGAATGACCAAATCATATTCTTTTGCCACACTGCTTCACACCTTTCTGCAAACGCTATTAAGCGCCTTTATATTCCTTCACTTCTTCTTCACCTGTAAGCACTCGGAGAGCCCCTTCAGCTAGCGCTTGAAGCTCATTTTCTCCAGGATAAACAATGACATCTGCAATCCACTTTACATGATTAATAATCAGCTCAACAAACGCCTTTGAATAAGCAATGCCTCCCGTTAAAATAATGGCATCTACTTTTCCATGCAAAACCGTACTGGCAGCTCCAATTTCCTTCGAAATTTGATAAGCCATTGCTTCGTAGATAAGCTTAGCTTTTTCGTTTCCATTTTTCACTAGCGCTTCGACTTTCTGCACGTCAGATGTGCCCAAATAACCGACAAGACCGCCTTTTCCTACAAGCATTTTCATAATCTCCTCGCGGTAATACTGACCTGAAAAGCAAAGACGAACTAATTCACCAACCGGTACACCGCCAGCGCGCTCTGGACTAAAAGGACCGTCGCCGTGCAGGCCATTATTCACATCAATTACTTTTCCGCGTTGATGAACTCCAACTGTAATGCCTCCGCCCATATGGGTAACAATAACGTTCATTTGGTCATATGTGCTATTCATTTCTTTAGCCACTTTTCGAGCAACCGATTTTTGATTCAGCGCGTGAAAGATGCTTTTCCTTTCCATAAAAGGCGTTCCTGAGATACGAGCGATGTCACTTAGCTCATCTACCACCACTGGATCAACAATGTACGCTGGAATATTTAATCCAGACGCAATCTCAAACGCTAAAATCCCGCCTAAATTTGAAGCATGATGGCCGGCATAACCGTCTTTTAAATCTTTGAGCATGGCTTGATTTACTTCGTATGTGCCGCCTTCAATCGGGCGTAAAAGCCCTCCTCTTCCACATACTGCACTTAATTTAGATAAATTAATCCCTTCTTCATCAAGTGCCTCTAAAATCGAATTTTTACGGAACTCATACTGTGCATATATCGTCTCAAACTGATTCATTTGCTGTGAATCGTAGCGGATTGTTCGATCAAAAATTGGTTTATCGTTGTGAAACACCCCAATTTTTGTAGACGTTGAACCCGGATTTATTATCAGCATTCGATATTCGTGCATATCCAACACATGTCCTCCTACCTTATCATTCTCATAAACGAAGGCTAGGTCGAAAGGATTTCATTTATTCCTTTTGCCTAGCCTTCAGCTCAAACATTAGCGCGTATGACGTCTACTTAAAATATGCTGCCCATTTTGTAAAAATTGACTGCGTGAACGACGCAGCTTTTCAATTCTTTCTTCAGCTAAGCGATCTGCTGCTAGATAGGTTGGAATGCCATCTCGCTTTGAGATTTCAACTACCTTTTCAATATTATCATAAATACCTTCAACTTTTTTCAGCGCACGCTCACGGTTATATCCAACTAGCTCATCAGCTACATTAATAACGCCTCCTGCGTTAATAACATAGTCCGGTGCATATACAATGCCTAATTCATGGATTAGATCACCATGACGCGTTTCTTTCAATTGATTATTAGCTGCCCCTGCAATAACTTTTGCTTTTATTTGAGGGATCGTTTCATCGTTAATCGTTGCTCCGAGTGCACAAGGAGCATAGATATCACATTCTACACCATAAATATCATTCGGGTCTACTGCTTGCGCACCAAATTCTTCTACCGCACGCTGAACAGCTTCTTTATTAATATCCGTTACAATAAGTTTCGCTCCTTCTTCGTGAAGGTGGCGGCATAAATTATATGCTACGTTTCCTACGCCTTGGACAGCTACTACTTTTCCTTCAAGCATATCTGTTCCAAATGCTTCTTTTGCTGCTGCTTTAATTCCTCGGTATACACCGTAGGCTGTGACTGGTGATGGATTGCCTGATGAACCAAAAGCAGGAGATACACCCGTTACATAATCCGTTTCCTCATATACAATATCCATATCCTCTACCGTTGTGCCCACATCTTCTGCTGTAATATATCGACCGTTTAATCCTTGAATAAAGCGACCAAATGCACGGAACATCGCTTCGTTTTTGTCTTTACGAGGATCTCCGATAATAACCGTTTTCCCTCCGCCTAAATTCAAGCCTGCTGCTGCATTTTTATAAGTCATTCCGCGTGATAAACGAAGCGCATCTTCAATTGCAGCCTCTTCTGATTCATATGTCCACATTCTCGTACCGCCTAGAGCTGGTCCAATTGTTGTATCATGAATCGCAATAATGGCTTTTAAGCCTGAATCTTTATCTTGGCAAAATAATAACTGCTCATAATCGTATGTTTCCATATAGTCAAAAATTTTCATTGTTAGTGCCTCCTAAGAATTCTGTTGAGCGACGCTGATAGCAAGCGCCAGTGAGTATAATTTACTTTCTGATGAATCTGCTCTGGATGTTAAGACGACCGGAGCTTTTGCCCCCGCTAGAATAGCTCCAACTTTTGCTTTAGCAAAATAAATAAGGGATTTATATAAGACGTTCCCTGTTTCAATTGCTGGAACGAGTAATATATCTGCTTGACCGGCAACTTCACTTTGAATGCCTTTTTGCTTGGCTGCTTCTATGTTAATGGCATTGTCGAGTGCTAAAGGTCCATCAATAACGCAGCCTTTAATTTGTCCTCTGCGGTTCATCTGTGCAAGAAGTGCAGCCTCTACTGTTGCAGGCATCAAAGGGTTCACAACTTCAACCGCTGCAATAGGAGCTACCTTTGGCATCTCGATCCCAATCGAGTGGGCAACGTTCACCGCATTTTGAATGATTTGAACTTTCTCTTCCAGAGACGGCGTAATATTCATAGCTGCATCTGTTACAAGAATCGGACGATCATAGTGAGGAACGTCAAACACAGCTACATGTGATAAAACATTTCCCGTACGCAAACCATGCTCTTTGTTTAACACAGCTTTTAAAATAAGCGATGTGGATAAATTCCCTTTCATTACGATATGAGCTTGACCTTGCTGAACTGAACGCACAGCCAATTGAGCCGCTTCTAAAACGGCCTCCGTATGTACGACCGTCACAGCCTTATGAGTGAGTAAGGATGGGCGGTACTGCCTCAATAATTCATTAATTGTCGTTTCGTTGCCAAACAGAATAAATTCAGAAACTTCCCTTGACACAGCTTCATACACTGCCTCAATTGTTTCTAAGTCTTCAGCTGCAGCAACGGCAACAGTCAAAGAAGACTGCTTAGCAATCCGAGATAAGATGGTAGCAAGAGTCATGGAATGTTCGACCTCTCCTTTTTCATTCTTTCTTTTGCTCCGTTTTAAAGAGCATACTGCGCGTTTATGCAGTCACCTAAAATACATGCAAGATTTGTGCCATCCACTGCATATATTACATAATATAGCTGCTTATATCCGTTCTTACGCACAAAAAATTTTTTTTGTTGATTCTAACGACAAACAGAAAAAAAGAATACCTCTCTATTTATATGCAATAAATTGCACACCATGCATTTTATTGCATGCTGTTATTTGCAAGATTGTATTTTTCCAACTTATAATACAGAGAACGCAGGGAAATATTGAGCTGTTTTGCTGTTTTCGTTCGGTTATACTCGTTTGCAAGCAGTACTTTTTGAATAAGTTCAGCTTCATAATTTTCCATCATGTGCGCCAAAGTCTTCCCTTCGAATACTACCTCTTCTTTCACCTGTTTTCTTTCTTTTTTGCCCTTGCCTTCAAGTGAAGGGAGATGAACAGAATCAATCATTGTTTCCGTATAGTGCATATAAATAATAGCTCTGCCTAATATATTTTCAAGCTCTCTGACGTTTCCTGGCCAGTCGTATGATCTTAATGATTGTAAAGCCCGCTCTGTTACCCCTTCAACATGCCGGCCGTAATCTTGATTAATTTTTGTAATTAAGTGTGTAACAAGCGCTCCAATATCCTCTTTTCTCTTCCGAAGAGGAGGTATGTGAATCGGAATTTTGTTGAGCCGATAATACAAGTCCTGTCTGATGCTTCCATCAGCCATTCCTTTTTCTAAATTCACATTCGTAGCTGCAATAACGCGAACATTCACTGGAATAGGAGTCGTTCCTCCAACGCGAATAAGCTCTTTTTCTTGAAGCACCCGAAGCAGCTTAGCCTGCATATGAGCTGAAAGCTCCCCAATTTCATCCAAAAAGATGCTACCGTTATTGGCTTCTTCAAACACGCCTCGTTTCCCGCCTCGTTTTGCCCCGGAAAAAGCTCCTTCTTCATAACCAAATAGCTCACTTTCAAGCAAAGACTCAGAAAGCGCAGCACAGTTGATGCGGACAAATTTATTAAACTTTCGGCTGCTCGCATTATGAATCGCATGTGCAAACAACTCTTTACCCGTTCCAGATTCACCTCTAAGCAAAACAGTAGCTGGTGTTTTAGCAGCAAGTCTAGCCTGCTCAATTGCTAGCTGAAATTCTTCAGACTGACCAATGATATCAGCAAATGAATATTTCGCTTCAAGCGTTCGGATAATTTGACGCGCTCTTTTGAGTTCATTTGTAAGCTCTTGAATTTCAGACATATCATGAATAACGCCAACGCTGCCTTTTAATTTCCCATCGACAATAACGGGGGCAACATTGACAACGACGTCTCTTTTACTCGGACCAAGCCTCATTCTTACACCTCGAACGGGACGTCTTGTTTGCAGCACCTTCATGTGCATACTGTCTCCTTCAGAGATATCGGCAGTCGCCGGCTGACCAATAATATCCGTCTTTTTTAAACCCGTAATTCTCGTATAAGCAGGATTAATTAAAATCCCTCTTCCTTCTTCGTCGACAACCGAAATAGCTTCTTCAGAAGATTGAATAATAGCCTGAAGCATAGTTTGTACTTCTTTTAAGTTCGTAACTTCTTCTGCCAATCCGACAACGTCCGTAATATCTTTAAAAATCGAAAAGGCCCCAAACAGCTCTCTATTCTCGTCGAGTATTGGTATTCTAGTCGTAATTACCTTCCGTCCGCTGTCTAACACAAATTCACTATTTTGATCAATCGTTTTTGTATGAAGAACATCAACAAGTTTACTATTTGGAATGACTTCATGAAGATGCTTACCAATTACATCTCTGTGTGAAAAGTTCGTCAAACGCTCGGCACTTTGATTAAATAGCGTAATATATCCATTCCTATCAATCACGACCATCGCATCATGAGCCGCGTTAAAAATAAGATCATATTTATACGATTCTTGCTTTAACCGCTGAATTAATTCTTCTTTTTCCTCCATCAGATTGGCCATAATTTCAGCAACCAATCCAGGCACTACCAATGCATCAGCAGGTTTGCTTCTCTGCAATTGTTGAAAAACGCCTTGTTTACCTGTTGTTTCAACAATGACATCGAGCTGCTTTGTCATATAATGCTCCCATTTCATTCCGGTTGAAATACCGTTTTCTTGCGCATGCAAAACAGCCGGCGCGTTAGCTCGTACGTCTACTACACCAATCACTTTCATAAATTCGGTTTCCAACAAGATTTTCAGAATAGCTAATCCGCCTTTTCCTCCTCCAACGATCAACACATTTTGCATATTTTTTCACCTTTTCTACTTAATATGTACATATTCCGTGCAAAATATTGCATATACCTATCATATAAAAAAAGAAACGCTCTTGACAATTTATTTAGTTCTTTTATGATTCAAGTATAGCGGTTTTATAATGTAAACGCATTCATTTTCAAAAAAGAGAAGCGAAAGGAGCAGTTATGGTTCGAATTATCGCACTGCTAATCTTACTTATTCCTGGTATACTCGCTGGATATGGTATTAAACTCATGAGAGATATGATTTTTGGCATCCTGCAATCCCCGTTCCCTTCTTTATTTTTGCAATTTTCAGTCGGACTTCTGTTATTTGTAATCGGCCTTGGATTTGTTGCTGGCTTTATTCTGCACAGAGACCGCAAGCGAAACAAAGTTCAAAACAGATTTCAAAAAGATAAAAAAACATCGCATTAATGCGATGTTTTTTTTACGAAAAGCGCCCTCCAAACTGCTTCACCATTTTTTCAGGATAATCAGTAATAATGGATTCACATCCATATTTACGAAGCTGCTCAGCTACTTTTACATCATTTACTGTGTAAGGTCGCACTGGAATCTGACAATCTTTTGAAGCGGCTACATTTACTTCATTCACGGTACGCTGATTAGGGTGAAGAGCTTTTGCACCAAGATGCTGCGCATATACCCAAGGCTCATACATCGGATAAGAGTATAAAATAGCTGTTTCAATCGTAGAATCCAAAGAACCAATTCGGGCTAAGCTGTTATGATTAAAAGATGAAATCATCGTTCGGTCCTTCATCTTGTATAAATAAATTAAATCCAAAACTTTCATTTCCAAGTATGGATAGTCAAATATATTGTTTTTCAACTCAATATTTACACTAATTCCTTTATTTGAAGCCCACTCCATTACTTCATTTAACGTGGGGATTTTACATACTCCATACTTTTTTTTGAACTTGTAGCTCGCATCTAATTTTTGTAAATCTTGATACGTAAAATCTTTTACATACCCTTTTCCATTCGTCGTTCGATCTACTTTTTCATCATGAATTACAGCAAGTTCTCCATCCTTTGTCATATGCACATCAAGTTCAATTCCATGTGCTCCGACTCTCGCTGCTTCTTTGAAGGAAATCATCGTATTTTCAGGGAACGTTCCAGCTGCGCCGCGATGACCTATTACAAACATACTTGCTCAACTCCTCTATTATCACTTATTATTAACTTTAGCATTACTTAATAGTGAAAGCACGAATTTACTGTTTATACTTTTTCACTTTCATTACTTTATATGCAAAAGGAGGTCGTTGTGTATGAGACCACTGCAAATTTCACCGGATACAGCCGTAAAATTAGCCGAACAATTGAATATCCCTCTCGAGCAATTAATGCATATGCCTCAGCATATTTTACTGCAAAAACTCGCTGAATTAAATGCGAGCGAAAACAAAAAAGGATCTGAATAACAGATCCTTTTTTCTTTCGAATTTTCATTTCCAAAAATAGTATTACCTTCTCCTTTCATTCCCTATAACATATATTAGAATATTTAATAATATAAATGTATTTTTAAAAATGCTTTTAAGTAAGTAATTTAATACTTTTTTGTGTATATTTAATTATTTTTTGATTTTTCCATATAATTTCATTGACGAAATTATTGTTTTTCTACTAAAATAAAAATACATTATATTTATTCCAATACTTATATTCTGATTTTTTGATTAATTCAAATAAAAGAATTAAATAGTATGAGAAAAATTTTAGGGGGACTTCATTATGCAAGCAGCTGTACAACACGAAAATCAGCAGCCAAATGAGTCTAGGAAAAAACACCCTCCTGGACTGTACTTATTATTCGCTACTGAAGCATGGGAAAGATTTAGTTATTATGGAATGAGAGCCATTCTGGTTCTTTATTTAACTGCTACCGCTGCTCAAGGTGGACTCGGGGTAGATAAAGCAACAGCACTGAGCTTATATGGAACATTCACTAGTGCTGTTTATATTACGCCGATGATTGGCGGATATTTAACAGACCGCTTCCTCGGAAGAAGGCTAGCCATCACGATCGGTGGTGTGATTATGGCACTCGGGAATTTTTCCATCTTCATTCATCAAAGCGTAGCCGCTTTGTATATCGGACTTGCTTTATTAATTATCGGAAATGGATTTTTTAAACCAAATATCTCCACATTGGTCGGAGATCTGTATGAAGAAAATGATCCTCGCCGTGACGGTGCTTTCACTATTTTTTATATGGGTATTAACTTTGGTGCATTTTTCGCGCCGCTAGTTGTTGGATTAATGAGTTACAAATACGGATTTTTAACAGCAGCTATTGGAATGGTTGTTGGACAAATTTTGTTTAACCTACTGGCTAATCGCTATTTAGGTGATATTGGGAAAGAACCTACAGGAAAAGTTCATGCAGCAGCATCTCAAACATCAACTGCTCCGCTGACAGCACGAGAAAAGAAAAGAACGGTTGCTATCGTTATTCTAGCCTTTGTTGTTATTGCTTTCTGGACAGCTTTTGAACAGGCTGGAAGTTCTTTAACGCTATATGCTCAAGATCAAATTAATCGTCAAATAGGCGGTTTCACGGTTCCAACAGAGTGGTTCCAATCGTTGAATCCACTGTTTATCATGATTTTAGCACCAATTATGTCACTTGTTTGGTACAAGCTAGGAAATTCAAAACGCGGTGATTTCAAAACACCAACAAAAATGGGTATGGGACTTGTAACAGTTGGATTAGGATTCTTAATTTTAATTCCAGCCGTTATGTATACTGGTAATGACCCAGCTTTAAAAGTAAATATCCTGTTCATGATTTTCACTTACTTCCTGCACACGCTAGCTGAGCTTATGATTTCCCCAGTAGGGTTGTCTATGGTAAGTAGACTGGCTCCATTAAAGCTTGCTTCGCTTTTAATGGGCGTATGGATGGCAAGCTCTGCTGTTGCTAATAAACTAGCGGGTGTTCTTGCATCTTATACACAGTCGTTAGGTTATTTCGACATCTTCAGCTTAATTGGTGCTGTGACAATTGTACTTGGAATTATTGTTTTATTCCTTTCAAAACCGATTGCTAAATTAATGGATTAAAAAAAGCAGCCTTTTCTGAAGGCTGCTTTTTTTTATACTTTACTTATGCATATCCCATTTAAGATATGTAGATAAATTTTTTTATGCATCTTCTAAATCTTCTTTCAAACACACAGCCCTCATAACAATTAAATAAATTATTCCAATAAAATACACCACTATTGATAGGAAGAGAAACAAGATACACGTTCCGTTAACCTCAATACCTTCATCTCTCAAACCAAAATAAAAAGACCAATGAATGATTAAAATTCATCGGCCCTGCAGTAAAAAGTTTATTGGTTTTCAGTTTCATATCTAGTATAAATTCCAAAAGTTTATCGGCATGTACTCTGTATTACAAAAGGTATAAACTCACTCAAAACCCCGTAATTCCAGCAGTCCTATCCCTTTCAACTCGCTTTATGTTCAAGGCGTAATTTATCCGCAACCATGGCGATAAATTCACTATTTGTCGGCTTCGCTTTTGACATGCTGACAGTATATCCGAATAATGAAGAAATGGAATCAATATTTCCTCGGCTCCATGCTACTTCAATGGCATGGCGAATGGCGCGCTCAACGCGGCTTGCTGTTGTATTATATTTTTTTGCAATGTCAGGATACAGTACTTTTGTAATCGACCCAAGCAGCTCAATATCCTTATATACCATTGAAATGGCTTCTCTCAAATATAAATAGCCTTTGATATGAGCAGGCACGCCAATTTCGTGAATGATGCTCGTAATGCTTGCATCTAAATTTGCTGGTTTGCTGTCGCGATGTGAACGCATGGAAGAAGATGAACGTTGCATAAATGAAGATGTTTGTCCGCTAACTTGGCGAATATGATTCACTAAGTTTTCCATATCAAACGGCTTTAGAATAAAATAAGCAGCTCCTAAATCAACCGCTTTTTTCGTTACGTCTTCTTGCCCAAATGCTGTTAGCATAATGACATTTGGATAATTTTCTTTTTTCATTTCTTTTAACTGACCTAAAACTGCTAATCCATCTAGATGCGGCATAATAATGTCTAATACAAGAACATCCGGATCTTTATCTTTTAAAATGGATAAACACTCTTGTCCATTGTAAGCTACTCCGATTACTTCCATGTCTTCTTGCTCTGAAATATAATCTTCAAGCAAACCAATTAGTTCCCGATTATCATCAACCAAGCATACTTTAATTTTTTTCAATGCAGCTTCCTCCTCAGTCCTTTATGTTATACGTCGTTTCCTACGTGTCTCTATTCTTTATTCTAAAGGACAAATTCGACAATGCAACATTATTTCCTTTATTTTTTTAGAAAAAAGTCTTTTAAATGGAATTTATTCGATTTTCTCTTATTTTCTTTGTTTTTCGACGTTTTTCTCGTATATTTACGACAATAATTTTTATCAAAAAAAGCGAACTAATGACAACATTAGCTCGCTTTTTTTCGATTATTTTTATAAATATCGATTCCTGCTTCGTTAAGCATCCATTCAATATGGACACCGTAACCCGAGGTAGGATCATTTACAAAAACATGGGTAACCGCTCCAACGACTTTACCGTTTTGAATAATCGGACTCCCGCTCATTCCTTGAACAATTCCACCTGTTTTCTTTAACAATTTAGGATCTGTAATTTTAATAACCATTCCTTTAGTAGCCGGAAACTTTTGAGGTATAGTACTCATAATTTCAATATCAAATTCTTCCACTTGATCATCATCTACTACCGTTAGAATTTTAGCCGGTCCTTCTTTTACTTGATGAGATAGAGCAATTGGCATTGCTTTATCCATTATTCCGTTTTCCATCGTTGAAGACAATTTTCCAAAAATACCAAAAGGACTATTTCGTGTAATATTTCCAATGATTTGTCTATCTTCAGAAAACCTCGCTAGCTTTTCGCCGGGAACGCCGTTCGAACCTTTCTCAATTGATGTAACAGTCGAACGGACAATTTGTCCATCTTCTACTACGATTGGCTTTTTTGTATCCATATCCGAAATAACATGGCCTAAAGCGCCGTATTTTTTAGATTTTGGATCATAAAAAGTCATTGTGCCAATTCCTGCAGCTGAATCACGGATGTATAAACCGATTCTGTAAGCATAATCCTGCTTATCTTTTAACGGATACAGCTTAGTGTCAAACTGATTTTTTTCTCTTAAAATATGCAGATTTAATGGTTCACCCGTTTTCCCTGCCTGCTGAATAAACGGTGTAATATCACTCATTTTTTCAATGGTTTTACCATTAATCTTCGTAATCATATCTCCAACTTGAATACCTGCAATCTCGCCAGGAGATTTTTTACCTTTTGCTGTATCTACCTGATGATAGCCTACAACAAGAACACCTTTTGAATTTAATTTCACACCGATTGATTGTCCACCTGGAATGACTTTAAAATCAGATAATACCTGCACATCTACACGCTTTACAGGAATACCGGCCAAATGAAGCATCAACTCTTCTTTGCCTACCTGTTTGCCTGCTACGGTCAGCTTCGCCTTGTTACTTGTTACATCGTAAACAGGTGATGAAGCTTCTACGCTAAGCGGTAATGTCGTATTAATTTTTTCTTTTTGCTGTTCAAATAAGACGATTTGTTTTGGAATGTGTATATATTGTTGCACAACTGGAATAAATCCTACAAAAATGAACGAAACAAGGAGAATCGCACCAATTATATGTCTGTATCGATTTTGCATGTTTTCACTCTCCTCGCTTCCTCGCCTAAATGGCTACACATTTAATTTAGCCTTCTTAGAGCGCATTTATAACAGAAGTTCAGAGAAAAATGAAAAGAAGTGCAAGGAAACATTTTCAGTTCCTTTATTTTGTATAAAAAAACACCTTTAACACGTACTGTTACGTGTTAAAAGGTGTTTTTTTAAATGGTCTGCTTCATCTTATCCGCTAAATCTAAAAGCTCTTTGGCGTGTTCCTTCGTTAAGCTTGTAATTTCAGCTCCTGCAATCATTCGACCAATTTCTTTTACTTTTTCATCAAGAGTTAATGGCAGAACAGACGTCGTTGTACGATCACCTTTTATCTCTTTAGCGATAAAGAGGTGAGTATCTGCCATAGCTGCTACCTGAGGCAGATGAGATATACAGAGAACTTGTGAATCAACAGAAATAGCATGTATTTTTTCACCGATCGATTGAGCTACTCTTCCACTTACGCCTGTATCAACTTCATCAAAGATAATGGACGTCACGCCTTGATGCTTAGAGAAAATGCTCTTTAACGCCAGCATAATTCTTGACAGTTCTCCTCCTGAAGCTACTTTTGCAAGAGGCTTTAACGGTTCACCTGGATTGGTAGAAATATAAAATTCTACGCTGTCAATGCCGTCTTTGGTGAATTTTATTCTTTCTCCATTTACTTCAACGTCATTTTTACCTGCATTTACGACAGAGAATTTAATTTGAAATACAGTCTTAGCCATATAAAGTTCTTGAAGCTCATGATGGATGCTGTCCGTTAACTCTTGAGCAAGTTTTCTTCGAATAGTTGAAACATTGTTAGCTTCTACTAATAAATCCTGCGCTACGCTGTTTAACTGTTCTTTGATCTTGCTCACATGCGTATCTCGATTTTCAATACGATCAATTTCATCTTCAATTTGTGCAGCATATTCTAGAATTTCATCTACGCTTTGACCGTATTTACGCTTTAAATGATTAATTTCATTTAAGCGCGCTTCAATAAAGTCTAAGCGTTTGGGATCAAATTCTAATAAATCAAGCTGCTGGCGAATTTTATAAGACGCGTCTTCTAGCTGATAGAAGCTCGATGAAATGATTTCAGAAATTTCGGCATAGTTTTTTTCCAATGACGAAATATCCTCCGTATGATTCATGGCTACGCCTACCCAATCTAAACCTTGATGCTCCCCGTGCAGCGCATTGTACGCATCGTTTAGTGACGTATAGATCTTTTCAAAGTTAGAAATCTTCAAACGCTCTTCATTTAGTTCCTCATCTTCGTTCAGCTGCAAATTTGCCGCTTTGATTTCATCTAATTGAAATTGAATAAGATCTAGGCGATGCGCCATCTGCTGCTCATTTTCAGTTAATTGATCTAACTGTTTTTTTAGCGATGTATACCTCGAGAATACCTCTCGATACTCGGTCAAAGCCTCTTCTACTTTTTCTCCTCCATATTGATCAAGAAGAGTTAAGTGACGATCTTGATTCATTAAGTCTTGGTGCTCGTGCTGTCCATGTATATCAATTAACGTTTGTCCGACTTCACGTAGGATAGCTAACGTGACGAGCTTACCATTGATCCGGCAAATACTTTTCCCATTTGTGGTAATGTCTCGGCGAAGCACAATCATTCCATCTTCCACTTCTAAACCGACTTGTTTAGCTTTTTCATGACTTGGATGCTGTTTTTCATCAAATAAGAAAAGCCCTTCAATTTCGGCTCTGTCTGTTCCGTGGCGGACAAACTCCGAAGAGCCTCTTCCACCTACTAACAATGAAATGGCATCAATAATAATTGACTTTCCCGCTCCTGTTTCACCTGTTAATACCGTTAAGCCTTTTTCAAATGAAACAGAAAGTTCATCAATAATCGCAAAATTTTTAATGGATAATTCAGCTAACAACCTGCTTCACTCACCTTTATAACATTTCTAAGAATCGGTCTGATATAATTTGCGTATCTTCAGGAGTACGGCAAATAATCAAACATGTATCGTCTCCACAAATTGTTCCTAATATTTCATCCCAGTCCAAATGATCAATTAATGCGCCAATCGCATTTGCATTTCCCGGCAATGTTTTCATCACCAACATATGCCCGGCTGAATCAATTTTTACAAATGCGTCCATAAGAGAGCGCTTTAACTTTTGTAAGGGATTAAAACGCTGATCTGCAGGCAAGCTGTATTTGTATCGACCGTCCATCAAAGGCACTTTGACTAAGTGCAGTTCTTTAATATCACGAGAGATTGTTGCCTGTGTTACATTAAAACCTTGGTTTTTTAAAATATCTACCAATTCATCCTGTGTTTCAATATCATTATTCGTGATAATATCACGAATTTTAATATGTCTTTGCCCTTTATTCATGTTGGCACCTCACATTAATATGTAATCTTCTTTTTGTTTTGTTGTTTATAAGTCTTTCACTAATTAAGTATCATAATGTGTTCAACTTGATTATGCACCTTTTGTATAAAGAGTCATAATCAAATCGCCAATGCTAAGTCTTTGCTTAACATTGGCCATTATTACTTTTTCTCTTTTAACGTCTTATGTGCTTCTTCGACCACTTCACGCACAGTAAGCGGGGCTTGATTGTCACCAAGTTCACGCTCGCCTTTCCAGCGCAGGTGAAGAAGAAATTCGATATTTCCATCTCCTCCTGTTATCGGTGAATACGACATGTTATATACATCGTATCCTTGACGAAGCGAGAAATCCACCATTCCTTGAAGGACTTCTTCATGCACTTTTGAATCACGCACGATTCCTTTTTTCCCAACTTGCTCTCTTCCCGCCTCAAACTGTGGCTTAACGAGCGCAACAACATCGCTGTGTGGAACAAGAAGTGTTTTTAACACAGGGAGAATGAGTCTTAAGGAAATAAATGATACATCAATAGAAGCGAATTCAGGCAAGCCTCTTGATAAATCAGCTGGGGTCACATAACGGAAATTTGTTCGTTCCATCACTTCTACTCGTTCATCTTGACGAAGCTTCCAAGCTAGCTGATTATAGCCTACGTCTAGCGCATAGGACATCTTCGCTCCATTTTGAAGCGCACAATCGGTAAAGCCTCCAGTAGAAGAACCAATATCAATCATGATTTTATCCGCTACATGGACATTAAATTCTTTAATTGCTTTTTCAAGCTTAAAGCCGCCTCTGCTGACATAAGGCATCACTGCACCTTTAATTGTCAGCGGCGTATCGCGTTCAATTTTCTCTCCCGGCTTATCCAAACGGACTTCATTCGCATAAACAAGTCCTGCCATCACTGTACGCTTTGCTTTTTCTCTTGTTTCAATCAAACCTCGTTCTACTAATAATACATCTACTCGTTCTTTTTTTGTCACTTAACTTCAAGCCTCTTTTGTGTTGGTGTTACGAGTTTTTTAACTCGATTTATAATCTCTTCTTTGGTTAAGCCAATTTCTTCTAAAAGTTTTGTTACACTGCCGTGCTCGATAAAGCGATCTGGAATCCCCATACGTTCAACGCGCGTATCATAATAGCCGTGCTCTGATGCAAACTCTAACACCGCGCTTCCAAAACCACCTTGAAGTACCGCTTCTTCCACCGTAATCACAGGCTTATTTGTTTGGAAAATTTCGTGAAGCATTTTTTCATCCAGCGGTTTAATAAAACGAGCATTGACCACTTTGACGCTGATTCCTTGCTTCTCAAGTTCTTCTGCTGCATCCATCGCCATTGAAATCGTTGTACCAAACGTTAAAATGGTTGTATCTGAACCTTCTTTTAATACGTCCCATGTACCGATCGGAATGTTTTTCAGTTCTGAATCTAGTTCAACACCTAATCCGTTTCCTCTCGCATAGCGCATGGCAATCGGACCTTCTTCATAAGTCAAAGCAGTGTGAACCATGTGCTGGCCTTCATTCTCGTCTTTTGGCATCATAATAACAAGGTTAGGCAAATGACGTAAGAATGCAATATCAAACACGCCTTGATGCGTTTCACCATCAGCACCTACTAGCCCAGCGCGATCAATTCCAATAAATACATTTAGCTTCTGGCGGCAAATATCATGAACCACTTGATCGTATGCACGCTGTAAAAACGTAGAATAAATAGCTAAAAAGGGCTTCATATTTTGAGTTGCAAGACCAGCGGCCATTGTTGTTGCATGCTGCTCTGCAATCCCAACATCAAACATGCGATGCGGAAACTCTTTTTGAAACGCTTCAAGTTTTGAACCTACAGGCATTGCTGGCGTTACTGCTACGATACGCTCATCTTCTCTAGCCATTTTCAATACCGTATCACTTACTAATTTACTCCAAGCAATCGGAACATTTTTGTCTTTAATAAAGTCACCGGACTCAATTTTGTAAGGGCCTGTACCATGCCACGCTCCGCTTTTATCGCTTTCCGCTGGCAAGTACCCTTTCCCTTTTTTCGTAATCACATGAATCAGTACCGGTCCTTTTGTTTTCTTTGCATATTGTAACGTTTCCAATAAATCGTCATAGCTATGGCCGTCAACCGGTCCTAAATACGTAAAGCCAAGATCTTCAAAGAACATGCCTGACACAACCATGTACTTTAGGCCATCTTTTACACGTTCTGCCGTTGCCGCGAGCTTACCGCCTACCGCAGGCACTTTTTTCAGTAAGACTTCAAGCTCATCTTTTACCCAATTGTATTTGCCCGCCGTGCGCAAACGCCCCAGAATGCTGTGTACAGCCCCCACGTTAGGAGCGATAGACATTTCATTGTCATTTAAAATAACGGTCATATCCGTTTGCTCGTGCCCGATGTGGTTGAGTGCTTCAAGAGCCATACCACCTGTTAAAGCTCCGTCACCAATGATAGGAACAATGTGAGCTTTTGTTTTTTGCAAATCTCTTGCTGCAGCCATTCCCATTGCGGCTGAAAGAGATGTAGAACTATGTCCCGTTTCCCATACATCATGCTCACTTTCATCTCGCTTCGGAAAACCGCATAACCCTTTATATTGACGGATTGTATCAAACTCTCCCGCTCGTCCTGTTAAAATTTTATGGACATATGACTGATGCCCGACGTCCCATAAAAATTTATCTTTTGGACTGTCGAACACTTTATGGAGTGCAAGCGTTAACTCAACAACCCCCAAATTTGGCCCTATATGACCACCAGTTGCAGAAAGCTTTGTAATTAAAAAACGACGAATCTCTTCACTTAGTTCTTCTAATTGTGTTACTGACATTTTCTTTAAAAACTCAGGATTTTTTATCGTTGTAAGATCCAAGGTGGATCACTCACTTTCGTACTTGTTATAAAGTTACCTTAATACATTGTCTATTGTTTTATACGTATAGTCAATTTTTAGTATTTCCTTATTACTTACAATACCTTTGATATTCTATCAGTAAACCAGTGATATTCAAAGGAAAATAGTGAAAAAATAGCCGCTAACACAAATGTGATAACGGCCACCAAGATATTGTATATGTCTTTCAAACCTATGCACTACGCTTTTATACAGTAGTAAAATTATTATAGCATAGCCCCTATTGGGACTCAATCTTATTTTACTGTATCACTCAAAAAACCTGACAGAAATCGTCATTAACTATCACGTTTTGCTATATATAAACAAATTTCTTCTAGTAATCCGTGCTTAATTTGAGCTTGACGTAACGAGAGAAGTGCTTGTTCAACATGATACTGTAACTTTTCTTTGGCCGCTTCCATACCTAATAAAGAAGGGTATGTCGTTTTTTCATTTTCTGTATCACTGCCAATTGGCTTTCCTAACTTTTCTTCAGACCCTTCCACATCCAAGATATCATCTTGAATTTGAAACGCTAACCCTACATGCTTACTGAATTCTTCTAATAATTCTTGCTGTAGAGGCGTTGCTTTTGCAAGAATAGCTCCTGCTTTTACACAAAATCCTAGCAGCTTCCCCGTTTTATGAAGGTGAATATATTCAAGCTCATCTAGCGTGAGCTGCTTTTTTTCACCTTCCATATCTGCAACCTGTCCGCTGATCATCCCTTCTGTTCCGCTTGCTTTTACCAGCTCTGTAATGAGCTGAAGTTTCATATGTGATGTAATCTCAGGATGTGCCGCTTCAGAAATGAGCTGAAAGCTATTTGTTAAGAGAGCATCTCCAGCTAATATAGCCGTTGCTTCGCCGTACACTTTGTGATTCGTCAGTTTACCTCTTCTTAAGTCGTCATCATCCATACTAGGTAAATCATCATGAATGAGCGAATATGTATGAATCATTTCCACTGCACAGGCTGTTTCTAACCCCATGTTCTCGTCTTTTCCAAACGCATGCAGCGTTGCAAACAACAGCACTGGGCGAAGTCGCTTCCCTCCTGCCGTAAGCGAATAAAGCATGGATTCCTTTAAGTTAACCGGAGCATGTAATGCTTTTACCACTTCAGGCAAGCGTGTTTCTACTCGATCTTTTGTAAAAGAAATATACTCTTTTAAATTCATTTCATTCACCATCACTCTTCCTCCTGTACCGAGAATGGCTCAAGCGTTCCGTCTTCACGTAAAATAGTTTCCATTTGCTTTTCAATATGCTGAAGACGATCGTGACAGAATTTTGAAAGAGTCATTCCTTCTTGGAATTGTTGAATTGCTTCTTCTAAAGGCACGTCGCCTTCTTCTAGCTTGTTTACGATGGTTTCTAACTGCTCCATCGCCTCTTCAAACGTATACTCTTTATTTGTCGCCATTTTTCATCGCTCCTCTATTTTCGAAACTTCACACTGCAACTGTCCATCGGTCAAACGAACGTTTACCACATCACCTTTGGATACTTGTTTAGTTGATTTAATTAACTCTTTTTCTTTATCGTATACTAAGCTGTAGCCTCTTTCCATTGTTTTTAATGGACTAAGCGTATGTAATTTTGACGTTGCCGTGGCAAATAAAAGCTGTTTTTGCTTTAGCAGCTGCTGCATCTCTTTTGTCAGCATTTTCGTCAGCTGCTGTTGACGGTCTGCCGCTTTCGTTAACTGATGCTCAGGGTGATTGCGCAACAAAGCGGCTGTTAGCTGCTCGTAGTTCGTCCGTTTATGCTCAATGTACCTTCTACCTTCACGATAAAAACGCTCCATCAGCTGATCTAACTGCTGCTCTTTTTGCTCGACCAACTTTTGAGGGTAACGAAAAGCATACGATTTCTGAGACCGTTCAAGCCTGCGGCTACTAGACTGAAGCGCTTCTTTCATCGAACGAAGGAGACGGATATTTCGCTGAGTCAATCTTTCTGTAATTTCACTGATATGAGGTACAGCCAACTCCGCAGCACCCGTTGGAGTAGGGGCTCGCAAATCTGCTACAAAGTCTGCAATTGTAAAATCGGTTTCATGTCCAACCGCTGAAATAACGGGAATAGTAGAAGTGAAAATTGCACGAGCTACGCTTTCTTCGTTAAACGCCCAAAGCTCTTCAATTGACCCGCCACCGCGGCCGACAATTAATACGTCTGCTTCTTTACGACGGTTCGCTTCTTCAATTGCCTTGATGATAGACGGTGCCGCATTCACTCCTTGAACGAGAGCGGGCATAACAATAATGTTCGCGTTATATCTGCGCTTTAATGTCGTAATAATATCACGTACGGCGGCTCCAGTAGGAGATGTAATCACACCTATTGTTGTTGGATACTTCGGAAGTTTCCGTTTTCTAGCAGGATCAAACAAGCCTTCTTTTTCCAGCTTTTTTTTCAGCTGTTCGTAGGCCAAGTATAAGTTTCCAACGCCGTCAGGCTGCATTTCTTTTACGTACATTTGATAATTTCCGCTTGGTTCATAAACCGAAATTTCAGCTCGAATAAGTACATTCATTCCTTCTTCAGGCTGAAAATTAAGCTGACGGTTATGCCCAGCAAACATAACGGCTGCGATACGAGCATTTTGATCTTTTAAGGTGAAATACATATGTCCTCGACTATGACGTTTAAAGTTAGAAATTTCTCCTTTAATCCATACATCTTGCATGTGAGGGTCTACGTCAAACTTACGCTTGATGTATCGTGTAAGAGCCGTAACGGTTAGATAACGCACTTCACTCATCCTTTTGCCTCCTTTGCAGTCACCCTCTCCCCTTTATATAAAGGAGAGAAGCATGTTAGTCACTTGATTTGGCAAGATGAACGTTTATTTAGATAAAGTTGTTAACACTTTAGACAATACGCCATTGATAAACTTGCTTGATTGATCATCGCCAAACGTTTTTGCTAATTCAATCGCTTCATTTAACGTAACGCTCGTAGGAATTTCTTCTTCATACTTCATTTCGTATACGGCAATACGCAGGATAACGCGGTCTACAGTAGCTACGCGATCTAACGTCCATTTTTCTAAGTGATTGCGTAAAAGTTCATCAATTTCTTGCTGATGCTCAACCACACCTAGCACAAGACTTTCTAAAAATTGATCAGACTTTTCGTTTTGTACAACATTTCCGATTGCCTCCATTGGCTCGGTTTGCCCTAAATCATGCTGAAATAGTGCTTGTAATGCTTTTTGGCGTGCTGTATGTCTTTTCATTATTTTTGCTCCTTTATTTATCTTCTTCAACTAGTATACCTAGATAATAGCATAGTTTATGAAACGATACTTCATTGTTCTTATACGAAGTTTGTAGAACACGAAAAAGACCGTCTTTATGACGAGACAGTCTTTTTCACTTTACCATAGCTTGTGTTGAAAAGGAACAAGTAATCATACGTTATTCCATTTTAGCAACAGCCGTTAGGTAAACATTTGTTTTATTCAACTTCTTCAATATCAGTTTTTTGCGTATCAAACTGAATCCCTACGATATGAATGTTTACTTCATCGAGATCAATAGCTGTCATATTTTTAAGGGCTTGACGAATGTTATCTTGTACTTGCTGCGCTACGTTTGGAATAGACACACCAAACTTCATCATACAAAATACGTCTACTTTTATCCCGTTTTCTGTTAAGTCCACTTTTACACCTTTACCGTGGTTTTTCTTTCCTAGTTTCTCCACAACGCCAGCTGCAAAATTTCCTCTCATTGCAGAAACGCCTTCTACTTCAGAAGCAGCAATACCCGCAATGACTTCAATAACCTCAGGAGCAATTTCTACTTTGCCAAGAGAATTTGGGTGTTCTTCCATTTCTAATACATGATTTTCATTCATGTACAGCACCTCCTATAGTTTATATTATACTAAGAATTCATTACGTCATATAGCTCAAGAAACTTCGTGTTGAATTCACCGCTAACAAATTTTTCATGATTTAATAGCTTTTGGTGAAAAGGAATAGTGGTCGCAACGCCATCGATAACAAATTCATCTAACGCGCGCTTCATTCGTTCAATAGCTTCCTCACGAGTTGGCGCATGAACAATCAATTTAGCCACCATTGAATCATAGTAAGGTGGGATTGCATAGCCCGGGTACGCAGCAGAGTCTACGCGCACTCCGTAGCCACCTGGCGGCAAGTACATTTGAATCGTACCTGGTGATGGCATAAAGTTTTTCTCTGGGTTTTCTGCGTTGATTCGGCACTCAATTGCCCATCCGTTAAATGTCACTTCTTCTTGCTTAAACGGTAAAGTTTCACCATTTGCTACTTTGATTTGTTCTTTAATTAAGTCAACTCCTGTCACCATCTCTGTAACAGGATGTTCTACTTGGATACGCGTATTCATTTCCATGAAGTAAAATTTGTTTTCACGGTAATCATAAATGAATTCCACGGTTCCGGCTCCTGTGTAATTAACGGCTTGCGCGGCTTTAACAGCAGCGTCGCCCATTAATTCACGCGTTTTTTCGTCTAACGCTGGAGAAGGCGTTTCTTCAATTAATTTTTGAAGACGGCGTTGAATCGAGCAATCACGCTCTCCTAAATGTACAGTATTTCCATGAGAATCAGCCAACACTTGGATCTCAACGTGACGGAAATCCTCAATGAACTTCTCAATGTACACACCAGGGTTACCGAAAGCTGTAGCAGCTTCTTGCTGCGTAATTGTAATACCTTTAACAAGCTCTTGTTCATTTTTCGCAACGCGGATTCCTTTTCCTCCGCCTCCTGCCGTTGCTTTAATAATAACAGGATAGCCAATATCATTAGCGATTGACATACCGTCTTCCACTGACTCTACAATTCCAGTTGAACCAGGAACAATTGGGACACCGGCTTCACGCATCGTTTCTCTCGCTACGTCTTTTGTTCCCATTTTGTTAATGGCTTCAGGACTTGGGCCTACAAATGTAACGTTACACTCTCTGCATAGCTCTGCAAAATCAGCGTTTTCAGCTAAAAAGCCGTATCCAGGATGAATGGCGTCACAGCCCGTTAGCATCGCAACGCTCATAATGTTTGTAAAGTTTAAATAGCTGTCTTTAGATGACGTTGGTCCAATACAATACGCTTCGTCTGCTAATTGTACATGCAAAGATTCGCGATCAGCTTGAGAATGAACAGCTACTGATTCTACACCTAACTCTTTACACGCTCGAATAATTCGAACCGCAATTTCTCCTCGATTCGCAATTAATAGCTTTTTAATCATATTTACCGCTCCTTATTCAGGCTTTACTAAGAAAAGAGGTTGACCGTATTCTACAAGTTGTCCATTTTCAACTAATACGTCAACGATTTCACCTTTAACTTCTGCTTCGATTTCATTAAATAATTTCATTGCTTCTACGATACATACAACCGAATCTTTTTGTACTTTATCTCCAGGCGTTACGTATACATCTGTTTCTGGCGATGATGACGCATAGAATGTCCCTACCATCGGAGATGTAATTTTATGTAAGCTTTCATCAACCGCTGGGGCCGCTTGTTCTTCTTTTGGCTGTGCAGACTGTGCTGCCGGGGCTGGCGCTGGAGCCGCTGCTGCCTGCGGTGCAGGTGCTGCCACTTGTTCAGGTGCCGAAACCACTACTTGCTGCGCTTGTTTGGAAACAATTGCGTCTTTTTTCTTCATCTTGATTTTGGAGCCTTCGTGCTCATAGGTGAACTCCTCGATTGATGATTGATCAACTAGTTTAATGATCTCACGGATCTCTTGAATTTTTAACATATTGAACACTCCTACCTCATGAAAATAGAATTCTCTACAATGTTAATAATACGATAAATGGCTACAGCCATTCAATTCGTTTGGCAAACATTAAAAAGAAGTTCCACTTACTCTATAATAACTTTTTAGGGTTATCGTTTTATAAATGGAAACATAGCTTTACAGATGACAATACGTATGAAAACATTTGTCACCTAGTACTAATATAAGATTATGAAACCTATTATAACCGAAGTAAAAAAAGAAAGCCATGTTAAAATTTTTACCGTCTCGCTTAGATTTTAGTCATTCCATAAAAAAAGAAGTGTAAACAACCCCAATTTTCGGCTGTTTTACACTTCTTTTATTCCCTTTATTTAGTTGGCTGAAACTCTACCGCTACTTCTTTTGGACCCATTTCTTTTTTGACTAGCTGAATGATTTGATTTGCTTTTGTTTTTGAGTGTTTTTCTGTCTTAACGGTAATTTGCACTTGTTTTCCATCTGCTCTTACTAGCGCGTCGCTGTATCCTTTTGCTTTAATTAATGTTTCCAGCGTTGCTTCTTTTTCACCGAGCTTTGATAATTCATCGATTTTATCCATTGCTTTGCTTACTTCTGCAGGCGTCACATTTTTTGATGCCGCTACTTCCTGATACTCTTCTTTTAATTGACTTCTTTCATCATTTAATTCCAAGCGAAGCGCCGTAAATAACTCGTCGCTATCTGTGCTTGATACAACCGCTGATTCTTTTGCATTTTTAGCCGTTTCCTTCTTTACATCTTCTGCTGAGCCTTCAGTTTTTGAATCCTCTTTTGTTCCTGATTTCTCATCTGCCTGTTGTTTTGTATCTTCTGCAGGAGCCTTGTCATCAGCCTGCTTTTCGTTTTGTTTTTCATTGTCTACTAGCGCAACATTACTCTGAGGATTTTCTGGCGTTGTCATATAGTACACCGATAACACAACAACTAAACTTAACATCGTTAATAACCAAACCGTTTGCTTTTTTAATAACATACTCATTTCCCCCTCATCCTTTTTTCGCTAATACTGCTACTCTATGACTTGGTATATCGAGCGCTCTTGTCACAGCTTCAATAATAGATTTCTTTACCTCGATATTATCAGCTCCTTTAGCGACAACTAACACACCTCTTACTTTTGGCTTTTCGGTTTTAACTACAACAGGCTTTTCTTGTTCTCCACTTCTTACAATGACCAGCTGTTCATCTGTTGAGGAATCTTCAACTTTACGAGTCCCTCCTTCACGGTCCGTTTCGTTGGTCGTTTGCGATTTTGTCACGCTGTTTTTTTCATATATTTTGGATTCTGTTGCATCTAGGTTCACAATTACTTTTACCTTACTTACGCCTCTAACTTGATCCAAAATATCTTTCAATTCTTCCTCATACCGCTCTTCATAACCTGTCATCGTTGTTGTCTTTTTGGAGCTAAAAGCGGGAACATCCTGTGATACCGGTGGTGCGCTGGTTTCTTTGCTTGCACTCTTTAATAATCCGCCTGAATTCATAGATGCTGTGAGTGAGTTGCTAAATACCATAAAGATAACGCCTGCAGCTAGTAAAATGCCTATATACATTAACTTTGAAGGTTTCTTCGTAGTTGATGACTGTTTAAGTGAAAAGAATCGCTGAAAAAATGATGGGTCACCTTTTTCTGGCTTTTGACTCATTTTGTGTCTCCCTCCTCCATATTCACAACAACTTGGCCTTGTTTTACATCCCATTTTGCTGCTAAGTAGTTGGATAATTTCTTGGATTCTGTTGGTTTGTTTGTTTCGATCGGTGTGGAGGTATCAATAGAAATAACTTTCACAGCTGAAACAACCTTGGAATCATCCGATGCTTTTTTACTTACGGCAACTGAAATGGATTTAATATTATCAGCGATAGGTTCGTCGTTCGGTTTTTTTGTTTCAATGTGAATTCGATCAATTGCTACACCATACTGATCCATCAACTCCTCTTTTACATCTGCCTCCATTTGGACAGCCATTTGTTCTAAAATATATGCACGTTGTGAAGCTTGTATTTCTTTTTTCTGATTTTCTATTGAATTTTCTACCTGCTGACCGGATCGAATAGATGATAAGCTAAGTGATTTCAGCATTTGATTAACATCCACTTTAAAAATTTGAAAAACGGGTGTAATAATAATCAGCATCAAAAGAAGTCCAACCACCAGCTTCGTATACTTCTGAAAACTAGAATTGGGCAACAGTAAATTAATAATGGTAGCTAATAAGATAAAAAGAACGATATTAGTAATCCACGTCGTTAAGGCCTGCAATTTCTTCACCTCACCATCATTGTGACGTTGCTCGCTGTAATGATGACCGTTAAACATAAGAAAAACATAAGCGAGACAACCGCAAGCGCCGCAAAAATATAGATGACGCTTTTGCTGATAATGCTTAAGCAGGAAATAACCGGTCCTCCTCCAATGGGTTGAAGAAGAGCTGCTGCTAGCTTATAGATAAAAGCGAGCGTTAACACTTTAATAGCCGGAAACGCGACGATTAACAGTAAGACTGCTACTCCAGCAATCCCTACTGAATTCTTTAATAGAAGCGAGGCACTGATGACTGTATCAGCCGCATCTGTGAACACACGCCCTACAACAGGTATAAAGTTCCCTGTGACAAACTTTGCCGTTCGAATCGTAATACCGTCAGCAACAGCTGATGTGGCACCTTGAACGGACAGCACACCTAAAAAGACGGTTAAGAATATTCCAAGCACGCCAATGCTTATATTTCTTAACAGCTGAGCAAGCTGTGTAACCTTATGCTCATCTGAAATCGTACTTACAATGCTAAGCAGTGCTGAAAGAAAGAGTAACGGCATTACTACGTATTGAATAAGCAAACCGCTTGTGTTCATTAAAAACAAAATCATAGGATGAAAAAAGGCTGCCGATACAACTCCTCCTGATGATGCCATTAAGGCCAGCAGCAGTGGCACCAGAGCTAAAATAAATTTGGTCATGGTCTCAATCGCTCCCGTTGCATAAGAGATAGCAATTTGAAAACTATTAAGAGCAATGATGATCAAGACCATATATACAAGCGCATACGCTACTTTACTTACGGTTTGCTGATTAAAAGCACTTTGGAGCGTTTGCAAAAACACGCTAAAAACCGTTAGCATAATGAGCGTACCGAGGAGCTTTCCATTCGCTAATACTTCGTGAAATAAAAACTTTACAAGACCTCCTAGCCATTCTTTAAGAGAGAACTCTTTTTCTCCTTTTAAAAAATCGACTAAACTTCCCTTCTGACTCTCGGGTAAAAAGCCACCGTATTGGGTAATAATATCGTCCCAAAACTGTTTGACTTCATCGATACCGAGCTTATCAATTTGTTCATTGACAAGTTCTTGCTGCTTCGGGGGTTCGGAAGCTTGTACATTTTCTGGAAAGAAAAAAAAGAGGAACAAAAGAAGAGCGAGTATATTCACTTTAAACGTCCACCGCTTCATTTCGTCACCTCATATTAAGTAAAATTAATTGGGCAGCATTGAAATAATCGTTTCAATAATGACCGTCAAAATAGGAATTGCCATGGAGAGAATCAGCACTTTTCCACCTAATTCAATTTTAGAAGCAATGGCACCTTGTCCTGCATCTTTCGTAATTTGAGCACCAAATTCGGCGATATAGGCAATGCCAATGATTTTCAAAATGGTTTCCACATAAATCATGTTAACGTGGGCATTGATCGACAGCCGCTCGACCATCTTAATAATCTCGTAGATTTGATCAATTAAAAAAAGAAAGATCACGGATCCCACGAATACGACAAGTAAAAAAGCAATAGGTGATTTATGTTCTTTTAAAATAAGTGCCAAAAATGTCGCTACTAATCCTAAGCCCACAATTTGAAGCATTTCAATGGCAAATCACCCCTCTACCCTTGAAATAAAAAAACCGATTTGATTTTTTGAAATAAGTCCTCCACAATTGAAGCAACCATAAATAAAATATAAATAAAACCGATGAGGGTAACCCAATTCGCGTAATCTTTTTTTCCCATCTGTTCGAGTACGGTGACTAAAAAAGCTACGACGATACCAATCCCAGCAATCTGAAAAATGGTGTTCATATCAATTCCCACATTCAATCCTCCTCCATCGCTACATCAATAGGATGACCAGTAGCAATCCAGATAGAAAGCCTAAACTTTTAACCATTTTTTCATAGCGATTCTGCTTATCAACTGCATCTTGTTCTTCGCGTTCAAGATGGTTCAGCGTCAGCAAGATATGCTTTTGCTGCGAATAACGATCATGCTGACCAAGCGTTTCACCAAATTGTTTTAAGATTTCCAGTTCTCCTGTTTTAAGTGCGGTTTGTTTCCAAAATTGGTCCAACGTCTTTTCCCAAGCTCCCTTGACACTTTCAGTACCTTCTTTTAATTTCATTGAAAACTCGCTAAATAAAGAAGATAAAGGGTTAGGAAGCTGTAAAGATAACAAATGAGCAACTTCTTGAAGAGGCCGGTTGCTGTACATAATTTCCGCTTCTAACGACCGAAGAGCCATTTTTAATTGCCTGAGCTGCCTAGGTCTTTCGCTAAGCTGCTTTGCAAACTCAAATCCTGTGTAAGTGGAAGCAAATAAGATAAAGATGGCACCAAACAGTTTCATACACCATCACCCTTTACTATTTTCAATAAGCGACTTTTCAGCGGTCGTTTTCATGGAGTTATAATGCTCATCATAGATAGCCTGAAGTGTTCCAGGACCTCGGCTGTTCGATAGCACAACATACCTTTTAAATACATGAAGTTTAATTAAAGCTTGCAAAGTGGGACGCTTCATTAAATCGTCAATGTCATACCCATGAACAGTCATAATGACACGAACGCCAGCATTAACGGCTTCAAGTACGGCCTTACAATCTTCTTCACTTCCCACTTCATCCACGATCAGTACATCGGGACTCATGGAGCGAATCATCATCATCATGCCTTCAGCTTTCGGACAGCTATCTAATAAATCCATTCTAGATCCGAATGTATGCTGAGGAACCCCTTTAACAGCCCCAGCAATTTCTGATCGTTCATCTACAATCCCTACTTTAAACGGAGGAATCTTAGAGCGCTCTATGCCAGTACTTATTACTCTGGCTAAATCACGAATCATGGTTGTTTTTCCTGTTTGAGGAGGTCCTATAATGACCGTACTCTGCCAATAGCGATTGTATAAAAAAGGAATAAGCTGATTCGAAATGCCAATCTTTTGTTTCGCAATCCGTATGTTAAAGGATGATACATCTCGAATCACACGAACCTGTCCATTTTCCGTTACAACTTTTCCCGCTAGTCCAACCCGGTGTCCGCCTTCAATGGTGACATATCCTTTTTTTAATTCTTCTTCAATCATATAAATCGAAAACTGGCTTAATTTATTTAAGATAAATAAAGCATCTTCTGCACTTGGAAGATACGATTCAAAATAAGGCTGATTGTTGATTGTAAATTCGACAGGTCTTCCTATGCGCACTCGAATTTCTTCTAGTACATGAGAATGGTTTGTGACATAAAATTCAACAGTCTTTTTTAAATTAGGCGGAAAAATTGCAAGTATTTCGTTTAACATATTCATCCCCTCATATTTGAACTCACTTCAATGTATTATGAGCTTGACCATTTTATGCCTACCTTTTATTTAAAAACACCGATTAAAATGAAGAGCACCCCTATTACAATCATGATTAATTTTCCAAAAGATAATTGATCTGCTACGGACACTAAACCAATGGTGAAAGAACTCACCATTACAATCGGACCAACAAGCGCTAGCATCCCATTAATCATTAACGCTTTTTTCACATCATTGTTTGTTACAATTAAAATAGCGGCAATAAACTCAATAAATGAAGAAATAAATCGAAGGCACGCCATCGTTAATACCGTACCGTTTAAATGATCCAACCACTGCTTCATAAGCCCCTCCTATATCTCTGCGTTGTTTAGTACAACCTATGCAAAATAAGGAAGGGTTAGCACAAAAAAACACACAAAAAAAAGCAGAGAATCATTCTCTGCCTTTTTTGTGTGTTTGCAGCTTGCTTACACAACCGAATTACGCGCGTGATACGTAGCTGCTGTCTGTTGTGTTGATAATTAATACGTCGCCTTCATTTACGAAGAACGGAACGTTTACTGTTAAACCAGTTTCAACAGTTGCCGGTTTTGTACCGCCAGAAGCTGTGTCACCTTTAATACCAGGTTCAGTTTCTGTTACTTTAAGCTCAACTGTGTTTGGAAGTTCAACGCCTAATGTCTCACCTTGGTACATCATAATTGCTACTTCCATATTTTCTTTTAAGAATTTTAGTTCATATTCAATTGCACTTGCCGGAAGCTCTAATTGCTCATAAGACTGGTTGTCCATGAATACGTGCTGATCGCCGCTTGCATATAGATATTGCATTTTACGATTATCAATTTGAGCTTTTCCTACCTTTTCACCTGCACGGAACGTTTTTTCTTGCACAGCTCCTGTACGAAGGTTACGTAGTTTTGAGCGAACGAATGCAGCGCCTTTACCAGGCTTTACGTGTTGGAAATCCATTACACGCCAAATACCTCCGTCTACTTCTACTGTCAAACCTGTACGAAAATCATTTACTGAAATCATGAAGAAATCCTCCTACATTTTATAAAATAATGAACTCTTTTGATGAGTGCGATAATGCCTCATTACCTTCTGCTGTGACGATCGTATCATCTTCAATACGAACGCCCCCTAAGTCTGGTATGTAAATACCTGGTTCAACGGTTACAATCATACCTGGCTGCAGTACATCTGTAGATTTCACAGAAAGTGATGGGCCTTCATGTACTTCTAACCCTACGCCGTGACCGGTCGAATGTCCAAAATACTGGCCGTATCCGTGTTCTGTAATATAATCACGCGTTAGCGCATCTGCTTCTTTACCCGTCATACCTGCTTTGATGCCGTTCATTCCGTTAAGCTCTGCTTGCAGTACGACATTATAAATTTCTTTTAGCTTATCACTTACTTCACCCACGGCAAATGTTCGTGTGATATCTGAACAGTAACCATTATAGTATGCGCCAAAATCAAGCGTTACAAGTTCGCCTTTTTCAATTACTTTGTCAGAAGCAACACCATGCGGTAAAGCCCCGCGATGCCCTGAAGCAACAATTGTATCAAAGGATGAAGATGTTGCGCCTTGTTTTCTCATAAAGAACTCCAGTTCATTAGACACTTGAAGCTCTGTTAAACCAGGACGAACAAAGGTTAAAATATGTTCATATGCTGCATCTGCTATTTTTGCAGCTTCCTTTAATATCTTAATCTCTGAGTCACTCTTTATCAAGCGTAAGTTTTCGATTGCGTGCGAGATTGGAACAAGTTCCGCGCCGATATGCTTATCAAATAATTGATGCTGTCCATATGTAACATAGTTCTGTTCAAATCCAAGCTTTTTAATTCCAAATTGTTTCACTACATTTGCTACTTCTTCTACAATAGGACCCTTGTGCTGAACAATATCAAAACCTTCTATTTGACTAGTTGCTTGTTCAACATAACGAAAATCTGTTACAAATGCCGCTTTGTCTTCAGAAATGATAACGACACCTGCAGATCCTGTAAAATTAGTCATATAGCGTCTGTTATATTCGCTTGTAATCACAACACCATCTACATTCAATTTCGAAAACTGTTCGCGTAGTTTTTCGATTTTCATTTTATTTCCCCCTTAATTGTAAAAGTGCCTGCAGGGCAAGCTCGTATCCGTATAAACCTAACCCAACAATTTGACCATGTGTAACAGGTGCCGTCACCGAATGGTGGCGAAACTCTTCACGCTTATGTACGTTCGAAATATGCACTTCAATAACGGGAACAGATATACTAGCAATCGCATCTCGAATGGCATAACTGTAGTGAGTAAAAGCACCAGGATTGATCATAATCCCATCAAACTTCTCATCCGCTTCGTGAATCCAGTCGATAATTACACCTTCGTGGTTAGACTGTACGCACTCAACTTCTACTCCGTGGTCCCTGCCTGCTCGCTGAAGCTTCTCTTCAAGATTTTGAAGATTATCTGTCCCATATACCGCTGGTTCGCGTACGCCTAAACGATTTAAATTAGGACCGTTTATTACTAAAATCTTATTCATCTTACTTCAACACTCTCCCCTACTACGAACCCTTTATGCAGCTCACTTATGTGAATTTGCACTTTATTTTTCTTTTTAAATCATTATACAGAATATATTAGCATACGTTGGAACATTCACACTACTTATTCGCCGTTTGAAAATCTGTAGACTCATCTTTTGTTTGAAGCTCTGCCGCTTCAAAAGAAATGGAATATCCAATGAATACACCATATAAAATATAAATACAGAGGGATGAAATAATCGTGTTAGCTGGAAGCTCTCCAATTGTTTTTAAGTTGGGAAAGAGCGGGTTCAAAACAACGAATACAATTGCCCACCATAATAAGCCGTAGGCGAAACCTATCCAAATTGTTTTAAACTTCTTTAACAGGACGTAGTATAACAACCCGACAATAATAGATAATACCCCTATAAGAAAAATACTGACGATAACACCTATTCCTTTATCCTTCCAATCACCCAATGCCCATGGATCTAAAAGCATATTTGGATTGATAACGCTAAAGCTAAACAGATAATTTAAATAGCCAATAAAGCTCCAGAAAACCCCTCCAAAAAAGGAAATAAAGATGGCTTTAAATAAAAAAGACATTTCCTGTTTATGCGTAGGGTGGTTATCCTGTTTTTTTTCATGCTGTTCTTTAGGTTCTGACATATTAATCACCTCTTGATGTAGTATGAACTTTTTTCTCATTTCTAAGTTTTTACGTTTATTACTCTTCCTATACGCAAGAAGGGAGCCTGATATCGCAGAGATATTTTAAAACTACTTCGCACAGAGTTTCATAAACAAATTTTATAAATGAAAGGAAAAAAATTCATAACAAGGGTGTGGAGATGAAAAATATTGGCTAAACTAGATAACATGCATCCGCCTAGAGGTTTATTTGATTTTGCTGTAGAATATAAAATACTAAGAAGTCTAGTTAAGTTAGGTTGGTGCCTGAAATGTCTAAATTACAAAAACCTGCGTATGGTGGTCAAGCCGTTATAGAAGGTGTCATGTTCGGTGGCAAACGTATGATGGTGACGGCCATTCGCCGCAAAGATCAATCTATTGATTATTTTCATTCAAAAAGAAAATCAAATTCCGTACTCACTGCTTTTAAAAAAATTCCTTTTTTACGAGGAATTGCTGCTATTGTTGAAGCTAGTGCAAACGGTACGCAGCACTTGAACTTTTCCTCTGAACGCTATGATGTGAATCCAGAAGATGATGCTCAAGTAGCAGCAGAACAACAAAAAGAGAAAAAAGAATCAAAACTATCTTTAATATTTGGCGTTGCAACTATTGGTGTAATATCCTTTCTTTTCGGGAAAGTACTATTTACATTGATTCCTGTGTTTTTAGCACAATTGACACGTCCTGTTTTCACTTCAAGTGTAGCTCAAGTTTTTATTGAAGGAGTATTTAAACTATTGTTGCTCCTTGGCTATATTTATGTGATTTCGCAAACGCCACTTATTAAACGGGTGTTTCAATATCATGGAGCAGAACACAAGGTTATTAATGCATATGAAAACAATGCTGAACTTACGGTAGAAGCCGTTCAAGCACAATCTCGACTTCATTATCGCTGCGGAAGTAGCTTTATCCTCTTTACCGTAGTTGTAGGAATGTTTGTCTACCTACTAGTTCCAACGGATCCTCTTTGGCTACGAATTGTGGATCGCCTTGCATTAATCCCAGTTGTCCTTGGTTTATCATTTGAAGTGTTACAGTTAACCAATAAAGTTCGTCATGTCCCTCTTCTTCGCTTTTTAGGTTATCCCGGTTTATGGCTTCAGCTTTTAACAACCAAAGAACCAAAAGATGATCAAGTTGAAGTTGCGATTGCTTCATTTAAAGAACTTTTACGCGTTGAAAATGAACTTTCTTCTACCACTGACGAACAAGTTGTCTAATCCACACCGTTTTGCTTTCTTTTTTTACTATTTTAGGAGGTGAACAAAATGAGACGTCCATTCGTGAAACCACTTGTATATGGTCTAATCGGGTTAGGAGTCATTGGCTTTGCATTTACGTTGATTACAGATCCAGCTGTTTTATTACGTCAAGCAGGTTATATTTTTCTGTTTATCATTTTGTTTTACTTAGTTTATCGGTTTATTCTCCGCCCTTCTCAGACAAAAGGTCAAGATAGAGGCTATGTGCGCGCAGTAAAACAATCAAAACTGCGTCAAAAAGAAAAAGAGCGAGGAAGCAACAAAGTTGATATGCATACGTACCGAAGCTCAAATAAGCGCCCGGTATCCAAATCAACAAAACCGCTAAAGAAAAAGAAAAACAACTCACACTTGACCGTCATCGAAGGTAAAAAAGGAAAAAAGAAAAATAGAGCATTCTTTTAAAAAAACAAGGAGAAAAGCCTCCTTGTTTTTTTAATAGCACCATTTTTTCAAAAATGCCCTTGTACGCTTTTTGCCAAACGCAATCAGCTCTTCCTTCCGTTCTTCTGTGAGGGTAAATTCTGTCGCAAAAACTTGGTTAACAGGTAAAAAAATAATATTTTTTTCGTGACGTTTTGAAATATGTCTGGCATCGTGCGCATCTTTCATCGTCTCAAAAAGCGCACTGAATAAACCAACGGCATTTTTAATTTTATTCCGTTCTCTCTCTTCGTCCTTCGGGCTCAGCTTCACACCAATTACCGGTCGTTTCTTAAGACTTTTATCATCATCAAATAGAAAAATTGGAAAGTTGCTTAACACGCCCCCGTCGACTATTAAACTGCTTGGGGTAGATTTTAATTTAACCGGCTCAAAAAAATATGGAATGCTGCAGCTCATTCGAACGGCTCTTGCTACAGAAAAGCGATTCGGGTCGATTTGATATTTAGGCAAATCATCTGGAAGAACAAGCATCGTACTATTGGTCAAATCTGACGCAATAATACGCAGCGACTGATCAGGCAAATCAGCAAATGTACGAATTCCTCTGCTCCGCAATTTCTCAGCAATCCACTTTTCAAGCCTTTCTCCTTTATACAATCCCATTTTCCAATATAAAAACAGCCACTTTGTCAAGCTTGATGGTAAAAAAGACATTCTTTGATCTAAAAAAGACGATAACTCAATTTCATTCATCATTTCAACAATTTCTTCACTTGTATAACCGGCTGCTACAAATGCACAAATAATGGAACCCGCACTCGTTCCGGCTAGCCGCCGAAAGATCAAGCCTTTTTCTTCTAGAGCTTGTAACGCGCCAATCAGTGCAAGCCCTTTAATACCGCCACCTGAAAACACTCCGTCGACGTACACAGCCTCTCCTCCAAACTACCCACTCTACATTTGTAGTCGACTCAGCAACAAGTTATGATAAAAAGAAAAAAAGCAGTGACGCTATTGGCCGCTGCTTTTTTCTTATAATTTTTGCTCTTCTTCATTTCGTTTTTGTACATTGCGAAGATCTTGAATACGGTTATGATTTTCTTCAAAGTATTGAACCAAATCTCCAATTCGATCAATGGAATTCCAGCTTAAATGATGTTCAATTCCTTCTACGTCATCATAAATATTTTTCTCATCTACGCCAATGATGCGCAGCAGCTGCTCTAAAAGCTCGTGGCGATAAACAAGACGTTTTCCAATCTTCTGCCCCTTAGCTGTTAAAACAAGGCCTCGATATTTTTCATAAATTAAGTACTCATCTTTGTCTAGTTTTTGAACCATCTTCGTTACAGATGAGGGGTGAACCGCCAATGCATCAGCAATATCAGACACTCGAGCGTATCCTTTATCTTCAATTAGCATATATATTTGTTCAATATAATCTTCCATACTCGGTGTAGGCATGAAATCTCCCCCAATTAATATTATGTATTGCTAATAATAAGTCATAAATGTCTGTTTCTTATAGTGATATCGTGTTCATGTTTGATAATCTATGTGAAAAAAACGTGTAAATAAAGCGATGTCATAAGATAAAACTGGATAAAAGACATTCAATTAAAATCATACTACAATGCTTATTCAAATACAAGAACCGTTCCCGCTTCTTATTTATGCCCCATTTTTATACATAATAAAAGCTGACTCATTTGAGTCAGCTTTTACTAGTCAATCATGTTTAAAATTAAAGACCGCATTTCAGCTGTGCACCACAGTTTGTACATGTGTTGCATCCGCCCATTTCTTCTACCGTTCCTTGACGGCAAACCGGACAAGTATTGCCTACTTCAGAACCGATTGTTACATCAGTTGAACGAATTTCGTTAATTGTATCAACTAACACCACGTGCGGTTTCGTTTCTTCTTTTGGCGCTTCAATTTCTTCATCAAACGTATTTTCTTCTGCTTTTAGCGTTAAGACTTGTGCATCACGGCTTCCGTCTACGTACACCGTACCGCCTTTTGCTCCGCCTTTATACAGACGTTCGTACACTTTTTGAACTTGCTCTACCGTGTAACCACGAGGAGCGTTTACTGTTTTACTAATTGAGCTGTCAATCCAGCGCTGAATCACACATTGCACGTCCGCGTGAGCTTGTGGTGCAAGTTCCATAGCTGAAATGAACCACTCAGGGAGATTGTTTGGATCTGCTTCTGGATGCTGATCTAAATACTCTTGAACGATATCAGCTTTTACTTCAATAAACTTACCTAAACGGCCGCTTCGGAAGTATGAGAATGAGAAATAAGGTTCAAGACCCGTTGATACTCCAACCATTGTTCCAGTACTGCCTGTTGGCGCTACTGTTAGTAGATGAGAGTTTCGAATACCGTGCTCTTTAATGTTTTCACGAATATCTTCAGGCATTTTTTTCATGAAGCCTGTATTGGTGAATGCTTCACGTAAAGAAGCCGTTTCAGCATCTGTTTCGCCCACTAAGAACGGGAAACTTCCTTTTTCTTTTCCAAGCTCTACAGACGCGCGGTAAGCCGTTGTTGCAATTGTTTCAAACACTTTATCTACTAACTCATTGCCTTTGTCAGAGCCGTACTCTGTTTCACAATAAATAAGAAGATCGTGAAGACCCATTACACCAAGACCAACGCGGCGTTCGCCCAGCGCTTGCTTTTGGTTTTCTTCTAAGAAATAAGGAGTTGCATCAATAACGTTATCTTGCATTCTAACGCCAGTTTCAACTGTTTGACGTAACTTTTCAAAGTTAACTGTTTTCGTTTCTTTATCTGCCATTTGCGCTAAGTTAACAGCAGCTAAGTTGCAGACAGAGAATGGTGCAAGTGGTTGTTCCAAATTTGTTATCGTAAAGGCTTTTTATCCTCTACCTCTTACGCTTCATATTTACGTAAGTTCAGCATACGTTTTCGTTACAATTATTCAGCCATTTCTTTCAAGTACTCTTTCGGAGCTTTAAAATTGTAACGTTGCGGCCTCGTGGAAGCATTATAGTCTGTTATACAGGATCAGCTTCTATGCGTTGCCCCTGACTAAACCTTTACGTTTAGCCTTCGGTTCAGATTCCCATCTCAGGGTTCCTGCTTTATTCCGCAATGTTTTACATGAGGCAAACTATTCACCACATGGGTTCGTTGCAACAACGTGCTGACCATATGCTTGAGCATTTGTCATATCATTAGCATTGTCAAAGAAGAAAATGCCTGGTTCAGCTGAGTACGTTGCACAGATGTTAATTAAGTTCCATAGCTCTTTCGCACGAATAGTACGGTACGTACGAACTTTGTTTCCTTTTTTTGCCCATTCGCGCACATCGCCTACTTCGTGCCAGTTTTCATTGTAGTTAGCCATTTCTTCTTTTGAATAGCTTTCTACGTCTGGGAAGCGAAGTTCATATTCACCGTCGTTTTCAACAGCATCCATGAAATCTTTTGTTAAGCATACAGAAATGTTTGCTCCTGTTAAAAACTCTGAGTTATGAACGCTGTACGTTCCGCCTGTTTGCAGCTTTTCTTCTGCATCTTTAATGATTTTTTCACTGAACCCACCAAGACCAGGAATTTGTTTATAGT
Source organism: Priestia sp. SIMBA_032 (assembly GCF_046535215.1). NCBI lineage: Bacteria > Bacillati > Bacillota > Bacilli > Caryophanales > Bacillaceae > Priestia > Priestia sp. SIMBA_032. Next base: position 410,015 of record NZ_JAWRXD010000002.1, on the reverse strand, counting down.
TAATGATTCCTTGGTACATCGCTTCTTCAGACTCTGTTAGCGGCGTGAACTTCAATTTATCTTGTGCATGCTTTTTAATCATTTCGTCATTTGTGTTTTCAATTAAGAAACGTAAAATGCGAGGGTTTTGCATTTTAGAAATAATAAACTCTACAATGTCAGGATGCCAGTCGGCAAGCATGATCATTTGAGCCCCACGACGTGACCCACCCTGCTCAACAAGATGCGTCAGTTTAGCAATATCATCTAACCATGAAACCGAACCAGATGATTTGCCGTTTACACCGCGAGCCAGCGTGTTGCGCGGGCGAAGAGTTGAACCATTCGTTCCAACACCGCCTCCGCGGCTCATGATTTCCATTACTTGTTTGCGGTGTTCTGAAATACCTTCACGTGAATCTTTTACATAAGGCATTACGTAACAGTTGAAGTACGTTACGTCTGTGTCAGCACCTGCACCGTAAAGAACGCGGCCAGCTGGTACAAAGTTTAGCTGAACAAGCTCTTGATAGAACTTTTCAAACCACTCTTTGCGCTTTTCTTCTGTTTTTTCCACAGAAGCTAAGCCTGTTGCATTACGCTTTGCAATTTGCTCGTAGAAGACCTCTAGAGGCTTTTCAATGACATCTAGCGAACGAGTAATTAACCCGTTTTCTGCTTCTTCAGGCGATAAAGCACCTCTAAACTCATCTTCTACCTTGACAACAGCGGTCTTTTGCTCAAAATTAATGCTTTCCACATAGCCAAGTCCTCGTGCTGGAAATTTTGGATCTTCCTTTACAGTTAGAACAACAAAATCTCCTTCTGATAACGTTAATTTTTCCGTATCTTTAAACGCATAGCGGTCTAACATTACCAATCTTGAAACACCTTTATGAGTCAACTTCATATCCAGTGTAATCGGATGTACTTGCGGAAAGCGTTCAATATCCGAATTGAGCTTTTCAACATTCATATTCACTTTTTGATTTAACAAAACAGTCATTCTCACAACTCCTTACTTATCGAACATCTATGAATTTATTAACTCTTTTTCCTTTTAAAGGAAAAAGAGTTTTTCAATCAACTATCAATAACTTACCACAGGGCTTGGACGAATTCAATATATAGTATTTGACACTTACCCAAACATCTACATATAGAAAGATGTCAAGTGAAATATTTTTTTTTTCGCAAAAAAAGTGTTTGACTTTTCTTCCTTATGTATTCTATTAGCCAAGTATTATTTCTAAAAATTCCAATAAAAAGTGCAACTTATAGAAGTTGCACTTTTATCTATTTCTCATCCGCATTCGTTTAGCGCTTAAAGTTCCATTCATCCGATCCGTACTTTGTGCGCGCTAGTTCTTCCACATATGCTTCCTCTTCTTCAGACAGCGTATACGGTTCTAAATCAATATTAAGAGCCGAAGCAAATCCTTTGTAAAACGCTTCTTTCGCTTCTTCAATAGGGATTTTGCGGCCCGCAATTGCATTGATGGCTACCGCTTTAGAACGAAATGCGCGCTGCATTCTTTCCTTCACGCGATCATTTGGATAATTAAACACGCTGAATAATTTATCTTCATCAATCTCTAACAGAATAGAGCCGTGCTGTAGAATAACTCCTTTTTGTCTAGTTTGGGCACTTCCAGCAATTTTGCGGCCCTCTACAACTAGTTCATACCAAGAAGGAGCATCAAAACAAACGGATGAACGAGGGTTTTTTAAGCTATTTTTTTCTTCTTCTGAACGAGGAATAGCAAAATAAGCCTCGAGCCCTAACGAACGAAATCCTTCCAGTAAACCTTCAGAGATGACGCGATATGCCTCTGTAACTGTCTTAGGCATATTAGGGTACTCTTCAGATACAATGACGCTGTAAGTAAGCTCTTCATCATGAAGCACGCCCCTGCCGCCCGTTGGACGTCTCACAAAGCCTAGTCCTAATTCTTTTACTTTATCAAAGTTAATTTCTTTTTCAGCTTTTTGAAAATAACCGATTGACAGCGTTGGAGGATTCCATCCGTAAAAACGAATCGTAGGTGGAATTTCTCCTTTACTATGCCATTCTAATAACGCTTCATCTAACGCCATATTGTAATAAGGCGAACGGTTGTTGGAATCAATAAATCTCCACTTTGCTTTCATCTACCTCATCCTCAGCTATATGTAATATAAAAAATAAATCCGTTTTTTAGTCTACCAAAAGATTGAGCTAAGGAAAAGCAAAGAGCAACATAAAACTGCGAATTCAAATGTGGTAGTTTTTTCATTTTCGGGAAGAAATCCGCTAGGTTCAAGGCAAAATCGCTTTACTTCTAATTTCATTCACTTATATAATAAGAGTATGGATTTTGTCGAAGAAAGGAAGAATCAGCATGTCAGCAATTACAGCAGTACTCATTTTACTTGGAGTAATCATCATATACTCTGTCGTTATGTTCTTTGTCCAACGTCGCATTATGAAAACGTTAACTGAAGAAGAATTCCGCAGCGGCTACCGCAAGGCACAGCTAGTTGATATTCGTGAACCGAATGAATTCGAAAACGGACATATTTTAGGCGCACGAAATATTCCTCTTTCACAGTTTCGTATGCGCATTAAAGAATTTCGTCCAGATCAGCCTGTCTACATCTATTGTCAAAGCGGAATGCGCACAGGACGCGCAGCACAAATGCTTCGTCGCCACGGTGTTCAAGAAATCTATGATTTAAAAGGCGGCTTCAAAATGTGGAACGGTAAAGTGAAAAAGAAAAAATAATGGTATGTATATAGAAAAACCTCGCCTTTGGGCGAGGTTTTTTGTTAGACGTTTTGAACAGCCTGTTCTTTCTGATAGCGAAGGACTGGTTTTCTCGCTGCGAGCGTTTCGTCAAGGCGCTTCACAACCGTTGTGTGCGGAGCTTCCTGTACGACTTCAGGCGTTTCTTCTGCTTCTTTTGCAATTTGAATCATCGCATCGATAAACGCATCTAGCGTTTCTTTCGACTCCGTTTCCGTTGGTTCGATCATCATGCACTCTTCTACAATAAGCGGGAAGTAAATAGTCGGCGGATGATAGCCAAAATCAAGCAGTCGCTTCGCAATATCCAACGTGCGCACGCCAAGCTTTTTCTGACGTTTTCCTGATAAAACAAATTCGTGCTTACAGTGACGGTCAAACGGCAGCTCATAGTGCTCTGCTAAACGACGCATCATATAGTTGGCGTTTAACACAGCATTTTCCGTTACGGCTTTTAAGCCGTCTGGACCCATTGAACGAATATACGTATAAGCGCGAACGTTGATACCGAAGTTGCCGTAAAACGGCTTTACGCGTCCAATTGACTGAGGACGGTTATAGTCAAATTGGTAGCCTTGTTCTGTTTTCACAAGTACTGGTTTAGGCAGATACGGAATTAAATCTGCTTTTACCCCTACCGGACCAGAACCAGGACCGCCTCCTCCATGAGGACCTGTAAACGTTTTATGAAGGTTTAAATGCACAACGTCAAACCCCATATCTCCAGGGCGAGCTTTACTTAATACTGCGTTTAAATTTGCACCATCATAATAAAGTTTCCCACCTGCTGCGTGAACAATTTCAGCCATTTCTAAAATATCTTCTTCAAATAACCCTAGCGTATTTGGGTTTGTTAACATTAAAGCGGCTGTATCTTCTCCCACTACGCGGCGTAAATCCTCTAAGTCCACTAAACCATGTTCGTTTGATTTTACTGTTACCGTTTCAAATCCCGCAACTGTTGCCGAAGCCGGGTTCGTTCCATGAGCTGAGTCTGGAACAATGACTTTTGTTCGCTGCGTCTCACCATTTGCTTCGTGATAGGCACGAATCATCATAAGCCCGGTCCACTCGCCATGAGCACCTGCTGCTGGCTGAAGTGTTACTTCATCCATTCCCGTAATTTCTGTTAAATGCTCTTGCAAATCATATAAAAGTTCGAGAGCGCCTTGAACCGTTTGCTCATCTTGAAGCGGATGAATATGCGCAAACCCAGCAATGCGTGCTGCTTGTTCATTCACTTTTGGATTATATTTCATCGTACATGAACCAAGCGGATAAAACCCTGAGTCCACTCCGTGATTTCGTTTTGAAAGCGCGGTGTAGTGACGCATAATATCAAGTTCTGATACTTCAGGAAGCTCAGGAGCTTCGGTACGCACATACGCTTTTCCAAGCAGTTCTTCAGCATTTACTTGCGGCACATCTAACTCCGGCAATGAATAGCCGATTCGCCCTTCTTTACTGCTTTCAAAAATAAGTGATTGATTTTGATTAAGCATGAAGATCCCCCAATTCATTTACAAGTTGGTCAATTTCCTCTTTTGTACGGAGCTCTGTAAAAGCAAGCAGCATGTGATTTTCAAGCGCTTGGTTATCACGGCTAAGATCATAACCGCCAATTATTTTTGATGCTAATAAATGATTGTTTGCTTCTGCTACCGAAACAGGAAGCTTCACGACTAATTCGTTAAAAAACGCTCCTTCAAATGCTACATTTACTCCTTTTGCCTTTAACGCTTCATATGCATAATGCGCTTTTGATAAGTTTTGCAGCGCCATTTCTTTTACACCCTGCTTGCCTAAAGCTGTCATGGCAACTGATGCCGCTAAAGCATTTAACGCTTGATTTGAACAAATATTAGAAGTCGCTTTATCGCGGCGTATATGCTGTTCACGCGCTTGAAGCGTTAATACAAACCCTCGCTTACCGTTCTCATCTACCGTTTGCCCTACTAATCGTCCTGGGATTTTTCGCATAAGCTTAGACGTAGTTGCAAAGTAGCCGCAGTGCGGGCCTCCAAATTGACTTGGAATACCAAATGGCTGTGCATCTCCAATAACGATGTCAGCTCCGAATTCTCCAGGAGGCGTAAGTAAACCCAATGATAAAGGATTGCTTGAAACGACAAACATGCATTTTTCTTGATGGGTAATTTCTTCAATTTCTTTTAACGGCTCGATTTGTCCGTAGAAATTTGGATACTGGACAATAACAGCTGCCACGTCACTCCCCATCTCTTTTTCTAATGCAATCATATCTGTTACTCCGTCTGCTGCAGGGATTTCTACCACTTCAATGTATTGACCCTTCGCATACGTTTTTAAAACATCTTTTGACTCAGGGTGAACAGCCGCAGAGACAAGTACTTTTTTCTTTTTCGTTTGACCCGCACTGAGCATAGCGGCTTCTGCTAAAGCAGTTCCTCCGTCATACATAGAAGAATTAGCCACGTCCATCCCCGTTAACTCACAAATCATTGTTTGAAATTCAAAGATGGCCTGAAGTTCTCCTTGAGAAATTTCTGGTTGATACGGAGTATAGGCCGTATAAAATTCCGAACGAGAAATAACATGATCAACAATAACCGGCATGTAATGATCGTAAACTCCTGCTCCTAAAAAAGAAGCATAGTCTTTTAAATGAGCATTTTTAGCAGCCATACTATTTAATTCTTTTAACAGCTGATGCTCTGAAGCCGCTTTTTTAATATTGTATTCTCCTTGAAAACGAACGCGCTGCGGAATATCTGAAAATAAATCATCAACAGATGAAACACCAATTGCTGCTAACATTTGCTGCTGATCTTGTTCTGTCATTGGTAAATAGCGATGTAACATGTTAAATTCCTCCCCAAAGCTTACTTTGAACGTTTATAAAAAGGTGTTGAAACCACTTTTGCTTTTAAGCGTTTTTTTCGAACCTGCACTTCCACTTCTTGACCAAGCTCTGTATACTTCGCTGACAATAGTGCTAGACCGATGTTTTTCTTTAATGTCGGTGACTGTGTACCTGTTGTCACAAATCCAATTTGTTCTTCATCTGCAAATACTTCGTAACCGTGTCTTGGTATACCTTTATCAATCATTTCAATTCCTACCAGCTTACGCGGTGCCCCGCTTTCACGCTGTTCTTTTAACACTTCTTTTCCAATAAAGCTGTCTTTGTTCGTTTTTACTGCAAATCCAATTCGAGCTTCAATGGGCGTAATATTTTTTGAAAGCTCTTGGCCATATAAAGCCAAAGTAGCTTCAAAACGAAGCGTATCGCGAGCTCCTAATCCGCAAGGCAACACACCTTCATCACTGCCTGCTTCTAAAATAGCCGTCCACAAGTGAGAGGCGTCAGCTGAAGAACAATAAATTTCAAAGCCATCTTCCCCCGTATACCCAGTACGTGAAACGAGAGCTTTTACATTCGCTACTTCTACATCATCAGCAAATGTAAATGGCTTTAATAAAGATAAATTTTCGTTCGTTAACGTTTGTAAAACTTTTTCTGCTACGGGACCTTGTAAAGCTAGCTGCGCAGTTTCATCAGATTGATTAACGAGTGTTACATCTCCTTGCTTATGAGACACTAGCCACTCATAGTCTTTTTGAATATTAGCAGCGTTTACGACTAGCAAATACTCTTGATCTGCTTTTTTATAAATCAGCAAATCATCTACCGTGCCTCCGTCTTCATAACACATAGCCGTATACTGCGCTTTTCCGTCTACAAGGGTAGAAACGTCATTTGTCATCGTATGCTGAAGAAAAGCTAAGCTATCAGCTCCTGCTACAAGAATTTCTCCCATATGAGAGACATCAAAAAGGCCTGCCTTTGTACGTACAGCTTCATGCTCTTCTTTAATAGAAGAAAATTGAACGGGAAGAGCCCATCCTCCAAAATCAATCGTTTTGGCACCATATTTCTGATAGGTATCATAAAGCGGCGTTTTGTGTAATTCTGTTGTCATATTTATGTCCTCCTCTTTTTCACGTGAAACTTTTCATAACGGGGAGTTTTCAAAGAGTGTAGGGATCACTATGTATCCAAACAAAAAAGGACAGAAAACCCCCTACTGTATTTAGTAGGAAGTCTCTGTCCTTTTCACCTGAAAGTTTACCTATAAATGAATAGGTTTGCCTCGTGGGTGGTCTATAAACGCATAGACACTCTCCAGAGCTGCGTCAAACAAGAGTCTTTTTGCCTGAGAGATTCACAATTTTATTGCTTGCTCCTTCGGCGCTACATTCAAGTAGTCTCTCCCCGTGTCGTCATTCGCTTCTATAAAGTTGGTAAAGTTGGGCATACTACTGAAAGATGTATCTATCTTTATTCACACAATCATTTGTAAAGTGCTAATCTATTTTCTTTTTCAAATTTTCTAAATATATTTTTATCCTACCTGATTCTTATCATTTGTTCAATAAAAATTTTTTACAAAGGAGCATTTTTATCATGAAAGTGAAATTAAACATCGATGAAACATGGGAAGCATCCTTCTCAACTAAATTGGAGCAAGACGGTCCTTGGTCTGCATGGGATTTGTATAAACTTGCCTATGAAATAGAAGACCAAACGCTTATCTCAGAATTTGAAGGACTACAAAGCCCAAAACATCTAGCCGATTTAACGCCGCTTCCTCATCAGCTCGAAGTAGCCAAACAAGTAGTGGAAACAATGAATGGGAAAGCTATTTTAGCAGATGAAGTAGGACTGGGGAAAACGATTGAAGCAGGGTTAATTTTGAAGGAATATATGATCCGCGGACTTGTTAAAAAAGTTCTCATTTTAGTTCCAGCTTCGCTTGTTTCACAGTGGGCTATGGAATTAAATCAAAAATTTTATATTCCTGCAGTCCCTCAAAGAAAATCATATGTGTGGGATCAGTGTGACATCGTTGTGTCTTCAATTGATACAGCAAAACGTTCTCCTCATCGAGAAATTGTGCTAGAACAAGACTACGATCTCATCATCATTGATGAAGCTCATAAACTTAAAAACAACAAAACAAAAAACTATGAATTTGTTCAAAGTCTGAAAAAGAAATTTTGTCTATTGCTAACCGCAACACCGATTCAAAATCGAATTGAAGAAATTTTTAACTTAGTCTCTCTTTTAAAGCCTGGCCACCTCGGCAATAAAGACTATTTCGAAGAATTATTTTCTGCTAAAAAACGTTCTTTGCAAAACGATGAGCACTTAAAAGAGCTTGTTAACAAAGTTATGATTCGAAATCGCCGCCACGATACGGGTATCGAATGGACGAAGCGAATTGTGCAAACCATTCCTGTTGAATTTTCGCCAAAAGAACGCGAGCTGTACGATGCGATTACGTCTTTTAAAGGAAACGGACTCCACCCTTCAAGCGCTTTTTCAATTTTAACTCTGCAGCGAGAGGCCTGCAGCAGCCGTGAAGCGGTGTATATGACATTAAAAAACATGCTGGAACGTCAGGAAGATCAAAACAGCGCATTAACGGAACATATGATTACGCCGTTAATGGAACTACTTCAGCAAGTGCCGCAAAATGCAAAAGCAGAAAAAGTTCTGGAGCTCGTTCAAAAAATTGATGACAAAGTCATTATTTTCACTGAGTACAGAGCAACTCAGCTGTATTTACAGTGGTATTTAAAACAGCATGGAATTACCTCTGTACCGTTTAGAGGAGGATTTAAGCGAGGTAAAAAAGACTGGATGAAGCAGCTTTTTGAAAACCACGCGCAAGTATTTATTGCCACTGAAGCGGGCGGAGAAGGAATCAACCTTCAGTTTTGTCATCATATTATTAACTATGATTTGCCGTGGAATCCAATGCGTCTAGAACAGCGAATTGGAAGGGTCCATCGTTTAGGTCAAAAACATGATGTTCACATTTACAATTTAGCCATTCAACATACGGTCGAAGAACATATTTTAAAATTGTTATACGAAAAAATAAACCTGTTTGAACGAGTTGTTGGAGAGTTAGATGATATTTTAACAAAGCTTGATTTAAAAAATATTGAAGAGCATATTCAAGATATTTTATTTCATTCACGGAGTGAAGGAGAAATAAAAATCAAAATGGAGAACTTGACGTCTATTATTCAATACGAAGACAGCGAGGAGGATCAGCATGCAGCAAACTGATATTCATCAATTTTTAAAGCGTTACTTTCTAGCTAATAATTGTTCTATTGTCACAGAAACACCATCTTATCTAACGGTTCAATTAACGATTGAGCTCGATAAAGAATTGATGAATCGTCCATTTTATTGGCACTACATTGAAAAGACGGGGGGAGAAGCAACTCCTGCTTCGCTCACTTTCATTACAGACCCAGCATTTGAAGACGATTCCGTTCAAGGAGAACGAATTCATTTTGGTTCACCTAGGCTACACCAAATTTTCGCTTCTACTCAAAAACTAGGCGGGTTTATTCACTTGTATGAACAAGTTGCATCAGCTCAGCCAACAAATCAGCCTTTACATCCTTGGCTTGCATTAAATATTAAAGTCTCGTACAAATGCGATCGTAAAAAAGATGAGCTCTTGTCACTTGGCATTAATTTAATCAATGGACAAATTATTGAATCATTTCATGAATTAATCATTAATCAAAATTTGTCATCTAAAATCTCAGACTATTGCTTTACTCTCTCACCTTTTATTAAACCGAAAAGTGCCATCGCACGACTCACATCATATGTGACTGACTATGTTAAAGCTCAGCCAACTGAATGGGCTGAAAAAGCGCAGGAAAGATGGTATGAAGACTTAGCGCTTCTTGATCATTTTTACGAAACGGCGGAGGAACTGCCAGACATATATATGACCGAAAAAACAGCGCTTCAAGAGTTGTACGAACCGACTATTTTATTCAAGTTTATAAACGGTGGCTTATTTTACATATCACCCGAAACGATGTCTCGTCAATTTAATAAAACACAAGCCGGTTAAAAAAAGATGAGCATATGATATGCTCATCTTTCTTTTTTCTTTCTGTACCACAGCATAAACGACAGCGGAATCATTCCAAACCATCTGTTTGCAAAAGATGCTCGCTCTTCTTTTTTTTGAATCTTTTTCGTTTTCCTCTCTTCTTTTGGCTGATCCATATATTGTACAAATTGCTCAGTCATATATTTTACATAATCATTCGTTTTCATATAATCATCTCCTCAGCACTATTATATCCGGAGAGAAAGAGACTTAATCCGTCCACTTCACAATGTGCTGATCCTTTTTTTGAATATATGCGGTTTCTGTCAATGCTCTTCCTTGCAGTGTTTGACACTTTATTTTTAGGATAATCATCTGTTCATCTTCACTTACTACTTCGTATGAAACCGTACCCGTTTCTAATACTAAGGGTGTAGATGGAGATTTATTATATTCTTGTATTTCTTTTTTTACATGTACAACCGCGTTTTCTAAAAGATGCTGCAGACGATTTTTCTGCTCTACTTCTTGATAAAATGAGCTTTTCGTCACAAAATAAGTGGTTTGCTGAGCTACTAACAGAAGAAAAAGCGCACAAAATGCCAAAACAACCGGGAGAATAAACCCTTGCTCATTATGTTTCATAAGCAAGCATCAAAAACGTCGTAATGGTTTCTTCTCTAACTTTGTTAACACCGTCTGTTGAACGAATCAACAGCCTTTCTTTTTGCTGTTCATACATAATATTCTTAATATGCTGCAGCACAACTTCATGACCGCTTTCATCCACTCGTCTTCTTATCTTGTCTTCGTATCGTTCATAAGTGATGATCTGATTATTTTCCATTTTCAACGTAAGAGTAGTCGCATGAATTCTCACTTCTTTTGCTTCTCGATATTCCATAGCAAGTTGATTCACAAAAATTTCCCACTCCATTTCATTCATACTAAAGTCCGGATTATATGTTTGCTTCGCTAGCGGAATGATAATGGGGAAAAATGAAACAATGATCAAAAAAAGAGTAAAACTGACTAACATCTCTACAAGCGTAAAGCCTTTTTCCCTTTTCACTTCAACATCACATCACACTTCTTTTTCATTTTCTCACCGGAATCTGTCCATTCTACACAAAGATTTTGAGCACTTTCTCCGTCCCACTTCAGATAAAACGCAACGTTTTCCTTTACGATTTTTTCTCGCCGTTTATATCCTGCTTCATATTTATATTTCAATAGCTCTTCGTGCAAGATAGCATCAGCTTGATACGAAACATATTGCTTCTTTTCTGCTTCTTTCATCTGAACATACAAAGGAATAATTGTACCGGTTAGGAGTAAAAGCATACTAAATGAAACAAGCATTTCTAACAAGGTGTAGCCCTGCTGACCCTTACATCTTGTCCACATAAAAACGCCCTCTGCCTATTTGAAAAGTAACTTTATATTTAAATTTTTGATTGCTGATAAAAATGGTCTTCGCTTGAGAAATATTGCCGTTTTTGTTGTATTGTATCGTGGAATTGCCGCTTCCAAACGTAATATGAATAGTGGAGTCATAGGCGCGCTTATAAAGAACGGCACGAGAATCAGAAACAATATATTCTGTTCCCTTCGGTGCGAAGTTAATTTTAATTGGAGATTCTCGGTTCATGGCTGTCTGCTGTACGTAAAATGTATCGCTTTGCAGCTGTCGCAAGAATAATGTAATTTTGTAATATTCCACAAGCGGCCTAATGGTTACGATAATGGAAAACATCATCACTTGCACAATAAATAAAACCATCAGCATCTCAATGAGGGTAAATCCTTTTTGCTTAAGAAGAACCACTAGCTGTAACCTTTCCGGTACCGTCAATTTGAATAGCTTGGCCATTTGGACACACGGTGCCTTCTTTTAAGTAGCCTCCTGCTTCAAGCTCTTCTAGACTTGGTTTTTTGCCATTTTCAAGTTCGTATACTTGTACCTCAGCCTCTACGGTTTTGACAAGAGCTGAGCAGCCTTTGTTGTTAATAACCGTATTATGCTTTAATACATTTGGAATCATGATAAGCAAAAGCACGGTAATAACAAGCATAACAATCAGCATTTCAATAAGGGTAAATCCTTTATTACCTTTAATAATCATATTCTTTCACCTTTCTACAAGCTCGACATCACTTCTAACATCGGAAGCATAACGGACATATACATAAGCAGAATGACAATTCCGATGAATAAAAATGTAAGCGGCTGTACATATTTTAAAATCCGAAAAATAAATTGTTCCATTCTTTCCATCATAAATAGACTGTAATCATACAGCTCTTGAGAAAGCTCACCGTTCTGCTGGCCATGCACAATAACATGAGCCAAGTCTTTTTCATAATGAGATTTAGCTGAAACGATATGATCTAATCGCATTCCTGAGGAAAGTTGATCTGTAAAAGCAAAAGCTTCCACTTGAAAAAACGGATGATGCTCCTGCTTTTGAAAAAGAGCAAAGCATTCATAAATAGATAAACCACCGTTTAGTAAATTGCTCATATGAACAGAAAAAAAGTACGAGTTAAATAGCCGTGTGAACGTTCGGATAACGGGAACTCTCATAAAAAGCTGCATTTGAACTACGGGAGGCAATTTTTTAATGTAAATCACATAAAACAAATAAAGGATAATTGGCATACTGATGACTGCAGGTAACACAAAAGGAAAGAACGACATCGCCTGCATAAATAAGAGGATAAACGAAGACTGCTTGTTTCCAAAGGATAAGTACAGAGCTTCAAACTGTGGAAGTAGAACCGTACTTAAAACAAATAAAATGGAGAGAATAAACAGAAGCAGCAATACGGGATATTGAACAAGCTTTTGAAATTTTTTACGATGCCTTACTTTTTCTTCAATCATTGAGCTACTTTCTTTTAGTGCAAATTGAAGGTTTCCATGCTGTTCCGCAAAATATAAATAGCTTAAAATATCACGGTGAAACTGAAGTTTAACAAAAGCATCGTGTAAAGATTCTCCTCGTTTTAACTGCTCAAGACATTTTTCAATATCCGTTTTTTCTTTGTTAGATACTTGAAACGTCAAAAATGAAAGAGCTTGAGAAAGAGTGTAGCCTTTTTCTAGGAGCTTAGAGACCTGCTTAAGAATTTTCGCTTGCTGAGCCAGAGACCACCTTTTTTGTCTATTTGTCTTTACCCCCATCCGTCTAGCGAATGCGGATATAAATAGCCTAGCGCGATTCCTTTTAGAATAACATCTCGGAGCGTCTTATAATCATAATCCGCATTTTCTCCTTTCACTTCTCTCATCACTTCGCTAAGCTCCTTGCCATAAAGCAATTCGTATATGCTGGACTGACGATGCTTCCTCATTTTTTTACAAGCAGGGTGGCATTTTCCCGAACACAGCGGACAGCGAATTTCTACAAGACGCTGTGCAGCTACTGCTACAAGAGTCTGCTCCATTTCTTGAAAGCTAACGCCAAACTCAAGCAGCCTGTACAAAGATCCTTTTGTATCTTTAGTATGCATCGTTGTCAAAACCAAGTGTCCGGTAAGCGCTGCTCTCACAGCAATTTTGGCAGTCTCACTATCTCTTATTTCTCCCACCATGATAATGTCTGGGTCATGGCGCAATATAGCTTTTAAACCAGTCGTGTACGTAATCCCTGCGCGTTCATTTACCTGCACTTGAAGCACGGTTTCACTCGGTTTTTCAATAGGATCTTCTAGTGTAATAACATTTCGATTAAAAAGATGCTTTACTTCATGTAAAAGAGTATATAGAGTAGTGGTTTTACCTGATCCTGTAGGTCCAGTAAAAATAATTAATCCATGAGAAAATTTCAAGAGAGAAATAAGCTTTTTAGTATGTTCAGGAAAAAGAGATAAATGTTTGAGAGATGTAGATTGTTGATGAGGTAAAAGTCGAATAACAAGACTTTCATCATAAGAAGTAGGAAGAGTTGATAAACGCAAATTTACTTGATAGGGATCAACAGAAGTGGTCAATGCACCATTTTGAGGCTTTCTGCGCTCGCCAATATCCATTCCGCCTAAAAATTTAAAATGCGAAATGAGCCGTTCAGACATTTCTTTTGAAATGACCCTCTTTAAAATAAGTTCCTGGTCAATTCGCAGCTGAATCACAGCATCTTTCTTTCGGGGCACAATATGCACATCAGAACTTCGGCACTCACATGCATCTCGTATAACGTAAGTAGCAAACTGTTCAATTTCGGTCAAACGATCATCGCTCCTTTATTTGTAATAAAGATGATTGTTAAAACATCTAGAAACAGTAATTTCGACCTTTTTCGAGATTTTCCTCCTTCTTTTTTTATTTTTTATAATTTGTTTAGTACACGTTTCTTTTCTTCACTCCAATCCGTTTACATGATGTACAACTTCTGTACACCTCTAAATGACTACATAAAAAAAAGACAACGTGATGTAAAACTCTACGCTGTCGTTTTATTCGTTATTTACTGAATTGAGCTTCTTCATCATGTATGCTTACACAACTAGAGAGGCAAGACTTGTTTTTTTCTTGACTAAATTTTTAAGAGCAGATTCGTTATAGCCTACTACAAGCTTTTTGCCATCCGTTAAAATGGGGCGGCGAAGTAAACGAGGATGTTCAATTAATAGATTGACTACTTCTGATAACGTCATGCTGTCCACATCAACATTTAACTTTTTATATTCTTGACTTCTTTTAGCAAGAAGTTCATCCATCCCTTCTGTTGTCATAGAAAGAAGTTCAAGCATTTCTTTATGAGTAGGTGTTTCTCTAAATAAATGACGCTCTTTAAAATTTACACCTTCCTTCACTAGCCACTTTTTTGTTTTACGACAAGATGTACAGCTCGGGTACGTATAAAATTTAATTTCTTCCATATGAAACCCTCCCGTTTTTTTAATTGTGGATTGTTTATATACATTGTACACATTTTGTATAACCTTTGTATAGTATTTTGCATACGTATTGTATAACTTTTTTTCTTCTGTCGTATTTCAAGGAAAAGATAGCGTTTTCAGGAAAGAAAGGATGTATTATAATGGAAAAGTATCGATATAGTTTCATAAGTGCTTTCTAGTGCTTACACAGCGATGACATTCATCATGACACTAACTAAGTTTGATAAAGGAGGAAATGGACGTGGAACGAATGTACCGTGTAATGGGGTTCTGGACAGCAATTTTCACTGTAATGTTTTACCTCGGTCACATGCATAAGACTTCTTTACTCTTTTTAGCTCAAACAGGCTTTTTTGTAATTCTTAGTTATTTAAAGCTGTCTGAAAGAATGTACATTTACGTTTTTGGAGCATATTTGACCGTCTTTTTTGTGGGGTTCACGTACTGGTCAACTTTTATGATGACACCAGGACAGTAAAGAGAAAAGCGATGGGCTTCCATCGCTTTTTGTATTCTTAAAAACCATTTAGAAAAGGATTTTGATCCATTTCGTGTCCCACAGTTGTTTCAGGTCCGTGACCGCTTAGTACAAGCGTATCTTCCGGAAGGGACAGCAATTTCGCTTCGATGCTTTCTAACAGCTGAGCTTGATTACCTCCAGGTAAATCTGTGCGCCCAATGCCGCCTGCAAAAAGCGCGTCACCAGATACTACAAAGTTACCCGGTTTGAAATAATATGAAACGCTGCCTGGAGAATGGCCAGGCGTTTCATACACCTCAAATTGGAATGAACCGATTGTTAAATTGCCTTCGGATGAAATAATATCGGTTGCATCTGGAGCTGTAATTTCCCCTAAATCAAAAAATTTCGAACCGTTTAAGTCACTATTATGAAGCCATTCTTTTTCGTCTTTATGTACATAAAGCGGGATAGAGTAGTGATTCATCACCTCATCTACTCCTCCAATGTGATCGAAATGAGCGTGTGTCAGCAAAATAGCTAATGGTTTATACGTTTGTTTTTCGAGAAATTCAACGAGCTGTTTTCCCTGAGCTCCCGGATCAAAAATTAAACATTCTTTTTTTTCGTTCGCAACGACATAACAATTCGTTTGAATAGGTCCTAGCGGTATACGATGGTAGTTCATAATATGTCCTCCTTGTGTAAATTTATTTCTGTTATATGCATTATCATACACACATCATCTTATAAATGAAAGTAAGGACCTTTCTAAGCTAATCAGGCGAAAGAAAGATTGGTTTTCATCTCGACAAACGGTTAGAAAAGTTTTACAATTAAAGGGATAAGCTAATGATAGCGCTTTAATTTTAAGTTACCTAAAGGAGGTTTCTTCGAGTGGGTCTTATGATTATTTTTGCACTAACAACATTGCTAGGCGTATTTGCAGCTATTTCATCTTTGAGAAATAAAAACATATTAGGCATTGGTTTTTCGGTACTAACATTCGGTGTATTCGGATGGTTTACCGTGATGACCATCATACATCACGGCTATCCGGCGGTACATCATTAAAAAAGCCATGCAAAGCATATGCTTTGCGTGGCTTTTTAAATAGACAGATAATCCATTGCCGCAACTAAAATAGCTTTGGTCGGATTATATACGCGCGATATTTGAGATAAAGGCAGCGGATTAACCCCTTTCCCCAGTTCTAAGGTGAAGCCCAGCTTTTTCTTTTCTAAAATAAACCAATCCTTAAATCCCGCGTGACTATCAATCGTTTTGACTGCTTTATAACCGCTTACCCTTTCAAAATGACTGGCTATTTCCTCCGCTTCCTTCGGCTCTTCGTTCATATACCCCCAGTAAAATTCCTCTCCTTGGGTATGTAAAGCAATCACACAATCAAAATCATGACGCTCAACGAGTTTTACCATTGCCTGAGCTTCAGGTTCAGAGAGAGCTTCATAGCCTGGAAAATCTCGATAATGCGGCGCTTTAGGTTCTTTGCGCTTTTTTTCAATTTCCCAATAAGCCGGAAACTGATTGTTTAAGTCTACCCCTCGGATATTTGCTTTCCAGCTTTGAAAATCAGGAAAATCTCTCCCTATTTTAGAAAGAAAAGACGCATAAGGTTCACTTACAGCAGGACCTTTTAAGACCAGATCTACTCCGTCTGGATTAACAATTGGAACCGCAGAAAGCGTAATTTGATTAAAGAGAGTTCTTGCTTCCTGCCCATTCAACGCCTGATCATAATGAAGAGCAGCTAAATAATCTTCCATAAACTGTAGAAGAACATTTGTCGTAATCCATTCATTGGCATGAAAAGATGCATTAATATGAACCTTTCTCTTTCCGTTTCCAATTAAAATATGAGGAATCGGCTTTCCAAGCACACTGCACCCTATCCATTCAAGAGAACCATAGGGATAATACGTCAAAAGTGTTTGGATATCTTGTATTGTTCGCTTGTAATCGTAAGGTTTTTGGATATCTATAATTCGCATAATCTTCACTCCTTTACACTATGTATATGTAAAGATTGAAAAGATGCATGATAAAAAAGCGCTTTGACATTTAGTCAAAGCGCTTTTTTATCTCAGTTAGATTCTTGCTTATTATTCAAAATAAGATTTAACTAACCAAGCTCCTCCAATAATTCCCGCATCGTTTCCTAAAGTAGCAATTGCTAGTTCAGCACCTTGCGCTACGCGAGGAAATGCAAAACGATTGAAATAATCTCTTACCGGTGCAAGTAATACCTCGCCTGCACGAGACACGCCGCCGCCTAGAACGATTTTTTCAGGGTTTAATGCATTAGCAGAGTTTGCTAGTGCTAGACCTAAATGAAAGGCAACTTTATCTACAACGTGCATAGCTAACTCGTCTTTTGAACGAGCAGCATCAAATACATCTTTAGATGTAACTTGTCCATTTTGCTCTAACACTGTGCGAAGCTCACTTGGTTTGTCCGTTTCCGTTAATTCTTCCATCGTTAAACGTACAATCCCAGTTGCTGAAGCAATTGTTTCTAAACAGCCGGTTTTGCCGCAGTTACACGGTGCCCCGCCTTCAGGAATAGATGTGATGTGGCCAATCTCACCAGCGGCTCCATTTACACCTTGTACAATTTCACCGTTGGCAATGACACCGCCGCCAACACCTGTGCCAAGCGTAACGCACAGCAAATCTTTTGCTCCGTCCCCAGCACCTTTCCACATTTCTCCAATCGCTGCAATGTTTGCATCGTTGTCTACTACAACAGGAAGAGAAGTTTCTACTTCCAAGATATCTTTGATAGGAAACTTTTCCCACCCTAAATTGACAGCTACTTCAATCGAACCGTTTGCAAAGTTGACAGGGCCCGGTGCACCAATACCAATTCCTACTAACCTTGACTTTATTTCTCCAAGATCGTTTAACTTTTTATCAATTGCTTTTGCAATATCTGTTGGAATTTTACGGCCTTGCTCGCTCACATCCGTATTGATTTCCCACTTGTGAATGATTTCTCCATAATGATTAATAAAGGCCATTTTTATTGTTGTACCGCCTAAATCAACTCCAACTAACCATTTGTCATCCATGTTCATTCATCCTTTTTCTCTTTTTGTTGTTTTAACTCTCGACGAAGCAAAAGAATTGCCATTTGATAGTCACGTACATCAATCAAATTAGACTGATATAACTCTTTTACTTCCGCTTCCATCAGCTCTAAATCAGCAGTACGATCGCCCACGTATATAAAAATGCCGAAGGACTTTAATAATTGTTGTACATCATATAACGTATTCATTCTGTCACCTTTATCCTATTTTCTAGGTGATATGATTCATTTATTTTGAGATAACTCAACAGTCATTCAGTCATAAACAGCGGCCGTATTTAACGCCCACTGCTAGGTCTACATATTAATATTCTAGTAAACGTTCTCACAATAGTAAAGTATAAAATATTAAATTCGTCATTCAACAGTTTTAATTTCCTATCTCTTGCTTCAGCTTTTCATATTTTTCATTTTGCGGTTCAAGCACAATTGCTTTATCGATATTTTGTGTGGCCGCTGGAATATCATTCAGTTTCATATTCACCAGAGCTAACTCGTAATACGCCTCATGAAAAGTTGAATCATACTTTACAGCCTGATTCAATTGCTGTTTAGCTTCTTTATAATTTTCAAGATAAAATTCTGCGCTAGCACTGACGAAATACACGTTACTATTTCCTGTTCCTTTTTCAACAAAAAGCTTAATGGCATCTTTTGCTTCTTCATACTGCTTCTGCTGAAGATACGTAGCTGCTATGCTGAGTGCATAGGGCTCATCTTGATAAACAGAACGCTCATGATATCCATAAAAAAGCAGACTTCCTACTAATAAAAGCGTGCAAATGAAAGCCGGAATCTGAATATACAGCTTTTTTTGTTTCGGTAAACTGACGATGCTCGCAGCTAAAAATCCGCCAACCAAACCTCCAATATGCCCTGCATTATCGACGTTCGGCGCAACAAATCCAAAAATCAAGTTAATCACAATGATGACAATGAAACTCGATCCCATTGTTCGAAAAAAGAAGCGTGGATTTGTTCTTGCTAAAAACAGTAAAGCTCCAAAGCAACCGAAAATGGCCCCTGAGGCTCCTGCGGAAATGGACGTATTCCATATAAAACTTCCTAGAGATCCTGCAAACCCGGCAAAGATATAAATAAAGACAAAACGCCCGCTGCCATATATCCTCTCTACAAGCGTTCCTAAATAATACAGGGCTACACTATTCATAAGCAAATGCAGAAGTCCTATATGCAAAATTATAGGTGTAAAAAAACGCCACCATTCGCCTTCCATAATTAAGGGGTTGTATTTAGCTCCGTATTGAATCAGAGTGAGCGTATTTTGCGTACTGCTCTTCCACTCCAGAAATAGAAACATTAAGATTTGCATCGCTAAAAATATATATGTAAAAATAGGCTTTCCGTATCCAGCTATTTGCTGTTCCTCGCTTTGTTTTTTCTGCACAAAAAGCACAATTTTATGTTTCCACTGTTCTACTCGCTGAGCTTCTTCTTCGGAAGAGAAATTGTCTGCGCTTTCTAATGTAAGACCCAGCCGGTCGAATAGATGTTCATAAGCTCTTGCTTTCTCTGACGTTAGTTGTTCAACGTAACTATTCACTTTAGAGGGACTTGGGGCACTTTCTAAGGACTGCTCTGTATAAAAAGGATCAAAATCAGCAAAGTAAATTGTGTTAAGAGTAAGCGTTGATTTACCTCTCTGCTTTCGCACATTCTCAGCTCTTTGTAATGCATATAATACATCTTTTTGCTGCTCAACGGCTGATTTAAAATTCCGGCGGACTATGCGGACAATTGACTTATCTTTCCGATGCGAAGATTGAAACCATAGCTCTGAAGCATCAGCTTTCATCGAAATCAGCTCATATGAAGAATGGCCAAGCAACTGCTGTGCCACCTGCAAATAATAAAAATCTTGCCTAGACAAATAGTCACCTCCTCACACTCTCTATATGTAAAGATGGCAGAAAGCCAGGAAAAAAGCAACGATTTTCCCTTTTTCTTTTTCTACAAAAAAACACCTTACAGGTCTGTAAGATGTTTTTTATGTATCTTTCGCTCTTAGCGGAAGACCTGCTTCATTAAACGATCCCGAACAAACGGCAAATTAAAAAATGAACGAACAGCTAGACTGCGGATAAATGAATTTCCAAACAGCGAATTTAAAACACGGTATCTCATTTGATAGCCCAGCGTTCCAACAACTAAAAGCGTAAGTACTAATACAATATGTCTCATTTTCAAGCCTCCTTACGTTTACTTTGCTCCTATGATGAACATTTTATGCTCTTATATAGGTAAAAGCAGGATAAGGATTCCGCCTGTAAAAGCAGCAAGCAAAATAGCGGCAAGATTCACAATATCATTGTTAAAGAAAGTTATTCCTTTTTCTTTTACCGTCGGCTTGCGGCAATGATTTTTCCGTTCTGTTTCAATACCGCAGCTTTGACAGCGAAAGCGAACTTGCACACTTGCTCCAAGAAGAGTGTCTATAGCATTTCCAATAAAACCAAAGCAC
The DNA here is from genome assembly GCF_046535215.1 of Priestia sp. SIMBA_032. Taxonomy (NCBI): domain Bacteria; kingdom Bacillati; phylum Bacillota; class Bacilli; order Caryophanales; family Bacillaceae; genus Priestia; species Priestia sp. SIMBA_032. The sequence continues at coordinate 389,377 of NZ_JAWRXD010000002.1, read as the reverse complement.
CCGACTAGCAATATACTACTCAGCGATACGGATGGAAAAGCAAAATAACAAGCGACAGCAATAAGAAAAGCTCCCGCTGCTCCGGCTGCTGTACCTAAAAGTGAAACGGCTCCTGAAGTGCCCGCTTCTACTCTCTTTAACGTCCAAATGTAAAACGGCGGCTTCTTACTAAGAGACCCTATTTCAGATGCCCATGTGTCAGCATTAGCAGCTGAGATACTAATCATAAACATCCACATGTAAACAGGCAAAGCTGTTGCAGCATATAACAAACCGCAAGCAGCAGCTACACCTCCATTAGCAAGGACTTGAATATAATCTCGTCTGTCGTGCTTCTCTAGCTTTTCTTCTAATGCGCGTTTTTTTTCTTTTTTATACTTACTAAACAACGTAGAAGTGCTAAAAAATAAGAGTAAGAGTAAAAAACCTTGAAGCGAAAAACCGATATAAACGCTCGCTCCTACGATGAAAGACATGCAGGCTCCCGATACTGTCAGTGCTTTTGCTATGTAGCCTGCTCCTGCCATGAGTAATATTACAATTATCATGACAGCATCAAACGGATTCACAGCAAATAAGCTCCTTCTCTGTCAAAATATATTCAACGGGAATATCATGAGATTCATATGGAACCTCTGAAACGACTTGACAATCAAACGCAAGGCTTAGCTTCTGTCCGGTATAATCTGTTAAATAACGATCGTAATAACCGCCTCCATAGCCGATACGATATCCATTCTTGCTATATACCACGCCAGGCACAAGAAGTAAATCGATTGAAGATTTTGAAACGGGAACAGTTTCTTCAACAATTGGTTCGGCTAACCCGTAGTACACTGTTTCAAGCTGTGAAAAATTCGTAATCTCGTAGAAAACCATTTGAGATGTTGTGGGGTTGCATTTTGGAACAGCTACTTTTTTTCCATCTTTCCAAGCACGTTCAATGATGGCTTTCGTATTAACTTCTTTATTTCTTGAAACCGTAGCTGCAATGACTCTAGCTTCTTTCCATAAACAAGTTTCATACAGTGCATTTGCTATGCTTGTTGAATGTGCCTCGTGCTGCTCTTCAGAAATTAAATTAAGAACGCGCTTCATCTCTTTGCGCAGATGAGATTTCATTTTAATTCCCCCTATAAAAAAAACAGCAGGATTGTACTCCTACTGCTTACTTTGTTTCACGATGAAGTGTAACTTTTTTAAGTCTTGGGCTGTATTTTTTTAACTCAAGACGATCTGGGTTATTACGCTTGTTTTTAGTTGTAATGTAATTACGGTCACCAGTTTCGGTGCAAGCTAATGTAACGTTTACGCGCATCTATTTTCCCTCCAAACATTATAAACATAAATCAGACTTTAATATAATATCATTTTTCGAAAGGAAATGCCAGTCTGTTTTTTTGAAGAAATTCATTTAATTTCATTTCTTCACTTTTTCTTTCCTCTTAGAGTCCTGAGCTCCTTCTCTGCTACGCCTTATATATAGGTGAAGTTTCCTAAAATAAACGGAACTCTTTTTATGAGAGGCGTACTTCCTTTCTTTTAAATAAAATCCATTATTTACACTCTTTGATACTCTTGTATTTTTTCCACAAAATATGCCGACAGCTTCTTCGCAGTCTGAGTGTTTAGCGCCTCTGAATAAATATTTAATACAGGCAAGTGACCATCGGGCAAAATCAGCGTCCATTCATGGGGATCGTGGTAAATTTTTAAGCCATCAATGACATACACTTGTTTACCGATTGCTTCTTCTAACAGCTTCTTCATCACTTGTTCTTGAATTTCTAGCGGACATGAAATATAGCGCCAGTTCATATAAGCGTGCGGAACATATTGAATGATTTCAGTAATTTTCCGCTGCTGCACCATAATTAATTCACTCAGCTGACATAAAGCGTACATGGCATCTAACTGAAATTGAACGGGCCCCAAAAGACTAAGCAAATCACGTTTTTTTGCTTTTGTCCTCATAAATGATTGATTGAGAGATTGAGCAAATGTTTCTAGTGTGGATGAATAGTGAATAGGAATAGGAACGAATGCTACTTTTTTTGTCATGTATACGCTATAAATATAAAGCGACATAATTTCTGAATCATTTACGCTGCAGCCTTTTTCATCATATAGCGCAAATGTTTCTCCATCTTCTTTAATCTGAATACAAAAAGACAGCTTATTTTTTTTAATCGTTCGTTTGATTTCTTCTGTTTTCTCCCATTTGTTTAAAAACAACACACGGACACGAAGACGCTTACATAATAATTCGACAACTTCCTGTATAAACGGCGAACAAATCACGCCAATCCGCATACTGTCTTCTAATAAAACATGCTGATTAATTGATTTTACTAAAGCATCACAATATTCTTCCCTGATATTTCCTATGCTTGTTTTTTTAAGTGGAACAGAAGTCGTTATGTTTGCTTTTTTAGCTTGAAGGTACATCCGCTCAATCTTTTTTTCAATAAGCTGATTAACTAACTGCCCTTTCTTGTCATATATTTCTAAAAACAGGCCGCTGTTTTTGATATCCACACCAATATAAATACCAATGCTCGCTTGTGAAGTCATCATGTAATATCGAAATACCGGAAGAGCTTCTTTTTTAATATCATACACAGATGAATGATTACTCCGTAAAAAAGAAAAGCATTCTTTGCGAAGTTGAATGGCTTCTCCTTCATCATCGCTTGCTAGACAGAACGACCCTTGATGTTTGCATACAAGTAATAACGCATTATATAGCCTTTCTCGATCAACAGATGAATGGACATACAGGCGACCGTTTTTGAAGATAGAAACATCTGGTTTTACAGAAAGTTGAGGTAGCACTTGATTTTCAGCTACTGTATCTTGGACATACGTAGTCATTGCTTGAACATTTACATAGGGACCTATCGTAGCGTTGTATAAAAACGATTCTGCCCCCACCGTTACGTTTTGAAGCAAAATCGTTTTATCGATTGCAGCATGTGCTTCTATGATACTATTGGTGCCGATAATCGTGTAAGGACCAATTGAAGCACCTTTTCTAATCACCACATTTTCTCCTACATAAACCGGATCGTAAACAGTCACCCCTTCTTCTATAAGCGCGTCATCTGAGACAATACTTTCCTGTCTATTGCCAAACCACTTGCTCCACAAATCATAGTGTGCTTGACGATAATGGTGGATTTGCCCAATATCAATCCAATAATCCTCCGTTACAAAACTGCACACAGTATGATTATATTCCAAAAGAAGCGGGATAATGTCAAAGCTAAAATCCGTAGGACCATAAGAATTCACGTAATCAAGAACGGATTTTTTGATCACATACACTCCCGTATTAATCAATCGGCTATTTGCCTGTTCGTAGGTCGGTTTCTCTACAAATCCCGTGACTCGACTCCCTTCATCTATCGTCACCACTCCATAACCCCGCACGTCGTTTACTTCTTTTGTAACAATGGTCATTTCGCTTTTTTGTTCATAATGAAAATGAATAACGTCTTGAAGATTAATTTCTGTTAAGGCATCTCCACTAATAATAATACAGTCTTCCTCAATAAAGGCCTCTGCTCGCTTAATTCCGCCCGCTGTTCCAAGAGGCTCTTTTTCGATAAAATAAGTAAGCGTCACTCCCCACTGAGAGCCATCTCCAAAGTATTCAATAATTTGTTCATGCCTATACTGCAGCGTAATCCCAATCTCTGTAATTCCATGTTTCTTAAGCAATTCAATGCTATATTCCATCACAGGTTTATCGTAAAGCGGCAGCATAGGCTTTGGAATCGTATAGGTCAAGGGCTGCAGTCTTGTTCCTTTACCGCCAGCAAGTATAATGGCTTTCAATTTTTTGCCTCCCTCCTTTTTTTATCCTGGCAAATGTGATGTTGAAACAGCTTACTTGTGTCGATAGCTATTTTTTCCCAGCTAAACATAGTTGTTGCTTTTCTATACCCATTTTCGCTGATTTTCGCAGCTGTTTTTTCATTTTTTAACAAAAATTCAATACAGTTGATTAATTCGAACGTATCTCCTCGAGCAAACGTCAGGCCCGTGTCGAAGTGTGAAACAATATCGCTTAGACCTCCTGTATCGGCAACGATGGTTGGCTTCTTGGCTACCATCCCCTCTAAAGCCACAATTCCAAAAGGTTCATATAGACTTGGAAAAACAACCATTTTGCAAGCTTGAAGAAGCTGATTTCGTTCGTTATCGGTAATGTATCCAATAAAATACACGTATTTGTCTAATTCCTTTTCACTTACCTGCGTTCGAAACTCATGAAGTAAAGGCCCTTTTCCCGCCACAACGAATTGAACATCTATTTGTTTTTTCTTAAATAGTTCCGCTGCTTCAATAAATAGCTGAAATCCTTTTTCATATACAATTCGTCCAATTGAAAAAATAATAGGGGCCTTTCTAAAATTATATTTCTTTTGTAAACTTTCTTTTAACCGCTCATTTACTGCGTCGACTACCAGCTGCTTGTCAATTCCATTTGGAAATATAGCAATTTTATCTTGTTCTACGTGAAATAAAGTGATTAATTCTTTCTTCATATAGTCGCTGCAGACAATGATTGAGCTTGATTGTCGAATCAGCTCTTCTTCTTGCAGGTGAATTTTCTGCTGCATGTCATTATGAATACCATTATTGCGCCCATGTTCTGTGGCATGAATGGTCGTAATTAGCGGTCTATCCGTTTTATCTGCTAAACATTTTGCTGCGGATGCAACAAGCCAGTCGTGAGCATGAATAACGTCAAAAGACAGCTTGTAGCCTAATTGCAGTCCTCTAAGAGCCATAGCCACGTTCAAACTGTTTACCCATGTCAAAAAATCCGGATGATGAGGCTGCAGACTTTTAACTCGGTAAACGTGAACACCGTATAAACGCTCATATTCCGGCAGCCCCTCTACATACGTCGTTAATACGCTAACGTGATGGCCCGCCTTTGCTAACGCTCTGGATAAATCAAATACATGTCGTGCAAGTCCTCCGATAACTAGCGGAGGGAATTCCCATGCAAGCATTAAAATGGAGAGACCGCCTTTATATTGATTTACTGATAAAGCCGCCGGTTCTATCTCTTTTGCAGGGTATAAAAAAGAACTTCCTGAAAGAAAACTGTCTTCACTATCCATCCTTGGATTCTCTTCGTGACAAAGAAAATCAAACAGTTTTACTTGCCTTTCGTATTCATCTCTGACCTTTTTAAAATTATAAAGCCAGTCGCTGCTACTCAAAAGGAGCCACTGTCGGTAGATAGCATTCACCACGCTAGGATGTTTAAAATCGATAACATCTAGCATCGCCTCTGTCTTCTGTACGGTTGAAATAAACAATTGATTGTTCTCACTGACAAATTCGGCGCTTTTTGTTGCACCGTAGAGTGCAAGAGTTTCGTTTTGATGAAACTGTATATTCCTCGCGTAATCTAAAGGATATTGAAATGTCCCGCTTGCTGCTTGCATTCGCTGAAAGCCAAGCGTGTCCTTCGCTTTCAAATCCAAAACAGCGCTCGCTTTATTCATTGTTCCTTCCTCAACTTGTTTTCCTTGCTTAGGATATGGAAACAAGATAATGCCAGCAGGCGACTTTTTTAGTTCATCTGTTGATGACTTCACAAAGGTATAGCGCATTTCATGAGATTTCAGGAGCATATCTACTTGGTGAGTATACTCTCCTTGCTGTATAAAAAAACCGACGGGCTTTTTTTCAAAAAACTGTTGAAAAACACGTATTGCTTCTGTAATTTGGAGATTTAATGTTTGTTCCGTTTTAAGGATGGAAACGAACGCGTTCGTTACGGTAGTAGGAATACATTCCATCATGTCATGTTGAAAGAAATATTTGCAGGCTGAGAACAAGCTCCCGTCCCACTTTTTTAAAAAGGTGAGTGCTTTCTGATGCTGCCGGCTTGAAAACTGGTGTAAATACTGAGTGTAACGAGCATTAAACTCCTTGTCGTTTAATACGTTCAAAAATACACAAGACATCACAGCTGTTGCACCTATCAATTTCTTAGACTCAATTTGATCTAAAAAAGGGATGAATTCGTTCGTTACTTGTTCAAACAGCGGATACTCATTCTCTGCTTGAAGTACATGCAGCAACGGATAATGCATATAAGTTAAAAGAATACAGTCATCACTATTCATATTGCTTCTTCACCTGCTCCAAGTCATTTGAATATAAGGAATATGTACTAAATTCATTTTGAACACCCTGGTGAACTTTTACAGGTTCGTACATCCAGCCTAACGAAGTTACATTCACTTGTTCATGTTGTTCTTTCATCAAATAAACCGGATTCGAACGAAGAAGGGAGAAAAAACTTCCTTCTTTATCTTGAATACCAATATCCATTACATACGTGCGCTCACTTTCCAAGCTATTCATAAACATGAAGTCTTGATGAGCCGTAAGACTCTTCATATAATAGCGGTTTGATTCATGACCGTTAAAATGAAGACCTGTTATATCGTACGTACACATAGCTAGATTCAATTCTTTCCACCGTGTCGAAAACATACTTTCTACCATCTCTCGAATATGCTCTGAGAACGACCAGTGAACATAAATACGAGATGAGTCAAGCTGAGTAGCTATACACACATTTAAGTTTTGAATAAGATTAGGAGCCACTGTTTTATCACTTCGTTTCTTAGATTGTTTTTTCTACATATGAGTGCCGTATAAACTTATTAACATCTTACCATTCAGAAAAAGTTGCCACAATAAACGCAATTTGTCGATTTGTGTTAAAAATTCAGATGAACATAGTGATTGTAATTTACTAACAAAAAAACCTCTTCGCTTATTAGAAGAGGTTTTTCTACTATTCGTTTAAATCATAGCGTTTGCCTTTCACAAGGTAAAATACGCTTTCTGCTACGTTAGTGGTATGATCAGCCATACGCTCTAAATAGCGGGCTACAAATAAAAGCTGCGTAATTTGGTTCATGGCCTCCTGCTTTTCTTTAGCAAGACTTAAAAGTTCTTTGATCGTTATTCCATAAAGCTCATCCACTTGATCGTCCATTTCCGCTACTTTTTTAGCCAACACAAGATCTTCCTCGTGATAAGCTTTTAACGAGAGACTCAGCATTTCAATCGAAATATCGTGCATTTTCTTTACATGTTCTAACGGCTTAATTAATTCTTCGTTTCCAATTCGTATAGCTGATTTTGCTACGTTAACCGCAAAATCTGCCATACGCTCAACGTCCGAAGCAATTTTAATTGCCACAATGATACGTCTTAAATCAATAGCCACCGGCTGCTGCTTTGCAATAAGCAAGATAGCTAGGTCATTTATTTCTTCTTCTAAGTCATCCACGTATGAATCGCCGTCGATAATTTCTAGCGCCAGCTCAACGTTGCTTGTTTGCAACGCTTCAATTGATTTTGATAGCGCCTCATGCGTTAAGCGCCCTATTTCTAATAATTTTTCACGTAATATCTTTAAATCACCATGAAACTTCTCGCGTACAACCATTCATCCCATCTCCTTGTATGTCTTAACCGAAACGACCTGTAATATAATCTTCTGTGCGTTTATCAGATGGCATTGAGAAGATTTTATCTGTTTCTGCGTACTCTACCACTTCTCCATTTAAGAAAAATGCTGTTTTATCTGAAATACGTGCCGCTTGCTGCATATTGTGGGTAACAATAATAATACTGAAGTCTTTCTTTAATTCTTGTACTAACTCTTCTACTTTTAATGTTGAAATTGGATCGAGTGCAGAAGTAGGCTCATCCATTAAAATAACGTCTGGTTCAATAGCCAAGCAGCGCGCAATACAGATACGCTGCTGTTGTCCACCTGACAACCCATTCGCATTTTGATTCAAACGATCTTTAACTTCGTCCCAAATAGCTGCTCCTCGTAAACTTTTTTCAACAATTTCATCTAGTTTTTTCTTGTTGCGAACGCCATGAATTCTTGGACCGTACGCAATATTATCATAAATAGATTTCGGGAACGGATTTGGCTTTTGGAAAACCATTCCTACTTGCGTGCGCAGCTCTTCCACATGGTACGATTTATCAAAAATATTTTTCCCTCTATACTCAATTTCACCTGATGTACGGACAATTGGGGTCATTTCTACCATACGATTTAACGTTTTGATATATGTTGATTTTCCGCACCCTGATGGGCCGATGATCGCGGTAACTTCGTTAGCATGAATGTCTAAATCAATATTTTTTAAGGCATGTGTGTTGCCGTACCATAAATTCAAACCTTTTGTTTTATATACAATTTCTTTTGTCTGCGGAGTATTTACTTTTTCTTTGTTAGTTAATTCCATTGTTATTGCCATTGGATAATCCTCCTTCATCGTCTTTAACCGTTTTGAGCACAATAAAAGTCTCTCTATGTCTATTTAATATCTATTGTTTACTATCAGTGTAAATAAATATGAGAAGCCGAAATGCTTCCCCTTATTTTGATCATTTCTATTAATCCTTACACTTACAGAATAATAGCCGACTATTAATTATGTTTTAACTCAATGTAAAGCTTTTGTAAACGAAGGTCTATCTGCGTGTTTTTTAGGCAAAAAACTAGTTCTTACGACCCTCAAATTCAATAAAAAACCATATATGTAAAGATTTTTACCAAAAAATAAGAGGTTGAGACATAACTAAATTAATTCAATCTAAAGATAGGTAAATTGGATAAATAAGCTAGTATGAATCACTTCCGACACCGCTGTTGATTTCCGTTCAAGGCTTCGCTTTCCGCGAGTTGCCGATGAACCTCCTCATGCTTCCACTCCTGCAGGGTCTCACTTCTTCCGTTTTCCCTGCAGGAGTCTTCGCATTCCCCTCCAATCAACCGCTTTAAGCACCTACATACATGAAATCTACGTTCTCCCTATCAATAAAAAAATCCGAACGAAGCTGATTCTTAATCAACGTCGTTCGGATCTTATTTCCACTAATATGCTTTTTCCCAGCTTCTTTAATTGGCGTCGTTTGCAATGACAGCCTGTTGATTCTCTTCTTGATCTTTTACTTCTTGTTCACCTTTTTTCTTTAAATCAAAATACGTATCAAGCGCAGAACGAGCAAGCTCTTTTGTAATGGTATTTGGTGCACTTGGCACAAATGCCGATGGTACCACGACAGCTACTGCAATTTCAGGATCATTTGCCGGAGCAAAGGCCACAAAGTTTGAATTATTAACTTTAATCGGATCCCCTCCGCTTGGATTTTTCTCATAAGCTTGTGCCGTTCCTGATTTACCAGCAGGATTATAGTTCGCTGTATGGAAAGCTGCGTACCCTGTACCGCCTTGTTCCTGCGTAACGCGCTTAAAGCCATTTTGAACATCTTTAATGTATTCTTCTTTCATCGTGATACGATTTAACACATCAGGTTCAAATGAATGCTGCGTACCGCCAATTTCATCGGTCTTTATCGTTGGTTTTCGGATTTCTTTTACTAACTGCGGCTTGATGCGATACCCTCCATTAGCTATTGCAGAAGTATATTGAACAAGCTGCAGCGGCGTGTACGTATCATACTGGCCAATCCCTAAATCAAGCGCTGTACCTGGAACATTGCTTCCGCCTTGTACACCTGTCGATTCGTTATCAAGGTTTATGCCTGTTGATACACCTAAGCCGAACTGACTGTAGTACGAACGCAGTTCGCTGAACGTGTCAGGTTTAATCGGTAAAGTCATGTTCTTGTGATACTGTAATCCAGCCATCGCCATTACCGTTTTAAACATAAATACGTTGGATGAATATTTTAACGCAGAGGAATACGTTAAGGGTCCTAACCCCTCAGCCTCAGCTGATTTCTTAATTGGTGTTCCTTTAATTTTCAACGGTTCATCAACGAACACTGTGTTTGGCTTAATAGCTCCTGAATCTAAGCCAGCTAGAACCGTTGCTCCTTTTACAACAGAGCCCATTGTATAAGATGTTGAAATATTCCCTAATGCGAAATCTTCTATTTTAGGTACTCCAGTCTTCTTATCGATAGTGTATTTTTTACCAGCCATTGTTAAGATTTCTCCTGTGTGAGGATCCATCATAATTACAAAAGCACGGTCTAAAAACTGAGTTCCTTTCATTTTCTTTTTGGCTAAAAGCTGGTCTGTAATTTGTTTTTCTACTGCTTTTTGAAGCTCCATATCAATAGTTAAAACTAAATCACTGCCGCGTTCGCCTTTAGACACTTGAATTGTATCAAGGAGATTTCCTTTGTCACCTGTTACATACTGGACTTTTTCTTTTTGACCGCTGAGCTGAGCTTCGTATTGCTTCTCTAAATAGCTCGTCCCAACTTGGTCATTTCGACTATAGCCTCTTGATAAGTAATACTGTACTTTATCTTTAGGCAGACCCTCGTTGGCAGAGGATACATTTCCAAGCAAAGTACGGAGAGTGCTGTTTTCTGGGTATGAGCGATCCCAATAAGTTGTTGTATCAACACCTGGAAGTTCATCCAAATGCTCACTTACAACGGCATACTCTTCATTTGTCACACCGCTTTTAACAATCTGCGGGGTGTTAGCATAACCTGCCTCCATTTGGCGTTTAATAGCTAGAACTTCTAAATCACTCTTTAAACTTTCTAAATCTTTTTTAGAAATGCGGTCTAACTGACGTTGATACAGTTCGTCATCAGTCATTTCACCATCTTGAACTTTTTTGCGATCAGCTTTCGTAATTTTCTGCTCCGCTTCTTTAGGGTGAAGCATAATCCAATAATCCTTCATGTCGCGTTCTGTAATTTTTACCACGTTTTTAGCATCTTTATTCTTTCTATTTTCTGGAATATCAATCACATTTGTGGTGTAAGGAACATCGATCATAGTGGCTAACTTTTTAGCGATGCGCAGCCTTTCTTCAGCTGTATTTCCTTGAAAACGAGTATATGTAATCGTATTTAAAGAGGTATTATCTACAATTACGCGGTTATACCGATCGTACATTTTCCCTCGAGGAACAGGCGTACTGACTGTAACGTCCTGTGTTTTTTCGACTTCTCGTTCGTAATTCTCACCGTACACAATTTGAACAAGTCCCAACCGCAAAATTAATACGGAAAATAGGGCAAATACGGTCAAGAAAAGTAAGTTCACACGAAAAGGCACGTGACTTTTTCTTCTTTTTTTCTTTTTCATACCAACACCTACACTTTATAAAACATATATACCATAACACCATAAAATCAGACATTTAGCAAATAAATAGACACCTGGCAGGTGCCTATTTACACGACGTATTTATTCTAAAAGAAAAGCGAGACATTTTCCATAGTACAAATGAAGGAGCTGACCATACTCTAAGCTGGGGACTCTCCGTCTCCTTCATTTAATACTGGAGGAGTAACAGTCGTTTCTTTTTTGTGCAGAGGCTGTGAGATATGTCTCACACAAAAATAAATGATCGTATGCCCAGCTCCAACAATGGCTAATAAAATGGGAATACTTTTTGCTTCATCAAAAAATAGTACGGCAATTAAAAATAATGATATGGAAACGACGCGCCCAATATTCAGAAATACTTCTCTGACAACAATATATTCGATTCTTTTTGAAACAACGTCTTTTGCTCGTCCAATCACATCGTACGTTAGAGAAATAAATGGAACCAACAATATAGGATAGGCAATGGCAATACAAACAGCATATATAATTAACTTTGGATACGATAAGTTAAAGATAAGCAAAAAGACTGCTCCATAGAGAAGGAGGCCCCCTGTGAAGATAAATCGAAGGCGATTTTTTTGCTTAATAAATCTTGAGGCTACATAGTATCCTACAAACGCAACCGCTGAATTCACCAGTCCATAAGTTCCTAAAGCTAATTCACTTCCTGTCGTAATAAATACCATGACGGATACGACAAAAATGAACGTACCTTCACGCAATCCTTGAAAGAAATGAGCCTGCAATATTCGATTCCAGTCTTTGTTGACTTTTCGTTCAGCCCATACTTCTTTAAATTTATATACTCCCTCAGCTGCGCGTCTTGTAATAAAAAAACTAAGCACAACGGCACCGACAAACAATAGCAGGGATACACCAAACACAATTTTATACCCTAGTGATTCATACAAAGCGGAAATAACGAAGCCCGCTCCTAAAGGACCAATCATTCCTGCAAAAGAGTTTAAGATCCCTAAAAATCCGTTAAAAAAGTCTCTTGTATCAGGTTCTGTAATTTCAAAAGTTAGCACATTAAAAGCTAGCCAATAAAATCCATATCCTATACCCAGCAGTCCACCAAGCAATACTAAATACTCGGCTGCGTTAGCTCCACTGACTAATACAGCGATATAAAAAACAGCTAAAAAAGATACTCCTAACCTTAAAACCACAACTCGGTCAATTCGTTTGGCCCATTTACCTGCTAAAATAAACGTAAGCGGCTGAAGCACCACTACCGCTAAATTATAAATAGCGAGATCCGAAAATTCGCCTGATTGTTTCCACAGATAAATGTTAACAAACGAATTGGAAATTGAAATAGCCAAGGCATAAAGACCGCCTATAATTAAAAGCAAAAGTAAATCTTTACTAACTTCTACATCTCCAACTACTTTTTTTAATAAAGGCATATCAAAAAACTCCTTTTCTCTTCTACACCTAGTGTGTGAAAAAGAAAAGGAGATATGTAAAAGAATTGGAAAACAAAAAAGCCAGTAAAGGTAATAATTACTTTACTGGCTCTTAAATACGTCTTCAACTTATTTTGCAGCGTCGTAACGCTTAGCAACTTCGTCCCATTTTACAACATTAAAGAATGCTGAAATGTAATCTGGACGGCGGTTTTGATAATTTAAGTAGTAAGCGTGCTCCCAAACGTCTAGACCAAGAATTGGCGTTTTGCCTTCCATTAATGGGCTATCTTGGTTTGGTGTGCTTGTTACTTCTAATTCGCCGTTGTTTACAACTAACCAAGCCCAGCCAGAACCGAAGCGAGTTTTAGCTGCATTTGCAAATTCTTCTTTGAATTGATCAAAGCTACCGAATTTGTTAGCGATAGCGTCTGCTAATTCACCAGTTGGAGCACCGCCGCCGTTAGGGCAAAGGATTGTCCAAAATAATGAGTGGTTGGCATGACCGCCACCGTTATTACGTACTGCTGTACGGATATCTTCAGGAACAGCATCTAAGTTTGAAATTAACTCTTCAATACTTTTGCTTTCTAAATCCGCTTTGCCTTCAACAGCAGCGTTTAGGTTTGTAACATATGTGTTGTGATGTTTTGTGTGGTGAATATTCATTGTTTCTTTGTCGATATGTGGTTCCAGTGCATCGTATGCATAAGGTAGTTCTGGTAATTTGTAAGCCATGAATAATTCCTCCTTCAAAATATGTAAGCATTTTGGCGCAAAAGCACCATATACGTCTAGATTAGCAAATTTACCCTACTGTTTCAAATAAAAAGTACCTAATCCATGATTTATATTTACCTAATTCCCATTCGCTATTCTTTTAAACATAAAAAAAGCTTCTTTTTCTCAAAAGAAGCTTTGAATAGACAATAGTATGGCGGAGGAAGAGGGATTCGAACCCCCGCGGGCTTTAACACCCCTGTCGGTTTTCAAGACCGATCCCTTCAGCCGGACTTGGGTATTCCTCCAACCCTATAAATGGTGGACCCTGCAGGACTCGAACCTGCGACCGGACGGTTATGAGCCGTCTGCTCTAACCAGCTGAGCTAAGGGTCCACATGGCTCCACAGGTAGGACTCGAACCTACGACCGATCGGTTAACAGCCGATAGCTCTACCACTGAGCTACTGTGGAACAATATGAATTATGTATGTCACAAATGTAAAGTGGAAAATAGCGGCGGAGGGGATCGAACCCCCGACCTCACGGGTATGAACCGTACGCTCTAGCCAGCTGAGCTACACCGCCATGGCTCCACAGGTAGGACTCGAACCTACGACCGATCGGTTAACAGCCGATAGCTCTACCACTGAGCTACTGTGGAACAATATAACATTTACTAGCGACATTAAAAATTTAACATGTTTCTAGTCTAAAGTCAATACATTATTTTAAAACAGCATATAAAAAATAGGCAATCATCAGCAGTTGAATAAATCCTTTAGAGATAGCGCCACTAAAAAAGCCAATAACCGAACCTACTCCAATTTTTACTGCGTTGCTAATTGTGGTCCGATGAACAATCAGTTCTCCTACAATCGCTCCAATAAACGGCCCTAAAATAATTCCAAATCCCGGAATAACAAACGGACCCACAAGCAGCCCAACTGTACTTCCCCAAACGCCTGCTTTAGTGCCTCCGAATTTTTTCACACCAATAATATTAGCTATATAGTCTGCTAAAAAAAGTGCGACAACTAACAATCCTTGTATCAACCAAAATAACCAGCTATAGGAGCTAAAATCATAAAATAAACCGTATATAACAAATCCTAGAGCTACAAATAGCACGCTTGGGATGATGGGATAAACCAACCCAACAAACGATACAACAAAGCTAATGATAATTAATGCCCAACATAAAATAGCCATGCCCGCACCTATCCTTTTTATTATTACTATTTATCATACAATAACCACTCCTATAAAGAAAGAGCTTGCACCACGAGACCTTCCTTTATTTTACTTTAAAATACGTCTTCAGATAACGATTTTCGAGTGTACCACTGCAATATTAACAGAACGGTCCTCAAGCTGCCGGTAATATCTCCAAAAACAATGCCAGCAAAATCTGTACATATAAAGATATGCTTTTGACAAAGCGCTCCATCGCATTCTTGTAATTGGTAACGGTTTCTAAAATCTATTGTAAACCTTAAATTTTCGCTATAAAATAGGTTATAATCAGAATTTTCGATAATAGGAGGCTTTACAATGAGCATGCTGAAAAAGATGGCATGGAGTTTTACTTCCTTCCAAAAAATAAGGTCGCTTCGCTTTGAGCATACGAATAAAACAATTGGCTTTGTACTGTTTTTAACATTCATTTCTTTGCTGCCTACATTTTTCTTTATGGCTTTGACGATTGTAAACGGCTATCATATAGCTACTACAGATCTCCCGAAATCTGTTTCTTCTTTTGCTATTTCAAATTCACAGCTTACGTCAAGTCAACCTTTCACAAAAAAAGTAAACGGTACCGCTTTTATCTTAAACCCCTCACAGTCTATTGAACGGTTTCATTCCCCTGCTCATGCAATTGGTTTTTTAAAAGATGGAATATATATCACGACTAATTCACAAACACAAACGTATTCATATGAGTTGCTAAACTGGCATCATAAAGATAAAAATGAACTGTTAAACTTGCTGCACGAACAAAAATTTTCTTTATACATACTTGTCCCTATCGCTATGCTTTTACTTTACGTATTAACAGCTGGACTAAACTTCCTTTCTATTACCTGCCTTGCTTATCTTGGAAAGCTGATCGGACTCATTACCAAAAAGCAGATTCCTTTCAAGCAGCTATGGGCACTGAGCGCTTATAGTACGGTAACCTTCACAATGATTTATACGCTTTTTGAAGCTTTTTCTTTGTCTCTAGCAACGCACAGCTCTCTTTACTGGATAGGAACGTTCTTCATTTACTTATTGCTCGTCACAAGGGTTCCTGTAAGAAAAAAGGTAAAACCTAATAAAGAGGCTGGGACAAACGTATTTTAGTTGAAGGAAAATCCAAACGAGGACTCTAGATTCTTGATAGAGAATTCAACTCGTTCGGATTTTTTTATTGATATGGTGAACGCGATTTTCATGTATGTAGATGCTTCTAGCTGGTGATTGGAGTGATTTAGTTAAGTCTCAGCCTCTTTATTTCTGTACAACTTTTCTTCTTCCCATTGCAGAAGAAAGAATTTTCAACTGATACAAAACCCATAACCCTCCTGCTGCGAGCAGTAGAAAGCTATAAATAAACATCAGCCTTTCATGATGCATCCAAACTTCAAAAATAACAGGCCCCAATGCTACTCCTAAAAACCTCACCGTTCCATAAATGGATACAATGAACCCTCTTTCTTCGTCTGAAGCCGCTGAAGTAATCATCATGTTAATACACGGAAGAACAAACCCTAAGCCTCCAAAGGCAACTGTCAAACAAAACATCAGAATAGGAAGCGTATAAATGAGCGTTAATATTCCAAACATCACAAATAAAAGACTTATTCCCACTATCATTAATTTTTTCATGAGCGCTACATCCGTTTTGATGCGCTGACCAGTCCAATAAGAAACGATGGTCATCGCGCCAAGGGGAAATAAAAAAGCCGTTCCTTTAAAAAAACCGTCTATATGATACGTTTCCTCTATTAAGAAAGAAAGGTAATATAAAATGCCAAATAATAAAAACAACCCCAATCCCCCGACAAAAAATAAAGGAAAAAGCGATTTTCTTTTATCATAGACAATCCCAATGGCTCTCTTTAAATACTCTCTAACAGATACTGAATCCGAACCTGTTTTCCCTTCTCTCACATACATCACTATACCTACTAAAGCAGCACCTGCAGCTAAAGGATAGACAAAAAATGCGGCATACCATACGACAAGTGCTGCTGATGCTCCAATTATCGGCGCAACCACTTTTCCAGCTCCGTTATACACTTCTAAGATTCCGAGGACTTTTGCTCTTTTTTCCCCTGCAAATACATCTCCAGTTAATGCCATTGCCAACGTTGTAGTACCTGCAGCTCCAATCCCTTGAATCACTCTTCCAGCCATCAACGCAGCAAAGCTTCCAGAAGAAACCGAAGCGCTACTAGCAGCGATGACACTACCTATTATCATCATGACAAGTGAATATATGATTAACTTTTTACGCCCATACCGGTCTGATAAAATCCCTACAGCAGGGATACACAATGCGGCTGGAATCGAAAATGCACTCAGTATTAAACTGGTTTGAACTCCGCTTAAGTGAAGTGACTTTTGAATGCTCGGTAGCAGAGGAATGAGCATGGAATTTCCCAGCACCATGATTAAAGGCAATAAGCCTAATGAAACAATCATTAATTTTTCTTTCAATTTTCGTTCTCCAATCATATTTAAGTAAGACAAGCATAGGCTTTACACATAAGCAAAAGAATGAAGGAGGAGCATAATGAAAAAGCTATGTGCATTAGCTGCTTTCGCTTTTATCGGATATATTTGTCACTACGACATTAAATACGGGACCATTCCCACTGCTACTGAAGCAGTTCAAGTCAGCAAAGCGCAGCCTGCAGAAACAAAAGCCGCCAGCTCTTCTTCCTCCTATACAAAAATAAAAATTAAGCCAGGCGATACAGTTTTGTCCGTAATTGAGGAGCTTACAAAAAAATCGATACCGGTTTCTATGAACCAAATGATTAAAGACTTTAAGAAGTTAAATAAGGGTACAGCGCCTGAAGATATTCAAATTGGAAAAACGTATAAGTTCCCTATTTACAAGTAATGACAGCATTCTTCTTGTCAAGATGGGATAGTCATTGTTAAAATAGCTAAGGTAGTACTTTCTACTAGTTATTTTGTTCATAAAGAGTTATTCTATTAATGAATTCAAATTCTTGATTTCATTTTGAAGGAGAGATTATCACGTGAGTGAAATTATACATCGTACAAAAACACGCCCCGTTAAAGTTGGAGATTTAACAATTGGGGGCAGTAACGAATTAGTTATTCAAAGTATGACAACCACTAAAACACATGATGTTGAAGCAACGGTTGCAGAAATTAAACGTTTAGAAGAAGCAGGATGCCAAGTTGTTCGTGTTGCTTGTCCAGACGAGCGCGCAGCAGATGCAATCCCTGAAATAAAAAAACGCATTAACATTCCATTAGTTGTAGATATTCATTTTGACTATCGCTTAGCGTTAAAAGCAATTGAAGGCGGAGCGGATAAAATCCGTATCAACCCAGGTAATATTGGACGCCGTGAAAAAGTGGAAGCTGTTGTAAATGCTGCAAAAGCTAAAAACATTCCAATTCGTATTGGAGTTAACGCCGGTTCACTTGAAAAACGTATTTTAGATAAATACGGCTACCCTACAGCAGATGGCATGGTAGAAAGTGCACTTCATCACATTAAAATTTTAGAAGACCTTGATTTCCATGACATCATCGTTTCAATGAAAGCATCCGATGTTAACTTGGCAATTGAAGCTTATGAAAAAGCTGCTCAAGCATTTGACTACCCTCTTCACTTAGGAATTACAGAATCGGGTACATTATTTGCAGGAACTGTAAAAAGCGCAGCAGGTCTTGGCGCTATTTTATCTAAAGGAATCGGAAATACATTACGTATTTCTTTAAGTGCGGATCCTGTAGAAGAAGTAAAAGTTGCGCGCGAGTTGCTAAAATCATTCGGTTTAGCTTCCAATGCTGCAACTCTTATTTCTTGCCCAACTTGTGGACGTATTGAAATTGATTTAATTAGCATTGCTAATGAAGTTGAAGAGTATATCTCAACTGTAAAAGCACCGATTAAAGTAGCGGTACTTGGCTGCGCTGTAAACGGCCCTGGTGAAGCTCGTGAAGCTGATATCGGAATTGCAGGAGCACGCGGTGAAGGTCTTCTATTCCGCAAAGGTGAAATCGTACGCAAAGTTCCTGAAGAAACAATGGTTGAAGAACTAAAAAAAGAAATTGATAAAATCGCCGCTGAATATCACGCAAAGCAAGAAGCTGAAAAAGCTGCAGCTAAATCATAATCAAAAAAAGCGAGGCGCATATGCGCCTCGCTTTTTTTATGAAAAGAACGGTAATATAAACGTACCGACAATAATCGATACAACTCCGATTCCTATTGCCCATGCTCCTAGCGTAAGTGCTCCTTTTCTGCGTGCGATAAACCCTAGAATAATCCCAGCGGCACCAAGAATAATTGGTAAAAAGAATAGTGAAAGAATCGAAAGCACGAGTGCGAAACGACCGTATCCCGTTCCTTCTCCTCGTCCAGCGACTTCATGATTGCGATTGCGATCAATATCTATAACTTCACGCTCTGCATGAGGCTCTCCTACTCGGTAAGGAACGCCCACTTCAGCTGCAGTTTCTTCCATGAAATCAGCTTCATATACATCTTTTCTACGCCTTTGTTCTTCATTCTCCATGCTTAATCCCTCGCTTTCGTAAATAAGGAGCATTTATAGTATCTGAATGCGAGAAAAAATTATAAGTGTTAATCTTATACAGCTGCTCATTTTCTTACAAAAATAGATACCTACACGATTCCCACACCGTATAATCATCCTTATCTTTTTCTTAAGGAGTATAAAAAGGATTACTGTTTCTCTTTAGGCTTTATGTTACACTAGACAAGAATAATTAAGCATCTAAGTAGAATAAACGTATTAAAGGAGTGCACGTAGTTGACGAAAAAGTTTGGAATTGACATTGATGGAACTGTTACCTCTCCTGAAACTTTTGTTCCTCATTTAAATAAAGCCTTTAACTTAAATTTAACACTTGAAGACATTACAGAATATGATTTTAGCCCTTTTGTAAATGTATCACCTGCAGAACTCGGGAAATGGTTTAAAGCAAATGAACGCTCTATTTACGAAACCTCTCCACTTGCAGACGATGCAAAAGCGATTTTGCAAAAGTGGCATCAAAAGCACGAATTATTCTTTATTAGTGCAAGGCACGATAAGCTATTGGACGTCACGGAAGAATGGTTTCAAAAAAATGAACTATCGTTTCATCACATTGAGTTAGTCGGCTCTCATTTTAAAGTTGAGACAGCAAAACGATATGATGTTGATATCTTTTTTGAAGACAAACATGATAATGCTTGTGAAATCAGTGAAGAATGCAATATCCCCGTTATCTTATTTGATACTCCTTATAATCGCTTACCTGTTCCAAAAGGAGTGGTTCGCGTATATAATTGGCTAGAAGCAGATCAGTGGGTAGCCAGCTGGTTAAAAGAACAGCAAAAATAAAAAAGAGAGGTGCATAACGCCCTCTCTTTTTTATTGATTACATTCTATACATTGACCGTAAATTTCAAATTTATGGCCTGTAATATTGTACCCTCGCAAATCCTCGTCTACATACTCCATCGGACAAGCTTCAATTTCTTTTGTTTTTCCACAATCTAAACAAATGAAGTGGTGATGATGATGGGCGGTTGCACATTTAAATCGAAAGTGTTTTTCGCTCGAAAGCTCCGTCGTTTCAAGTACGCCTAACTCCACAAACAATGATAAATTACGGTAGATTGTATCAAAACTTAGACCTGGATAATCAGGTTTCATATATTCTAATACATCTTTTGCCGTTAAGTACTTATTTGATTTTGAAAACAGGGCAAGCATTTCTTCACGTTTTCCTGTATGTTTATATCCTTGATCTTTTAATAAATGAATGGCTTCAGTTAAATTCATTTTTGTTTCCCCTTCCGTCCTTTATTAATCATAATAGATATAATTAAAATAACAACAGCAATGACAACAATTGTACCGCCTGGTGCTAAATCCAAGTAGTACGCTGAAAATAATCCGCCTAAAACAGATATTTCACCAAAAATTACCGAAAGCAGAATCGTTTGCTTAAAGCCTCTAGCTAAGCGAATGCTTGCTGCTACAGGAAGAGTCATAAGCGATGACACTAATAAGATACCGACGATACGCATCGATACAGCAATGACAAGAGCCACCATCACAATAAATAAAAAGTGCATCCACTTGGATTTAATTCCAGAAGCAGAAGCATGCTCCTCGTCAAACGATAAAATAAACAATTCTTTATATAAGAAAAAGACAATAGCTATTACAAATACCGCTATGACAACAACTGTCCAAAGATCCGAACGACTAACTGCACTCACGCTTCCAAACAAATAATTCATTAAATCATTATTAAAACCGTCCGCTAGCGAGATACAAATGGCACTAATACCAATTCCACCCGATAAAATAATCGGAATGGCCAGCTCTTGATAGTGCTTGTAGACCCCTCGAAGCTTCTCGATAAAAAGAGCGCCTGCAACGGAAGACACCATTCCTAAATAGACGGGGTTCACTCCTTGCATAAACCCTATTTTCTGACTAAGAAGCAAGCTCGCAGAAATTCCCGCTAGCGTCACGTGACTTAACGCGTCTGCAATTAAAGAAAGACGTCTTACTACGATGAACGTGCCCAATAAAGGAGCTAAGACGCCAATAATCATACCGGTTAAAAATGCATTTCGTAAAAACTCAAATTGAAATAAACTGCTTATCATACGTGCTGCCCTCCATGATGATGATCATGGGTTAACACATGAACATTATGGCCATAAAACATAGATACGTCATGTTCACAAAGCTGTTCGAATTCTTTGGCATTCCCATGAAAGTGTAGAAATTTATTTAAACAAGCAACGTGGGTTACTTTTTCCGAGACAGTTCCAATATCGTGAGTAACAAGCACAAGCGTAATTCCTTTTTCTTTATTTAATTTTTCAAGAAGCTCATAAAAAGTGTACACATTTTGTGCATCCACTCCGACCGTGGGCTCATCTAAAATTAACAGCTCGGGTTCACTTACAAGCGCGCGTGCAATAAAGATTCGCTGCTGCTGACCACCGGATAGTTCTCCTATGTTTCGATTTAAAAATTCGCTCATTCCCACCGCTTCTACCGCTTCTTTTACTTTTTGTTTATGAGAAGCATTCATAAAGCGAAACAAACCTAATTTTGAAGTAAGACCCGTGGAAACCACTTCAAAAACGGTAGCGGGAAAGCCGCTGTTAAAACTATTCGCTTTTTGCGATACATATCCAATTTTACTTCGTTCTTTAAACCTTCTCTGATCTTTTCCAAATAAACGAATTGAACCTTGAGATGGTTTTTGTAAACCAAGCAAACATTTGATTAGCGTTGATTTCCCAGAACCATTTGGACCAACGAGACCCAAAAAAGCTCCTTTTGGAATTGAAAAACTTATATCTTCTAATACATTCACTCCATCATATTGAAATGATAAATGATCAATTTCAATGATATCAGGTGTATTCATATGCGCCTCACCATTCTTTTTTTATATTTCTCCATACAAAAGAGGGCACGGTTTCTATCGTATACTCCGTTACCCATTTACTTTCTCAGAATCATTACGATTTAGTCATTAATGTAGTATACAGGATAGTCTTTTATTTGTAAACTGAGCCGTTTCACCCCTTCGCTTTCTTGCCTCCGTAAGTTCATCCGGCTCAAAATGTTGTTTTATTACACAATATAGTCACATCTTTCTTTTTTATTCATAAACTGTATATGACGAGGAGGTAATCATATGAAAATTGTACAGCAGATTGTCAATAAAAAAGTAAACAACATTACCCCGAAAGAGCTTTTAAAGTATAGCAAACAATACAACATCCCCATTACAGATCAGCAGGCACATACCCTTGTATCCGTCATTAGACAGCAGCCCGTAAATATTTATAACCTTGAAGAGCGCCGAAATTTAATCAAACAAATTGCTCAAGTAACGGATCGTGAAACTGCCAGACGAGTGAACGAATTATTTCAGCAGTTGATGTAAAAGAAGAGGTCATGTCTATAGACATGACCTCTTTCAAGCACATATGAAATTACATAAGCTTTTGTTTTAGCTCTGAATCAAAGCTTTGTGCACGAATCATATCAATTTCCAACTGATATGGCGCTTTTTTATTTTTCTTATCTTCTCCTACATAAGGAGTTTCTAGAATTTTAGGAACTTCTGTAAACGCTGGGTGATGAACAATATAATTCAGTGCACCAAATCCGATTTCACCAAATCCAATATTTTCATGGCGGTCTTTTCGAGCACCGCATACATTTTTACTATCATTGATGTGAAGCACTTTAATTCGCTGTATTCCTACGGTTTTGTCAAATTCATTTAATACACCGTCAAAGTCTTGAACGATATCATAACCAGCATCATGTACGTGACATGTGTCAAAACAAACAGAGAGCTTTTCATTGTGAGTCACGCCATCAATAATTTGGGCAATTTCTTCAAAGCTTCTTCCACACTCTGTTCCTTTTCCAGCCATTGTCTCAAGCGCAATTTGAACTTCTTGATCAGCTGTCAACACTTCGTTTAGACCTTTGATAATTTGCTGAATACCGGCATCTGCTCCAGCGCCCACATGAGCCCCTGGATGAAGAACAATTTGCTTTGCGCCAAGAGCATGGGTACGCTGAATTTCAGACGTTAAAAAATCTACTCCAAGCTCAAATGTTTCGGGCTTTGTTGTATTTCCTAAATTAATGATATAGGGAGCATGTACAACAATATCTTTCATTCCATGCTCTTTCATATGCAAAAGACCAGCTTCAATATTAAGCTCTTCAATCTTTTTGCGACGAGTATTTTGTGGAGCGCCTGTATAGATCATAAACGTATTTGCTCCGTAAGAAGCTGCCTCTTCACTTGCTCCTAAAAGCATCTTTTTGCCGCTCATCGATACGTGAGAACCAATTTTCAACATTCCTTTTTACACCTCTAACCTATTGCGATTAACGATTGTTGCGTCTTTCACTACGTTTTTTCTTTTGCACATACTTTGTAATTTCACGAGCACGTTTTTTCTTGTAGCCAGGCTTTACTTTCTTCGGCTTTTGAATAAAGCGATGTGCCTCTTCTCCCACTTCATCCGCTTTCTTCACACGCTTTTTACGACGGTTACGGTCATCAATGGAAACCCATTCTTGCTTTTGAAGATCTTTGTTTACAAACTCGATCCCCATTTTCTCTAGCTTATTTACTGCATCTTCATCTTCCACATCGAAGATTGTAGCAGCAATTCCAGAATGACCGGCACGAGCTGTACGTCCTACGCGGTGAATGTAGAAATCTAGATCTGAAGGAAGCTCAAAGTTAATGACGTGTGAAATTCCTTCAATATCAATACCGCGAGCTGCTAAATCTGTCGCTACTACGTATTGAAATTCTAAATTATTAATTTGCTTCATCATTTTCTTACGGTCACGAGGAGATAAGTCTCCGTGAATTCTTCCTACTTTTAATCCTTTAGATAGCAGGTCATCTGCTACTTCGTCCGCCATTTTTTTTGTATTTGTAAAGACGATCGCTAAATAAGGATTATACGAAATAAGCATATCATGCAGCAGCTTAAACTTGTTACGATGACGTAGTGGAACTAATACATGCTCTAATTTAGCCGCTGCCGCTTGCTTTGGCGAAACATG
This sequence comes from Priestia sp. SIMBA_032, assembly GCF_046535215.1. NCBI lineage: Bacteria > Bacillati > Bacillota > Bacilli > Caryophanales > Bacillaceae > Priestia > Priestia sp. SIMBA_032. The sequence continues at coordinate 365,222 of NZ_JAWRXD010000002.1, read as the reverse complement.
CGTAAATTTTGGATTTTCCATGTATTTTTTTAAGAATGGCTTTAATTTTTCAGGAATAGTTGCTGAAAAAACAAGCATCTGTAATTTTTCAGGCATATTGCTTGCCAAACGGTCCACATCTTCTAAAAATCCCATATCAAGCATTAAATCAGCTTCGTCTACTACTAACGCCTTTGTTGTATATACAACTAACGCTTTTTCATTTACTAAATCAAATAAACGAGCCGGTGTTCCTACAACAACTTGAGGCTGCTTCTTTAATTTGTCGATTGTACGCTGCTTATCTGTACCGCCGATAAAACATTTGGCTGAAATTTCTTCTCCTTCAGCACTGTGCTTTGTTAGCTTTAATACTTCTTGATAAATTTGAGAAGCAAGCTCACGAGTTGGAGCGGTAATCACAACTTGCACTTCTTCTTTTTTAGGATCTACCTTTTCAAGTAAAGGCAATAAATAAGCGTGTGTTTTGCCCGTCCCTGTTTGTGACTGACCAATTACACTTTCCCCTTTTAAAACGGAAGGAATTAAGCGCTCCTGAATCTCTGTAGGCTGATAAAAACCTAATTGTTTAATTGCTTCTATTAAAAATGGTTGAAACTCAAAACGTTCAAAGTTTGTTTTTTCCATAATAGTCTCCTTTTTTACATTCACGTTCATCTTTTAAGGCACAATATATGATTATAATCGATTTTTCCTTCTGTGACTACTTCTCATTCATATTACTAAAACTTATTACCTGTTTCAAAAACATTTTATCGCGAGTTGCATACGATAGTAAAAGAAAATCTACTTTACTAAAGGAGGTGCGTCCTTTGCTACAGCGAAGACCACCATTTCCACCCGGTATGCAAAGAAGAATGATGCCAGGAATGCCACCGCAAAACGGTTTTGGGCAACAACCTGGTAACTTTGGCCAATTTAATCCATTACAGCAGTTTCGTAACTTTGCCCAGCAAACAAATGCTCAACAATCATTTTACCCGAATCAGCAAGGCCTGAACCGTGGAGGAGGTAACTTCTTAACTCGCCTGTTCCGAAGAGGCGGCAATAGAAACATCCCCTTTCAACAAGCAGCTGCTGCTGCTCCTCGAGGTTCTTTGTTTTCAGGCCTTTCAGGAGCCCAAGGTGCTGCAGGAGCGACCAACTCTTCTTCCCTGCTTGGAGGTTTGCAAGGTTTAACGAACCCTGCTAACTTAAGCTCCATGATGGGAAATGTTCAGCGAGTGTTAAAAGCTGCGGAAACGATGGGACCTATGATTCAACAATACGGACCTCTTGTCAAAAATGCTCCTTCTCTATGGAAAATCTATCAGGCCCTGCGCTCAAGTGATGATACAGATGAAGTACTCGAAGCAGAAGGAACAGAGGTTTCTGAAACTGATGAAAGTAAAGACAGTAAGGTTTTGTCAGCAGGCACAGAAAGCACGGATTCATCTGATGATGAGCTGGATTTCTTCGAAGAAGAAATTGAACTTCCCTCTAGAGATCGAGTGTCTAAACCAAAACTTTATATTTAATAAATCAGCTGACTCCTTAAGGAAATACAGTGAGTAAAAAAAGAATATCTTTGTATTCTTCCTTCCTCTTTTATATAATAGAAGCGAGTTGAATTGCTCGTCAGGATTATGATGAGGAGGAAATTGAAATGAAAGTTATTAAAATCGCACCGCGCGGCTATTGTTATGGTGTAGTAGACGCAATGGTCATTGCACGAAACGCCGCTTTAGATAAATCATTGCCTCGACCAATCTATATCTTAGGAATGATTGTTCATAATAAACACGTTACAGATGCGTTTGAAGAAGACGGCATTATCACACTGGACGGTGCTAATCGCCTAGAAATCTTAGACCAAATAAATGAAGGAACCGTTATTTTTACGGCGCACGGAGTATCTCCCGAAGTAAAAGAACGAGCAAAAGAAAAAGGTTTAACAACAATCGATGCTACATGTCCGGATGTTACAAAAACTCATGACCTTATTCGCCAAAAAGAAAAAGAAGGTTATGACGTTATTTATATCGGAAAAAGAAATCACCCTGAGCCAGAAGGTGCACTTGGCATCGCACCAGATATCGTTCATTTAATTGAAAAAGCAGAAGACGTAGCCCATTTAAATATTCAACGCGAGAAAATCATTGTAACAAACCAGACAACAATGAGTCAGTGGGACGTTGCAGAAGTAATGGAAAAGGTAAAAGAAAAATATCCGCATGCTGAAGTTCACAAGGAAATTTGTTTAGCTACACAAGTTCGCCAAGAAGCTGTAGCCGAGCAAGCAGGTGAAGCAGATGTTACAATCGTAGTAGGAGATCCTAAAAGTAACAATTCAAACCGTTTAGCTCAAGTATCAATGGAGATTGCCGGCACTGAGGCATATCGTATCGGTGACATCTCAGAGCTTCAGATCGAATGGTTGATGAACGCGAAAACCGTGGCCGTTACGGCAGGCGCCTCTACCCCTACTCCAATTACAAAAGAGGTCATCAATTTTCTAGATCAGTTCGATCCAGAAGATGAAACAACTTGGACACGTGAAAAAAGCGTGCCTCTTTCAAAGATTTTACCAAAAGTTCGAACAAAAAAATCGTCTTAATAGACGCAAAAGAAGGTGTTGACATTCGTCAACACCTTCTTTGTTACATAAACGTAAACGGGTTTGTGTCTACTTTTGAATCAAATACTTCACACTCAAAGTTTTTCACATCAAAAAGACTGTTTAATACACGCGTTACGCCTTGTCTCATAACTTTTTCAACATGATGACCAGGATCTACAACATTTAAGCCCATTGCCATTGCATCATGCGCAACGTGGAAATACAAATCGCCTGTTACATAGGCATCTGCCCCGCTAAATTTTGCGTTTGTAATATATTTGTTTCCATCTCCGCCAAGAACAGCTACTTTTTTCACTGTTGCATCCATAGATCCTACGACTCTGACACCATCTACGTCCAATGCTTGCTTAACGTGAGCGGCAAACTGTTTTAACGTCATCTCTTCTTTTAACTTACCAATTCGGCCAAGTCCAAGCGTCTCGCCCGTTTGTTCCACTGGATAAATATCATAGGCTACTTCTTCGTAAGGATGAGCACTGAGCATGGCACGAATAATTTTGTTTTGTTGATCCGCTTCAAAAATAGTCTCAACTTTTATTTCATTGACACGTTCTAGCTCTCCTTTTGAGCCAATGTATGGGTCGGCTTCTGAAGAAGGTTTAAATGTGCCTTCGCCTTCTGTTGAAAACGTACAGTCGCTGTAAAGGCCAACATGTCCAGCTCCCGCATCACAAATAGCTGTGCGCACTGCTTCAGCGTCATTTGAAGGAACAAATACAGCTAGCTTTTTCAATTGAATAGACGTTGTCGGAACCAGGACTTTTGTCTCTTCTAGCCCCAACGCTTCAGCTAACAAGTCATTTACTCCGCCTTTAGCTATATCTAAGTTTGTATGAGCAGCATATACGGCAATATCATGCTTGATGCATTTCTCTAGAATACGCCCTTCAGGACGATCTGTAACCACTTGTTTTAGAGGTCTAAAAATAGGAGGATGATGAGCAATAATTAAATCCACTTGTTTTTCAATCGCTTCGTCTACGACCGTTTCGAGAACATCTAACGTTACCATTACTTTTTTTACAGGCTTGTTTAAGGTTCCAATCTGTAAACCAATTTTATCTCCTTCAACCGCTAAATGCTTGGGAGAAAATGATTCAAATGCTTCAATTACTTGAAATCCGTTAGGGATTTTACTCATTTTAACGCCTCCTCAATTAATGAGATGTCTTGGGTAAGTTTTTGAAGTTTTGCTTTGCTTTCCTCTGACTGAGCCTGCTCCATTTGGCTGACAATTTGTTTAAGATGATTTAACTCATGCGTCCACTTTGTCATAAAAGCAGAAGAACGTTTTTCTTTTAAAATAGGGCCCATTAATACACCGGCTTCCACTTCCCCGTTATAAGGAGCTAAGGCATTTCCATGTTCAGCCACGATGACTTCATACATTCGACCGTCTTCTTCGATGATTTTTTCATCAATGATTTCCCAGTTGTATTGAATCAGCCAGCTGCGAATATGATGTGAACCAATATTCGGCTGAAGCACAAGTCTTTTTACTCCTTCTAACTTTTCTTTTCCTTCTTCTAAAATCATCGTAATAAGTGTTCCGCCCATTCCGCAGATTGTAATACAGTCTACTTCATTCGGTGATATTACTTCTAGGCCGTTTCCTTTTCGAACATCAATAACATCCGTTAAGTTTGTTTTTTTCACCTGCTGAATAGCCGATTGAAGAGGACCTTCTGTAATTTCTCCTGCTACGGCACCGCTAATATATCCATTTAAATAAGCAAAACACGGCAAGTACGCATGATCTGAGCCAATGTCTGCTATCTTTGCTCCCAAAGGAATCGACTTTACTACTTCTTCAAGTCTTGTTGATAAGTTTAATTCATTCATTTTGTCACCTATTCTCTATGTGATTACTGTTCATTATTTTAACATAGATAGCTGCATGATTCCTATTTCTCTTCATGTTTTCATTCTAGCCGAATGCGTATAAAAAAATCATAAAAAAAAAGCCTGCTTTATAAATGAGCGGCTTTCCAGAAAATCATGTTTCTGAACTCTATTTAATTTCTGATACCCATTTAGCCATTTCCTTCGCTTTTTCCGGAGGAACCAGCCCAGGCGGCATGTTTCCTTTACCGTTTACAACAATATCTGCAATTTCGTCTTGAGAAACTTTTTTCCCAATTCCTTTTAACGAAGGGCCTACTCCACCTTGATACTGATCACCGTGACAACCAATACAAGTTTTTTGATAAATTTCTTCTGGTTTAGCTGAAGCCTGCTGTTCCGCGCTACCGCCTTCTTTTTCAGCCGCGATTTCTTTTGCGTTGTTCAATCCGTTGAACGAAAGCGTTAACATTAAAGCAATCCCAATTACCGCAATTAATAAAAATGGTATTAGCGGATTTCGCTTCACTCACTATACCCCCTTTATGTATTCCCATCCCTAGAAATAACAAAATAGTATAAGCACTTTTATTTTACTTGAAAATGCTCATAAGTGAAAGGGTTTTGTTTACATAATTAACTAATTTCTTATTGCGTATCTTAACAGCCAATTTGCCTTGCAATAACCGAGCGCTGAATTTCTGAAGTTCCTTCTCCAATTTCTAAAAGCTTGGCATCTCGTAAATACCGCTCCACGTGATACTCCTTCATGTAGCCGTATCCTCCATGAATCTGAACAGCTTGACTAGCTACTTCCATACAAATTTCAGAAGCATACAGTTTACACATAGCAGCTTCTTTCGTAAATGACTTTCCTTGGTCTTTTAACCACGCTGCTTTATACACCATATTTCTTGCTAACTCAATTTTCATCGCCATATCAGCTAATTTAAACTGAATCGCTTGAAACGATGAAATAGCTTTCCCAAATTGCTTTCTTTCCTGCGCATATGACAGTGCTTTTTCATACGCAGCTTGAGCGATTCCAACGGCCATTGCTCCAATTCCAATCCTTCCCCCGTCAAGCGTCATTAGAAATTGTTTGAAACCTTCTCCTCTTACACCGAGTAAATTCTCTTCAGGCACTTCAACATCCTCTAAAACAAGTTCAGTTGTATTTGAAGCATGTAGACCCATTTTCTCGTAATTGTCTATTACAGTAAAACCTCGAGCTTCTGTAGGCACGATAATAGCTGAAATTTCTTTTTTACCTTCTGTACGATTTGTAACAGCTGTTAAAGCTAAAAACTTTGCATAGCTGGCATTCGTAATATAGCATTTACTTCCATTAATCCTAAATGTTCCATCCTTCAACACTGCTTCGGTCTCCGTTCCCCCCGCATCACTTCCTGCGTTCGGTTCGGTTAAACCAAACGCTCCAAAAGATTCCCCAGAGCATAAAGCAGGTAGGTACTGTTCTTTTTGCTCCTTTGTCCCGAATAAATAAATAGGTGCCCCCCCGAGCGAAACATGTGCTGAGTATGTAATTCCTGTAGAGCCACAAGCTTTACTTAACTCCTCTACGACAATAGCAAAACTAACCGTATCTGCTCCTCCGCCTCCATACTCTTCAGGAAAAGGAAGACCCATTACACCAAGCTCACTTAGCTTTTTAAAAACCTCAAGCGGAAATTGCTTACTTCGATCGCGCTCTAATGCATTCGGTGCTACTTCCGCCTCTGAAAACTCTCTGAGCGTCCGTTGAATCATCTTTTGTTCATTGGTTAATTCAAAATTCATTTTTATTCCCCCTAAAAAAATGTATACGCTTACATTATTTAATTATAATTCATTTTTGTAAATTTTCTCAACTTTTAAAACGTTTTAATTTTTTCATGTTATAATAGAAGAATACTAATCAAAGCATGAATAAAATGATAGCGATTCCATTTTTCGGATGTTTAAAAGGAAGTTGAACAGCTTATGTTCTATAACAAAAGAATATAAAGGAGCATTTGCAAAACGAAGGACAATTCAGTAAAATATATGAAAGAAGAAAAGTTGGTAAAAAAATCAATATACTTCTTCAAAATGCGTTTTTATGAAATTTATTCCATAAAAATAGATAGCCCCTTTCTTCTAGGAAAGAAGCTATCTCATAAGCGCTATTTACGCTTTTATCTATTCTAAGAAATCTTTTAAACGTTTGCTTCGGCTAGGGTGACGAAGCTTACGAAGCGCTTTAGCTTCAATTTGACGAATACGCTCACGCGTTACGCCAAATACTTTTCCTACTTCTTCAAGCGTACGCGTACGTCCATCGTCCAGACCAAAGCGGAGTCTAAGAACATTTTCTTCGCGATCTGTTAATGTATCCAGGACGTCTTCTAACTGCTCTTTTAATAATTCATACGCAGCATGTTCAGAAGGTGATGTTGCATCTTGGTCTTCAATGAAGTCACCTAAATGAGAGTCATCTTCCTCACCAATTGGTGTTTCAAGAGAAACTGGCTCTTGGGCAATTTTTAAGATTTCACGAACTTTTTCTGGTGTTAAGTCCATATCTTCTGCAATTTCTTCAGGAGATGGTTCGCGACCTAAATCTTGTAAAAGCTGACGTTGAACACGAATTAGCTTGTTAATCGTTTCAACCATATGAACGGGAATACGAATCGTTCTTGCTTGGTCAGCAATTGCACGAGTAATGGCTTGACGAATCCACCATGTCGCATACGTACTGAATTTATAACCTTTGCGATAATCAAATTTTTCTACCGCTTTAATAAGGCCCATGTTTCCTTCTTGAATTAAATCAAGAAACAGCATACCGCGCCCGACATAGCGTTTAGCGATACTTACAACAAGACGCAAGTTTGCTTCAGCAAGACGACGTTTCGCTTCTTCATCGCCTTCTTCAATACGTTTTGCTAAATTGATTTCTTCCTCTGCTGACAATAAGTCAACGCGTCCGATTTCTTTTAAGTACATACGAACTGGATCATTAATTTTCACACCAGGAGGTACACTTAAATCATTTAAATCAAACTCTTCTTCTTTTGACAGTTCTTGAATATCGGGATCGGCATCGTCATCATTTGCTTCAGATTCACTCATTACTTCAACACCTTGTTCTCCAAGGTATTCATAATATTCATCCATTTGATCGGATTCAATTTCGAAGTTCGACATACGCTCTGCAATTTCTTCGTATGTGAGTACACCACGTTTTTTTCCGATTTCGGTCAATTGATCTTTTACTTGTTCAATTGTTAAATCTGAATCAAGTTGTTTTGATTGAGCTGATTTTTCAGCCATCAGATCCCCTCCTTCCAAAATTTTAAGGAAAACCTTCTAAAAGTGGGACTAATACGCAACATCGTTTATTTTAACGTTTTTTTTAACTGTAAAATTTCCATTGCTATTGTCGCAGCTTTTAAATAATCTTTTTGACGCTCTGCTTCTTGCTTTTCTGCTTCTTTTTTTTCTATTGCTACCCTTTGTGGGTAAATCAATATCGTTTGGATATAATCATTCAAAGCTTGCTCCGACAATTCATCATTGATTGACATCATCGCCAATTCTGAAGCTAGACTAGACAACGAAGACTCGGGCAACCGCTCGATAAATCCGCTCGGATTAGGCTCGTGTCCTTCCTCGTAATAAGCATACAAATATAGAACAAGCGCACGATGTTCCTCAACATTGAACTGACCTTGAAGTCGGTCTTGAATTCTAAATGCTACATCCTTATCTTTCAACATATGAGCGATCAAAAAACGTTCTGCATTTTGATAAGCCGGTAATAAGCTTCTCTTTACGACTGGTTGTCTATTTATATTATTTCGATTTGGAGAATCATTATCCTTTTTCTTTTTTTCAGTTCGATACACTTGATACTGCTGTTCTTTAAGCGCATCTAATGAAATAGAGAACTCTTGTGCCAATTGGCGTAAATAATGATCTCGCTCTACAGCTTTCGTAAGGAGGCTTATTTCTTTCAAAACGTCTTCAATATATTGCATACGTTCAGATTCATTTTGTAGATTTCGTTTTCGGCGGAGATACCTCATTTGAAATGCCATAAAGGTCAAGCTGCTATTAATAACATCATTTTGAAACTTCTCTGCCCCGTATTCTTTAATATAATCATCCGGGTCATAACCATCCGGCATCACAGCAATCTTAACGGTACAACCTACATTTGTTAAGATAGCAGTTGCTTTGTGCGCTGCTTCAATTCCGGCAGAATCAGCATCATAGCAAATGATAACGGACTCTACATTTCGGCGAATAATCTTGGCTTGTTCTTCTGTTAAGGCAGTTCCCATTGTTGCAATTGCGTTTGGGCACCCCGCTTTAACAGCTGAAATAACATCTGCAAATCCTTCAAATAAAATAACCTGCTGATTTTTGCGTATATGTTTTTTAGCGCGGTGAAAGTTGTAGAGTGTGCGACTTTTGTTAAAAATAGAAGTTTCGGGACTGTTTAAATATTTAGGCTGCCCTTTTATCTCTTTTAGCAGGCGCCCTGAAAATGCAATTGTTTTGCCTTGCAAGTCAGCAATAGGAAACATAATTCGATCACGAAACCGATCAAAGTACGTTTCATCTTGGTTGCGTTTAATAATTAAACCTGCATGTTCCATCTCTTGCGGATTAAACCCACGTTTTGTTAAGAACTTACTTACAAATTCCCACGAATCTAAAGCAAAACCTATCTCAAATTCATCGATAATTTCTCGTGAAAACCCTCGATTTATTAAATAATCATAAGCATCTTGGCCTTCTTTTGTATTTACCAATAAATGATGGTAAAATTTCTTTAAAAGCTCGTGTGCTTCAATCATTTTATTGCTAGGCTTTTGATTATCTTCTTCATGAGGATGTATCTCATGTTCGAAAGGAATATCTCCTTTTTCAGCAAGCTGCTGAGCTGCTTCCGTGAAGGACAGTCCTTCTAATTCCATTATGAATGAAAATGAATTCCCTCCTGCACCGCATCCAAAGCAATGATAAATTTGTTTATCAGGCGATACTGAAAAAGATGGTGTGCTTTCCCCATGAAACGGACAGAGTCCAAAATAATTGCGCCCTTGTTTTTTTAGTTGTACATAATCGCTTATGACGTCGACAATATCTACTGAATGCCGAATACGGTCGATTACTTCATCAGGAATTCGATTTGCCATAGTAACAGCTCCGTATTTCATATAATATTCTTCACTAAGTGCTAAATTCCTGCAAGTTTCGACAACATTTTTTCAAAAGCTTGAATGAAATGCTGGCGATCTTCTTCACTAAATGCCTTCGGACCTTTAGTATGACGCCCTGATCGTCGCTCTTTTGCAGAAACATAGCGAAAGAAAAGCACCGTATTCATTTCGTCGTCATTATAGTACTTTCCACGAGGAGACAGTGCATAAACCCCTCGACTTACTAACATGCTTGCTAAGCCAGTATCTTGAGTTACGACAATATCCTGCTTGGCTGCGTGATTTAAAATATATAAATCTGCGGCTTCCTTTTCTGCATCCACATAGACCCATTTTCCTGGTGTAGGATTTGTTTGCATGTGAGCATAGGAAGCAACAAACACAAGCTCGATGTCATATGTATGTGTAAGTTCAACGATTTCTGCTTTGACAGGGCATGCATCAGCATCGACAAAAACTTTACTTTTTCTTTTGCTATAACTCTGTATTCTACATCCCTCCAGAGATTCCTTCTAACAAATTGTTATTTCCTGTAGATGGCATTTGTCGAATACTTTTTTCGATTTTGACTTGACTTTTATATAAATAGTTTATTCGTTCTTAACAAAGTCTAAACCTAAAACTATTCTTTTTTATCACAATTTTTTATTATAATATAAACAACCTATATTTTCTATACAAAAGTCACTTGTTTTTAAAAGTTCTGTCATATTCATCTTTGGTATATTTTCTTAGACTTACAACATACAAACATAAGAAAGCAATCTCCTTTATGTCACGTACGGAGGAGATCCATCGTTTATTTCTTTTTGATGGTATTGAGAATGATACCAGCTGTTTCTTCTACGGCCCTGTTGGATACGTCAACCACTTCACAGCCAATCTTATCTACAATCCCTTGGAAAAATTCAAGTTCTTCTTTAATACGACCAATATTAGCATAAATTGCTTTATCGTTTAGACCAAGAGACTTTAAACGCTCTTTACGAATATCGTTTAATTTTTCGGGACTAATAGTAAGCCCTATACACTTCTCAGGTGATACGTGAAACAGCTCTTCTGGTGGATCTACTTCAGGTACAATCGGAACATTGGCTACTTTCAAACGCTTGTGTGCTAAAAATTGAGAAAGAGGCGTTTTAGACGTTCTTGATACACCGATTAATACGATATCCGCTCTAAGAATTCCTCTCGGATCACGCCCATCATCATATTTCACTGCAAATTCAATCGCTTCTACTTTCTTAAAATAATCTTCGTCTAATTTTCTAGCCATACCAGGCTCATAGCGAGGAGAAAGTTGATAAGAAGATTGAATTTTATCAATTAAAGGGCCAATAATATCAAATACCTCTACCCCGTTCTTGGACGCTTCTTGAATTAAAAACTCTCTCATTTCGGGCTTTACTAACGTAAAGCCAATAATAGCGTTGTTCAACTTTGCTACTGAAACCACTTCTGAAAGTGTTGCGATGTCCTCTACATAAGGTACTCTTTTAATTACAAAGTCTGTCATATTGAACTGACTTGAGGCAGCCTTTACAACTAGTTCAGCTGTCTCACCTACAGAATCCGAAATGACATAAAGACATGGGTTGTTCATATTTTGTGCATCCCCTTTTTAATCCTTTTTCACTTATAATACTTCATCATTTGCTAATGCTACTAGTAATTTTGTAATATTTGTTTTGGTAATGCGTCCCACCACTTCAAAATTGCCGTCTCCCTCTTTAATAACGGGCATAGCATCAATCTGTTTTTCAATTAAGATCTTAGCAATATCAATCAACAAATCTTCGCGATAGCAATATGTAATGTTGGGCATTCTTGTCATGATAATATGAACAGGAATAGATGTTAGCTCTTGCTTTCCGATACTCGCGCGCAATAAATCTTTACGCGACAGTACTCCCACTAGCTGAGATTTCTCATCCACTACAAAAAGGGTCCCCACGTCTTCTAGAAACATTGTACAAATAGCATCATATACTGACACATTTTCGTTCACGACTACCGGGATAGACTGATATTCTTGCACCTGTATTTTTTTTATTTTATCTGTAAGAAGCTGTGCTCCTGTTTTACCTGTGTAAAAGTAACCTACGCGGGGTCGCGCTTCTAAATAGCCGGCCATTGTTAAAATAGCAAGGTCGGGTCTTAGCGTTGCACGCGTAAGGCTAAGCTGATCTGCAATATGTTCGCCTGTAATAGGGCCTTCATCTTTCACAATTTGTAAAATTTGTTCTTGTCGTTTGTTCAGTTCGATTGTACTCACCACCTAATCATTAAATGTGACATACTATTTATAAAACATTATATACTTTTTAAGCAAAAGTAAAAGCTATAACTTATTAATTTTAGCATTTTATCTTTTTAGAATGCCGTTTATTTTACCACGGCTTCTCAAAAAAAGCAGACATTACGCTTACAATAAGTGAAACTACCCCTTTGCTCCACAGTAAAAAGGGTGTCCCCTACATACTACGAGGCACCCTAGCGACAGCAATTCCTTGCATATCACTGATTATCTTTTCTATTTCTCATCAGAGAGCGAGTGTTTTAAAGACTCCATCTGATTCAAAAACCGCTTTGTTTTTAAAAACAATCCCGAATATTCTTCGTAATATTGATCAATTACAAATTTTAGTTGTTTTTTTGTTTCGGGCTTAACAGAAATAGAACCTAACCGCTTTAAATCAATGTAATAAAATAGCCTTAATAGTTTAACCGTCATCGGACTAAGTTTCAAATGATAAGGATCTTTTTCTAAGCATCGATGACAAATAAACCCGCCTTCTCGAATGGAAAAATGAAAGGTTCCTTCACCTTGATGGCAGACTGCACATTCATTTAATGTAGGATGAAGACCTAGAACGTTTAACATTTTCATTTCATAAATAAATGTTAAGATCTCTGCATCATACTCTTCGTTCATATAATGAATGGTTTGGTGCAGCAGTTCAAATAGAAATGGATTTGGTTTATTGTTCTCAGTAGCTTTATCTGTTAATTCAAGAATATAAGAAGCATACGCTGTTGTGAAGATATCTTCGCGTATGCTTCTCATAGATGAGATAACTTCTCCTTGATGGAGAGTACCCATTCCTGAACCTGCTTGTATAAAAAAGTATCCATACGTAAATAATTGTGTGACGGAAGCTAAGCGACTACTGGGCTTTTTTGCCCCTCTTGCCATGAGACCCACTTTTCCGAGTTCACGTGAATAAATGGTGACAATTTTATTTGATTCACCGTAATCATTCGTTCGAATGACAATTCCTTCACACTTTTTAAACAATCATCATCACCGCCATCTTACAGAAGGCTAAGACAAGGGAGAATTGAGACTTTCGCTGTTGTCCTCATATGTTTCGGGTCTTTCTTTCACTTCATTTTCAAGTTCCTTAAAAATGAGATAAGTATCAATGCTACCTGTTTGTGAAAAAATGTTCCAAGTAAAATTCAACATAGAACTCCCACCTTTCTAACCATAAAGATCAGATACATATTTCAATTCCTTATGTTTAGAATAGCCTTCCGACGTAAAATCATGTAACACAATTTTTTACAAATTACCTTCTTTTATGAAGGGATATAAATCGACGCAAACAAGAACTCAAATAATTAATATTCGTCTTCTCTAAATCCAAAGTCACGGAGATGCGACGCTCGGTTTCGCCAATCTTTTTGTACTTTTACCCATAGTTCTAAAAATACTTTTGAACCTAAAAGGGCTTCAATGTCTGCTCTTGCTTTTCTTCCTACCTCTTTTAACATCTTTCCTTGCTTTCCAATTACGATGCCTTTTTGTGAATCTCTTTCGACGATAATTGTAGCCCCGACGTAAACAGCGCCATTATCTCGTCTTTGCATAGAATCCATCACAACGGCAATAGAATGAGGTATTTCTTCCCTCGTTGAATGCAGCACTTTTTCACGAATTAATTCCGTAATAATAAAGCGCTCTGGGTGATCTGTTACCTGATCTGCCGGGTAATATTGCGGACCTTCCGGCAATCGCTGCTTGATTTGATCAAGCAAACGCTCCACGTTATTTCCTTGTAAAGCTGAAATTGGCACAATTTCAGCAAAAGGATATAAGTCTTTATAATTCGTGATAATTGAAAACAATTCGTCTGGATGAATTTCATCAATTTTATTAATCACAAGGAAAACAGGCGTTTTTGTATCCTTTAAACGCTCGATAATAAATTCATCTCCTCGACCTAAGCCTTCTGTTGCGTTAATCATAAATAAAATTAAATCTACTTCTTTAAGCGTATTTTGCGCTACCTTCATCATAAAGTCGCCTAATTTATGCTTTGGTTTATGAATTCCTGGTGTATCAATAAACACAATTTGCGCCTGATCTTCCGTGTACACACCCTGAATTTTATTTCTAGTTGTTTGCGGTTTGTCACTCATAATCGCAATCTTTTGACCAATTACTCGGTTCAAAAAAGTTGATTTCCCTACGTTTGGTCTTCCAATAATTGAAACAAAACCTGACTTAAATTCATTATTACTCATGTAAATCCTCCGATGAAAATGCTCCTGGAAGTAATTCTTCCACAGTTAGTTCTTGTATGTCATTTTTTAAATTGGTTAATATAACTTTCATTTCTTTTGGACAAAGCTCAGAGATTACTTGTCTGCATGCTCCACACGGAGAAACAGGACGATCAGTATCAGCTACTACAGCAAGTGCTGCATACTCTTTATCACCTTCTGAATAGGCTTTAAATAAAGCCGTACGCTCAGCACAATTGCACATGCTATAAGCTGCATTTTCAATATTGCAGCCGCGATAAACCTTTCCATCTTTCGTCAATAAAGCTGCACCAACTTTAAATTTTGAATACGGTACATAAGCCATTTCACGGGCCTTTTTCGCCTCATCAATCAGTCCGGTCTTATCCATTTATCCGCTCTCCTTTTGCGCTTCTACATGTCTTTTAACTTGTCCTTTTTTATTATACCACGGGGGTGTAAAGAACCAAAAAGAATCCTTTTTAAAACAAATACTTTAAGAAAATAATTCCTCCTATAAGGACAGCAAAACACGCATAGACCAACACCGCGGCTGCGGCTGCATCTTTTGCGTGTTTTGCTAGTATGTGATATTCAGGAGAAACTAAATCAACAACTTTTTCAACCGCTGTATTCATTAACTCTAAGCTGAACATGCCTGCAATCAGAAGCAGCACAACCGTCCATTCACCAGCTGTAATTGACAGCACAGCGCCTAAGAGAAGGACGATGAAAGAAGCTGCTACGTGAATTTGCATATTTCTCTGTGTTTTACAAACATAGAGAAACCCTTCTATTGCATAACCAAAGCTACTGACAACTTTAGCTATCCCTTTTTTATCGCGAGAGTCCATATTGTTCTAAAATATCTTTTTGACGTGTAAACATCTCTTTTTCATCTTCTGATGTTTCATGGTCATATCCAAGCAAGTGCAAGAAACCGTGAACTGTTAAGAATCCTAGCTCTCTCATAAACGAGTGGTTGTATTCTTCTGCTTGCTCATGCGCTTTTGGAATCGAAATGACAATGTCCCCTAGGACTCTTGGCATCTCATCGCCGATAATTTGCATTTCATCTTCGCCCATTTCTTCTAGCGCGAACGATATTACATCCGTTGGCTGATTTTTATGGCGGTATTGATGATTGATTTCTTGAATTCGATCATTATCCACAAATGTAACGGATACTTCTGCATCCTCTTGCAGATTTTCATATATAGCAGCGGCTTCAAGCAGCTGCTCAAGCTCTTTTTGCTGCTCTTTACTCACTTCATTTGTTTCATCAATAAAATCAATAACTAAACTCATACCTTCACCTTCTCTTTTTTTATCTCTGGATATTCGATTCGGGAATGAAAAATCCCATTTAAAGTTTCACATAGTGCTTGACGAATTAACTCTAGCTCTTTGAGCGTTACGTTACACTCGCTAAGCTGCTCATCCTGCAAGCGATCTTTAATAATATTTCGCACCAAGTTCTCAATTTTTTCCGGAGTCGGATTGGCCATTGACCTTACGGCTGCTTCTACACTATCAGCTATGCAAATAACCGCTGCTTCTTTCGACTGAGGCTTTGGTCCAGGATAGCGATATTCTTTTTCATCAATTTTTTCTTCTGTTTGTTCAAGTGCCTTATGATAGAAAAACTTAAGCAGGGTCGTTCCGTGATGCTGCTCTGCAATATCTACAATCTCTTTTGGAAACTTGTGATTTCGCAAAATGGTAGCTCCATCTGTAGCATGTGCGATTATAATATTTTTACTAGTCTTCGGACTTAGTTTATCATGCGGGTTGGTAATATTCATTTGATTTTCAATAAAATACTGCGGTCGCTTCGTTTTACCAATATCGTGGTAATAAGCCCCCACTCTCGCTAATAAACCGTTAGCTCCTATCGTTTCGCACGCCGCTTCAGATAAGTTTGCCACCATTACACTGTGATGATACGTTCCAGGTGTTTCGGTTAAGATTTTACGTAATAGCGGATGATTAGGACTCGATAATTCAATGAGCTTCATCGTAGATAAAATGCCAAATCCACTTTCAAAAAACGGAAGCAAACCTATAGCTAAAACGGAAGCAATAACACCAGATGCAATTGACATCATGCTGTAATAGCCAAGCTCTACAGTACCAATTTGGCCATTTTTAATAAAAATAATAGCAAAGCTGATAATTACGTTTACCATCGCCACAAATAGACCTGCCTGCAAAATCCGTGAACGCCTGTGCTGCCTGCTTAAAAATAAAATAGCAGCAATATTACTAATTAAAAAGTAGATCCCAATGTTCATATTAAACGAGGTTGTCAATTCACCATTAAAAATAATGCTTCCACAAATAGCAAATACAACGCTTGACAAAATAGCAATGCGTTCATCCATTAAAATCCGAATCAGCAAACCTCCCACCGCAACCGGAGCTAAGAAACCAATTTCCGATAAATCAATTTGCTGAAACAAGCTTAAGATTTTCATGAGGCCAATCGTAATGGTTGCTACCAATACATACAATAGCAAAGGCTGATATGTCTTGGTGTGAAACTCACGCAAATAGTAAATGAGACCTGCTATCATCATCACAATCAGCAAAGCTAATCCCGCAAAAGGCTGAATAGATCCTTTGTTATTCAACAATCCCGCGAGCTGGAGCTGACGATATATATCAGGATTAATAAGCTGATTTTCTTCTACAATAATCTGGCCTTGTTTGATTCGAACAGGCTCCACTTTTTCCACAGCTGCTTGACGGTTTTCAGCTGTTTTTTTGGGATCATAAATCACATTTGGAATAATAGCAAATTTCGCAATGGCATTCATTGAATCCTTTAGGGAGTTGTTGACATTCGTGTAAACAAGCTGACCTTCTACCTGATCTTTTTTCTCTTCTACATCGCTAATTTTCACTTGATCTTTCATCACATGATGGACGGCTGTTACTACAGCGTCTTTCGCAATCGATAAATCACTGTTAGAAGACTGAAGAAGCTGCTTAATGGTATCTTTTGGCAAGTTTTTTTGAATATCTTCAGGAAGCTTGTCTTCTAGCATTTTTTGTTTGGTTTTTAATACGGCATCTATACTGTCATCTTCATGATCTTCTTTTTCATATTCTGTATTAACTTCCATCATCGCATCAAAAATAGATGCAACAAGATCGACTTGGTTCTGTGCGTATTCTGTTTTTTGTGTATACACATCTTCAACGGCTTGTTCTGCCTCTGCCCGTTTTTTCTCTGTACTCTCTTTATCTTCAATGGTAACGGGTGAGTAAATGGTTTGCGGGGAAATAGACAGTAGTCTAAGATCTAATTCCTGCGGCTTTACATTGCTATACATAGACGCAAACATCATTATACCTAACAAGGCATATAACCCAATTTGAATTAACCGTAATCGCTCGATCTGTGCCATTGTTTGCTTGATTATCCGAAACGTTGACACAAACGTACCCCCTTTTACAAAAAATAGACCCTATTAAGAAAGGGTCTTTTGGTCAGCTTGTTCGTACGCTTGAATGATACGTCCCACAAGTGGATGGCGCACAACATCTGACTGTTCTAGATGAACAAACGAAATACCTTTAACATTGGTCAGGATTTTCGAGACAGCCGCTAGACCAGACTGAGCTCCTTTTGGCAAATCAATTTGTGAAATATCTCCTGTAATCACCATTTTAGACCCAAATCCTAGTCGTGTTAAAAACATCTTCATTTGCGCCATCGTGGTGTTTTGCGCTTCGTCTAAGATAACAAACGCATCATCTAGTGTACGACCTCGCATATAAGCAAGGGGTGCTATTTCAATAACTCCGCGTTCGATTAGGCGTTGCGTATGTTCTGTTCCTAATACATCATGTAATGCATCGTACAGAGGCCGCAAGTACGGATCTACTTTTTCTTTCAAATCTCCTGGCAAGAAGCCTAGACTTTCACCTGCTTCAACAGCAGGACGTGTTAAAATAATACGCTGTACGTGACCATTTTTAAGAGCATTAACCGCCATGACAACGGCTAAATACGTTTTACCGGTACCAGCAGGCCCAATTCCAAATACCAAATCATTTTTCTTAATAGAAGAAATGTATTGACTTTGTCCTAATGTCTTAACACGAATAGTCTTACCTTTTACATTTTTACCAATCTCTTCTTCATATACATCTTCAAAAAACTCGAGAGAATTTTTCTTAGCTAATTGAATCGCATACACAACATCTCGTTCAGATATGGAAATATTTTTTCGGATAATGTTCAGTAACTTTTTAAGCATTTCTTCCACTAGCTGAACATTTTCTGTACTTCCCGAGACTACAACAGTCTCACCTCTTGAAATGATCGAGACCTGCATTTCTTCTTCAATTCGCTTTAAATTCGCATCTTGTACGCCAAATAATGAAATGGCTTCGTTTGAATCATCAAGTTGTACGTTAATTGTTACTAGCTGTTCTGACATTCATCAATCTCCTTGAATAATTGGTTGAGTGTTCGCAATATTTTCTATAACTTGGTAATGTATTGATAATCTAACTTTACCATTGTCCTGTTCTTGGTGCAAAACTTTTTCACCTTTTATTTTAGCATCCTCACCTAAAGTTGATAGTAATTTTTTTCGACCGATTTCCAAAGCTTTTTCCACCGCCTCTTGTTTAGAATAGACGCGCTGCGAGTTCTGTTCTTCTCGTACAGCAACTTTCTCATACGACAGAGGTAATTTCCATTTAAAAAAATAGAGTGGATGCTCCACTTTTTCTGTCACCTTTGAGCCGTATTTTTCTTTGTTAAAAGCCCAAAGAGGCATTTTAAAAGCTTGAAAATCTAAATAGTGCTTCGTATATCCATTACCTGTTAATACCTGAAAATCAGTTTTTAAAGGCACTTCCACCTCAGACTTATACCATGTTTCACCGTAGACTTTCCCTTTAGCAGCTACTACTTTTTTATTTTTCTCGTTTCCAATAATACCGGAAACTAAGACCTCGCCTTCATTGACAAAATCATTAACCTTGACTAAAGGTTGTCCTTTTTCGACAAACAAATTCGTAATAATGGCTTTCTTTTTAGCAATTAAATGTTGGTAAGGTGTTTTTTGCTGAGGCTTGGGCTCATTTTTTTCCACCACTTGGAAGTGATAAGAAGTGCCGCGCACTTCTACTCCCACCCAGGTAATATTGTTCATATTATCCGTTAAATAGCGCTGAATTTTTTCAGGACTCTCTAACAAAAATTGAAACTCTCCTCTTTTTACACCTATTTTGGCTAGCTGCTTAGTCATTTGATGTTCTGTTTGTGGTTCTGCACCGCTAATTTCCACTTTCCACACCATGTTGGAAAGCAAACCAAGAATAATAAAAAAAGAAAGAAAACCTAAAGCAAACCCACTATTTTTGATCACTCTCTTTGTTAAAAAAGGAAAACCTCTGCCTCTTATAAAATAAATTTTACAGTCTGCGTTGCGAATTAGTATACGAATTTTCTTTACATCTTTCAATAATATCGTTGCTGTCGCTAGCTGACCGTCAACTTTATGGACATTCGAAATCATAATCTGTTGTCTCACACAATTATTTAAGAAACGTTCAATTCCTTTTCCAACAATTCGAATACGTACGGTACCAATAACAAAGTTTGTCCATCCATTCTTCATTTTTTTCCTCCTTGTGTTATTGTTCTAAATAAAGAACTTGATTGATTTTACCTTCTAAAACCAGTTCTTCTGGCAGTATTACTTTAATGACCAGTCCTTCACCTCGAATTAACATTTGTCCCTGTTTTAGTAACACGCGTATTTCAGTATCAGAAAAGGCTAATAAACCTTTATGATTTTCAATATAAATGTGTATTTGTCCAACTAACGTAATACGGGGAAGATCCATTAATACATCAGCGGGTAGTTCCATTGTTTTTGTCATCCATCTTTTCATTTGGTGTCTCCACTTTTTGCTCATAAAAAGAACCCCCTTTCATCTCATGTTTATGAGAAAGGGGGTTAATGTATCACATCTATTTATCGTTTATATTTACGTTGTTTCGATTTTGGCGGCCCTAGAATTTCGGACCATATCACTCCTTGAACAGCTTCTTTACGAGAAATGGACTTAAAAACGTTTTTCTCATCCGTTATTTTTGGTTTTTCAACTGCGATTTTCTTTTGAATAGACGGTTCATGATACGAACGGTTTTTTAACTCTTCCAGTTTTTCTTGCAAAGGATTTGTTTCTGCTGAAGGAGCGATTTCTGGCTCCATACGAGCTGTTTTTGGCTCTTCTTTGACAGGGCGATATCTAGGTCTTTCCCGCCTTGAAGGATTGTTTACAGGAGGCATAGGAGCTCTTTTAGAACGCTGCTCTTCTTCCTCTTTTGACTGAGCCATAAAACGCTGCACAACGTTAAAAATAATCCCTCCAATGATGACAAAAATGAAAGCATTATTAATAATTAGTTTAATAAGCGTTTCAACGATATTCATTAGGAGAAAACCTCCTTGTTAAACTGATTCATTATTTCTCATCGTCTTCTTTAGACATTTTTCCAATTGAATCACGCATATCCGTATCAGCAGTCAAGTTTTGAATATTCATATAATCCATGACACCAATATTGCCAGAGCGCAGTGCTTCTGCCATCGCTAATGGTACTTCTGCTTCTGCTTCTACTACTTTTGCACGCATTTCTTCTACTTTTGCACGCATTTCTTGTTCTTGAGCAACGGCCATAGCACGACGTTCTTCGGCTTTTGCTTGGGCAATATTCTTATCTGCTTCTGCTTGATCTGTTTGAAGAACTGCCCCAATATTTTTACCAATGTCGATATCAGCAATATCAATGGATAAGATTTCAAACGCTGTTCCGGAATCTAACCCTTTTCCTAAAACCGTTTGAGAGATCATATCAGGATTTTCCAATACTTTTTTGTGATCTTTTTGTGAACCGATTGTAGAAACAATCCCCTCGCCAACACGGGCAATAATCGTTTCTTCTCCAGCTCCCCCTACTAGTCGATCAATGTTTGCACGAACTGTAATTCGGGCTTTTGCTTTGACTTCGATCCCATCCATAGCCACCCCTGCAATAAAAGGTGTTTCAATAACTTTTGGGTTAACGCTCATTTGTACAGCTTCTAGCACATCACGACCCGCTAAGTCGATAGCTGCTCCGCGCTCAAATGTTAACTCAATATTTGCTCGGTGCGCTGCAATCAACGCATTTACCACGCGGTCAACGTTACCGCCTGCTAAATAGTGGCTTTCTAACTGGTTAATGGTAATACCTAAACCGGCTTTACTTGCTTTAATTAACGGGTTCACAACGCGAGATGGTATCACTCGACGAAGTCTCATTCCGACCAGTGTAAAAATACTAATACGAACGCCTGCTGCTAATGCCGAGATCCATAGCATAATCGGTACAAAAGTGAAAAAAACAGCTAAAGCAATAATTGCTAGGCCAATAACTACAAAAAACAATACGCTACCTGCTTCCATTAATTAAGGTCCTCCTTTTTCAAAGGTTCTGTGAGCTTCCGCACCACAACCCTTGATCCCTCTACTTTTATAATATTCACTAACACATCTTTGTCTAAATATCCGCCTTCAGTGACTACATCCACATACTCTTCATCGATGAGCACGGTGCCTGAAGGACGCAGCGGTGTTGTTGTTTTACCTTGTTTTCCTATTAATTCATACCGATTTTGATTTGATACATAACCAGATTCGGTATTAAGTGAATCATTAAGCACCATTTTTTTGAAAGGTGTAAGCTTTCTTTTAAAAAATTTCATCATCACAAACGCACCTCCCAGTGCCACCACTATTGCAATTACAAGAGAAATTCCCATTTCGACATTATCATCTGTTGACATAAAGAAACTTAAAACGATAGCTCCAAGCCCTAGCAGCCCTAAAACTCCTCCTGGTACTACAATCTCTAACAGAAGCAATATAATTCCTGCTATAAATAAAACAAGCGCTTCCATTCCTGCTAATCCTGCTACCATATGACCATAGAAAAATAAAAGAAGTGAAGCTATTCCAATAGAGCCCGCAATACCAAATGAAGGCGTAAACAATTCAATCACAATTCCTAAAGCACCAATGGATAATAAAATGGGAACAACAAGCGGATGGGTAAGAAAACGAGCAATTTGTTCACTTACACTCATTTTCGCATACGTCAGTTTAGCATCTTCATAGCCAAGTACGCTTAGGAGATCGTCTAAATTTTTTACAGTCCCTTCTGAATAACCAACTTGCTCGGCTTGCTTCGGAGTGAGCGTCAGCAATTCGTTTCCTTTTAAGTTGAGCTCAGGTATTACCATCTTTGTATTTGCCATCGCTTCTGCATATTTAGGGTTTCGGTTATTTTGTTCTGCTGCGCTCTTCATAGCTGATAACCAGTAGGACTGAGCTTTTTTTCCTGCGGCATTTCCCTGTTGGTCAATCACTGCTGCCGATCCCATTGTAGAACCGGGTGTCATATAAATTTGATCGGCGTTAAGTGCAATATACGCTCCGGCTGATAATGCTTTTTTATCGACAAAAGCAGCGGTAGGAATAGGTGTTGAGGTTAAGCTTTTAGCTATTTCAGAAGCTGCATCTACAGCTCCTCCAGGAGTATCTATGTCCAATATAATCAAATCTGCACCGTCATTTTCCGCATCTTTAATGGATCTGTTTAGAAAAGAAAGCAGTCCATTTTCTACCGTTTTATTGACAGGAATAACGTGTACACGCTTCACGTCAGCGGTGCTAATAGTGGGGAATAACCCAGTGGCTAAAATAAGAAAGCACACGAAAGAAAATAAGGTTTTCACCGAATACTCTTCCCTCCTTCCATAGATAGTATGAGTATGTACCTGTATATACGAATAACTTTAACAATAGTTTCAATTTTTTTGAAATTTATCTATTTTATTCTTTGCACCAGAAAAACAAAACATACGTTCGATTATTATCCATATAAAAAACACCTTACACAAGGTAAGGTGTTTTTTATGATAAGTGTTGAAGGACAAGCTTATTAACAAGAGAGCCATCCGCTTTGCCTTTTACTTTCGGCATAAGCGCTCCCATAACTTTCCCCATATCAGCTTTAGAGGAAGACTGCGTTTCTTCAATCGTCGTTTTAATAATTTCAGATAACTCTTCTTCGGTTAGCTGTTTAGGAGCGTAAACTTCTAAAACCGCTAATTCAGAATGAATTTTATCAACAAGATCTTGACGACCTGCTTTCTCAAATTCATGGAGGGAGTCTTTACGTTGTTTGAATTCGCGAGAAATAACCGTCAACTCGTCTGCTTCAGTTAGGTCAGTGCCTAACTTAATGGCTTCGTTTTGAAGAGATGCTTTGACCATACGAATGACCCCAAGCTTCTCTTTCTCTTTGTTTTTCATCGCTTGTTTCATATCACTATTTAAACGCTCGAGAAGACTCATAAATCCACCCTCTTATTAGAACTTGCGTTTTCTAGCAGCTTCAGATTTCTTCTTACGCTTTACGCTAGGCTTTTCATAGAATTCGCGCTTTCTTGCTTCTTGTAACGTACCAGTTTTTGAAACTGAACGTTTGAAGCGACGAAGAGCATCTTCAAGCGATTCGTTTTTACGAACAACTGTTCTTGACATTCTAATTCCCTCCCTCCGAACAAAACCACTAACATCATAATGAAATGACATGTTAGACATGTCTTTTGCAATTATAATATAATGATTCCTTAAGGTCAACCGCTTTACATAAAGTAATGCAGTTATTCCCCCTTTATTTTATGAACTTTCTTGATAAAACATTACTCGTTCAGCTTTTTTACGCGTATGAAAAAAGCTGCGTAAACACGCAGCTTTCCCATAAGTGTTATGAGCTCATTTTCACCTGATCTTGAAGATGAACCTCATCTAGCACGCGAACAAACTCACCTTCATTATAAGGATATCCAGCTTTTGAAATTTTCACTTTTACAAGCTTTCCAACCATTTCTTCAGACGCTTTAAACACAACCTTTAAGTAGTTATCAGTATATCCTACATATAAACCACTTTCAGGATCTTCTTTATATTTTTCTTCCGGAATTACTTCCAGTACTTCTCCTTCAAATGTTGAAGCATATTCTTTTGCCAATTGGTTTGAAAGTTCGATTAAACGATGCACACGTTGATTTTTTACTTCCTCATCAATTTGGTCGGTCATACGAGCTGCTGGCGTACCTGTACGTTTAGAATACGGGAATACGTGAAGCTCTGAAAAACCGTGCTCTTTAATAAAGTTATACGTCTCCATAAACTCTTCTTCTGTCTCACCTGGGAACCCGACAATCACATCTGATGTAATCGCTAATCCAGGAAGAGCTTCTTTCAGACGGTTTAAGCGCTCACCAAAGAACTCCATTGTATATTTACGACGCATACGCTTCAATACCGTATTTGAACCTGATTGAAGAGGGATATGCAAATGACGTACAACCATTTCTGACTGATCTAGTACCTCTATTACTTCATCCGTAATTTGGCTTGCTTCAATTGACGAAATACGAATGCGTTTTAATCCTTTTACTTGAGACTCTAAATCACGAAGAAGCTGGGCAAGATTGTAATCTTTCATGTCTTCTCCGTATCCGCCAGTGTGAATACCTGTTAACACGATTTCTTTATAGCCTGCATCCACTAGCTGCTGTGCTTGTGCTACTACTTCTTTAGGATCACGAGATCGCATTAAACCGCGTGCCCATGGAATAATACAGAATGTACAGAAGTTGTTACAGCCTTCTTGAATTTTTAACGAAGCACGCGTACGGTCTGTAAATGCCGGTACATCTAGCTCTTCATACACGCGTGTTTTCATAATGTTTCCTACACCGTTAATCGGCTGACGCTCTTTTTTAAATTGTTCAATATAATCAAGCATCTTAACACGATCTTGTGTACCTACTACGATATCAACACCAGGAATGGCCATAATTTCAGCTGGCGAAGTTTGAGCATAACACCCAGTTACACAAATAACCGCATCTGGATTTTTTCGCACAGCTCTGCGAATAACTTGACGGCTCTTTTTATCTCCTGTATTTGTTACCGTACATGTATTAATTACATATACATCGGCAGTTTGTTCATATTCAACACGCTCATAACCTTGGCTTTTGAACAATTGCCAAATTGCTTCTGTTTCATAGTGATTTACTTTACACCCTAGCGTGTGAAAAGCAACTGTTGACATAATCGTCACCTCATTAACTCAGTTTGATAAGATATAGCAGACAGCGCATATAAAGGAGCTGTTTCTGCTCGTAAAATTCGCGGACCAAATCCGCTTATTGTAAATTCATTTTCTTCTAATACTTCTACTTCCTGCTCGGTCAAACCACCTTCAGGTCCTACAACCACAAGCACGGAATTGCCGGGCTTTAAAGCTGAAAGAACAGCATGCAGATGAGAGGTTTCTCCTTGCTTTGCTCTTTCTTCATAGGCTACAACTTTATGAGTATAGTCACCGCTAATTTCTACTAGTTTCTTAAAAGAAATTGGGGCTTCTACTGCGGGTACAATCGTACGATGAGATTGTTCTGCAGCCTCTTTAGCAATCTTGTTCCAGCGATCTAATTTTTTTTGACTCTTTTTATCATCCCATTTAACAACTGAACGAGCCGCAATAAAAGGGATAAACCTATACGCCCCAAGTTCTGTCCCTTTTTGGATAATAAGCTCGAGCTTATCCCCTTTAGGCAGACCGTTCACAATCGTAACATGGACTGGAAGCTCTTTTTCTTCGCTTATCCATTCTATAATAGATGCTTTCACTTCGTTAGCGGAAATATTTTCAATTTCACACAAAGCAGCTTGCCCCTGTTCATTACAGGCAATAAACTGTGATCCTTCATTCATTCTCATGACGCGTGAGATATGATGGGCATCATCTTGTGTCACTGTGACACTTCGCTCTTGAAATTGATCATTTGGCAGAAAATAACGTTGCATCTTGACACCTTCTCACTTGTTAAGCTTGTTTTTGCGCAATAATTGCTACCCAGTCTTCCATAAGCGTTACTTCTTGAATAACAAAGCCCGCTGCCGTTAACGCTTTTTTGACATCTTCTTTTTTCGCACTAATAATACCTGATGTAATGAACATGCCTCCTGGCTTCAATACCTTTGCAGCATCGTCTACAAAACGAACGATTACCTCAGCTAGAATATTCGCCACAACAATGTCAACCGGTCCTTCTATACCTTGCAATAAGTTGTTTTGACCTACTGTCACGATATTTCCAACCTGATTCAGTTCAATATTTTCGCGGGCAGAACGTACGGCTACTTCATCAAGATCTAGAGCTTGTACATTACTTGCTCCTAACAGAGCTGCGCCAATACTTAGCACTCCTGAACCTGTACCCACGTCGATAACGGTATCTCCTGCTTTCACTGTTCTTTCCAATGCTTGAAGAGACATAACCGTCGTTGGATGCGTACCTGTACCAAAAGCCATTCCGGGATCAAGCTCGATAATCAATTCATCTGTGCTTACTTTTTCATAGTTTTCCCAAGTTGGTACAATCGTAAAACGCTCTGAAATTTTCACGGGGTGGTAATATTTTTTCCAAGCAGTGGCCCACTCTTCCTCGTTCACTTCACTGATCGTAACTTTGTTAGCTCCTAAATCAAAGTCGTAAACAAGCAGTCCATTAATTTCTTTTTTGATACCATCCACAGTTTCTGCTAAAAAGCTGTTAACTGGAAGGTATGCTTTAATCACTACACCTTCCTCTGGGTAGTCTTCTACGTTTAAATCATAGATTTCACCAAAAGTTGTATCTCTGTCCTTTACTAAATCAGCAGGATCTTCAATAACTACCCCGCTAGCTCCTGATTCATGTAAAATATGAGAGATGGGTTCAATTGCTTCTTGCGCTGTATGAATACAAATTTCAGACCATTTCATTGCTACCAACTTCATCCTTTCTGCCTTCAGTAATATAGGATTTTAAATATGAACATGACAGATGACAGGTTGGCAAAGTACCTTTACCAACCTGTCTCTGTTTACTATGAAAGACAATTATTCTCCTTTAATTGCTCGTTTTACTTTTGCAAAAAAGGAATCATGCTGCTCATCAACGGCTTCTTGACCGCTCAGTTCAGCGAACTCACGCAATAATTGTTTTTGTTTTTCTGATATTTTTGTTGGCGTTACAACGCGAACGTGAATATGCTGATCTCCTTGACCATACCCTCGTACGTTTGCCACACCTTTTCCTTTTAAACGGAATTTCGTCCCCGTTTGTGTACCAGCAGGAATCTTCAGCTTCACCTTGCCGTGTAGAGTTGGTACTTCTACTTCATCACCTAGCGCTGCCTGAGCAAACGTTAAAGGCATTTCGCAGTAGATATCGTCTCCATCACGTTCAAAGAATTCATGAGTGCGCACGTGGAACACTACGTATAAATCTCCCGGAGGACCACCGTTTACCCCTGGTTCTCCTTGAGCACTAACGCGCAGCTGTTGACCATCATCTACACCAGCTGGAATTTTAACATTAATTTTACGTCGTTTTGTTACTTTACCGTCACCGTGGCACGTTGCACATTTGTCTTTAATGATTTTTCCCGTACCATTACAATGATGACACGCACGTCGATTTACTACGCGGCCAAACGGCGTGTTTTGTTCAACGTTTAACTGACCTGAACCATTACAGTGCGAACATGTATCAACTTTTGTTCCAGGTTTTGCACCTGAACCGTGACATGTTTCACACGTTTCTTCACGTGGAATTTCAATTGTTGTTTCTTTTCCGAAAACAGCTTCTTCAAAAGAAAGTGTCATCGTATATTGTAAATCGGCACCTTGTCTCGGAGCATTAGGGTCACGTCTGCGACCACCACCACCAAAGATCGAGCTGAAAATATCTTCAAAGCCGAAGCCGCCAAAGTCTGAGCCGCCTCCACCAAAGCCGCCAAAGCCTTGGTTTGGATCAGTATGACCAAATTGATCGTATTGTGCTTTTTTTTGGTCATCACTCAATACTTCATATGCTTCTTTTACTTCTTTAAATTTGTCAGCAGCATCTTCCGCTTTGTTAATATCTGGATGATATTGTTTAGAAAGCTTGCGGTATGCTTTTTTTATTTCATCTTTTGTAGCGCTCTTACTGATACCGAGTACTTCATAGTAATCTCGCTTACTCATCAATACTCACTCCCGAATCGTTTCACATAAACGTAATTGTATCATTATTAATAATTCCATAGCAACATAAAAGTTACTTTCTATTGCTCCCATGCACGCAAAGAGCCAAGAGAAAAACTTTCCCTTTCGCTTTTCCACGTTAAAAAAGTCAAAGCCAAGAAATAAGCTTGACTTTGACTTTTTAAAAAGATGTGAATCGCACCATGGCGTCATTCACGTTAGTCGTCAAGATGCATTATTTTTTGTCGTCGTTTACTTCTTCAAACTCTGCATCTACAACATCATCATTTTGAGCGCCTTGTTCACCTGCTTGCTGAGCTTGTTGAGCTTGCTCATACAATTTTACAGTTAACGCTTGAACGATTTCTTGAAGTTCATCTTTTTTCGCTTTGATTTCTTCAAGGTCATTCTTTTCAATCGCAGCTTTTAAAGCATCTTTTGCTTCGTTAGCTTTTGTTACTTCAGCTTCTTCTACTTTTCCTTCAAGATCTTTTAATGTTTTTTCAGTTGTAAACACTAATTGATCTGCTTCGTTGCGTAGTTCCACTTCTTCTTTACGTTGCTTATCAGCATCTGCGTTTTCTTCCGCTTCTTTTACCATGCGGTCGATTTCGTCATCTGATAAACCAGTTGAAGATTTAATTGTAATAGCCTGCTCTTTGTTTGTACCTAAATCTTTTGCACGAACGTTTACGATACCGTTCTTATCAATATCGAATGATACTTCGATTTGAGGTACTCCGCGTGGTGCAGGAGGAATGTCTGTTAATTGGAAACGTCCTAGCGTTTTGTTATCTGCAGACATTGGGCGCTCACCTTGAAGAACGTGAATATCTACAGCCGTTTGGCTATCTGCAGCCGTTGAGAATACTTGTGATTTACTTGTTGGAATTGTCGTATTACGCTCAATTAGCTTTGTAAATACGCCACCCATTGTTTCGATACCTAGTGATAAAGGCGTTACGTCTAGTAATACAACGTCTTTTACATCACCAGTTAACACGCCACCTTGAATTGCTGCACCAAGTGCAACTACTTCATCAGGGTTTACACCTTTATGAGGATCTTGACCAGTTTCTTTTTTGATTGCATCTTGTACCGCTGGGATACGAGTTGACCCACCAACTAAGATTACTTTATCAAGTTCGCTTGCAGAAAGACCTGCATCTTTTAAAGCTTGACGCACAGGAGCCATTGTACGCTCTACAAGACCTGCTGATAACTCGTCAAATTTAGCACGTGATAAAGATACCTCTAAGTGAAGAGGACCAGCTTCTCCAGCAGTGATAAATGGTAAAGAAATTTGTGTAGATGTTACGCCTGATAAATCTTTTTTCGCTTTTTCAGCCGCATCTTTTAAACGTTGAAGCGCCATTTTATCTTTACTTAAATCAACGCCGTTTTCTTTTTTGAATTCAGCTACTAAATAGTCGATGATTACTTGGTCAAAGTCGTCACCACCAAGGCGGTTGTCACCTGCAGTTGCGCGAACTTCAAATACGCCGTCGCCAAGTTCTAGAATAGATACGTCAAACGTACCGCCACCAAGGTCATAAACTAAAACTGTTTGATCTTCATCTGTTTTTTCTAATCCGTATGCAAGTGCTGCTGCAGTAGGCTCGTTAATAATACGCTCTACTTCTAAACCAGCAATTTTACCAGCATCTTTTGTTGCTTGACGCTCAGCATCATTAAAGTAAGCAGGAACTGTGATAACAGCTTTTGTTACAGGCTCACCTAAATACTCTTCAGCATAACCTTTTAAATGTTGAAGAATGATAGCTGACATTTCTTGAGGCGTGTATTGCTTGCCTTCAGCTTCCACCTTATGGTCTGTACCCATATGACGTTTAACTGAAATAATTGTGTTAGGGTTTGTAATAGCTTGACGTTTCGCTACTTCCCCAACTTGACGCTCACCGTTTTTGAATGCCACAACTGATGGCGTTGTACGGTTTCCTTCTGGATTTGGAATTACTTTTGGTTCGCCGCCTTCTAATACAGCGACACAAGAGTTAGTTGTACCTAAATCGATACCAATGATCTTACTCATTGACAATGACCTCCTTCATAATATGTAGTGTTATTGATTAACTTTAACCATCGCAGGGCGGATGATTTTATCTTTTAATTTGTAACCTTTTTGAAGCTCTTCTACTACCGTGTTCGGTTCGTATTCATCGTCTTCTACTTGCATCACTGCCTGATGCTCGTATGGATCAAATGTTTTCCCAACTGACTCAATTGCTTCAACACCTTCTTTTTGAAGTGCCTCTACCAATTGACGGTATACCATTTCTACACCTTGTAGCACAGATTTGGTTTGTTCGTCCGCTGTGTTAACTTGTAATGCACGTTCAAAGTTATCAAGTGCTGGTAAAATATCCGCAACCAATGATTGAGCACGGTATTTTTGAGCAGCTTCTGCATCGAGACGTGAACGACGACGGAAATTATCGAAATCAGCTTGTAGACGTAAGTAGCGATTCTCTTCTTCTTCAAGCTGTTGCTTTAATTGATCATTTTCTTGTTGAAGAGGGTTTACTTCCTCAGACGCTTCAGCTTCAGTTGCTTCAGCAGCTTCTGTTTGAACTTCTTCAACCACTTCTTCGTTTTGTTCTTCTACTTGCTTTTCGTTTGACAATTCATTCACCTCCCTTAAATGTTTACACACATTTTCACATTTTAAACAACGATTTTTATTTTATCACAGGGAAAGGATGGAAGTAATATATTCCACCCGATTCCTTTATTCTTTATACAAGTTTGTTAACACTTGAGACATATCTGATGATAGCAGTGTAAGCAAACTAATCACACGCGCATATTCCATGCGGGTCGGTCCCAGTATAGCAATTGTGCCAAGCTGTTCGTGACCAAAAGAATAACTAGCTGTAATTAAGCTGCACCCTACCATTTCATTCAACTTATTTTCATGACCAATTTTCACATGTATGCCAGCCTCATTTGGGCTTAGCAGCTTATAAAACTGCTGTTCATGTTCAATAATGTTGAACAGACCGCGAATTTTATTAAGATCATGAAATTCCGGCTGAGCAAACATATTCGTTTTGCCGCCAACTACTAATTTGCCATTCATGTTGAGCTTTAATGCATCATTGAGTATATCCATCGTCTGCTCATACCCTTGAATGTGGCTTTTTAAGAGCGTCGCTACTTCTTTGTACATTTTATCATGTAAATCCGTAATACGAACGCCGATGAGCTTTTCGTTTAAAATGTTAACCATCTTTTCAATATCGGAAGGTTGAATGCTGCTCGGCAGCGTAATCGTCCGACTTTCAACGTGTCCTGTATCGGTCACAATAATGGCAACAGCTGACTGAGCCGTTAAAGGTAAAATCTGCAGTTGTTTTAACTTATGACTGACCGCTTTTGGCCCTAGCACAATGGACGTTAAGCTCGTTAAATCAGATAAAATTTGAGCTGACTTTTGAACGAGCTGCTCCAGTTCTACAATGCGTTCAGCAAATACCGAACGTACCGTAGAAACATCGCTTGCCTTCAAGTGCTGCGGGGACACCAGGTGATCAACATAATAACGATAACCTTTCTCAGACGGAACGCGCCCTGAAGAAGTATGAGTTTTTTCAATAAATCCAAGTTCTTCTAGGTCTGACATCTCATTACGAATCGTAGCCGAACTAAAATTAAACTCTTCTTTCTTAGATAATGTTCGAGAGCCTACCGGCTGCGCAGATCGAATGAAATCATCAATAATGACTTGTAAAATTAATAACTGTCGATCAGTAAGCACGCTTCATCACCTCTGTTAGCACTCTAAAACTCTGAGTGCTAAATCTAATAATAAATTACCAAATCACTATAGCGATGTCAACGATTTGGTATTAGATTATCCCAATAAAGGCTTGAAAAACTTCATTCCCCAAAAATCGACCATTGTGTGTTAAAAAGACGGAGCTATTGTCTTCACCCAAAAGTCCTTTCTCTTTGTATTCTTGAATAGGTTCTCCAAATACATCTTTTAATTCTCGATTGAATTTTTTCTTAAACTCCTCTTTTGAGACTCCTTTCGTTTTACGAAGGCCCAAAAACATTTCTTCTTCCATTTTTTCAGCCTCGGTCACGCTCACTTCATTAAGATATGCATTTCCTTTTTGCTCGACTGAATCAATGTACTTTTTTAATGGTCCAATATTTGCTCGTCTTATTCCGTCAATATAGCTATGTGCGCCTGCGCCAATTCCGTAATAATCGTCGTTGTTCCAATATGTTAGATTATGAATACTCTCGTAGCCTGACTTTGCGAAATTACTGATTTCATATTGATGAAAACCTTGTTTGTCCATTTCTTTCATAAGCAGCTCATACATAGCTGCTTCTTCTTCTTGAGCAGGCAGCGGCAGCTTTCCTTTATTCATTAAATTATAAAATACCGTTTTAGGTTCAATAATTAACGAATAGGCAGACATATGCTCTACCTCTAATGAAAAAGCGGTTTGAAGCGTAGAAGAAAAATCAGCTACCGTTTGTTCTGGCAAGCTATAAATTAAGTCTAAGCTTATATTCGACATTCCAATCTTTCTTGCTTGCTCAACACAATCAAATACCTGTCTATTTGAATGTACACGTCCAATTTTCTCCAATAACCTTTCATTAAACGTTTGCACACCAATACTTAAACGATTCACGCCATAGTCATGGAGAAGCTGAAGCTTTTCTTTTGTCAATTCATTCGGATTCGCTTCAAATGTAAACTCACCTTTCTCATCATAAGGAAGATACATACGAATGGATTCTAAAAAATACTCCAGCTGCTGTTCATCTAAGGCTGTGGGCGTTCCACCCCCAACGAATATCGTGTTTAAATTGGTCGTTGGATAACGTTCGACTGTTTGCTTCATTTCTTCTCGCATGCTTTCCAAATACGGCATAACGGGCTGATTTTTGAAAAACACTTTATTAAAGTCACAATAGTGACAAATATGATGACAAAACGGGATATGCAGATATGCTGCCTTCACCATGGACTTTCACCTCAATCACATTTATAAATGATAAAAATACCGCAGAGTCTCTCTGCGGTATTTTTATCTATGTTCGTTCACACTTATTTACAGCGCTCAAAACTCTTTACTATCGTATCAGATTAGCTTCATTTTCAAAACTAATTTGACATGTTAAATAATAGAATTTCAGCTATTAATCTTCGTCCATGCGAAGCACAGCCATGAATGCTTCCTGCGGTACTTCAACAGAACCGACCTGCTTCATACGTTTTTTACCTTCTTTTTGTTTTTCAAGAAGTTTACGTTTACGAGAGATATCTCCTCCGTAACATTTCGCTAAAACGTTTTTGCGAATGGCTTTAATTGTTGAACGCGCCACAATTTTTTGACCGATTGCCGCTTGAATCGGCACTTCGAACTGTTGACGTGGAATAAGCTCTTTAAGCTTTTCTACAATGACTTTACCACGATCGTAAGCTGAATCTCTGTGAACGATAAAGGACAGCGCATCGACCGTTTCACCGTTTAAGAGAATATCCATCTTCACAAGCTTCGAAGGCTGATATCCGATAAGCTCGTAGTCAAACGACGCATAGCCTTTTGTATTTGATTTTAATTGATCAAAGAAATCATATACAATTTCAGCCAGCGGAATTTCGTATACAATACTAACGCGATTAGCATCCAAGTACTGCATATCAATAAAGTTGCCTCGCTTCTTCTGGCAAAGCTCCATCACAGCACCTACATAATCGTTTGGTACCATCATCGTTGCCTTCACATACGGTTCTTCCACGCGTTCAATCTTTTGTGGGTCCGGCATATTAGACGGGTTATCTACAGACAGATGAGTCTCGTCTGTTAAATACACGTCATAAATAACGCTTGGAGCTGTTGTAATTAAATCAATTTTAAATTCGCGTTCAATACGCTCTTGGATAATTTCCATGTGAAGCAGTCCTAAGAATCCACATCGGAAACCAAATCCTAAGGCCTGAGACGTCTCTGGTTCAAACTGAAGTGCAGAGTCATTTAGCTCTAACTTTTCTAGTGCTTCACGGAGATCGTTATACTTCGCTGTATCAATCGGGTACAGTCCGCAGTATACCATTGGATTCAGACGACGATAACCAGGAAGAGGTTCACTTGCTCCGTTTTTAGCAACAGTAATCGTGTCCCCTACTCGCGTATCTCCAACGTTTTTAATAGCTGCTGTTAAAAACCCTACGTCGCCAACAGAAAGTTCATCTTTAGCAACGGCTTTTGGCGTTAACACACCTAGCTCCGTTACCTCAAACTCTTTTCCTGTTGCCATCATTTTAATTTTGTCGCCTACTTTTACTCGTCCCTGTACGATACGAATAGATGCGACTACACCTCGGTATGCATCATAAAATGAATCAAAGATTAGTGCTTGAAGCGGTGCATCTGGATCCCCTTCAGGAGCAGGAACTTTTTCAACAATTTGTTCTAAAATTTCTTCGATTCCAATTCCTGCTTTAGCTGAAGCTAATACAGCTTCCGACGCATCTAATCCAATTACGTCTTCAACCTCTTGGCGCACTCGCTCTGGCTCTGCGCTCGGCAGGTCAATCTTATTAATGACAGGTAAAATTTCAAGGTTGTTATCAAGCGCTAAATATACGTTTGCTAGTGTTTGAGCTTCAATACCTTGAGCTGCATCTACTACTAGAATAGCACCTTCACACGCGGCTAAACTTCGCGACACTTCATATGTAAAATCGACGTGTCCCGGTGTGTCAATTAGATGAAAAGTATACTCTTCTCCATCTTTTGCTTTGTATTGAAGCTGCACAGCATTTAATTTAATGGTAATTCCACGTTCACGTTCTAAATCCATTGAATCTAAAAGCTGAGCTTTCATTTCTCGCTGTGTTAACGCATTTGTTTTTTCTAAAATACGGTCTGCTAATGTTGACTTACCGTGGTCTATATGAGCAATAATCGAAAAGTTTCTAATTTTCGATTGTCGTTTCAATCTTGCTTCTCTATCCATATTTTTTTCACTCCTACTGAAAATCGGCAAAATACACTAAATTAAATTATAACAACACATTCGTCAACATTCAATAAGCATTCCATTGGGGATTTTTCCATACAAAAAAGCAGAAAGAGATTCTGCTTTTAATTAAAAAGATGGTGGATAGCCTTAAAAGCTTTTCCTATTGTACTTTTCACGCCTTCCGCTAGACTTTGACCTAGCGAGGAGAAAAAGTTAAAAGCCTTTCGTTTTTCTAAAAACTGCTGTTTTTCATCAATGTTCACAACTTTTTTTGAACCTAAAACAGCAGCTTCCACCTGACCATCTGACGTTTTAGACACATTAATAACATGTTCAATCGAAGGATCATTATATCCCTTCATTTTAATTAACCCTTGCTGAGCCGTCTGCATTCCTAAAAATACGACGCACAGTAAAAAAATGGTTAGCACTACTGATTTTAAAGTAAATTTAATCATATTATTAGGCCCCTTACTTCTTTCTCTTCTGTAGTACTAACCATTATGACTATATTCTGAAGAACTCATTCAACTAAAAGCGTATTAATGAGTATATGCCCCAAAGTTCTCTTGATCTACTTCATGATGCAAAGCAGCGTTAAGTCCTCCTGCAACTACATTCGCCATATCTTCAATAAACATATCCACTTCTTTTGGCGTAACCATCAAATTATGGCCTAAAGGTGCAAGCACTTCATGAATAAGACGTCTTTTTTCTTCATCGGGAAGGGTGCCAATCATACCGAGATACGTTTGACGCTGCTCTTCATTAGGTAAATCAGCCTCCGTGAGCTTCTTTTTTTCTCCAAACGTCATACCAGACGGAAGCAGCGACTTAGACGGCTTTCCCTGCTCTTTCATTTCTCGGCCGAAATGTTTTAAGATAAAGTCAATTGTATCGCTTGTAATGGACACAGCATCCACCACCGTTGGAATACCTATTGCAATAACTGGAATGCCAAGTGTTTCATAACTGATTTCTTTGCGCTTGTTTCCAACCCCAGACCCCGGATGAATACCTGAATCTGAGATTTGAATGGTAGCATTTACCCGTTCAATCGAACGAGCGGCCAGCGCATCGATTGCAATAATAAAGTCTGGATTCACTTTCTTTACAACGCCAAAGATAATATCACTTGTCTCAATACCCGTCATTCCCATTACTCCCGGAACAATGGCGCTAACGGGTCTAAAGCCATCTTGCACGCTTTCAGGCTGTAACTCAAACAAATGTCTTGTAATCAACAAATTATCTACTGCCTTTGGTCCAAGCGCGTCTGGTGTAACACTTAAGTTTCCAAGACCCACTACAAGACAGCTAGCATCATCTGGAATGTTGAGGCTTTTAATAAAAAAATTCAGCTCTTTAGCAAATACTTCTTCCATGGCCTCTTGCTTTTCAGTATCCTGCTCGCGAATGCCTACCGATTCAAGGGTTACATACCGGCCTTTTTTCTTACCGATTGCTTCTGCGCCCTCTTCCGTAATTTCTACCATTGAAATTTTGACACCTTGTTCTTCTTTTTCTTTTACAATTACGCCTTTGATTTCTGACTGGTTATTCGGTTTAGGCTGATTTTCTAACGCTATGTCTTTTGCTTCCACAGCTAAATCCGTGCGCACGCTATATTGACTTAAATCAAGTTCTTTTTCCATTTCTTAACCTCCTAGACAATCTTTGTTGAAATTATTGTCACCGAGGACTGGCAGATTCATGCATTTAAGAAATGAAAAGTAGAAGGAAGGGCGCAATATCAGCTACAAGCTTTTAAAGAGAGGTCTGTCATATAAAATTCCTTGTCAAGGCTATTGCATTCTGTCCTTGTGTTTGATAAAATATCTTTTGTTCTTATTGTGAAGAATGTCGAGTTCTATATAATCTCGATTGTTATCATTTCGGGAGGTGAAACGGATGCCAAACATTAAATCAGCTATCAAACGTGTAAAAACTACTGAAGCTCGCCGTGCTCATAACATTCAAGCTAAATCAGCTATGCGTACTGCAATCAAAAACTTTGAAGCTTTAGTTGAAAACAACGATGTAGATAACGCAAAAGCAGCATTTGCTGTTGCTTCTAAAAAATTAGACAAAGCCGCACAATCTGGTCTTATCCACAAAAATGCTGCAGCTCGTCAAAAATCTCGCTTAGCAGTAAAACTTAACGGTTTATCTGCATAATTGAGACAAAAACGATCCCATTAGGATCGTTTTTTTATTGCGCTCTTTTTAATAAAAACAGCTGTAAAATAAGCGCTTTATCCATTTTTCCCGTCTTCATTTCATAATCTGCCTCTGCTAAATCCTTTAAAATTCCTTTAAGCTGCTGTTCCTCAAAACTTCTGCTCTGCTGCAAAGCAATTTTCACACGGAACGGATGAACCTTAATCGTTTGAGCAATTTGCTGCTGACCGTATCCTTGGCTAGACAGCTGCTTCGTATGATAAATCAACCGAAACTGCGTCGCTAACAAGGATAAAATTTTGATAGGCTCTTCGTTATTACGCAGTAAATCCTGATACATATTTAAAGCAGTAGAAACCTTTCGCTGAATAACAGCGTCAATAAGCGTAAATACATTTTGTTCAAGTGTTTTCGCCACAAGCTTAAGCACAACTTCTTTTGTAATGACTCCGCCTTGTCCAACGTATAACACCATTTTTTCAATTTCATTTGTCACAAGCGTTACATTAAGACCCACAAGCTGAATAAGCAGCGTTACAGCTTCTTCATCCATATTCACTCCATCTTTTGAAAGTAAATTATGAATCCACTGCTTCATTTCTTTTTCACCAAATTCGTTCGCTTCGATGTAGGCTGCTTGTTTTTTTAATAATTTTGTTATTTTTTTTCTTTCATCCAGCTTTTCATAAGGGGCTAGAAGAATTAACGTTGAAAAAGACGGGGGCTGTTCGACATATTGCTGAAGTTTTGCCAGGTCATGCTCGACTTTATCTTTTGATTTTTCAGCCGTTAAAAATGCTGCATTTTTCGCGACCACTACACGCTTGTCTCCTAAAAAAGGAAGCGTTTCAGCATCTTCTAGAACTTGATCAATCGATGTCTCTTCTAAATCGTATAGTGACAAGTTAAATTCTTTATCTTCTTCATTCAACGTATAGTCGACGATTTTATCTCTAATCTTTTTACTCATAAATGCATTAACCCCGTGTATTAAATAAACGGGGGCTATATTATTTTTGGTAATACTTTTTAAGCTATCAACTGCCAACGTATATACGCTCCTCTTTTTTTATTCATCTATATTGATTATGTATAGTTATTGATAAACAAAATACAATTTCTATCGTAAAGGTGTTATGAGTTTTTGGCAACAATACAAAAGGAATTGTCTTAAAACGACAATTCCTCAGTTTATGATAAACATCAACAATATAAGCCCTAGGTTACTTATTTGTTAATGATTAAACCCTTATCTCTATTTTCTCCTCATGCTCATAAAGTATAGTTGTTAACTGTTGTCAGTTTGTGAAAACGCTTTTAAATTGTCTAGATTTTTAAAAAAAGTTAGATTATACTGTAAACAGGAGGGGTGTTAATGAACCAATTTGAAGAAAGTGTCCAAAGTAAACGCAACGACGCTGTCGATTCTGCCGTAGGATTTGGTGTTTCATTTGGCTTTTTCACTGCCTTATTTGTTATTGCAACTGTGATTCACTACTTGGGTTCGTAAAATTGCTTCAAGGCTGCTTCTTAGCAGTCTTTTTCAGTTCGTTTTTCTTACTATAGACTATGGAAGTTGCTGCGAAAACGTTCCTGACTTTTTTGTAAATTCATACATTACCCCACCATCTTCATCCGTTCGATAAATATACACTCCGTAGCTTTTCAGAAGCTCTAATATTTCTTGATGAGGATGACCATAACGATTTTTTTGCCCCGCTGAAACAAGGGCTACTTTAGGATTTAAATGTTGAACAAACTCTTCTGAAGTTGAGGTTTTACTGCCATGATGCCCAACTTTTAATACATCTGCTTTAAGGTTGGGAAAGTCTTTTAATATTCTTTGTTCTCCTTCTTTTTCTAAATCTCCGGTGAATAGCCATCTTAAATTTCCTAACTTAGCGTCTATTACAATTGAGCCGTTGTTGCTCGTTTCTTCGAAACCTGTTGGAGAAATAACCTGAAATAATACACCTCCTTCTTGCCAGCTATCTCCTTGTTGAACAATTTGAACAGGCACACTTTGTTTTTGAGCAGCGATCACCAAGCCAGTCTCTACGTCATTTAATTCAGCTTTTTCCCCAAGCACCAGCTCTCCGACAGCCACTTGTGAAAATAAATGCTGTGCCGCTCCTGCGTGATCATAATCGCCGTGTGTGATAATCATTTTATCTACCTTGGTCATTCCTTTTGAATGCAAAAAGGGAACAAGTACGTCTTCTCCCACGTCAAAAGAAGAACGACGTTTTTGCCATGGTTCTTTTGGAAATGAAACGGTTCCTCCGGTATCGATCATATACACACCTTTTCGATAAGGAAGCTCAATGATAAAGCAATCTCCTTGTCCTACATCGACCATTGTGACCGTTCCTTTTGGATTCAAATAAGGATACATGCATTGTGCGGCTAATAATACCGCGAGAAGAAACATATAGCGAACGAAAAACTCTCCTTCTTCGACCGCCACAAATAAAGCATAAATGCATAAGTACATGCCCAAAAACAGCAAAATATGGGGTTTTCCCGTTACAAAATCAGCGGGAATCCACTCAAAAAAGCCAAGCAATTTTTCACAAACAAGTAAAAGAACATGAAGAATTTGCTCCAGCAATTCACTCACTCCCGGCAAGATGATACGAACAAAAAGAATGAGCAAGCAAAGAGGTAATACAACAAGAGAAAACAACGGTACAAAAACCATATTTAATGGCAAACTGAGGAGAGATACTCCATAAAAATAGTACAACAATAAAGGAAGTGAACTGACTTGTGCAATCGCTGAAACAGCCATAAGCTGACTGAAAGAAGAATGAAAACGAGGTAAAATTGTCTGACTCGATAAAATCAATGCGAAACTAACGGCAAAAGAAAGCTGAAATCCTACATCGAATAAATAGTACTGCTTAAAAAGCAGCATGCTCATAAAAGCAAGGCTGATGCTATCAACCAAAAGAATTTTTCTTTGTATTTTTATTGATATAAGCATCAGCATACTCATAAAAACAGCTCGGACAACTGAAGCGCTGCCACCGGCCAAAATCATGTATACAGGAAGAAGCAAAAGTAAAAGCGTAATGGCTCGCTCGCGCGTTATCCCAATCCGAATGAGCAAATAAAAACACATCGCTGTCAGCAGTCCAACATGAAGACCTGATATGGCAAGCAAGTGTATTAAACCAAATTGCTGATAGCGCTTGATACTTTCTTCTTCGATGCCAGTGCGCTCGCCGTAAATTAGTGCCTGCATAAACCCAGCGCCTGGATCCGACATATTTTGTTGAATATAATTAATTCCTTTTTGACGAATAAAGGTAAGGTACGTAAGTGGAGTTAAAGTGGGGAGCTGGCATTTTACCAAATCAAGTCTCTTGACGTTAAGCTGCCAATGAATAGACTGATGGTACAAATATTGCTGATAA
Organism: Priestia sp. SIMBA_032; assembly: GCF_046535215.1. Lineage (NCBI taxonomy): Bacteria > Bacillati > Bacillota > Bacilli > Caryophanales > Bacillaceae > Priestia > Priestia sp. SIMBA_032. Next base: position 324,230 of record NZ_JAWRXD010000002.1, on the reverse strand, counting down.
TTAAATGCATGAAGATTGCGAGCAGGTGAAGGAGAAGTTAATTGCCCCGCTAGTTGACAAACTTGATGAATCGTTAGCTTTTCGAGCTTCTGTTTCTCTTCCAGCGTTTTTAGTTTATAAAAAGCCATGACCTCTTCATTTTGAACCGTAAACTTAAAAGTAAGCTTATCGCCGTCACTATGCGGAACAGATGAAATTTCGCCTGTAAAAGTAGAAGTTTCAGCTAAAAGAACCGTTTTGTTATGCTTATTTGTCTCAGCTAATAGGTAGACGCACAAAACGCTCAACAGTGCAGAAGTAATAATCACTTTCCTCGGACATTGTAGCCATTGAAAAACGAAAAGCACAATTAGCAAAAACAGGCTTACAGCGGAATGATTATCATATACATATAAAGCTAGCATCATGCTAAAAGCACAGTAAATATAATATCCTTTCACTTTTAGCTCCTTTCTTCTTAAAAGAAAGAGGCTTCTTACTGTTACCAAGTAAAAAACCTCTTTTACCTTTAATTTGCCGTAAACAAAGCGAGAGCTTCACGTTGTAAATTCATCACTTCTGCTTCGTCAGCTCCGCTTTTTTCTAAACGAGCGAGAACATCCGTCACAAATTGAAGCTTCTCTTTACTTTTTAAGTCAATGATTGCTTCATCAAGTTCAACTTTTGCTGTTTTCACTCCCGCCTGTTGAAATAACTCAACAGCATACGGATGATTTTTGTAATCATTAGCGTAATATACTGTTTTAATTCCCGCTTGAATAAGGGCTTTACAGCAGTTTAAACAAGGAAAATGCGTGACGTATACTTCCGCATCTTCTGTTTTCACACCAAACTTAGCACACTGCAAGAGTGCATTCACTTCTGCATGGACAGTTCTTACACAGTGTCCATCAATCACATAACAGCCTTCGTCAGCACAATGCACGCCTCCGCTGATCGAGCCGTTGTATCCTCCAGCTATAATACGTTTATCACGCACCACTGTAGCTCCAACAGCCAGACGTTCACAAGTGCTTCTTAAAGCTAGCAAATGGCTTTGTGCCATAAAATATTGATCCCATGAAATCCGGTTCATCTCATTCCCTACCTTTTTATTTAAAACTGAATAATTATAATTATACTTTTCTCTTTCATAGTGTAGCGTTTTTTTTCCTTTTTCGTCAATAAGTCTCTACTGTACCGTAATTTGAGCTTTGATTTTTTCTAGCGACTTGTCGCCAATACCTGACACTTGCCCCAAATCCTCTACTGTTTGAAACAAGCCATTTTCCTCTCGATATGAAACGATGGCACTCGCTTTTGAAGGTCCAATGCCATTTAACGTTTGCAGTTCATCAGTGTTCGCTGTATTGATATTAACAAGGGGCTGATCATTTGAAGTTCCTGAGGAAAAGATTGAAGAAACTGGAGATGAAGGGGGGATTTCTTCTCCAGCAGCTGGAATATAAACAGCCATTTCATCTTGTAGCTTGCTAGCTAAATTGAGCTGTCTTAAGTCCGCTTCTTTCGTAGCACCTCCGGCTTGTGCTAGAGCATCTTTTACCCTCGCATCTTTCGGAAGCTGGTATACACCAGGCTTCTGAACAGCTCCTTTAATATCCACCATCACAAACGGGGAATCTTGGCTTGAAATTACTTGATCAGACGACTCTCCTTCTTTTTTTGTAGCAGAAGATTCTGCCTTTATTATATCTGAGGTTTGAAGAGAACTTTCCGGTTTCTCTCCGCCTGTGCGATAGATATAAAAAGCCAACCCAACTGCTAAGCAAATACATCCAATTAGCCATTGTTTTTTTGAAAAAGTCAAATTGTACACTCCTTTGAATTTTGAGGTAACGTCATAAATTCCATTACGTCTTCATAGTGTTTAGAAGAAAAGGCTTTTGAAGGAGGGAATGAATCAGTGAACATAGGGTTTATCGGAACAGGAAACATGGGGAAAATATTAATTGATGCGTTTATTGAATCAAAAGCCGTACGTCCTTCTAAAATTACTATTATGAATCGTACAAAAAAAAGAGCCAAAGAGATTCAACAGCAGCATAAAAAAATTCATGTTGCTGATACAGCTGAAGAAGTTGTTCACGCATCCAAAGTCATCTTTATTTGTGTTAAGCCATTGGATATTCACCCCCTTTTAATAAAATTAGAACCACTGCTGACGAAAGATCACTGCATTGTATCCATTACCAGTCCAATTAGCGTAGAACAAATCGAACGCCTCATTCCGAGTCAAGCAGCTAGAATTATCCCTAGCATTACGAATCGGGCATTAGCAGGTGTTTCTCTTTTCACGTTTGGAGAAAGATGTACGCCTTTTTACCAAAATTATTTACATGAACTATTTTCATCTATGTCAAAGCCTGTGGCCATTGATCAAACGATTACGCGCGTATCATCCGATATCGTAAGCTGCGGTCCTGCATTCTTCAGCTTTTTGCTTCAGCGCTTTATTGATGCAGCAGTTCAAGAAACAAATATTTCTGCAGAAGAAGCTACCGTCATGGCCAGCGATATGATTATTGGAATGGGAAAACTGTTGGAAAAAGAAATATTTACGCTTCCTACCTTGCAGGATAAAGTATGCGTAAAAGGCGGTGTAACTGGAGAAGGTATTAAAGTTTTAGAAGCTGAACTCGGAGAGATGTTTGTGCACGTATTTCAAAAAACACATGAAAAATTTGACGAAGACATTGAGCTTGTTCACAATCAGTTTGATAGTCTTATTCCATAATTTCTGTAGAAATCCTGCTTTGAAACAAAAAAAGAAGCCTCTACTCGGCTTCTTTTTTTTGCGCAGAGAAAAAGATGCGCTCACTGTTTGAAGTAGGCTTACTCATTTTGAAATCTGCACTTATTTCTATATTTATAAAACCAGCTTCGCTCAGCCATGAGTGATAATGGTCAATCGACCAAGTGCGCTGAGCATGCACTTCATCAAAGCGATGATATGCATCGATTTCTTCATCATAAGCAAAAAACGTAATATCATGCTCTACGCGCATGTCTGTATCGTCATAGGTGCAGTTCCAAATATATGACACGTCTTCATCTACGTAAGAAAAAGATTGATTTCCAAATACGTCTTTCATCTTGTGCACTGAATGAACATCAAATATAAAGAGCCCACCTGGTTTTAAGTGCTTATATACACGTTGAATGGTTTCTTGAACTTCTTTATCACTTTGCAAATAGTTCAAAGAATCACAAAAGATTACTACACAGTCGAACTCTTTCAATAACTCAAGTTCCGCCATGTTTTGCTGAAAAAGAGATAGCGTTACCCCTGCTTCTACCGCCTTTTCCTGGGCTACCATAAGCATATCATCAGACAAATCAACGCCTACTACGGAGAAACCTTCTTGTGCAAATCGAACGGAGAGTTCTCCCGTGCCGCAGGCAAGGTCTAATATACTGTCAGGCTTTGTTTTCGCTTTTGCCACCTGCTGATTAAAAAATTCAGCCCAATCGTCATACGGAACATCTGCCATTAGCTGATCATATACGTAGGCAAATTCTCCGTACCTGCTCATAGCTGTAGCTCTTCTGAACTTACAAATGGTGCATCTCCCCATAAGCGTTCTAAGTTATAATATCCGCGCTCATCTTTATGGAAAATGTGAACCACAACATCTCCAAGATCAACAAGAACCCACTTAGCCTGCTCAAATCCTTCTAAACGCTTCACAGAAATGCCTTGTTCGTGTGCTTTTTCTTTAATTTCACGAGCGATTGCCTGCACTTGTTTATCTGAGTTACCGTGACAAATAACAAAATAATCTGCCACAAGTGAGATTCCTTCCATATTTAACGCTACGATATCGATTGCTTTTTTATCGTCTGCTGCTTCTACAACAAGAGATAGCAATTCACGTTCAGTCATGTGTTTGACCTCCTAAGATTAAATCATTATATGTCATCATCGTATCGGGGTAAACGGCCTGATGTTTAGTCATTAAAAAAGAAATGGTGTTTTTCAGTGATTGAATAAGTGCTGCATTTAAGTCCATTTTAGCTAACTCCCGCACTTCATCAACACCTGGAAATCTCCTTCCAGGTTCAATGTAATCAGCAACGTACACAATTTTTTCAAGTAACGTCATGCCAGGTCTTCCGGATGTATGGTAAGCAATTGCATCCAATACTTCCTTATCCGTAATCCCTACTTCATTTCTCACTAAAAACGCGCCTACTGGAGCATGCCATAATTCGGTATTGTATTCCAATAAAGAAGGGCTCATGTTTTGATCAATAATAATTTGCTTCATCTCTTCCTTTGGACGAAACTTGGCGTAGTCATGAAAAATAGCAGCCAATTCTGCTTTTTTTTCGTCTGCTCCAAAACGCTTAGCTAATTCAATTGCTGTTTCCATTACCCCGACAGTATGAATATAACGGCGTTCTGTTAACTGTTTCTTTACGATTTCTAATGCCTCAGTTCGATTCATATAATTGATTCTCCTCGATATATTGTTTAACACCAGCAGGTATAAAATAACGAATGGTTTCTTTCTTTACTACTCGTTCGCGAATAAAGGAAGAGGAGACATCAAACTGCGGAACTTCTACTTCTTTTATCGGGTAAGGGGACGTAATGGTATACCCCGGGCGCTTTACACCTACAAATGTAACCAAATTGACTAATTCATCAATTTCATACCACTTCGGCAAATATTCTACCATATCAGCACCAACGATGAAATGAAACTGATACGTTGGATATTTCTCTGTTAGTATTCTCATCGTATCATATGTATATGAAGGCTCTTTGCGTTCAAATTCAATCGGCTGCAGGGTAAATTGATCATGTTCTTCAATAGCTAGCTTTAGCATTTGTAAACGATGATATGGCTCAATAGGCTCTTTGATTGTTTTATGAGGTGGAATATACGACGGCATGAACCATATCTCATCTAATTTCAAGGCATGCAAAACCTCATTTGCCATCATTAAATGCCCCAAATGAGGCGGATTGAATGTTCCACCTAAAATTCCAATACTCTTCAACAATCCCCGACTCCTTTAATTTACTTCATTTTTAAATAGAGCGGGTTTCCCCGCTCTATTTCATTTCACTTTTGGAAGCATTAACTGCTTATTTTCGCGTGATTCTTTATATAATACAATTGTATTTCCAATCACTTGTACAAGCTCTGCTTTTGTTCCTTTTGTTAATCGAGCAGCAACCGTGTCACGATCTTCGTCACAGTTTTGCAGAATGCTTACTTTTAATAATTCTCTTGCTTCTAATGCATCAGCAATTTGACCAATCATATTTTCATTGACTCCACCTTTTCCTACTTGGAAAATTGGATTTAAATGATGTGCTTTTGAACGTAAAAAACGTTTTTGTTTACCTGTTAACATAAAAACCTCCGTTGTATCTTATCTCTTAGTTAGTGTTGAAAGAACAATGTGTTCCATTGCCTCTTCGTCAGGACGGACGTTCGTCCACTTTTCAAATGCAAGTGCACCTTGCAGTACAAACATACCGACACCGTTATGAGTGCCTGCCCCTTTTGCTTCAGCCTCTTTCAAAAGCTTTGTTTTTAAAGGGTTGTAAATAATATCGCTGACTACCGCTGCTTTTTGCAATAAAGTAAGTGCTAAAGGCAGCTCATCAACGTTAGGATACATCCCCACCGAAGTGGTATTAATAATAATATCGAATGTATCTAGTTGTTTTTCCGCATCAGAAATAGACATCGCCGCCGTTTTCGTCGAAAAAGGCAGCTCGTTAGCTAGTACAGCTGCTTTTTCGACGGTACGATTGCATATCGCAATTACATCGGGAGCGTGCTGAGCTGCAATTGTATAAAAAATAGCTTTTGCAGCTCCTCCAGCTCCAATAATTAAAATTCTTTTTTTGGATAAGCCGCCTTTTACTGCTTTGAGTAAAGAAGTCACATATCCCTCTCCGTCGGTATTGTATCCAATATAACGGCCATCTTGATTAACAACTGTATTTACAGCGCCAATTGCCTTTGCTAATGGATCGACTTCATCCAAATGATTTATAATATCAACTTTATACGGAATCGTGACATTAAATCCTTGAATGTTTTTATCTTTTAGCTCTCCAATAGCTGAATCAAAATGAACAGGTTCAATCGGAAAAGCCTCATAGTGCGCATCCATGTTCAGACGTTTAAAGGCATCATTTTGCATCAATGGCGATAGTGAATGCCCAAGCGGATAACCAACTAGCCCATATAATGTACTCAAGATTTTTTCCCCTTTTTGTTTAAATTAAAGAATCGCGCACAAATACGCCGACTCCTTTTGGTGCATGCGCCACAACTTTTGAACCTGGCTCATTAACCGTCACCCAGCCAAGCCCTGAAAAAACAATATCCGTTTTTTCATTTTTTATTGTAAATTCATGTGCAACAAGTTCAGGAAACTCACTCATTTGCTCTGGGCGCGGCGGCTGAAGCAGTTCACCTGCTTGCTTTTCATACAACTCATCTGCTTTTTCAAGCTTTGTACGATGGATATGCAAATCATTCGATACGTAACATGTTAATGACTTGCGGCCTCCCTGTACATAATCTAAGCGCGCCAGTCCTCCAAAGTATAACGTTTGCCCTTCGTTTAGCTGATAAACCTTCGGCTTTATTTCTTTTTTAGGAGAAATTAACTTTAAGTCTCGTTTATCTACATAGTGAGCCATTTGATGGTGATTAATAATGCCAGGCGTATCATATAAAGACGCGCCGTTATCAAGCGGAATATCAATCATATCCAGCGTTGTTCCCGGATATTGAGATGTAGTAATAATATCTTTTTCTCCCGTTACTTCTTTAATAATGGCATTAATAAATGTCGATTTACCAACGTTTGTACATCCAACAACATATACATCTTTACCTTCGCGATAATGTTCAATAGTTTCGGCAATTTCTCGAATTCCTTGTCCTTTTTGCGCGCTCATGAGGAACACATCCACTGATTTTAGCCCAAGCTCTTTCGCTTCTCGCTTCATCCAATGAATGAGTTTATTTTTCTTTATAGACTTTGGCAGTAAATCTGCTTTATTTCCCACTAAAAGAACCTTGTTATTTCCAACAAATCGATGCAAACCAGGTAACCAGCTGCCGTTAAAGTCAAATATATCTACAACTTTTACAACCAAACCGTCCGTTTGACCAATCCCATTTAAGATTTTTAAAAAATCATCGTCGGTTAAGGAAACATCTTGTACTTCATTATAATGCTTCAAGCGAAAGCATCGCTGGCAAATAATAGCTTCTTTTTCTAATGCTGATTTTGGAGTGTAGCCAAGTTCATTCGGTCGTTCTGTTTGAATCTCCACTCCGCATCCTACGCACTGTATTTTTTCTTCACTCACGTTTTAATCCTCCCAGTTAATCATACCTTTTCGTTTCATCCAACCTAGAATTCTTCGTTCCATTTTACGGTTAAATTTCGTTACAAATCCATCTGTTTGCGCAACTGGTACAACCAAAACCGTATATACGCCTAGGCGATTTCCTCCTAATACATCCGTTAAAAGCTGGTCGCCAATGACCACAACCTCATCTTTTTGCAGCTCCATATCACGAAGAGCTCTTCTAAATGCTTTACGCATCGGTTTGCGTGCTTTATATACAAATGGAAGTCCAACTGGATCTGAAAACAGCTTGACTCGTTTCTCCACATTATTCGATACAATCGTGATTTTAATTCCACTATCTTTCATTAACTGAAACCACTCAATTAATTCCGGAGTGGCATCAGGGCGATCCCATTCCACCAACGTGTTATCTAAGTCGGTAATAATTCCTTTTATGCCGCGCTCTTTCAAATCGTCTGGCTTAATTTGAAACACGTTTTTCACATGTTCATTTGGTAAAAAAAGTTTCAACACGTATCATGCACCTCGAATATATAGTTACATACTAAAATTAACGCCGTCTATCATTATAACGACTTCTTGTTATTTTCCAACCTAAAATTTTATTCTCTTCAAAAACAGGTCTTTTCTTAGTATAAAGGATATGCCTTGTGAATGCTTTAACTTTATACAGAAAGTTATTGACAAAAGGTAGTAAACCTCTATTTGTTCGTGGGCTTACAATACATTCACTCTTTGCAAACTTAAAATAAAAAATAGTGCAGAAAACGTTTATTACTTATCAAATAGGGTAAGTGGTAAACAAATTCTGTTAAAAGTTTTCGACAAAAAATGATAAGCCCAACTATGTGGATAAGTTTATACACATTATCCTCTGTTATAGTTCAGCAATTAATGGTAATTATAAACAACATACCCACATTTTATCCACCGAAAGCTGTGGATAACAGAACGATTGTTCCTTTATTTGATTCGTGTTAGATTATAAATAAGGAATTTATTAGCATTTAAATATAACTTTTTAGGATATTTATTTTAGTAGGAGGTGGCGGCAATCTTATGAGAAAATTATCAGATGAGCTGCTTATTGAATCATACAGCAAAGCAACCGAACTGCAATTAAGCCCTGATTTTATAAAATTAATTGAAGAGGAAATTGAAAGAAGATCATTAAAGATTAGCATACAAATTCCTTCTTAACGAATAAAAGAGCCTTCTTAATAAAAGAAAGCTGCATCTTCATTTATCATCTATCTACTCTTTTATTATACAGGCTCTATTTTTTCAAATGAGCAATTGGTTCTCCATACTTTACATAAGAACCTGAGTGAACGTTAGAATCAAAAGTGATTGAGTTCTTCTCAAATAATAAAATGACAGTCGAACCAAACGTGAAGTAAGCCATTTCTTCCCCTTTTTCGACTACTTCTTTTTTAGAAACCGCTTCAATGCTGTTGATAAACATGGCTCCTACTTTTACCATCAGCATGTGACCATTTTCAAATGTTAACTCCGTGAGCTTCCGGAAATTTTTCACCAGCGGTTCTTTCCCGTACTTGATTCCTAATGAATTTACTGGATAAGACTTTTGTCCAACGGTCCACGTATTCCCTATTTGGGCTTTAAGCGGACTGTGAATGCGATGATAGTCTTTCGGACTAAGATAGAGGATAATAAACTGTCCTTCTATATATTTTTCAAGAATGAGATCATTTGAAACCATTTCCTGTATAGAATAAGGTTTGTTTTTTACAATCATTTCTTTTTGAGGCGTAATGACTCCATATGCTTCTATCTTTGCATCTACAGGACTGACAACGCTATCTTTCTGCTGATCGACCGGACGGGCAGAAGGATTTAAACGGCGAATAAATAGCTCGTGTAAGTTTTGATAATGATGCAGAGGCTTGTCCATTTCTTCTTTATTTACTTTAAAAACTTTTGTATAGGAGGGTATAACAAACCGACTCCATTTAGAGAAAGTGAATTTTCGAATGAGCTTCGATGATCCTTTGTGATTCGTAAGCTCAATAAACGTTCGATACAGGTGCTGCAACAATAATTTTACCTCCACATACTTAATAGTTCTTTACTAGAATAAGGTTTGCGTCTACAATGAAATTACCATTATTTTTACCTTTAGTTCATTCCATCCTTTAAAGGAGTGAGGAAATTGTTTTTATTAGACTATCTAGATCATACAATTAAAAAGTTGAGATCCCAAGCGGCAAACTCCTTAACGATTGTTAATTTAAGTTTAGGAAGCTTTGCTATTTTATTTGTCATGAAAAATGAATTGAACTTAAGTTTATTACTAATTTTTTTAGCAGCGTTAGCAGATCGATTCGACGGCATGGTAGCCAGAAAGCTGCAAATTGAATCTGAACTTGGAAAACAACTGGACTCCATGTGCGATATTATATCATTTGGCATCGCTCCAGCTCTACTACTTTATCAAAGTATTTTGTCTCACTTTGGTGCTGCAGGTTCAATTGTAACCATCTGTTACATTGCTTGCGGAGCGCTTCGTCTTGCCCGCTTTAACATCACAGAAAATACTGGGTATTTTACAGGGCTTCCTATTACCGCAGCAGGTTGTTTATTAACTCTTAGCTACCTAGGCGTCCCTTATTTGCCTTCACACTTTTATATGTTTTTGATTATCGTACTCGCTTGCTTGATGATTAGTACTTTCAAGCTAAAAAAAGTATAGAGCTCCATTTACTTTTGCGGAGGCATATTATCGTCTTGCTACTTTTCTTAATTATAGAATAAATCATCTTCTTTAAGAAACAAAGCGAAAATTCCTTAAGAATTCTTAAAAATGAATGGTTCTATTCGGTAGGATATGTCACCTAAAAAAACTCATGCACACGCATGAGTTTTTTTAACACCAGCAGCTAAAAAACCAATAGAAGCTTCCGAAAATTAATAACAGGACAAATAGAACAATCAACAATCCAAGTCCCCAGCCGAAGCCTCCCCCACATGGGTATGCTGGATAATTAGGATAACAGCAGCCTCCATAACCGTACATACTCTCTCCCTCCTTACACTATGAACTACTACTAGCGTATGTACATACTTTTTCCCTGTATAGGCTGGTAACTATCTCTAAAGAAAAATCTGCGGACTTTTTCAAACTCTCTTGTCCCGGGGGGAATTTTAAACGTACAGGCAAAGACATCCTTCTTTTTACATATAGTGTAATGTTAGTCTCTCACAGGTTGATATCCCCTTATGGAGGTGAAGAGATGTCTGCATTATTTACCGCACTAGGCTATTTCTTTAAAGAATTGGTTTTCCTTGTTTCCTACGTAAAAAACAATGCGTTTCCTCAACCCTTGTCTGCTGCTGAAGAAAAGAGATATTTATCTTTAATGGAACAAGGAGATCAAGAAGCGCGAAACCTTCTCATTGAACACAATCTCCGACTCGTTGCGCATATTGTTAAAAAGTTTGAAAACACAGGAGAGGATGCGGAAGATTTAATTTCAATTGGGACAATCGGTTTAATTAAAGCAATCGAAAGTTATTCTCAAGGAAAAGGCACAAAATTAGCTACTTATGCCGCGCGCTGTATTGAAAATGAAATATTGATGCACTTGCGAGCGCTCAAAAAAACAAAAAAAGATGTGTCGCTGCATGATCCAATTGGCCAAGATAAAGAAGGAAATGAAATCAGTTTGATTGATGTATTAAAATCAGAATCAGACGATGTAATTGATATGATTCAACTAAATATGGAATTAGAAAAAATAAAAGAATACATCGATATCCTCGATGATCGAGAAAAGGAAGTAATTGTTGGCCGCTTCGGTTTGGATCTGCAGGATGAAAAAACCCAGCGAGAAATTGCAAAAGAATTAAATATTTCAAGAAGTTATGTTTCGCGAATTGAAAAGCGAGCGCTGATGAAAATGTTTCACGAATTTTACAGAGCCGAAAAAGAGAAAAAAAAGAGCGGAAAGAAGGAGAATTAATCCTTCTTTCCGCTCTTTTTTTAAAATAATTTCCAAATGATAATCCGCAGCAAACACATCATTACTCCCCCTACTAGTCATTTAGGTGGAATCTTTCTCCACAAGCAGCCATACAACGATATATCCTTTTTGATTAATCATCATTCATCCACTCCTTTCCACTGTTCAAATTAGAAATGACGATAAAATTCATACTTGCGGTCTTTTATTTCTTCTTCTAATTGTCTTACATACTGTTCATGCTTAATTTCTTCCTCTGAGTATTGACGGGACTTTATGGTAATAGTTAAAAAGAAAATATTCAGTGTCATTACAATCACCTCCTTATACAAAAAAAACCACAGTTATGCATAAGCATCCTGTGGCTGAAAAACAATAAAAACCACAGGGCTACTATTCGCACCTGTGGTGAATTAACGTGTTTTAACGATCAAGGTAAGAAAGTTACTTGATACAGGAACACGGCCGAATAGTATACGTATATAGACGATTTTTGAACATAGCCCAAACTGAATGATCCATACCTGATAAACGTCTTAACATATGACTCGACCTCCTTTTAATAAAGTATTTTCCTTACATTGGTAATTATATCCACGTACTCATAAAAAGTAAACTGTTTTTTTGAAAAATAGGAAATTTTTTTATTTTTTTCAACCCTCATAAAAAAAAGACGATGAATAATCGCCTTTTTATATCTATTATTCTTTTTCTTTCATTAATTCTTTTTTTAGTTTTTTAGTTTGATAACTAAAATAAAAAGCAAGGGCGGTAAAAAGAATAACAATCGCTTCCATTATTCCAAGCTGTATATCGCTTTTTTCACCTTGGCCAATCATAACACCAATATACAAGAATGTACTTACGGCTAGAAGGACGTAAATAAAGCGGCTGTAATCTTCAATTTTTGCTTTGATGTGTTGAGCTTTCATACAATCACCTTCTCAGTAGAATGTTATAACTCTACTTTATCATAGATCTATAGGTCTATAAAAATCCTATTTTTACCACCTTCATTTCAATGCTCTTTCTAAGTCTTCAAGTAAATCTTCTACATCTTCAAGACCTACAGAAATACGAATTAATCCATCTGTAATTCCTAGTTCTTTACGTCGGTCGCTCGGTATAGAAGCATGAGTCATTTTAGAAGGAATGGAAATGAGGCTTTCGATGGCTCCTAAACTTTCTGCTAATGTAAAATACTTCACTTTGCTCAGTACGCGTTCCACTTTCTCTTCGCTTCCCACATCAAACGAAACCATTCCCCCAAAACCTCTTGCTTGCTTTTTAGCAATGACGTGGTTTGGGTGGGTTTTTAATCCTGGATAATATACTTTTGTCACAGCAGGATGAGCAAGTAAAAATTCTACGATTTTCCCAGTGTTGAATTCATGTTCTTCCATTCGTATTCCTAATGTTTTAATCCCCCTCATTAAAAGCCAAGAATCCTGAGGTCCTAAAATGCCTCCAGTCGCATTTTGAATAAAATGAAGGTCTTTAGCTAATTTAGGCGAATTCACAACTGCTAGCCCTGCTACAACGTCACTGTGGCCACCTAAATACTTAGTCGCACTGTGCAGAACAATATCTGCGCCTTTTTCGATAGGATTTTGCCAATACGGCGTAATGAATGTGTTGTCAACGATGGTAAGTAAATGGTGTTGTTTAGCTACTAAAGAAGCATGCTGCAAATCAGTAATTTTTAGAAGAGGATTCGTTGGAGTTTCAATAAAAATGGCTTTTGTGTTAGGGCGAATTTCTTTCTCGATGTTTTGGATGTCACTTGTATCAATAAAAGTAGCCTCAATGCCGATACGGCTTAGCACTTTTGTGATCACTCGATACGTTCCTCCGTATACGTCATCTGTAATTAACACATGATCTCCGCTGTTAAACAGCATGAAAACGGCAGTAGTAGCGGCCATACCAGAGCCAAACGCAAATCCAGCATACCCTCCTTCAATTTCTTTAATAAGTTCTTCCAGGGCGTGCCGTGTAGGGTTACCGGTTCTCGAATACTCATATCCCGTATGTTTTCCTGCTCCCTCTTGTTTATAAGTACTCACTTGATAAATAGGAACAGAGACAGCACCCGTCTGTTCATCGCCAACAATTCCACCATGAATCAACTGTGTTTTACGTTTCATCTTATCTTCCTCCACTGTAAATATTTTTACTTAAGTACCGTTCACTGCTATCAGGAAAAATCGTGACGATATGAGCCCCTTTTTCTGCATTTTTCGCTTCGATTAGAGCTGCTTCGAAGGCTGCTCCTGAAGAGCTCCCTACTAGTAACCCTTCTTTTAAAGCCAGCTCTTTCACTCTTTGAAAAGCATAAACATCTTCAACAGTATGAATAGTATTAAAATAAGACCGCTCCATATAATCAGGGATGAACTCCATTCCAATTCCTTCAGTTAAGTGAGGGCCCGATTTCCCTCCGTTTAAAATTGAACCTTCTGGCTCAACAATGACTGTTTTTAGAGAAGGATTTTTTTCTTTCAAAAATTTCGCTGTACCCATAAATGTTCCCCCTGTACCTGCTCCAGCTACAAACACGTCAATTTTCCCATCAAGCTGTTCATATATTTCTGGCCCTAAGGTTTTGTAATAAGTCATAGGATTAGCCGGATTAGCAAACTGCTGAGGACAATAAGAACCAGGTATTTCACGCAGCAGCTCTTGAGCTTTGTTTATAGCACCTTTCATGCCAGCTTCAGTAGGTGTTTGAACCACCGTTGCCCCCAAAGCCTTCATGAGCTGCTGTTTTTCAATACTGAATTTTTCTGGAACACATAGTATGACGTTTATTTCGTGCTGCAGAGCAGCTAAAGCCAGCCCGATCCCCGTATTCCCAGCAGTAGGCTCAACCACCGTTCCGCCTCGCTTCAGTCTTCCAGAGCCAAGAGCTTCTTGCAGCAGTTCTTTTCCTAAACGATCTTTTACACTTCCTCCTGGATTAACGTATTCCAGTTTGGCAAATATCCTGATTTCCCTAGGTAAATCAAATTGTGTAATCTCAATCATAGGTGTGTTTCCAATCAATTCATGAACGTTTTTGGCTACCTTCATAATCTCAAACACCTCGCTATCGAAATAATATAACTTAACCCATAAACAAAGTAGGAATTGAGATAAAAATATAGTCTACACCCCATGTTATGAAAAACGATGCAGAGTGTAGACGAAAACAAACTCTATATTTTATGAACAGCTTATTTTAATTTTGTAATAAAATTCAATACTAATTTCGTTGAATTAACAGCTGCTTTTTCTAAAAATTGCTCAAAAGAAATATTTGATTCTTTGCCGGCGATGTCAGAAAGAGCACGAAGAATAACAAACGGTACGCCAAATTGATAGCATACTTGAGCAACAGCCGCTGCTTCCATTTCAGCTGCATAAAGGTCTGGAAACTTAGAGCGAACAAACTCTACGCGCACAGGATCGTTCATGAACGAATCTCCTGTAGCAATTAGTCCTTTTACAATTTTCATATCCGTTACTTCAAGAGCGCTTTCTTCAGCAAGACGAACTAGTTTTTCATCTGCTTTAAAAGCTGCAGGCAAGTTTGGCACTTGACCATATTCATAGTTGAATACCGTTACATCTACATCATGATGGCGAACTTCTGTTGAAATAACCGCATCCCCTACGTTTAACTCTGGATGGAAACCGCCTGCTGACCCTGTGTTAATAACGTAATCAGGTTTGAACTTCTCTAGTAAAAGGGCTGTAGATAACGCCGCATTTACTTTTCCAATACCTGATTTTAATAATACAACCTCGACACCGCTGATTGTTCCTGTTGAGTATTCACATCCTGCGATTACTGTTTCTTGACGATTCTCAATTTTATCGCGTAAAATCGTCACTTCTTCTTCCATTGCTCCAATGATTGCTACTTTCATTTTAAAACCTCTTTCTACTATTGTTTCGTTGCCTCCAATACCCACACAAAGTGATTAAATTGTGTAAAGGTTATGTGAAAACCATTGCTTTCAAAAATTTGCTTTAAGACGGGAATCGTTGTATAGTATTCCCTCTCTAGATCTTCTGCTAGTTGCGTATACCCTTTTTGTTTTGCCTGAACAATGGTATCAGCAAATGAATCCGCTGTTTCAAACATTGTATCAGCAAACACTATTTTACCACCGGTTTGAAGTAACTTTCCATAGTTTATCACAGCTTCTTCTTTTTCTTTATCTGTTAAATGATGAAATGCATACGTACTAACTAAGCTCTCTGCTGGAAACAAAGATGTATCAAACTGTAAAAAGTCTCCTGGTGTGACTAAAACATCTGCCCCTAATTTCTGGTGTGCCAATTGTCTCATTGGCACTGACGGCTCAATTCCTACTACCGTAAGTTCTTTTTCTAAAAGTTTTTTTGTTAAGTTTCCAGTGCCTGTTCCAAATTCTATCACATGCCCTATTGAACGGTCTGCTACATATTCTAAAATTTCATTATAATTGCGAAACACTTCTCTATACTGTTCATCTTTCCCGCTTACCGATGCATCATACTCATCCGCCCACTTTTCAAAGATATCTAAAAACTCTAGACCCATAAAAAAACGCCTCCTTATAACTAATATTTCTTATGGATATAGTATGTTTTTAGTTATCGTTTGTTCTTCATTTATAAATATTTTAAGCTTTTAACTTTCTATTTGCTATACTATAGTAATGAGGTAAGGAGGCCGTAAGATGAATTTTGAATTTGAAATGATTGAAGATAAAATAGAATTTTTTGAAGCGCCTGATGTTAAAATGCTTGAAAAACAAATTGCTGAAAAAATTGATCAAAATAAAGCGATTTTACTTGAGGTGCATAGCGTATCTCATCAAATGTCTGTGGACTATGAACAAGGTAAAAAACTGTACTCTGCAGTTGTTCATTTCAAAATAAAAAAGCAGCGCTAGTGCGCTGCTTTTTTATTGAAGCTTATCCACTACTGCGGGCTTCCAGCCTTCTCCATCTACCCATTCAATTTGAACGCGGTATTTTGTTGATGAGTTGCCTTTAGGACTAACCGTAGCTACGGCTTTACCTACGCCACCGTTATTCCCTAAACGCCATACGGTCATGTTGCTTGGGCTAATGCCTGACCCTTCGCCTACAGCTTTTAGCATTTCGTTCCAATCCGTTGATCCTTTTTTATATGTTGCTGCAGGTGCATCTTGTGACGTACCTACTGAATCCCATGAAGGATCTACCTTGCGTTCTGCCACGCCAGGCTCTGGATTTTTCTCTACTTCAGCCTGTGAATCTGAGTCGTTGGATTCTTCATCTGTTGCTTGATCATCTTCAGAGCTTTGGTCATCTTCAGAACTTTGATCGTCCGTTGCTTGATCATCTGTCGCTTGATCATCTTTCGAAGAATCATCTTCTTTTTTAGCCGTCTTGTCCGTTTTTTGGTCATTTGTTTGCGGATTGTTTTGATTTGTTTCCGCTTGGTTATCCGATTTATCCTTGTTTCCAAGAATCATCGTACCACCGACAAATACAATTAAAACTGCTACGACAGCAATTAACAGATTATATAATCGGTTTACTTTTTTTTCTTTGTTTTCGTGTCTTGAAGAACGATTGTTATTCATTGCTACAATTTCCTCCAACTTTTATAATGCTTTATTCTAACATGTGTTTTCTTATACATGAAGCATCAAAATTTATTTGAAGTATATTTGTAATATTTTTTACAAATTCTTCTTGTTTTAACGTGTATTTAAGTCATACATCCCTTTAACAATATCATAAAATACGCTGTTTGTGGGAGATATCGCACTTTTTGTATTTAAATCCACTACTACCATTGCATATTTTGGATCATCTGCAGGAAAGTAACCCGCAAACCATTTATTGACGGTATCGTCTTTCACATTGATTTCAGCAGTTCCTGACTTTCCTGCCACTTCATAAGGAAGCGTTTGAAATCTTCTTCCTGTTCCTTTTTCGCTCTGTACGACACCTTTTAAAAGCTGCTGCATAGAAGCAGCTGTGGCTTTATTAATGGTATCTCCCTTTAGCTCATGCTCTTTAAACGTATACAGTGACGTGTTGTTTTTATAGTCCAGCGCATCTACCGCTTTTACCTGCTTCTTTTCTCCTCCGCGTGCAATTGTCGCCATCATATTTGCTACTGCAAGCGGAGTCACTTTTACGTCAAGCTGTCCAATTGCCGTTTGCGCTACAGCATTTGGTACCTTTTTTTCTCTATCATTTGTCCAAACTCTTCCCGATTTTTCTCCTAAAAACTGCTTAAAATGTTCAAAGTGAAACACATCACCCGTCCATCCTACAGGCTGAATAAGCCCTAACTTATCAGCATATTGTTCAAGGATATTCGGATTAGATATAATCATTTCTTTTGCTAGCTGGGCAAACGTTGCATTACAACTTTGCGCGAAGCTTTCTTCAAACGTCAGCTGCCCTTTTTGATGATCTTCTTCTACATTATTGCCATAAATACTTTTATCGCAGTTATAGGTAAAAGAAGGCTGAATTTTATTTTGTTCAAGCGCTGCAGCTGCTGTTACGGTTTTAAATATAGATCCAGGAGTTTGCGGCGTCAGCAAACGATTTTCTACGCTGTCTGAACCGTTTTGTTTTTTAAATGGATCTTTCTTATTAATTGAAGGCCTGCTGGCCATAGCAATTACTTTATTGTTTTTTATATCAATTAAGACGGCTCCTCCGTCTTTTAACTTATAATGATTTAATGTATTCTCCACTAGCTCCTGAGCAGACAAATCAAGCGTCGTACGCACGCTGACTGGATAATAAGGATTAGCTGTGCCCGTATATTTTACATCGATGCCAAACATGGGCCCACCTAGGCGATCAACATGATAAAGAAGCTTAGACTCTTGTTCAGGCAGCAAAAACTCGTCAAAAGCCCTCTGCATCCCTGAGATACCTACACGCGTAGTTGATTTAATGGCTCCATTTTTCAATTTATCACTGTACTTCTCTTCAATTATTTGTTTGCTTTGTGCCTCTAGTCCGATTAAATGTTCAGCAAGAGGAACTGGACGCTCATCTTTTAAAGGAATTCCAAACACGCCAGGTACCTTTAATGCATTTATTTTTTCGACTTGTGCATGGGATAATTCTTTTGTAATAACAACCGGTGTTTTAGCATTCGCTAGTCTGTTCGTTAGTTCCCGTGGTTGTATCCCCACAATTTCGCTTACTTGCTGAACGGGCCACTTCATTTTTTCTAAAAATGGAAACAGGACTAAGCGATTATGCGTGATAGATGTTAAAGACTGGCCATTTTTATCTTCAAATTTCCCTCGCCCGTCGTCTACCAACATTTCCTGCGTACGCTGTTTTACGCTTCCTTCAATTAAGTTAATATTTTTATCAGTAAAAGATTCTGTGCTGACAAGCTGGAGTTGAACAAGCCGTGCTCCCAGTCCACTAATTAATAATAAAATAAAAATAAGAGTAATATAAATTCGCTTGTGAATTATTTTCATGACTACACCTCACTCTTTACAAGTGTCGACGTTGCCATTACTTTTAAAACCATTATCTTAAGAAATATTCATTCTTTTTTTCATTTCACAAAAAAACTTGCTGATTCAGCAAGTTTTTATTATTCATTTTCCATTAAAAATTGTTGAGTTGTTCGTAGCTTTCCTATTTTCGGAAAGATGTAAGAAAGAGTTGCTTCATGCTCTTCTTTTGTAAATGTCGCCATGGCATCCGTGACAAAAATTTGGTTATATCCATACTGAAATGCTTCACGAGCTGTGCTTTCCACACCAATATTTGTTGCAATTCCGCAAAGGACAATTGTATCAATTCCTCTTCGGCGAAGCTGAAGGTCTAAATCTGTCCCAAAAAAGGCTCCCCACTGACGTTTTGTCACAATGTAATCAGTCTCTTGAACATTAAGTCTTGGGTCGAATTCCGCCCAGTCTGCAGGTCTTTCTTGAGGAGCAGATGGCTTTTGATCCGTTTCTGGCGTCAACGCATCTTTTCCATCTTGAAAATCTACTCGTACAAAGCTAATAAATCCATTTTGTTCGCGGAAACGATTCACAAGCTGAACAGATTTCTCTACAATTTCGTCTCCTCCAATTGGAACAATCCCTTTTTGTAAATCAATTAAAACAAGCGCTGTTTTAGTAAAATCGATATCTTTCATCTTCATCTTTCCTTTCTTACATATCTTTTATATTCTCTCCGTTTTTTAAAATCATATAAAAAAAGCTGACGCGTGTCAGCTTTTTTACTTACGAGCGTTCAGTAGAACGCTTCCAACCATATGTTTTACTTAACAGATACAATTTTCACTGACATATCTCCACCAGGAGTTTGAACAGTTACTTGATCTCCAATTTGTTTGCCCATTAGACTTTTAGCAATTGGCGAATCATTTGAAATTTTCCCTTCAAATGGATCTGCTTCTGCACTACCTACAATTGTATACGTTTCTTCGTCACCATCTGGCAACTCTACAAATGTTACAGATTTACCTAATGATACAATAGAAGAATTTTCTACATCTTCTTCAATAATTTTCGCATTGCGAATCATATTCTCAAGCGTTGTAATACGGCCTTCCACGAAAGCCTGCTCGTCTTTTGCAGAATCGTACTCAGAGTTCTCCGATAAATCTCCAAAACTGCGGGCGATCTTGATACGCTCTACAACTTCTTTACGTTTTACTGTTTTTAAATATTCTAGCTCTTGCTCTAGCTTTAGCTTTCCTTCTTCTGTCATTGGAAATACTTTTTCTTGCGCCATAATCCCTTCACTCCTTCTTGAACTCAAAATCTCTAGTGTATACAGTCGATTTCTGTATGTACAAAAAATTTTCCACTCTGTGGAAAAATCAGTTAATAGAGAAATGACAGCTTCAAAATAGAAGCTGCTCGTTTCTCTATTCTTTATAATGTTTGTGTTTAGTTAGCAGAATATGTCTGCATTGTCTTCAAAAAAATTCCTGCATCTATGCTATGTTATTATAAAATGGCATTTTGTTCAAGAATTGTTTGAATTTTAGTGACCATCAAGTCAATCGCTACGTGGTTTTGACCGCCTTCAGGAATGATAATATCTGCATAACGTTTTGTTGGTTCCACAAACTGATTATGCATCGGGCGAACGACAGATACGTATTGATCAACAACTGACTCAAGCGTACGCTCTCGTTCTTTAATATCACGAAGCATACGACGAATGATACGAAGATCCGCATCTGTATCTACGTATAGCTTGATATCCATTAAATTACGCAAGCGCTGATCTTCTAGTACAAGAATACCTTCTAAGATAATAACATCTTTTGGTTCTTCTTTAATAACCTTCTCAGAGCGCGTATGAATTGCGTAATCATATACCGGTTTGTCAATGCTCTCATAATTTAATAAGTTTTGCAAGTGTTCAATCAGCAAATCATTATCAAATGCTAGAGGATGATCGTAATTTGTTTGCAAACGCTGTTCAAACGGTACATCGCTTTGATCTTTATAATAATAGTCTTGCTCAAGAAGCATAATAGAATGCCCTTTAAAATACTCATAAATAGCTTTGGTTACAGTTGTTTTACCAGAACCGGATCCACCAGCGATACCGATTACAACGGGCTTTTTCCCCATTTTATATTTAAATCCCCTTTCGCATCATGTTATATGAAAATAGAGGTTGGTCCACTTTAAATTTCACAATTTGCAGCGGATGACGCGCAGCATCTAGTTCATTGCCATCTTCGTCCCAAATTTTATCTATTTTTTGCGTAAAGTTTTTAATTTCCGGACCGAAAAATTCCACTTCTTCTCCCGGTTTAAAATAGTTACGCTGTTGCAATGTCACGATGCTTGTTTCTTCATCATAATTCAATACTAAACCAGCAAAATCAAATTTTGTTTTCTTGCCGTGTACGCCAAACATTTGCTCGTCCACTCCAGGAACTCCTTCAAAAAAGGCAGGAGCCGTATCGCGGTTTGCACATTTGTCTAGCTCATCAAGCCATTCTTTTTGAATCACAAAATTCTCAGGATCTGCACAGTATGCGTCAATCACTTTGCGATATACGCTAACCACTGTTGCGATATAGTGAATCGACTTCATACGTCCTTCAATTTTTAAGCTATCAATCCCCAGCTCAATCATTTGAGGGATAGATTGAATTAAATTTAAATCTTTTGGACTCATTGCAAACGGATCGTCTTGCTCATCAAATAAAGCCGTTTCCGTTTTACCGGCTTCTACTTTAAATAAATCATAGTCCCAGCGGCATGATTGACAGCAGCCTCCGCGGTTTGAATCACGCGCTGTCATATGGTTACTTAGCACGCAGCGGCCTGAATAAGCAATACACATCGCTCCGTGAATAAAAGCTTCAATTTCAATATCCACTTTTTCTTTCATTTCGCGCATTTCTTCGGCACCCGTTTCACGAGCAAGTACGACACGTTCTAATCCTTCTTCTTTCCAGAACTGAACGGCTTTCCAGTTTGAAAGTGATTGCTGCGTACTTAAATGTACTTCAAGCTTAGGTGCAACGCGTCGACAGGTTTCGATAATTAACGGATCAGCTACAATGATTCCAGAAACACCAGCGCGCTCTAATCCCATTAAATAATCTTCAAGTCCGTCCATATTTTCATTGTGAGCAAAAATGTTTGTTGTAACATAAATACGTGCGCCGTATTTGTTTGCAAACTGAACACCTTCTGCCATTTCTTCAAATGTAAAGTTATCTGCATTTGAACGAAGGCCAAACTCTTTTCCTCCGATAAATACAGCATCTGCTCCATAGTGTACGGCAACTTTTAATTTTTCAAGGTTACCGGCTGGAGCTAACAACTCAGGCTTCTTAGTAATAACTCGTTTACCTTCTACTACAGTATCGATTTGAACAGCCATCGTTTGTACCTCCTTTGTTTATCTTTCTTTGCAAGCTTTTTAATATACCGTTTCTTTAAAGAAAAACCCTGTGTCTAACGGACGGTTAATTGGCTGCAAGCTTTCAATTTCTTCTAACAAATCGTCTTTAACGTTTTCATATTCTTCACGGTCATCTACACACAAATCAATCGCTTGACGATATTTTTTTGTTACTTCTAAAATATATTGCGGTGACTTTAATACGCCGTCAATTTTGAATACATCTACTTCAGCGTCAATCATTTCGGAAAGCTCATCGATAATGCACATATCATTGGGACTCATAATGTGCGTTCCATTTTCATCTTCGAAAATTGGATACTTATTGTTTCGCTCATTATCAAGTAAAAACATATCTTTTTCTACTTTACGATTTTCAATTTCCATGACTTTTCCTTGATACTCAAAGTAGTTGCCGAGAAGTGAACGTTTCGATTGGAACATACACGTCATGCCATGCACCTGAACTTCAATTTCTACTTCGGCTTTTTCTTTGATATCAATGATGCTATCCATGCTTAGCTCACGAGCAAGAACTGCACGCTTAGCTCCTTTGCGGCCCCAGTAGTTACATGCATACCAGTTTGTTCCCGTTGTTTCAGTACTCCAGTGCATCTTCATTTCTGGAGCTGTTTCACGCACTGCCATTAATACAGCAGGATCTCCAAATACAATCGCATCTACGCTTGCTTCTTTTAAGAATAAAATATATTCATTTAATTCGGCGATTTTATCATTGTGAAATAATCCGTTCATCGCTACGTAGACTTTTGCATCATGCTGATGAGCAATATTTACAGCTTCTACGATATCTTCACGTTTGAATTCACCTGCTAAACGCAAACCGTAGCGCTGTTCACCAACCATAATAGCTGTTGCTCCAGCTTTTAGTAATGATTCGATTTCCGAAACTGCAGTTGGTGTCACTAATAGTTCTGGTTTTTTCATTCTTGGTCACCTCTTTTAATACTAATCGCGATTCCGTCTCCAATAGGAAGAATAGTTGTATAATAATCGGGATGATTCATCAGCCACGTATTGTATGCCTGAATTTTTTTAATTAAGCTGCGGCGTCGACGTGTTTCTACTTCCGCCAAATCGGTCGCTACGTGACCTTTAAATAGTACGTTATCCGAAATAATCATTCCTTTAGAAGATAGCATCGGCTCATAATGTTCGAAAAAACGCTGATACTGACCTTTAGCTGCATCGATAAAGACTGCATCATAAGGACCATGACGTTCAATTTCATCTCTAAGCTCAAGTGCATCTCCAAACAACGACACAATTTTATCTTGTTTTCCCGCCCGTTCAATAAATTCTTGCGCTTTTTGGTAACGCTCTTCATTCCGTTCTACCGTAACCACTCGTGCTTCTGGAAGCGCATGGGTCATTCGAATAGACGAATATGCAATCGCTGTTCCAATTTCTAATATATGTTTTGGCTGATGAAGACGAAGAATTTGCAATAGCGTTTCAACACCAATCAATTCCATAATCGGAACGTGATGTTCTTTTGCATAAGCTTCCATTTCTTCAATAAGCTCCTGGCGCTTAGGAATAAGCTTTTCCACATACTGCTCTACGTTTTGTAAAAGCAAAACACTTCCTCCGTTCTCAGAAGTACATTTTACATTATGTTTTCATAACGTTTCATTACTGCAAAATAGTAAGACAACTAGTCTATTATAAGTTTTTTTCGTTTTTACGTAAACCCGATATATTTTAACATAAAAGATGGGGAATGCGAAGTATCGCGATTCCCCAATTTTAAATTTCTAATTATTTTTCGGTATTTTGCTTTTCTTTACCTGTAATATGCTTGGCTTTTTCTTTGTTATGTTCTTCTAACGTTTTGGTAAAAATAACTTTTCCTTCAGGTGTAGCCAAGAAGTATAAATAATCTGTATTGGCTGGATGCAACGCAGCTTTGATTGACATCAGCCCAGAGCTGGCAATTGGTCCTGGAGGCAACCCTTTTACTTTATACGTATTGTAAGGAGAGTCCACTTCTAAATGCTTATAGAACACCCGGTCTTTATGCTCTCCTAGGGCATATAAGACGGTTGGATCCGTTTGAAGAGGCATGTTTTTTTCAAGGCGATTATAAAAGACGCTGGCAATTTTTTCTCGGTCGACTTTCGCAGTCGCTTCCTCTTCAATGAGAGAAGACATTGTTAACAGTTTATGTGCACTGAATTTTTTCTTTTCCATTTGCCCACTGTACTGACCTAATACATTATTTGTTTTCCCTACCATTTTATCCAATATTTCATCTAACGACACATTTTTATCATAAAAATCATACGTAACGGGATATAAATAACCTTCTAGCGGATGTTTAATATCTTTTTGCATCACTTCATCCGTTACTAAATCTGGATACTTTTCTTTCATTTTATTGATGAATGCCTTATCGTCTAGCTTTTTCATGACTTCGTCTTTTGTAAACTTTGTATTTTTAGCAATGATATCAGCAATTTCGACAAGCTGGCGTCCTTCTGGAATAGTGACACGAATATCAGGTTGTTTTGAAACCTCGCCTTTTTCCATTTTTTCAACCATTTCCCCTAAGCTCATGGAAGGAGAAAATAAATACGTTCCAGCTTGAAATCCAGATACATGGGTTAATTTTACGTAATAGCGAAATGCACTTTTACTTTTAATTAAATCTTCTTTTTTCAATACCGTACCAATTGATTGAACGGAAGAACCTTGTGGAATGGTCACATTTACTTTTTTATTGCTGTTTCGATCCACGGGTGTTAAGCGGGATTGAGCATAGAAAAATGCACCGCCAGCAAGTAAAAGAAGTACGATAATTGTAATAAAAATAACTCGTTTTTTCCTTGAACGATTAGGTGGTAAAAATGTTTGTTGCGACAAGCAGCTTCCTGGTTAAATCTACTTCTGTAAAAGAAGATACAACCAGTTTCACCTCTTTTCTTCTTGATTTTTTGTAAGTATGAACAGAGAGGATACATGAGATTGCGATTCATTCGTATCTCCTATAGGTGTGAGATGGTATCGCTTCCTTAAACTATCGCCTCTCCTAATTTTTTTCCATGATTTATGTTATTGTCTGCCCAAAGTCTAGTTTCATCCGTTCAAACAATGAATTCTTTGATTAAAATGCACTCTCACACGCAGGAATTATTATACTACAATTTATCTCATTTTTCGTCATTATCATACAATCTCCCCTAAGAATGCAAGGAAAAACCTTTTTATATCTAAAAAGAACAGCCGCTATGTAAAAAAAAGCTGATAACGATTGTCATCAGCTTTTTCACTATAATTATTCGCCTTCTTCGTCAAGGAATGTGTTAACCATTTCCTCAACCATGTCCCACTCTTCTTCTGTTTCAATCGGTTGAAGCTCGCCGTCTTGACCGTCTTCACTTGGTGTGAAAGCAGATGCATGAATTTCAATTTCTTCTTCATCATCTTGGTCTGCTCCGATTGGGTAGTAAATTACATATGATTTGTTATATTGATCAGAATCAAATGTGAATAAAATTTCGCATAGCTGCTCATTTCCATTCTCATCGACGATTGTAATTTTATTTTCTTCTACGCTCATGTTTGCACCTCATTTTATATTGTAAGCTCTTAGCTTAACTTTTTCTTCAGCGAAAAGCAAGCTGTTCAGTTATTTCACTTCCCTTTTACGTACAAAAGAATATGCAAAAGGGAAAGTCATAACTTGTTAGCTTAAGCAAAGCCTGCTGCTTTTCTTATTGCTTGCTGTCTAAGTATCCTTGAAGAATCATAACAGCTGCCATTTTATCGATTACTTTTTTGCGTTTCTTGCGGCTTACATCGGCAGACAGCAGTACTCGCTCTGCTGCCATCGTTGACAAGCGCTCGTCCCACATCATCGTTTCAATGTTAAGTTTTTCTTTGACGTTGCCAGCAAACTCGATGCACGCTTCGCCTCGAGGGCCAATCGTACCATTCATATTTTTAGGAAGACCCACTACGATTTTCTCTACGGAATATTCGTCAATTAACTGTTGTAAACGAGGATATGATTGCTCCATCTGCTCATCTGCAATTTTAATTGTTTCAATTCCTTGCGCTGTCCATCCCATTTCATCACTAACTGCCACACCAATTGTTTTGGTTCCTACATCTAATCCTAATACGCGCATTTATGAATCCTTTCGATGCTGTTGTAAATAAGATTTAACAAGTTCTTCAATGAGCTCGTCTCGCTCTAACTGGCGAATTGTGTTTCTCGCATCGTTATGACGAGGAATGTAAGCAGGGTCTCCTGATAACAAATACCCAACGATTTGGTTGATCGGGTTGTAGCCTTTTTCTTGCAGTGCGTCATAAACCGTAAACAATACTTCATGTACGTTTGTTTCAGCTGGCTCATCTTGAAAATTAAATTGCATCGTTTTATCAAATGAACTCACGGTCCCACCTCACTCTCTTAATTTGTGAACACATTGTGCACTATGCTAAGTCTTATTTATATTGTACACCAAGAAAGAGGAGAATTAAACGGATTTAACCCATTCTTCTACAGTGCCAAGTGCTTTTTCAATTTGGCTAGCGTCTTTTCCTCCAGCTTGCGCCATGTCAGGGCGTCCGCCTCCGCCTCCGCCGCAAATCGTCGCTACTTCTTTGACAAGTTTGCCAGCATGATGGCCTTTAGCAATTAAATCTTTTGTTACACCTGCAATAATATTTACCTTTTCACCTTGTGGAGAAGCTAATACGATCACAGCAGATTCTAATTTTTGTTTTAAATCGTCAACCATCGCACGAAGGTTATTCATATCCGTTGCATTCACTTTCGCCGCTAGTACATTCACACCATTAATGTTTTGCACGCGGTCAACGAGATTGCCAGCTTCAATATTGCCAAGCTTTGTAGATAGTGAATCATTTTCACGCTGAAGATTACGAATTTCTTCTAGTAATCCTTCAACGCGCCCTACTAAATCGCGCGGGTTGGATTTTACTTTTGCCGCAGCTTCTTTTAGTAAGCCTACTTGATCATTCATTAACTGATAGGCAGCTTTTCCAGTTACAGCTTCAATACGTCGAGTACCTGCACCGATTCCAGATTCTGATACAATTTTAAATAAACCGATAACAGATGTATTTGGTACGTGACATCCACCACATAATTCTAAGCTGTAGTCGCCTACTTGTACTACGCGCACGATATCTCCGTATTTCTCACCAAATAGCGCCATTGCACCCATCGCTTTTGCTTCGTCAATTGCTTTGTTTTCAATTTGTACAGAGATGCTGTCCCAAATCTTTTCATTAACGATTTGTTCAATTTTCTCAAGCTCCTCTTGTGTCACTTGACCAAAGTGAGAGAAGTCAAAGCGCAAGCGATCCGCTGTTACTAAAGAACCCGCTTGATTAACATGCGTTCCTAACGTATCTTTTAGGGCTTGATGCAATAAATGCGTTGCCGTATGGTTTTTCACGATCGCACTGCGGTTTTCTTCATCAAGCGTCGCCTTGTATGTTTCACCTTTTACAAGCTCACCGCTTGTTACAGATACCGTTTGGACATTTTGGCCGTTTGGCGCTTTTTGAACGTCTTTTACTTCCGCTGTTCCTGCAGCGCTTTGGATCGTACCTTGATCCGCAATTTGACCGCCGCTTTCTGCGTAGAATGGCGTTTGGCTTAAGATGACTTGCGCTTCTGTTCCGGCTTCAGCACGGTCAACAAGCTCACCTTCTACAATAATTGCTTCAACAACTGTTTCTACTTCATTTCTATCATAGCCAACAAACTCACTTGCAACGGTTACTTCACCAAGTACGCCGCCTTGAACTTGCATAGAACTAGAATCTTGACGAGCCGCACGCGCACGCTCACGCTGTGCTTCCATTTCACGTTCAAAACCTGCATGATCAATTTTCATGTTCTCATCTTCTGCATATTCTTCCGTTAATTCAACAGGGAAGCCATACGTATCATATAAACGGAAAACATCTTCGCCTTGTACCGTATCACTGTTTTGCGCTTTTTCTTTTTTAATAACAGTTGCCAAAATAGCTAGTCCGTCATTTAACGTTTCGTGAAAACGCTCTTCTTCATTTTTTACTACGCGCTGGATAAAATCCGTTTTTTCCTTTACTTCCGGATAGAAATCAACCATGATTTCACCTACTACCGGCACTAGCTCGTACATGAACGGACGATTAATGTTTAACTTTTTAGCATAGCGAACTGCTCGGCGTAACAAACGACGCAGCACATACCCGCGGCCTTCATTTGAAGGAAGCGCACCATCACCTACAGCAAATGTTACCGTACGAATATGGTCAGCAATGACTTTAAATGCCGTATCTTGCTCATCATTTGTACGATATTTAGCGCCTGAAATGTTTTCTGTTGCTTCAATAATTGGCATAAACAAATCTGTATCAAAGTTTGTTTGCACATCTTGAATAACAGAAACCATGCGCTCTAAGCCCATTCCTGTATCGATGTTTTTCTTTGGAAGCGGCGTATACGTACCATCAGGATTATGATTAAACTGAGAAAATACAAGGTTCCAAATTTCTAAATAACGCTCATTTTCTCCACCTGGATATAATTCCGGATCAGTTAGGTCATTTCCATATGCTTCTCCGCGATCATAAAAGATCTCCGTATTTGGACCACTCGGACCTTCTCCAATATCCCAGAAGTTACCTTCTAAACGGATGATTCGCTCTTTAGGAACGCCCATTTTTTCATTCCAGATCTTAAATGCTTCTTCATCTTCAGGGTGAACTGTTACAGATAGCTTATCTGCGTCGAATCCAATCCATTTATCGCTCGTTAAGAATTCCCATGCCCATTGGATTGCTTCTTCTTTGAAATAATCACCGATAGAGAAGTTACCAAGCATTTCAAAAAACGTATGATGGCGAGCCGTTTTACCTACATTTTCGATATCGTTTGTACGAATAGATTTTTGCGCGTTACAAATACGCGGATTTTGAGGAATAACACGACCATCAAAATATTTTTTTAATGTAGCTACTCCACTGTTAATCCATAATAAAGATGGATCTTCATGCGGAACTAAAGATGCGCTTGGTTCTACATCATGGCCTTTTTCTTTAAAGAAATCTAAATACATTTGACGAACTTGTGCTGACGTCAGTTTTTTCATGATTGGTCCTCCTTTAATACTCTTCTTATTTATAGACAAAAAAATGATGACATAAAAGCATCTATTTTCTCTGTGTCCAAAAGCAATTGCAAGTTATTTGCACACAAAAAAACTCTCATCCCTGTAGCAGGGACGAGAGTTGAACTCGCGGTACCACCCTGATTATAAATGCCAAAAGCATTTATCACCTTCATAGCGTTAACGTTGCTGACACGGCAGGTTTTAGCCTGCACTCTGGACTAGCGTTCAGCTGCTCTTTGTTTAGCGCTTCTTTCAGCCAAGGAAGCCCTTCTCTAAAAACCAGTGTGCAACGTACTCGATCCATCATTGTGTTCAAAATATGTAGCGTTTTCTTATGGCGATATTATGACAAATTAACCGCTCTTTGTCAATGTTTGAGCGTATAAGAACGGATATGCAAAATAGATATTTTAACGACTGCTAAAATTGGCACGGCCAAAATAAGACCCAATACTCCCCCAAACTCTCCTCCTAAAAGGAGCGCAAGCATGATAAACAAAGGATGAATATGAAGGCTCTTTCCTACGATAAGCGGAGACAGCACATTTCCTTCTAGAAACTGCAGCACAAAGATAATAATGACAATGGTAATAACCAACTTTATCGAGATGGTGGCTGCAATAATAGCTGCTGGAACCGCACCAATAATCGGTCCAAAATACGGAATAATATTCGTTACGCCAATAATAAAGCCTAAAAGAAGTGCATAAGGTACATGAAAGAACCACAGTGCTGCTGTGGCAATTACACCAATAATGAGACAAACAAAAAATTGCCCTCTGATATAATTGCCGAGCGATTCATTCACATCCGATAAAAAACGTTCGCCTGGTTTGTGCCACTTTTTGGGTGTGACATAAGCTGTTGCTTTCTTAATAGCGGAAAAATCCTTCAGCATATAAAAAACAATAAATGGAATAATGATTAAAATCAAAAAAGAGGTAATCAATGATTTTAATCCTTCCGCCACTTTTGTAAGCCACACGTTGAGCGTAGCCTCTACATCATCAATGCTGCCTTCAATTTTCTCATGTACACCGTTTGGAAGTGAAGTTGTACGATCATGAATTGATTCTACCCAATGTCTATATGTATTCGTAAAATGAGGCAGCTGTTCGTTTAAATCTTTTACTTGTTCCACAAAAATAGGATACGACTTATAGGCTCCAAACCCGATTCCTCCAAAAAAGATGATGTAGATCAGTAAAATAGCTAGAGGACGAGGCACGCCTTTA
Source organism: Priestia sp. SIMBA_032 (assembly GCF_046535215.1). Lineage (NCBI taxonomy): Bacteria > Bacillati > Bacillota > Bacilli > Caryophanales > Bacillaceae > Priestia > Priestia sp. SIMBA_032. The sequence goes on along the minus strand of NZ_JAWRXD010000002.1, from coordinate 293,584 downwards.
TCATGCGTTTTTTCAATAAGCGGATGAAGTAAATATGTAATGAATGCTGCAATAAAAAAAGGCAGCAGTGCTTTTAAAAACATGTAAATAACAGGAAGCCATAAAAACTGGACTTTAAAAAAGACTAATATGCACAGCAGTGCTAATAGCAGCAGTCCGAATCTATAGAACCATTTGAATGAACTATCTTTCAACGTAAACTCCTCCTCTCTTCTATTTTTTGATAAAGAAAAGAGTTTATACATGCAGTTGTATCTTCTGCCTGCAAAAAAGCACTATTGCAGCTCAGTGCAATAGTGCTTTTTTTATTAGTGAATAGCTTTCATCATACGTTTACGCATTTTTTTCATATTTCTTTTTGTAAACATCTCTCGATCATCTGCCATTTTAAATGCATAAGCTCCAAGACTGAAAGCGACTACTGACGGAATGATTCTGCCCATTGCTCTTCCTCCCGGTAAAAAAGAATTAGAAATTGATTGTGCGCTCGTCGTCTGAGAACAAATCATCAAGCGAGCTCAATGTTCCATCTTCTTCTACTTGGTGAGTATTAATTTGTCCTTTTGAAATAGTCATTTCAATAAAACAATTCCAGCAGTAATACTGATTTACACCAATTTTGCCAACGTCAATACTTTTACAGTTTGGACATTTAAACAAAGTCGACACCTCTTTATACGTTCTACTTATATAAACGCATTATGTCCACTTCTTTCCATGTCCATACTTTATTTTCTGACAATTAGCAAAGAAGGATGGCAACAAAGGAGTTTATTTAACTCTTTGTTAGCATGCGAAAGGTTACAGGAAATCATACGGCGTAACGTTTTCCATCCCAATATTTGCATCTTTCATAAATGGAATTTCGGGATCTTCTATGTCGTTATCCAAGCTTTCTCGAAGTAAAGGCTGTAAATTCGTCTGGCGAACGCTGTCTTCATTCCGGCTGACTCCAAGCTGAAACGCTTCGTCTTCGCCGCATAAAATTAAAAACTGTTTGCTTCGCGTAACGGCGGTATAAAGTAAATTGCGTCGCAGCATCCGGTAATAGCTTTTGACAATTGGAAGCACAACGATGGGAAACTCACTTCCCTGTGATTTATGAATGGAACAGCAGTATGCATGAGTTATTTGATTAAAGTCTTGTTTTGTATAAGTTACTTCGTTTCCTTCATATGAAATAACCAGCATATCCTGTTTTTCCGTATTTTCTTTGGCAAAGAAAACTGAGACGATTTCTCCCATATCTCCGTTAAATACGTTGCTATCCGGCTGATTTACAAGCTGCAGTACTTTATCTCCGACTCGGTACGTAATATCTCCGTGCTTAAGCTCTCTTCTTTGCTCAGAAGCCGGGTTAAATAATTCCTGAAGAACTTCATTCAGTTTATCAATCCCTGCAGGACCTTTATACATAGGAGCTAGAACTTGAATATCTTTAGCCGTATAGCCTTTTTTTAACGCATTCCCGCAAACTTGTTGCACGACGTTCGTGATGTGCTGTCCTTGACAGCGAATAAAGGAACGATCTCCTTGTTGCCTCGATAAGTCTTCCGGAAGCTTTCCTTTTTTTATTTCATGAGCTAAATCAATAATCGACGATCCTTCCGCTTGCCTGTATACATCTGTCAGACGGACGGTAGGAACTACTTCTGAACTCAGTAAATCTTTTAACACCTGTCCCGGACCTACTGAAGGAAGCTGGTCTTCGTCTCCAACTAAAATAACCTGTAAATTAGCAGGAAGAGACTTAAACAGCTGATGAGCAAGCCACAAATCTACCATTGATACTTCATCCACAATCAGTAATTTTCCGTCAATTGGATTCTCCTCATTATGGTCAAATCCTTCTTGTCCGTTCCATTTTAATAATCTGTGAATCGTAACTGCCGGAAGTCCCGTCGCTTCGCTCATTCGTTTAGCAGCTCGTCCCGTAGGTGCCACAAGTAAAACAGGAAAAGCTTCATCTTTTTTATAGTCCCCTGGATTTAACGAACATCCGTGAAGTTCTGCATAAAGTTCGACTATTCCCTTAATAACCGTTGTTTTCCCAGTACCTGGTCCACCTGTTAAAAGAAGCATTGGAGACATTAAAGCGGTTTGTATACCCTTGCGCTGAGACGGTGCATATTGCACGTCTAATCGCTCTTCTAGTTCACCCAGAGCTAGTAAAAATTCTGATTCTGGAAACTGCTCTTCATACTGCGTTTGAGCCATAATTTTTTGAATAGCTTTAACTACCCCTTTTTCAGCATAGAAAAGGGGAGGAAAATAAATTTTTTCGTCTTGAATGATAAGCTTTTTGTCTGCTTTTAATGCGTCCACTTCTCTTGTAAGATCCATTTCAGACAAATTTTCATGTCTGCTTTTTCGAAGAAGCTCTGCTGTTTTTCTATACAGCTGATCTGCCGTGACGTATACATGTCCCATTTGATTGCATTCTTGCTCAATGACGTATAAAATACCTGCACGCAAACGATCAGGATGATTGGTTGCCATACCAAGCCTCTTTCCAAGTTCATCAGCCCTGCTAAAGCCAATACCTTGAATATCTTCTACGAGCTGATAAGGGTTATTTTGAACAATTTCAAGCGCTTCTTGTTTGTACGCTTGGAAAATCTTCATCGAAAGCTGCGGTCCAAATCCGAGGTCTGTCAGCTTTACCATTACTTCTTCTAACCCTTGATGTTCACGAAGCTGCGTGACTAAAGCTTCTGCCTTGTCGGCTGAAAGCCTCGGAACCTCTTTTAGCACAGACTCATTTTGCAAAATACGAAAAATAGCGCGTTCTCCTAGGGCGTCTACAATGTTTTCAGCGGTTTTTTTACCGATTCCGTGAAATAAATCGCTTGATAGGTACTGAACAACCCCTTGCCTTGATTGCGGAAGTTCTTTTTTAAACTGTTCAACATGAAACTGCAGACCAAACTTTGGATGCTCTTTGAAGTCCCCGTAAAACGTGTATACTTCATCTTCATTCAGCTTAGGAAAATAGCCTGTAACGACCGTTTCTTTATCTTCAATCTCTAAATTTGTTTTTTTGATCCGTATCCGCGTAACGTTATATAAGTTTTCTTCGTTATGAAAGACCGTTACAATTGACGTGCCGCTTATATAGTGACGTTCTGGCTGTGAAGGGTTCACTAGTTCTTCGTTCATGTTATCCTTCCTTTACCCGCTTTCTTAATGTTCTAATGTAGACAGAACTTGTTTAGCATTTGCTGCCATTACGTGATCTGGCTGCACGTTTAAAGCTTCATCTAACATCTCAATCGCTTTGTCCTTATCATCTTTCATGGCATACGCTACGCCCAAATTATAAAAAGCATCGGCATGTTCTGGCTCTTGATTGACTACCTTAAGAAATTCAGCAATCGCTTCATCTACCATTTCGAGCTGTGCTAAACAAAGACCGTACTGAAATTTTGCTTCTACGTCATGTTCGTTTAGTTCTACCGCTCGCTGAAGATAAGGCATCGCAAAACGAATTTCTTCCATATGAAACAGCGTTAAACCAAGCATAAAGTACGCATCGGATGAATCTAAGCCTTTTTTGATTGCTAAATCAAAGTAATGCTTTGCCTGCTCAAGCTGCTCTGCATTAAAATAAATATTTCCTGCTCCGTAATACGCTGTTGCCGTTTCTTCATCTAATTCAATCGCACGTTCATAAAATTTCAAAGCACGATCCATCTCACTAACAGCCGCTAACAAATTGCCAAAATTCACATACACAATTGGATCTTTTGGATTATCTTCAATTGCTTCTGAAAATGTTTTAGCAGCCTCTTCAAATTTCCCTTCCTGCATATACTGAATTCCTAGCTGATTTTTATCTGTCATTTTTTCGTTCACTCCACTGTTTTAGTTATGATTTAAAAGATTTTCACCTCATGAAAATCTAGAATATGTAAGTTATTAGTTTACCCAATAAGTAAAGTATATCATAGAAAAACCTCAGCTATATACAGCCGAGGTTTTTCGTTCTTGCTTATATGAATTATACGTACCAGATTTGCTCTTCTTCTTGAAATACTTTGTCAATTGTTGCTCCGCCAAGACATTCATCGTCTTTGTAAAACACAACTGCTTGACCCGGCGTAATTGCGCGAACAGGTTCAGCAAAAATAACTTTAATTGTATCATCATCGACTTTTTCAACAGTTACTGCTGAATCGGTTTGACGATAGCGGAATTTTGCTGTACATGTCATTGGTGACGACCAGTCAAGGTCGCTTACCCAGCTGACATTGGTTGCTGTAAGAGATGTAGAATAGAGCAGCTCATTGTGAAAGCCTTGATCGACGTACAAAACATTTTTTTCTAAATCTTTTCCGACTACAAACCAAGGTTCACCGCTGCCTCCAATACCTAAACCATGGCGTTGGCCAATCGTATAGTACATGAGACCGTCATGCTTGCCCTTCACTTCGCCGTCAAGCGTTTGCATTACACCTGGCTGAGCAGGAAGATACTGACTTAAAAATTCTTTGAAGTTGCGTTCACCAATAAAGCAAATACCTGTGCTGTCTTTTTTCGCTGCTGTAGCAAGGCCTGCTTCCTTTGCAATTTCACGCACTTTTGATTTCTCAATTTCACCAATCGGGAACATTACTTTGGAAAGCTGATCTTGTCCTAATTGATTTAAGAAATACGTTTGATCTTTATTTCCATCTACGCCTCGAAGCATTTTATACTCCCCGTCGCGGTACGCAACGCGTGCATAATGTCCTGTCGCTAGATAATCTGCTCCTAGCGTCATTGCATGCTCTAAAAAGGCTTTGAATTTAATTTCTTTATTACACATTACATCAGGATTCGGTGTACGACCTGCTTTATATTCATCTAAAAAGTAGGTAAATACTTTATCCCAATATTGTTTTTCAAAGTTGACTGCATAGTAGGGAATACCAATTTGATTACATACGCGAATAACATCATTATAATCTTCAGTCGCAGTACAAACGCCGTTTTCATCCGTATCGTCCCAGTTTTTCATAAAGATTCCGATCACATCGTATCCTTGTTGTTTTAATAAAAGAGCTGCTACAGATGAATCAACGCCTCCGCTCATTCCGACTACTACACGTGTATCTTTAGGTGATTTTGTCAACTTCGCCACCTCCGTTTTCTTCATTTTAATTAAATTGTTCGCAAAAAAGCGAACGAAACGACACAAACCATCAGTGAGGGATGAAGACCCTACTGATGGCTGCTATTTACATCGTTAGTCGCTTAACGATGTTTGCTGTTTGACGTGCGGTTTTTTCAATTTGTTCAGCTGAGTTTCCTAAGCCAAAGCTAAATCGAATAGAAGTTGTTAAACGTTCAGACCCTTTTCCAAACATAGCTACAAGCACATGAGAAGGATCGATTGCTCCCGCTGTGCAAGCTGAACCGCTCGATGCCGCAATTCCTGCTAAGTCTAAATTTACGAGCATCGATTCAACATTTGTTTTTGGAAATGATAAATTTAACACATGTGGCAGAGCATTTTCAAGATGTCCGTTAATTTCAAATGAAATACCTTCTTCTTTCAACACAGCTACCATTATTTCTTTATATCTTCTATATTCATCTGCACGTGTTTGCAGCGTTTGTTGCGAAATTTTCACAGCTTCTTCAAACCCGACGATACTTGTCATGTTCTCAGTTCCAGCTCGTCGTTTGCGCTCTTGTTCTCCTCCAAATAGCAAAGAAGACAGTGAAACGTGAGCAGCTGCATATAAAAAGCCCATCCCTTTTGGTCCGTTAATTTTATGAGCCGAAACGGATAAAAGATCGACACCTAATTGTTGCACATTTAACGGAATTAATCCATAAGCTTGCACTGCATCCGTGTGGAAATATGCTCCATGCTCTTTTAATAGAACTCCAATTTCTCCAATTGGCTGAATAGCACCTACTTCATTATTTCCAAACATCACCGACACAAGAATTGTTTGATCCGTTAGGGCTGATTTTATTTCATCCACAGATACTTGTCCGTACTCATTAACTGGTAAGTAAGTCACTTCAAAGCCTTGTGTTTCTAAATATTCACACGTATGAAGCACAGCGTGGTGTTCAATTTGCGTGGTAATAATATGATTTCCTTTATGGCGGTTTGCAAGAGCTACTCCGATCAGTGCCATATTATCTGCTTCTGTCCCACCACTTGTAAAAATCAGTTCATTTTCGTGTGCTCCAATACTTGCTGCAATCGTTTGGCGAGCTTCGTCTAAATAGCGTCGACTTTCCCGCCCGTAGTGATGAATACTAGACGGATTTCCAAAGTACTCATGCATAAAAGTCGTCATTTTCTCAACGACTGCTGGATGTATTGGAGACGTTGCTGCATGATCAACATAAATACGTTCCAAAATAAACGCCTCCTAGCTCATTATTAAATATAAAACATATAAGACGCTTGATCATCATCAGAATGATTTGCTAAATCTTCAAGCGTTGTACTATCTAGCACTTCTTTAACTGCATCACGAATACGAATCCACAGCTCGCGTTTTGCAGGCTCTTCATCTTCAATTCCTTCTACAGGACTAATAGGACCTTCTAAAACGGAAATAATATCGCCAGAAGTAATATTAGCAGGTTCATGTGCTAAGATGTAACCTCCATAAGCTCCGCGCACGCTTTTTACAAGCCCAGCGTTACGCAGCGGTGAAATAAGCTGCTCTAAATAATGTTCAGATAAGTCATGCGTTTGAGCAATAGTTTTAAGCGAGATAGGACCTTCGCCAAAGCGCTTCGCAAGCTCAATCATAATCGTTAAACCGTAGCGTCCTTTTGTTGAAATTTTCATACGATACACTCCTTCAATACACTTTTTTATTTATGAAAAAAATAAGACTCTCACGTTGTCACTGAATGCTGTGATGAGTCGTTTTTTACTAAGCTATATCAACTTCTCTATACGCGTTTCTTGCAAATGTAGCTGTTGATATTATAACATACTATGCCTATAAGATAAATTTCCACCACCTATTCACCTCTTGTGATACAGTGAAAGAAAAGAAAGGAGAAAAACATGGCTACAAAACCTCTCGCATTTCGAATGCGTCCGACTCATTTAGATGACGTTATCGGGCAGCAGCATTTAGTCGGCAAAGATAAAATGATTTATCGAATGGTAAAAGCAAATCACTTAAGCTCGATGATTTTATATGGGCCTCCAGGCGTTGGAAAAACAACAATTGCCACAGCTATTGCAAAAACAACCAACACGGCGTTTCGTCAGTTAAATGCCGTTGTAAACAATAAAAAAGATATGGAAATTGTCGCCCAAGAAGCCAAAATGTCAGGCAAAGTAATTCTGCTCTTAGATGAAGTTCATCGCCTTGACAAAGCCAAGCAAGACTTTTTACTTCCTTATTTAGAAAACGGCATGATCATTCTAATCGGAGCGACAACAAGCAATCCTTATCACGCGATTAATCCTGCTATTCGAAGCAGATGCCAAATTTTCGAATTAAAATCTCTTACCCCAGATGATATCGAAATGGCGTTAACAAGAGCACTCAACGACTCATCCAATGGATTTGGGGATAGAAAAATTGTCGTAGAAGATGACGCCATGAACCACTTTGCTAACAGCTGTAACGGTGACGTGCGCTCGGCTTTGAATGCTTTGGAACTGGCTGTTTTATCAACAAGTGAAAGCGATGGTAAAATCGTTATCACCTTACAAACGGCAGAAGAATGTCTGCAGCAAAAATATTTTTCACATGATAAAAATGGTGACGCTCATTATGATGTATTATCCGCTTTTCAAAAATCGATTCGCGGCAGCGACGTAAATGCCGCTCTTCATTATTTGGGACGGCTAATTGAAGCAGGAGACTTGATCAGCATCAATCGTCGTCTTTTAGTCATTGCCTATGAAGACGTTGGACTAGCTGATCCGGATGCTGGCATGAGAACGCTAGCAGCTATTCAAGCAACTGAGCGATTAGGACTCCCAGAAGCACGCATCCCGCTTGCAAACGCCGTTATTGAACTTTGCCTATCACCGAAGTCCAACGCTGCTTACAAAGCTTTAGATGAAGCGATAAGTGATATTAAAAAAGGGTTGTCCGGCGACGTTCCCTCTCATTTGAAGGATGCTCATTACAAAGGAGCAGAAAACCTTGGCCGAGGCGTTGAATATCAATACCCGCATGATTTTGATAACGGATGGGTCCCTCAACAGTATTTACCGGATCGCATCAAAAACAAACAATATTTTCATCCTAAACAAAATGGACAAGAAAAATATTTTTCAAAAGTTTTCAATCGTTTAGAGACATTAAAAAAAGAAAATGGCTGAAACTGTTGTTCAGTTTCAAAGCCATTTTCTTTTTTGTCTTTATCTATTAAGCTGCACTTTTAACGTCTTTTCGTTTTTTCGTTTTTGTTGAACCTTTAAAGTAGCTGTCTAAAAGTTTTGCTACTAAACGAGCGACTATGTTAAACAACAGAACCATAATGATTAGAATAGCAGCTGACTTTGTTGCAATCAATCTTGCATCAGGTACGATTCCTTCAGAGTTTAATTTCCAAATGTGGACAGCAAGCGTCTCTGCTGGTCGAAAAATATTAAATGGGTTTACAGGACTCGTTAAGTCAGCATTTGAATTTAACATCGGCGTCGTTAGGCCAGCCGTATAAATCAATGCAGCTGCCTCTCCAAAGATTCGTCCCGCAGTTAAAATAACGCCTGTGATAATTTGTTGAACCGCTGATGGAATGACGACTTTGACAATTGTCTGCCATTTAGTTGCACCTAAACCTAAACTTGCTTCTTTTACACTCGCAGGAACAGATGCAATCGCACTTTCACATACGCGCGTTAAACCCGGTAAATTCAAAATTGTAATCACAAGTGCTCCGCCGATAAGCGTATAGCCCCAGCCGGAAAATGTGACGAAAATTAATAATCCAAATAAACCAACTACAATGGACGGTAATGACGCCATTGTTTCAATACATAAGCGAACGAAATTTAAGAAACGACCTTGCTTCGCGTACTCCGCTAAGTAAATTCCGGCTCCTAAACCAAGAGGAATAGAAATGATCAGCGTTAAAACAAGCATGTAGAAAGAGTTAAACAGCTGCGGTCCGATACCGCCTCCTGCCATCGTATTGCTTGGCTTTCCAAATAAAAAGTTCGGATCCCAAAATCCCCAGCCCTTGGCGATAATTTCAACAACTAAATACACTAATAGCAACACAACTAGAGCGGCAATGCCATAAAAAATACCTGTCCATATATTATTTACTGTGCGTGCATTTTTGTTTCTCATTGATGAGCACCTCGTTTCCCAATTGCTCGGATAATTAAAATGAACACGAAAGAAATAAGCAGTAAAATCATGGCTAACGTCCACAATGCGTTATTCCATGCCGTTCCGTTTAACGTATTAGACATATCCATTGTTAAAATACCTGTTAATGTTGCCGTTGGGCTATATAAGCTTTCAGGAAGCTTAACCGTGTTTCCGATAACCATTTGAACAGCTAGCGCTTCTCCGAATGCGCGGGCAAGCCCTAACACGATACCTGTTAAAATACCTGTTTTAGCAGATGGAATAATCACTCGGCTAATTGCCTGCCATCTCGTTGAACCTAATCCATAAGAAGCTTCTAAATATTCAGGTGCTACGCTTCGAATTGCATCGTCAGCAATACTTGCAATTGTCGGAAGAATCATGACGCTTAAGACAATAATTCCGGCAATCAAACTAAAGCCCACTCCGCCGAAGTTATCGCGAAGAAGCGGCACTAAAATGGTAACCCCTAAAAGACCGTATACTACTGAAGGAACTCCGACTAAAAGTTCTAAAACCGGTCGCAAAACCGTTGACCCAAATTTGGGCGAAATATAGTTGTTAAAAATGGCAATAGCAATTCCAATTGGAGCACTTATAATAACGGCTCCGATTGATACAAGCATGGAACCTAGTATAAATACAAGTGCCCCGTATTCTTTATTGTTTGGGCTCCATTTTGTTGAAGTCAACATTTCACCGATTGATATATTACTTTGTAAAAATGACTGGATGCCTTTTTCACAAATAAACACGATAATAGCTAACGTAACAAGTACAATTAAAATACCGCAAAATGTAGAAAGCGTACGGCCAATGTATTCGCTTTTTACATAATTAATGGATTTTTTCCCCTTCATCGCTCTGTCTCCTTACATATTCAGTATATATTTGCTTTTCTTTTTATTCTCTATATACTTTATTAACATTCAAATAGAATAAGGCTGACTGTGTTAGTCAGCCTTATTTTTTTAAAAACACTCTTATTTTTTGAATTCAGTCATTGGGATATAACCCATATCTTCTACTTGCTTAGCAAAGTCTTTACCAGATACATAATCAATGTACTCTTTTGCACCATCTTTTGGCTCACCGTTTGTAATCATGTACTCATAAGACCAGAACGGATATTTTTTAGAAACAATATTTTCTGTTGTTGGCTCCACACCATCAATATTAAGCATTTTTAAACTTTCTTTTTTATCGCCAATTAAATACGACATAGCAAGGTAACTTACTGCTCCTGGCGTTGAGTTTACTGATTGCTCAACCGCTCCGTTTGAATCTTGAGCTGTACCAACGCTGTCATTTACTTTTGCGTCACCCATTAATGTTTTCTCAAATGTAGCACGTGTACCAGAAGATGCTGGACGGTTGATTACGTTAATTTTTTCGTCGTTTCCGCCAACTTCTTTCCAGTTTTTAATTTCACCAGAGAAAATCTTTTGAATTTGCTCTTTTGTTAATGATTCTACTTTTACATCTTTATTTACAACAAGTGCGAACCCAATGCCCGCTACTTTCGTATCGACAAGTTTATCTGCTTTTGATTTATCTTCAATTTTATCGGCTGCTGGAACGTCAGAGTTTCCAATGTCAACTGCTCCTGATGCTACTTGGTTGACACCAGTTCCACTACCTCCACCTTGTACCGTTACTGAAAGGTTTGGATATTTTTCAGCAATTCCATTCGCTGCTTCTTCTGCAAGTGGTTGTAAAGCTGTAGATCCCGCCGCTGTTAACGTGCCTGACACTTCTTCTTTGCTGCCCGAACCACTGTCGTTGCTTGCTCCCTCTTTACCACATGCTGCAAGTGCTCCTACCATTAAAAAAGCTGCTAATGTTACTTTAAAACCCTTTGTTTTCATTGCATTACCCTCCAATAAATATATGTGTAATTAGTACTAGTCCTTTGTACTCGAACAACAGGTACAAGACACATTATACGAGTAGATTGTTGTCTTTATATGAAGTGAATTTTAAGTTACTGTAAACTTACTTATTTGGGGTTTATTTTTTCTTGTTTCTATCAAATCCCTTGGTATATAAGGTTTTCTGAATATTACTGTAGAATATACAAAAGAAAGAAAGCGAAAACGTAAATTTTATGTAAATAGAGCGTTAAATAAATTTACATAAATCTCTTTTTTTAATACAATGTAAATTCATTATCAATCCATATTTTTCAAAACATTAGTACTTTTTATACATATCGTACAGAAGATTCCATTAAAAGTATAAACAGAACAGATATTTCCATAAAAAAAGAAGGCTGCGATAGCCTTCTTTTTATTCATCACCTACGCGGCGAATTTTAATATCACTTAATAATTCATTAATAACATGACCGCCCATAATTAAGCCTGCTACAGATGGAACAAAAGCATTAGAAGATGGAGGCATTTTCGCTTTGCGAATTTGCGCTTGATCGTTCCCTACTTCTTTGCGAACTTCTTCGCGAATAACGATTGGACGTTCATCAGAAAAAACGACGTTAATTCCTTTGCGAATTCCTTCTTTACGCAGACGAGTACGAACCACTTTTGCAATCGGATCTGTATGTGTCTTTGAAATGTCTGCAATTTTAAAACGTGTTGGATCCATTTTATTCGCAGCACCCATACTTGAAATAATCGGAATATCACGTTTTAAACATTCTTTCATTAAATGAATTTTGTACGAAATCGTATCGGATGCATCCACTACGAAGTCCGGTTTGTAACTAAAGAACTCTTCATACGTTTCTTCCGTATAAAACATTTGAAGAGAAACGACGTCACAGTCTGGGTTAATATCCAAAATACGCTTTTTCATTAATTCTGTCTTTGGCTGACCTACCGTAGAAATCAGCGCGTGAATTTGACGATTTACGTTCGTAATATCAACATCATCTTTATCTACAAGAATTAAACGCCCTACTCCTGACCGGGCCAAAGCCTCAGCAGAAAATGACCCTACTCCGCCTATTCCTAAGATAGCAACGGTGCTGCCTTTTAAAGTGGCTAATCCTTCTTTTCCTATCGCCAGTTCATTACGTGAAAACTGATGCAACATGTTAAAACACTCCTCTATTAAATACACCAACGTGTATGATTAATTCAAATAAACAACGAAATTGACTATACCATATTTTTAGCAAAACGAACATGAGCATTCGTTATTTATCCATAAAAAAACTCTATGCAAATGATTACATAGAGGATTTCTTGTATGTATGCTAGTCCCGATCGTGCCGTCTCGAGTGCCTTCGTTTTGAACCCGCTCTCGGCAGGTGGGTGCTCTGCTTTAACCATTGTAAGTCCTCAAGATGAGGCATGTACGCTCGTTAAAAACTCCGAGCTCCCAAGCAAAAAATTGTTCGGTCAAAACTGGATTAAGGACGAACACATCAGGACTATTTAGTTCTTGAAAGTATCTTATCACAGAAAAAATCACTTTGCAATTAATAAGCAAAACAAAAAAATCGAGCCTGTCATGTTCAAGTAACAGGCTCGATTTTATAGACGTTCAATCGATTACGCTTCTGTTTTTTGCTTTTTTACCTGCAAATGCAGCTCGTCTAATTGCGCTTCACTTACTTCACCAGGTGCGTTTGTTAATAGGCAGCTTGCACTTGCTGTTTTAGGGAAGGCAATTGTATCGCGCAAGTTTGTGCGTCCTGCTAAAAGCATAACCAAACGGTCAAGACCTAACGCAATTCCGCCGTGAGGAGGAGTACCGTATTCAAATGCTTCAAGTAAGAAACCGAACTGCTCATATGCTTCTTCTAATGTAAATCCAAGCGTTTTAAACATTTTTTCTTGAATATCACGCTCATAAATACGTAAAGATCCTCCGCCAAGTTCGTAACCATTCAATACTAAGTCATATGCTTGTGCACGGACTTGTCCAGGATCGCTTTCTAACATTGGTAAATCTTCACGAACTGGCATTGTGAATGGATGATGAGCCGCGTAGTAACGGTTGTCTTCTTCGTCATGCTCAAGAAGAGGCCAATCTGTTACCCATAGGAAGTTAAATTTCGTTTCATCAATAATCCCTTGTTCTTTTGCAAGCTTTAGACGAAGAGCGCCAAGCGCATCTGCTACAACTGACTTTTTATCAGCTACAAATAAAAGTAAATCTCCTTCTTCCGTTTGAAGAGCTTCAGCAAATTGCTTTTGCTCATCTTCATTGAAGAATTTTGCAATCGGTCCTTTTAAGCCGTCAGTTTCAACTTTCAGCCATGCTAACCCTTTAGCACCATAAATTTTCACGAACTCTGTTAGAGCATCGATATCTTTACGTGAATAGCTAGAAGCGGCACCTTTTACGTTAATTGCTTTTACTTCTCCGCCGTTTTCAACCGCTGCGCTAAATACTTTGAACCCGCAGTCTTTAACAAGCTCTGATAAGTTGACTAGCTCCATTTCAAAACGTGTATCGGGCTTATCTGAACCGTAGCGGCTCATCGCTTCATCATATGACATGCGCGGGAAAGGCGTCGTTATATCTAAATCTTTTACGCGCTTCATTACTTTAGACATCATTTCTTCCGTCATTGTCATGATGTCCTCTTGAGATAAAAATGATGTTTCAATATCGATTTGAGTAAATTCAGGCTGACGATCTGCACGCAAGTCCTCATCGCGGAAACAGCGAGCAATTTGATAATAACGCTCAACTCCGCTTACCATTAGCAGCTGCTTAAAGATTTGCGGTGATTGAGGAAGAGCATAAAACTCCCCTTCGTGCACGCGGCTTGGCACAAGATAATCACGTGCACCTTCTGGCGTACTTTTCGTTAAAATAGGTGTTTCAACATCTAAAAAGTCATTTTGATCTAAGAAGTCACGAATTGTTTTTGTAATGTCATTGCGCATTTTAAGCGTGTTAAACATCTCAGAACGTCGAAGGTCTAAATAACGATATTTTAATCGAACATCTTCTGATACTTCCGTTTGATCCGCAATGGCAAAAGGAGGTGTTTTGGCTTTGTTTAATACGGTAATCTGCTCAGCGTGAACTTCAATTTTACCTGTTTTTAAGTTCGGGTTAACGGTTCCCTCTTCACGAGCTACAACAGTTCCTTGCACTTCCAGTACGAATTCATTACGTACATCTTCAGCAATTTTTAGCGCTTCAGCAGATTTTTCAGGATTAAATACAACCTGTACAACTCCGCCGCGGTCGCGTAAATCAATAAAGATTAATCCCCCTAAATCACGGCGTTTTTGAACCCATCCTTTTAATAGAACTGTTTCGCCAGTTGCTTGTTCTGTTACGTCTCCACAGTAGTATGAACGTTTTGTCATCATGGTTCCCCCTTATACTTGTTCTTGCAAATAGCTGACCAATTGATCAATTGATACTTCTTGCTGTTCGCCAGATTCCATATTCTTTACGTTTACAACTTGTTTTGCTAGCTCATCTTCACCTAGAACAACAACAAATTTTGCTTGTACACGATCCGCTGCTTTGAACTGAGCTTTCATTTTTTTATCTTGATAATCTTTATCGGCTACAAAGCCTGCACGTCGAAGCGTATTTACAATTGAAACGGATTTTTCTTTCGCTTCATCGCCCATTGTCACTACATAGCAATCTACGCCTGTTTCTACCGGAAGCTCAATTCCTTCTGCTTCCAATGCAGATAATAAGCGTTCAATACTTAAAGCGAATCCGATACCCGGTGTTTCAGGTCCGCCGATCTCTTGAATCAGCCCATTATAACGGCCTCCGCCGCAAAGAGTTGTAATGGCGCCAAACCCTTCTGCTTCACTCATTAGTTCAAATGCTGTGTGATTATAATAATCTAACCCGCGGACTAACGTCGGATCTACAACATAGTCAATGTCTAAATCGCTTAAGTACTGCTGTACTTTTTCAAAATATTCTTTTGAATAGTCGTTTAAATAATCAAGAATAGACGGCGCTGTAGCCATCAGTTCATGGTCACGATCTTTTTTACAGTCTAGAATACGAAGAGGATTTTTTTCCAAGCGGCTTTGACAGTCGCTACAAAACTCTCCGATGCGAGGTGCAAAGTGATCGATAAGCGCTTGACGGTGAGCTTGACGACTTTCTGTATCTCCTAAACTGTTAACAACCAGCTTTAATTTTTTCAATCCAAGCGATTGGTAAAAACTCATTAACAGGGCAAGAACTTCAGCATCGATAGCTGGATCATTTACCCCTAGTGCTTCTATGCCAAACTGAACGAATTGACGGAAACGTCCCGCTTGAGGTCGTTCATAGCGAAACATAGGACCGATATAAAACAGCTTTGTTGGCTGCGTTGGATTTCCAAACATTTTATTTGAAACAAATGATCTTCCAACTGCAGCTGTTCCTTCTGGACGAAGCGTTAAGCTGCGGTCACCTCGATCTTTAAATGTGTACATTTCTTTTTGCACAATATCCGTTGTTTCTCCCACTCCGCGCAAAAATAATTCAGTGTGTTCAAACATTGGTGTACGAATTTCTTGGTAGTTGAACGCACGGCAGATTTCTCTTGCTCGCTGTTCAACAAACTGCCAATATTCTACTTTGCCCGGTAAAATATCTTGTGTGCCTCTAGGTATTTGAACTGACATAACGTGATATGCCTCCTATATTTAAAATTTACAATACAAAAAAACTCTCGCCTCTACTATTTTTCCATAGTAGGGACGAGAGTTAATCTCACGTGGTACCACCCTAATTGAAACATATGACATGTTTCCACTCATTTCGTTAACGCACGAACGCGTTCATCTCCTACTAAGTTCCCTTTTCAGAGTGAAGCCTCCTGAGTGTTCTTTCATAAAGTCATCATGTAGAAATGCTTTCAGCCTAAGACATTTCCTCTCTAGCCATGTGTCATCTTTACTACTTTTCTCGATCTTTGGCTTATCAATATAAAAATGTTATACATTCATTTTAATTTAGCAATTGCTTTCTATATTACGAATGAAATGAGCAGTTGTCAAGCACCTTTCATGTTAAGAGCGGTCTAATTGTTTTCTTAGTTTCTGAATATCTCGAAGCGTTAAACCAAATTCAGAAGCCAATTCAAGGGATGAAGCTTCACTTTCTCTATCAATAAAATCATGAAAATGAATGCCGAATACCGGGTTTACCTGCTGAAACGATTGTTCACCTTTTTCACTAAACTTCATTGTTTCTTCCTCCCTGCCTACACTTACTTATCCTTTTATTAGCATTGCCCAAAAAAGATGTTTTTACATAAGAGAAAGGATTTTTTTTATTTTCATCGAATACTCTATTTGGTTATAAAAAGGAGGTCTATCTATTCGCCATCTAAACATGAAGTCTGTATCTGTTTTAGCTGCAAGTATCCTTTTGTTACTGTGTTCTTCCTCATTTGAGCGCCCAAACCGACCGGTGCATCAACCCATTGTTGTAACAGCTGACTCTCTTCATGTACGCAGCGGTCCAGGACGTTCATTTTCAATTACAAATAAATTGACGAAAGATACAAGACTATCCGTTTCAGACCGTCAAGGAGATTGGTATTATGTAGAAAGCTCGAACATTCAAGGCTGGGTGTTTAAAAAATTCACGAAAACAGTAGCGCTCCGCAGCGTTCAGCCTAGCATGCAAGTAGCGCAGCGCCAGCCTGTTTATACGCTGAGTAAAAGTTTACAGCACCTAAAGGGCAAAACAATTATTATTGATGCAGGCCATGGAGGAAAAGACAAAGGAGCCATCGGCACACAAGGCACATATGAAAAAGACCTCACTCTCCGAACAGCGCTTATTTTACAAAACAAACTTCAAAAAGAAGGCGTACACGTCATTTTAACTCGCAGCCATGATGAGTACGTTCTGCTTTCACAGCGCACGCTGCAACCGACTAAAGCAGATGCTTTTATAAGCATTCACTACAACAGTACAAACAGCTCACAGCTAACTGGCCTTATGACCTATTATTACCATCAGCATCAGGACAGTCCACTCACACATTCTATTCATCAGTCACTCATTGAACATGCAAAATTGAAAGACAAAGGAGAACGATTTGGAAACTATTATGTTCTTCGCGAAAATAAGCGTCCGAGTACATTAATTGAGCTGGGCTTTTTAAGCAACGAACGGGAAGAAACGTATATTAATTCCATCAGTTATCAGCAAATGATTACGTCTGCTATTGCTGAAGGATTAGATCACTACTTTCAAAACAAAGAAAAAACGCAGGCTCATCTGTGAGCCTGCGTTTTTTCTTTGCTTTCTACAATAAGTGTGACCGGTCCGTCATTTGTAAATGATACGTCCATCATTTCACCAAATGCGCCGGTTTCTACTCGAATATTTTTTTCTGATAATACTTTATTAAAATAGTTGTAAATCGTTACAGCATGATCTGGCCTAGCAGCTTCCATAAAGTTTGGCCTTCTGCCTTTTCGGCAATCTCCGTACAGCGTAAATTGAGATACCGATAAAATTTCTCCTTCTACATCTAGAAGCGACAAATTCATTTTGCCAGACTCATCTTCAAACACTCGCAAATTTACAATTTTGTCCGCTACATACTCTGCATCGGCTTCAGTATCCTCGTGGGTAATACCGACTAAAAGCATATATCCGTGCTTAATCTCACCGACCGTCTCGTCTGCAACAGTCACTTTTGCATTCTTTGCTCTTTGTACGACTACTCTCATGTATAACGACCTTTCTTAATGCATAATTCGGCGCACAGAATAAATGTCTCGAAGCTGCTTAATTCGCTCGACCACTTTATGAAGATGACTGATGTTATGAATAGAAATTGACATATGAATCGTAGCCATTTTGTTTCGGTCCGATTTTCCTGAAACGGCTGAAATATTCGTTTTAGTCTCATTTACAACCTGCAGAACTTCATTTAGTAAGCCTCTGCGGTCGTATCCTGAAATTTCAATTTCCACGTTAAACTCTTTGCCTTCTTTAATATGTGTTTCCCACTCTACAGGAATAAGACGGCTTTCAGCATCATCTGTGTGAACGTTTAAACAATCTGCTCTATGAACAGATACTCCTCGCCCTTTTGTAATAAATCCAACAATCTCATCTCCAGGAACTGGATTACAGCACTTAGACAAGCGAATCAGCATATTATCTACACCTGGTACGATAACACCAGAATCTTTTCGTTTATGCTGGCGAACACGCTTAGCTGCAGTGTCGCGTGCAATATCATCAATTTGGATCTCTTGTTCTTGATCGCGCTGCTTTCTCCACTTCTCGGTTAAACGATTAGCTACTTGAGCCGCAGTTAATCCGTTATATCCAATAGCTGCATACATATCATCTTCATTTGAGAAATTAAACTTCTCCGCTACTCGTTTGATATTATCAGCTGTTAATACTTCTTTTAAGTCAAACTCCATTTGACGAATTTCTTTTTCAACCAGCTCTTTACCTTTTTCAATATTTTCATCGCGGCTTTGCTTTTTAAAGAATTGGCGAATTTTATTTTTAGCTTGAGACGTTTGAGCAAGCTTTAACCAGTCTTTGCTTGGACCATACGAATGCTTAGACGTCAAAATTTCGATAATGTCTCCCGTTTTCAAACGGTAATCAAGCGTAACCATCTTGCCGTTAACTTTTGCTCCAATGGTTTTATTTCCGATTTCAGAGTGAATACGATAGGAAAAATCAATTGGAACAGAACCCGAAGGAAGCTCAATGACGTCGCCTTTTGGCGTAAAAATGTAAACCATGTCAGAAAACAAATCAACTTTTAGAGATTCCATAAACTCTTCTGCATCGTTTGCATCATTTTGAAATTCTAAAATTTCTCTAAACCACGTTAACTTTTCTTCAAATGAAGCATGCTCAGCAGTTTTTCCCTCTTTGTAAGCCCAGTGAGCAGCAATTCCATACTCAGCAATTTGGTGCATGTCAAATGTTCGAATTTGAACTTCTAACGGATCACCTTTTGGTCCGATAACCGTTGTATGAAGAGACTGGTACATATTTTGTTTTGGCATCGCAATATAATCTTTGAAACGTCCTGGCATTGGCTTCCAGCACGTATGAATAATTCCTAACACCGCATAGCAGTCTTTAATGCTATTTACAATAATGCGCACAGCTAGTAAATCGTAAATTTCATTAAACTGCTTGTTTTGCAGTGCCATTTTACGATAAATGGAATAAATATGTTTTGGACGTCCTGAAATTTCAACTTTAATTGACACTTCATCTACCTGCTCACGAACTTCATCAATAACTTCAGCCAAATATTGCTCGCGTTCCGCACGTTTTTTCTTCATCAAATTGACAATGCGATAATATTGCTGAGGATTTAAGTAACGTAAAGCTGTATCTTCAAGCTCCCACTTAATTTTTGAAATACCAAGACGATGAGCAAGAGGAGCAAAAATTTCAAGCGTTTCATTTGAAATGCGTCGCTGCTTTTCCTGCGGTAAATGCTTTAGCGTACGCATGTTATGAAGACGATCCGCAAGTTTGATCAATATAACTCGAATATCTTGAGCCATTGCTACAAACATCTTGCGGTGATTTTCAGCCTGCTGCTCTTCTTTAGACTTATATTTAATTTTCCCAAGTTTCGTTACACCGTCTACGAGCATTGCTACTTCTTCGTTAAAAGCTTTTTCTAAATCCTTTAGTGTTATCTCTGTATCTTCAACCACATCATGTAGAAATCCAGCTGCAATTGTTGCTGGATCCATATCTAGATCAACTAAAATTCCTGCGACTTGAATCGGGTGGATAATATATGGTTCACCCGACTTGCGATATTGTTCTTTGTGAGCTTCTTTTGCAAAATCATATGCTTTTTGTACAAAAGCCACGTCTTCTTCATTTAAATATCGCTTCGTATTGTCAATGACCTGTTCCGCTGTTAGGACTTGCTCATTTGCCATGAAATCACCTTTTATCAACTAGCATTTTTAATTCATATTGTAACTATTATCTTGAAAAAATCCAAGGATGTAAAGCCTTTGCGTCTAATTTATGAAATTTACATCATTTCCATTTTACGTATTAACGTTTTTTAACGAAAAAAGAGCACCTGTATCAGGTACTCTTTTTTATGTGATCGTTCTTCTTAATACGTCATTAATGTGAATACATCGTAACCGTCTAGTTTATCACGGCCGTCAAGGTAAGAAAGTTCAATTAAGAACGCAGCTCCAACAACAATTCCGCCTAATTCTTCGACAAGCTTAATTGTCGCTTCAATTGTACCGCCTGTTGCTAATAAATCATCTGTAATCAACACGCGCTGACCTGGCTTAATTGCATCTTTGTGAATCGTTAATACGTCTTTACCGTATTCTAAACCGTAATCTACTTTGATTACTTCACGCGGTAATTTTCCTTCTTTACGAACAGGTGCAAAGCCGATACCTAGCGCGTATGCTACTGGACAACCAACGATAAATCCGCGAGCTTCCGGTCCTACGATAATATCAACTTGTTTATCATTGGCATATTTTACAATCTCATCCGTTGCGGCACGGTATGCGTCACCGTTATCCATTAATGTTGAGATATCTTTAAATGTAATACCTGGTTTTGGCCAGTCAGGTACAATTGTAATATAATCTTTAAAATTCATTCTAATGTTGCCTCCTCATTCAATCGAACGCTTAAAAATATCTTGAAATTGATTTTTAAGCTGTACATATGACGTATAAATAAAGTTTTTTTCTATTTCAATCTGCTGCTGCTTTTGGCGATAAGTCGCAGATTCTATTAAATCACGTTTCGCAGAATTTTTCACTAACGAAATTAAGCCATTGTTTATTGTAACAAATTCTAACTCAAAAAACACCTTTGCCATAAAATCAATCGTTTCTTTTGACCAGCCCTTATGAATCGCTAAATCTTCTTTGTAGCGTTTTAAATCAAAAGGACCCTTTTTCGCTAAAAAGCCGTAAAACCATTTAAAGTGATCGCGAGTTGGGATTGTATCAAAATAATGGTCTTCTTCCGTTAAGAAAATAGCGTATATTCTAGAAGGAATACCTTGGACAAACAAAGCTTCAAGCCACTTCTGTGAAGGAGGTAAATCTAATAAAACGATCTGTTCCCCTGCAAACATACATGCGTTTGCCTGTTCTTCATTTTGAATAAGAACAACATGCTCTATCGGCAGCAGCGACTTGTATTTATCAATTGTTGAATCATGAAAAGCAACGACTTTCATTTGATCCGTGAATACCTGTTCAAAGAAACGTTTGACATCAACCGCACTGCGATAATCAAACATCTGCCACTCGTCTACAGAGATATCTTCTACCATCAGCTGCGGTTTGCGCATATTGTTCCACTCATTAATAGATAGTTCACCTACTAATGATACCTTAGCTATAGGAGATACTTCATCTAATATATAGCCTAACCCAAATCCTACTGCATCAACCGATACACCGCTGTCTTCAAATACGAGTTTTAAATGATTTTTATTAGCACCAATTTTCCGCATAGATGTTGTATGAACATCTTTAATGAGAACTTTTGGCTTCGGGTTATGCATACCAAATGGAGCAAGCGCACTCATTTGTTCAATGTTCTCCAGCGTAATTTCCTCTGTTGTGCATACTGTATCAACTGATGTAATTGGAATAAAATCCTGTTCGGTTAACACGTTGCTTGCTTGTTCATTAAGACGTCTGCGCAGCTCTTCTACATCATCGCTGTTTAACGTCATGCCGGCTGCCATTGGATGCCCTCCAAAATGCGGCAAAATGTCACGGCATTTAGATAAGTTCGCGAATAAGTCAAAGCCTTCGATACTTCTTGCTGAACCTTTGGCAATACGATTTTCGGAGTCAATACTTAGTACAATTGTTGGTCTGTAGAACTTTTCTACGAGCCTAGAAGCGACAATTCCAACAACGCCTGCATTCCATCCTTCCCCCTCTACAATAAGAACGCTGTTTTCGTCCGGAGGATACATATTTTCAACAAATTCAACGGCTTCTTCCGTAATATCGTTTACGATTTGCTGCCTTTCCTTGTTTAACGCATCAATTTCTTTAGCTAAACCTTTTGCCTCTTCAGCATTTGTTGTCATAAGCAAGTGAACAGCTGGATCAGCATCTTGAAGACGCCCTACTGCATTAATGCGAGGAGCCATAGCAAATCCAATTGTATCTTCAGTAATTTCTTCGCGCTTTACTCCACATACACTCAGCAGCGCTTCAATTCCAGTGCGCTTCGTGAACTTCAAATAGTCAAGACCTTTGCGAGCAATTAAGCGGTTTTCGTCGACTAAAGGAACTAAGTCAGCAATCGTCCCAATCACTGCTAGTTCTAACAAATGTTCCGGAAGCTCCCCTAACAGCGCATGAGCGAGTTTAAAAGCCACTCCTACACCTGCCAGTTCTTTAAATGGATATGTACTTCCCGGCAGCTTTGGATGAATAATTGCATACGCATCCGGTAAAACCGGACCCGGCTCGTGGTGATCCGTAATAATTAAATCAAAATCTAATTCACGTGCATACGCCGTTTCTTCGACTGCCGAAATACCTGTGTCTACCGTAATCACCAGCTGATAGCCGCCTGCGTTTATTTTATCAAATGCTGCCTTATTCGGCCCATAACCTTCTGTAAAGCGATTAGGAATATAAAAATCAGTATCAGCGCCGAGCTGCTGTAAAGCAGATAACATAACAGAAGTACTGCTGACGCCGTCCGCATCGTAATCTCCATAGATCATAATTTTTTCATTATGATCAATTGCTTGCTGAATACGAGCTACCGCTTTGTCCATATCGTGCAATAAAAACGGATCGTGGAACGTTTGTGCATCAACGTGTAAAAACTCACGTGCCGCTTCTACTGTTGTCATGCCTCTATTAAGTAATAACGAAGCTACTAGAGGTGTAATATTGAGGTTTTCTACAAATTCATTAACAAGTTGTTCATCACATTCTTGAACATTCCAACGTTTTTTTGACTGTAACATGTCTCTTCACCCCTTAACCCACATTATTATACTAGAGTGGATGAAATGGAGCAACGAAAGAAAATAAGCATATTTTTCTGACAGTGCGCCTTGAATTTTCACGCACAAAAAAAACGTGCGAACACTTCGCACGTTTTTGAATTACTTGCTTTCTACTTCTTTTTGTTCCTCGCGCTTCAACTGTTTCCCTTTCCACACAAGCCATAGCTGAGCAGCAATAAACACAGATGAATATGCACCAAGAATTAAACCTACTAACAGGGCAATGGAGAAGTTTTGAATTGATTCACTTCCGAATACAAGAAGTGCTACAACTGCAATTACAACTGTTAAAACGGTGTTCATTGAACGAGTAAATGTTTCACGCAAACTTAGATTTACGATAAACGCCAAATCGTCAAACGTTTTGGATTTAAATTTCTGCATATTTTCACGAATGCGGTCAAACGTAACGATCGTATCGTTAATTGAGTAACCAACAATCGTCAAGACAGCGGCGATAAACGTTAAATCAACCTCTAACTTCGTTAAGCTGAAGACTGTAACGATAAAGAACGCATCATGCAACAGGGCAAGCACGGCTGCAAGCGCCATGTAAAATTCAAATCGAATCGTTACATAAATGATAATTCCGATTGAAGCAATTACAATCGCCATCATTGCATTTTTCGCTAGTTCTTTTCCAACTGTCGGTGAGACGGTGCTCACATTTGGTTCTGAACCGTATTTATCTTTAAAGTGATCTTTTAAATTGGCAATTTCTTTTTTATTTAAGACCCCAACTACACGTACGACACCCGTATCATTACTTTTCCCTGTAATAACTACGTCATCGGTTTTGATATCGAGAGACTTCATTTCGCGCTGTATCTCAGCCTGCGTAACGGTATGATTTGCTGGAATCTCTATGCGAGTTCCGCTTGTAAAGTCAATACCGAGGTTCAGCCTGAACACGGCAACCGAGATAATACCGATAATGACGAGCACGCTTGAAAACGTGAAGAACGCTTTACGGTATTTTACAAAGTCAATTTTATCCCACGCTGTAGGTAAAACGGTTGTGCCGTCGTCTTTGCTTAAATCGTGAATTTGCTCTTTCTTCACGCCAAAGTAGCCTGGTTTTTTATCAAACCAGCGGCTATTTACTAAAAGGCTCATTAATAATCGCGTACCGTATACGGCCGTAATAAAGCTTAGCACAATCCCGATCATTAACGTTGTAGCAAATCCTTTTACTGAACTTTGACCATAAAAGAACAATACAAGAGCCGCTAGCATCGTTGTAATATTGGCATCAAAAATGGTGGCAAGAGAGCGACGATTTCCTGCCCGGTATGCCGATATAACAGACCTTCCTGTTTTGAGTTCATCTTTAATCCGCTCGTAGGTAATAATATTTGCATCTACTGCCATACCTACGCCGAGAATAAGAGCCGCGATACCTGGAAGCGTCATAACCACATGCATCAAGTCAAATACAACTAAGTTCAAGTAGATATAAAAACTGAGTGTAATAATGGCAATAAGCCCCGGTAAACGATAGAAAAACAGCATGTAAAGGAAGATAATTCCGATCCCGATAATACCCGCTAATATAGTTGTGTGAAGAGCTTCTTCTCCGAACTGTGCTCCAACGGATGTAGAGTATAGCTCATCCAATTTAACCGGCAGCGACCCGGCATTTAGCAATTCCGCCAGCTGCGTTGCACTTTTCACTGTGAAGTTTCCACCTGAAATCTCAACATCTGGCTGTGTTAACACGCTGCTAACAGAGGCTGCAGATAGATACTTCGGATTTTGTTTTGTCGCTTCTTTTTGGTACGAGTCTTTTCCTTCTTCATAATCCAGCCAAATGACAATTAAATTGTTAGGTGCTGGTTTTTGAGAAAGCTCTCGCGTGATCTTTTCAAATTTTTTCGCATTTTTTAACTTTAGTGAGACGCTAGGCTGATTGCTTTGGTCAAACGATTGCTTTGCTCCGCCTTGCGCTAAGTCTGTACCATCCATCAGCACCTTATCGTTCACGTCACGGAACGTTAAGTTTGCTTGAGTTGATAACAAATCCCTGGCTTGCTTTTGATTCGTGACACCAGCTAGCTGAACGCGTATGCGGTCGTTTCCTTCAATTTGAATGCTGGGCTCACTAACTCCCAGTACATCGACACGTTGACGCAGCGCTTCAACCGTGCTGTTAAGTGCCTTTTTGTCAATGACATCGCCTTTTTTAGCTGGACTGACTTTATATAAAATTTCAAATCCACCTTGAAGGTCGAGGCCAAGTTTAATATCTTTTGTAATTCCAGTCATCGTTGTTCCGATTGTACTAAACACAAGCAGTACTAAGAGGAAAAAGGCAACGATACGTCCTCTTTTAACCATCGACAGAAAATCCTCCTTCTTATGTAAAAAACATGAAATGATAACAATAGATAAATGACCAATCTAATTATCATTCATAACCTAATGTCTGTCAAATAAAGACCTTATCAAATTTTAATACATGTATTTTACAAACTCTACTTTAATAATTCTTTCCAGTCTTCTCCATTATTAACACTTGAGAACATATCAGATTTATAAGATTCAATTGTTACATAGCTCATCACCTGCGTGATCTTAACAGATAAAATATCATTTACAACTTGATGGAGAGATAGCTCCTTTTCTTTTTTCCATTTTTTCATTTCCAAATAACTCAATAAATCGTTCTCCGTTACTTCTTCATATCCGAGCATATGAAATTCTTCCATTTTGCTGGATACGACAGGCTGTATAAGTTCTTTCGAAGCTGAAATAAATGGATGTGTCATATCGATCCTCCTTTCCGTTTGACATTTTGCGTAAAATTTCTTTCTCGTATGAGGAATACTTGTCATGCTTGGACACCGGGGGCGCATATATTCACTGTATAAACCTCAAGAAAGCAGTGAGTATATGTCTAAATTTTTACAGGGAACTATTATTTTAATAATTGCTGGCTTAATTACACGTGTACTCGGGTTTGTCAATCGAATTGTGGTGGCTCGAATGATTGGAGACGAAGGTGTGGGACTTTATATGATGGCGGTCCCCACGCTGGTATTAGTAATCACCTTAACACAGCTTGGGCTACCGGTTGCCATATCCAAGTTAGTGGCAGAAGCAGAAGCTTTAGGTGACAGGCATAAAATAAAAAAAATACTTGTCGTCTCTTTAAGTATTACGTGTACGCTGAGCTTTTTATTTACGCTCGGACTAATATTATTCGCTCCCGTTGTAGCAAAAACCTTCTTTACAGATTCACGTACGATCTATCCGCTGCTTGCGATTATTCCAGTTATTCCAATCATCGCCGTCTCGTCTGTCATCCGCGGATATTTTCAAGGAAAGCAGCAAATGAAGCCTGCCGCTTATTCTCAAATTATCGAACAAGTGGTGCGCATTACGTTAATTGCCGTGTGTACAAAAGCATTTTTGCCTTATGGAATTGAGTACGCTGCGGCTGGCGCTATGCTCTCTTCCGTATTTGGAGAACTAGCTTCACTGTTTTATATGGTGTTTATGTTCAAGCGAAAGAAGAAAATAACGGTAAGACGAAAATTTTTTGCTTCTTTACATGCAGGCAAAGATACGTTCCTTGACTTAATGCGAATCGCTCTTCCCACGACAGGAAGCCGCATGATTGGGTCAATATCTTGGTTTTTAGAACCGATTGTAGTAGCTCAAAGTTTAGCAATCGCAGGAGTAGCGACAGCGGTAGCAACGAAGCAGTACGGAGAATTAACGGGCTTTGCACTCCCTCTCCTGATGTTGCCTTCTTTTGTAACGGTGTCTCTATCCACTTCTTTGGTTCCCGCAATCAGTGAATCTCTTGCACAGAATCAAATGAAACAAATCGAATATCGGCTTCATCAAGCTCTCCGCTTGTCGTTTGTAACAGGTGGACTGGCCGTTGTTGTTCTTTATGTATTTGCTAATCCGGTAATGGAATTGATGTATGGTTCTGACAAAGCTGCTATTTTTGTCAAAGTCATGGCTCCTTTCTTTATCTTTTATTACTTTCAAGGGCCGCTTCAAGCTGTTCTGCAGGCGCTAGACCTTGCAAAAGCCGCCATGATTAACAGTTTTATCGGAGCAGCGGTCAAAACATCTCTTATCTTCTTACTCGCAACTCAGCCCAATCTAGGCATTATGGGAGCTGGCCTTGCAATTGTTGTGGGAATGATGCTTGTCACTCTTTTACATCTGTCTACCGTCATGAAAAAAATCACGTATAAGCTTCATGTGTTTGAGTATCTTCGCAGTTTTTCTGTCATGGGAATATCAGGTTTTACCGGACACTTCGCTTATATGAATCTTTTCAATTCCATCCCTTTGAGCTTACGAACCGTTTTATCAATTGTACTTACAAGCGTTGTATACGTACTGTTTTTGCTGCTTTTTAGACTGATAACAAAAGAAGAATTAAACCGTTTTTCTGTTTTACGCTATTTTAAACGAAAATAAAACGCGGAGCAATCCGCGTTTTATTGTTTCAAATCTACAAAAAATTTTCCGTTGTCGTAGCTGCAATATGAAATCTTATCTAAGTTTGAATACCCTAGCTTTTGCAGCTCTGTCTTTAACCATTCCGTCGTTTTATGTTCATGCAACAGATGCTCTTCTTGAATAATGCCGTCAATGATAAAAGGCAAATTCAAATTGCCTTTTTCACCTGATTGCTGATCTTTTTCAAACACCGATAGCCTTCCTGAAGATTCTAAAATAGCAAATTCAACATCAGCTACATTTTTTATATTTTTATCTCGCAGCTGCACGAGCAAATCATTGAAGTTATATCGCTGCCTTTTCATTTCATGTTCGTTTATTTTTCCATTCTCAATAATAATGCTAGGTTTGCCATCAATAAAATTTCGCATTCGATTGCTTTTAAGAGACCATATAGCTAAGCCGATTTGAATAATAAGAAGCGTTAACATCGGAAGAATTGAATACAGCAAAGGATCTTTTGGATTTTCAATAGCCATTACTGCCATTTCAGCAATCATAATAAAGACCACTAAATCCAATATGCTCAGCTCCCCTATTTCCCTTTTACCCATAACGCGAAAAATAATTAAAACTACTACATATAAAAGAACGGTTCGCGCAACCATGATCAACAACTCCACCGCAAAGACCTCCTTTATGTATTCCCTTGTAGTTTGTACCATTTATTTTAAAATAGCCTTACTTTTATGCGTCTATTTTGAAGTCATCCCGAATATGCTCGTACTAAGGGTTCACCTATCTTTTTATTTCATGAGGGGGAAACAAGTTGGGTGCAAAACGAATGAGCAACGCTGTATTTGCAGGGGTAGCAACAATCTTAGGGATGGCTTTAGCGATTAGCATTATCTTTTCGCTTATTTTAAAATTCACATCGCTTGAAGAACAGTCCGTACGTTTATTTTTACTTATTCTCTCATTTATTACACTGTTTATCGGAGGCTTTATCGCAGGAGGACGAAACGGTTCAAAGGGACTTCTTGTTGGAGGCGCCACTGGTATTTCTTATTCTTTTTTAATGTTTTTGCTGCAATTCCTCGGCTATAGTCACCTGTTTTCTGCACAGCAGCTTTTATTTCACGCTGGATTTATTGGAGTCGCTATTCTCGGGGGAATTGTTGGCGTAAACATTGCCGGTTCACGAGAAGCATAAAAAAACGTCACGTACATGTACGTGACGTTTTTTTATTAATCTACGCTTCTTACTTCACGAATAGCATTGCGGTCAAACGTTAATTTTGAACCGTCAGTGCTGCGAACCACAACTTGTGACTCATCGATTGCTTCTACCAGACCGTGCATACCGCCAATTGTAACAATCTTATCACCTTTTTTAAGTGCTGATTGCATTTGCTGTACGTTTTTTTGACGTTTTTGCTGTGGACGGATTAACAAGAAATAGAAAATGACAAACATTAAAAGTAATGGCCAAATATTTTGTAAAACACCCATGAAAACTCCTCCTTTTATTTATATTATCAACAGGTACTCATTCATAAATTTGATGAAAATTCCTGTAGTGACCTAGAAATTCTTTGCGTCCGGGCCGTTAAACCCGTATTTTTCAAAGAACTCATCGCGGAAATCGCCAAGTCGGTCTTCGCGAATGGCTTCACGGACTTGCTCCATTAAGTTTAGCAGAAAATATAAGTTATGGTAAGATGTTAAACGAATTCCAAACGTTTCATTACAGCGAATTAAGTGGCGAATATACGCTCTTGAATAATTTTGACATGTGTAGCAGTCACAGTTTGGATCAATCGGACCGAAGTCTTCTGCATATTTTGCATTTTTAACAACAAGACGACCTTCGCTTGTCATAAGCGTTCCGTTACGTGCAATACGCGTTGGTAATACGCAATCAAACATATCGATCCCGCGAATCGCTCCATCAATTAACGAGTCAGGTGATCCCACTCCCATTAAATAACGTGGTTTGTCGGTTGGTAAATATGGCGTCGTAAACTCAAGCACACGATTCATTACATCTTTTGGTTCTCCAACTGACAGCCCTCCCACAGCATAACCTGGGAAGTCCATTGAAACTAAATCAGCTGCACTTTGACGGCGTAAATCTTCAAACTCTCCGCCTTGAACAATACCAAAAAGACCTTGGTCTTGAGGGCGGCTGTGAGCCTCAAGGCATCGCTCTGCCCAGCGGCTTGTGCGTTCAACTGAACGTTTTAAGTAGTCATATTCTGCTGGATAAGGTGGGCATTCATCAAATGCCATCATAATATCAGACCCAAGCGCATTTTGGATGTCCATCGCTTTTTCTGGAGATAAGAAAAGCTTGTCTCCATTCAAATGGTTGCGGAAATGAACGCCTTCTTCTTCAATACGGCGCAAATCACTTAAGCTAAAAACTTGGAAGCCGCCTGAATCCGTTAAGATGGGACGATCCCAGTTCATAAATTTATGAAGGCCTCCCGCTTTTTTAACAATTTCATGACCTGGACGAAGCCATAAATGATAAGTATTACTTAAAATAATGCCTGCCCCCATTGCTTTTAAATCTTCCGGAGACATTGTTTTTACTGTAGCTAATGTGCCTACTGGCATGAAAATAGGCGTTTCAAATGAGCCGTGAGGCGTATGGACAATCCCTAAACGCGCTCCTGTTTGTTTACAAGTTTTTATATGTTCGTAACGAATTGCTGTCATTGATGTATTCCTTTCATGTTAAATTACAAAATTAGCATCGCGTCGCCGAAGCTGAAAAAACGATACTTCTCTGCTACAGCTTGTTCATAGGCAGAAATAACGTTTTCTCTTCCTGCTAAGGCACTTACAAGCATAATGAGCGTAGATTTTGGAAGATGGAAATTTGTAATCATTCCATCAATTGCTTTAAATTCATACCCTGGGAAGATAAAAATATTGGTCCAGCCTGAAGAAGCAACAAATTTGCCGTTATGCTCAGTTGCAATCGTTTCAAGGGTACGGGTAGAAGTTGTGCCTACTGAAATAATACGACCGCCTTTTTCGCGTACGCTGTTTAGTAAAGCAGCGGTTCCTTCACTCACTTGATAAAACTCTGAGTGCATATCGTGCTCTTCTAAGTCGTCAACACTGACTGGACGGAATGTACCCAATCCAACATGAAGCGTTAAAAATGCAATATGCACACCTTTTTCTTTTAACTGTTCAAGCATCTCTTCTGTAAAGTGAAGACCTGCTGTTGGCGCTGCTGCAGAGCCTTGTTCGCGAGCAAAAACCGTTTGGTAGCGCTCTTGGTCATCCAAGCGCTCTTTAATATAAGGGGGCAGCGGCATTTCTCCCAGTTGTTCTAGAACCTCATAAAAGATGCCTTCATAGTTGAATTCTAACAAACGTCCGCCTTGGTCGCTCGTTTCTTTACATACAGCTGTCAGACGTCCGTCACCAAACGAAATAACCGTGCCTTCTTTTACTCGTTTAGCCGGTTTTACAAGCGTCTCCCACGTATCGCCCTGTGTTTGTTTTAAAAGCAATACTTCAATATTAGCACCTGTATCTTCTTTTGTCCCAAACAATCGTGCAGGAAGAACACGTGTGTCATTTAACACTAAACAATCTCCTTCTTGCACATAATCAAGAAGATCATGAAACATATGATGCTTCACACTTCCTGTTTCTTTGTTTAATACCATGAGTCTTGACGCATCTCGCTGCTCAAGCGGCGTTTGGGCAATCAATTCTTCTGGTAAATGAAAATCAAATAAATCTACTTTCAAAATGTTCACCTGTTTCTACTTAATTATTTAAATTTGCCAATTACATAAAAAATAAGTGATAATACAACGCTTACTAGAATACATGTCACAATCGGGAAATAAAAGGTTGTATTTCCTTTTTTGATAAAAATATCGCCTGGAAGCTTGCCGACGAACTGCCATAACAGTCCAATGACGACTAAAATGCCCCCTAATGTGATAAGCATCTTAGGCATATCATTCACTGATCAGGCACCTCCAGCTGAAAATGATCATAGACCAAAGGCGTCACAATTCGTCCTCGCGGCGTTCGCTGCAGAAAGCCGATTTGCAATAGATAAGGCTCGTATACGTCTTCAATTGTGTGAGACTCTTCACCAATAGTAGCCGATATTGTGTCTAACCCTACAGGGCCGCCCCTAAATTTTTCGATAATCCCTCTTAATAATTTATGGTCAATATGATCAAGACCTAAACGGTCCACCTGCAACATTTCTAATGCTTCGTTGGCAAGCCTTTCGGTTATGGCTCCGTCTCCTTTGACCTGAGCAAAATCTCTCACTCTTCGAAGCAAGCGATTCGCAATACGCGGAGTTCCCCTAGCACGCCTAGCCATCTCAAATGTAGCTTTTTCATCAATCTCTACATCTAAAATAGCGGCTGTTCTTTCTACTATCGAAGCAAGATCTTCTTCTTGGTAATATTCTAAACGGCTTAAAACGCCGAAGCGATCACGCAAAGGAGAAGATAAAAGCCCTGCTCTTGTCGTTGCACCTACTAGCGTAAACGGAGGCAAATCCAGACGGACGGAACGTGCACTCGTTCCTTTTCCAATAACAATGTCCAAACAGAAATCTTCCATTGCTGGGTACAGTACTTCTTCAACCGAACGATTTAATCGGTGAATTTCATCAATAAAAAGCACATCTCCAGGCTCTAAGCTAGTTAAAACTGCGGCTAAATCGCCTGGACGCTCAATAGCTGGCCCAGAGGTCGTTCGGATTTGCACGCCCATTTCATTAGCGATAATAGTAGCAAGAGTTGTTTTCCCCAATCCTGGAGGACCATATAAAAGCACGTGATCTAACGTTTCGCTTCGCATTTTGGCAGCTTTAATAAAAATATCCAAATGGGATTTTACTTTATGCTGACCAATATACTGCTGTAAGGTTTGCGGCCGCAAACTTTGCTCGATGATTTCTTCTTCACCAAGAACATCTCCCGTTACAATACGATCGTCCATTTTACTCCTCCCTTACTTATTGTTTCAATAATCGTTTTAGCGCTTCTTTAATATACTGATCCGTTGTCATCGTTTCTTTCATTAAAGCCGGAACAATTTTTTTGATTTCTCTTTCTGCATAACCTAATACTTTAAGTGCTTCAATCGCTTCATCGAGTGCTTCTGAACTTTGAGATTTGACTTCTTGTGCGTCCAAATCTGCAAATAAAGAAGGAACGGCATCTGGTACAATATCATGCAGCTTTCCTTTTAAATCTAGAATCATCTGTCGAGCTGTTTTTTTACCTACTCCTGGAAACTTAACTAAAAACTTCTCGTCTTCCTCTTCCACAGCTTGGACAACCTGCGCTGGATTACCTGACGCTAAAATAGCTAAACCGCCTTTTGGGCCGATTCCTGACACGCTAATTAACTTCATAAATAAATCCTTTTGTTCTCGGGAAGCAAACCCGTAAAGTGCAATTACGTCTTCTCTTACATATTGATAGGTGTAAACCGTCTTTGGTTGTTCATCAATTGAAAATACATATGGATTCGGCGTAAAGACTTGATAGCCTATCCCGTTGTTTTCGATTACTACATACTCAGGATTTATATATGTAACAGTACCTTTGATATAATCAAACAATAAGCTCTCTCCTTAATCATGTACGCGCGGGCAGTGACCTTCAACTTTGCCTACGAAGAATCCTGCCCGCATCGTTCTCTATTTTCCTTTAAAGCTGCTTTTTAAAAAGACGTTCAAGAGAACGTTTGCCTCTTTTCATCTTTGCCAACCTATTTTTACAATAGCTATAAAAAATAGAACCGCCCACTTTTATTGATGAATGACCTTTTAAAATATATACAATACTAGACTGCTGAATACCATTTTAACATATCGCCAAAAGCAAATAGAAGCAATTTAGAATGTTGAATTCAATAATTATTTTACCATACTAAAAAACGGCTGCTTGATTGAAAGCGGCCGCTGCTGGAGCTGATAGATTTTATAGAAATTAATGAGGGAAAGATATTCATCTTTTGATTGAACGCGAATACCTTTCTTTAATTGTTCATGCTGATAGCTCTCAAGCCTTTTGATGTCAATTTGAAAAAACGATTGTATAATGTGCTGCGACGAAGCTGGTTTGCCTTCAAATGCTGAGAGAATACCGTTAACAGAAAGCCCTACATAACCGTTCTCTTTTAAAATAGGTGAAATATCGTCTATGCTTGTTCTAAAAACTAGCTCTTGATCCGTTTCTTTAAGCAGTCGCCAATTTTTATATTTTTTCATTAATTGTTTTTTCGTCATAGAAGGGCTTTTGATCATCTCTTGACTTACGACTCCATCCACATACACGCGCTCAAGAAATAATCTCATCGGCTCCTTTTCATTCGCATCTGCACGGTATGGCATTATACAAAACACAATACTTACTAGCATTAAAAAAGCTGCTTGATGAATGACTTTCTTCACTCACCTTCACCTCACACGTTAATCATACTCTTTTTAGTATTATCTAAAAAGGTTTTGTGAAAATCTACACTAATAGTTTGACCTACTTATTTTCTTTTATCCTCTTATTTTATGAAGCAAATCCCTTTTACGATATTATGTTAAGAAAACATGGAGTATTTGTTACATTTGCACACTATTTGTAAAATTTTCTCTTGAACGTTTTAATTAAATTTTTGCAGGGTATGTACATAGTGGAAGCAATTGTAAGGACTTCTATTATCTATTTTCATAAAAAAGGGAGCTGAAGTAATGAGAATGAATAAACGTGTAGTCGGAACTTTTTTTTCAGAGAAAGAAGCTTTAGATGTTATCCATAATTTAAAGCGTCAAGGTTATAGAGAAACAGACATTATGGTTATTTCTAACAGTAAAAGCAATACATTTCAAATAGGTCACGATACAAATGTAATTATTGAAGCTGGTTCACCTGCCGTAAGTTCATTAGCTGGCGTCATGATGGATAACTTTTTTACCATGATGACAGGCGGCATGGGGCTCAAACAAGGAAACAGCTTGAAATCAAAATTAATCCGCATGGGCATACCAGACTTCTCAGCCGTGCAGTGCGAGACAGATGTAGCTGCTGGTAAAATTCTAATCTTGATAGATGCCGTAAGCTCTGAACAAACTCCAGCGTACGGAACCTATACGGAACACAACGAGCATAGAGCCGTCCAACTACGTGAAGAAAAATTAGATATCTTAAAAGAACGCGTCCAAGTCGGTGAAGTAAAACTCCACAAAAAAGTAATAGAGGAAGAAAGAACTGTACACGTTCCTGTTACGAGAGAAGAGTTTTATATTGAACGTCGCCCTGTAGTTGACGGAGACTATAACGCTGGGCCACTTACAGAAGATGAAATTATTCGTGTTCCAATCATGGAAGAACGAGTGGAAATAACCAAACGACCAGTTATTGTTGAAGAAGTAATTATAGGAAAAAAACTTATTCAAGAAACAAAAGAATGGACTGAAACGATTAAGAAAGAAGAAGCAAGCGTAGAACCTGATGGACTCGCGAGCCCCGAAGTATACGAAAATATGATGAACTATACAGACCATACTTACGCTCAAGTTTCTGCAGCTCTAGCAAGCGACGTGGAAGCTGAATACGAAAATAGTCAGTCAACTAACAACGAGAAGCCAAACACACAAGCTAATGAGACAAGCTCTTCTGCAAAAAATGTAAAAAATACAAAGAGTGTCGCTACGGCACCAGCAGATACGAAAAAAAGAGAAGGTCGCCTCAAACAAAATGAAACTAACGCTCAAAAGGAAGAAGCGGAATCCAAAACAACAAACAAATCTGCTTCTAACAAGAAAAATTAATAGTTGCATGTTCGAGGAATAGCTGCCTGGCTTCAATGGCAGCTTTTTTATATGTCTTCTCATCAAAAAAAACAGCCGTCCTTCACAGACAGCTGCTTCTTCATTTAACGATGTTTATGATTGACATTCTCATCGACTGATTCAAATAGACCATTGAAATTAGTTTGAATCGTATTTCGGTCTTTTCCATTTCGAATATCATCATCAAGAGAGCGAGCGTTCATAAATACATCATGATCTACTTTTACTTGAACATTATAGTCCTTTGCAATAGGCTTTACTTTATCGAGCACGTTTTGTTTTAAACGGCCGTTATTTATGTCTTTGGCCGGATCCACAGCAACTAATAGCTGATCTCCACGGACAACGGCGCGACTATTTTCTACACCTTTAACGCTTGCAGCCCGATCAGCCACTTTTTCCGTAAAGTCTCTTGGATAATCTTCACCATAATACATATTAGCAACGCCATTTGTACGATCATTTGTATTATTGATGTTTCCATAAGGGTTTGTCGGATTATCAAAGCGTCCATCACTTACGTTTAACGGATAATTAGGTGTTCCATTCCCATCTAAAACTTCAGTCATTGGACCTTTCGGATTATCTACGCGATGTTCATTCGCTTTTTCATTTGTATGATACCCAACAGGCTGTGTCGTATCTGTATAGCGCTGTTCCATACCTTGGTCTTTGTTATTGCAAGCGCCAAGTCCCATCATACATGCAAAAGCTAAAGAAGTTGCTACATACCTATTCAACATAATCGCCCCCTAATTTAAGCTCTATTTACTCTGAGCTTACTATTAGGATTAAAAGACGAGCCGTTTCTTATTCGATGAAGTGTTTATAAACTCTTTACATGTCATGTAGGTTTTGTAAGTGCTGGTAAATCACTCGATAAAAATGTGTACGCTGTGACCATTCTTCGACTGATTGCTGCATTAACCTTTGACGGTTTGCCCATGATAAAGCAGAGGCGTTGATATTCCAGTTTCTCATCAGCATCGATGGAAATAGTAAAGAAGCAAGAAAAAAACGCTGCTTGCTTAATTCTTTTATTTTTGAGTGTTGAAGTAGTTCTTTCATCGACCACTGGACGTAAGGCAAAAAGCGCTGGGCCAGCTGAACATAGTCATAAAGAGCAGGAGCTTTAGCCGATAAGTCAAAATCAATCATAACAATGCCCAAGTGGTTTGTTTTCAAGAAATTATGTGAAGCAACGTCACCGTGAATAATGGAACAGTTCAGCCCACTATCTTTGAAACGCTCCATTAAGACTAAAGCTTTTTCTCCCCAAGTCACAATGTCTTTATATACATGAAATTGATTAAATTCCCTAAATATATGTGATGCTTCTCGAAAAGAGGAAAGACGCTTTTTCCATTTTAAAATAAGATCATATTCAGAAAGCTTTGTATACGCGGCTAGTTTCTTTTTATGAACTTCTCCATGATAGCGGCTCAATGCTTGTAATACTTCTTCCCGATCCTGAAAACTTTCATACGTTACCTCTTTCATTTGCTTAACAAAAGGCATCATCGCCCAGTACAAATGACGGTCCTTTATATAAAGTTCACCTTCTGGGTAAGCTTCGAAATTAACAGCATACCCTTGTTGAATTCGAGATAAAAAATGATAAACATGTTCAATTTTACCTTTGTCCCTGTAGGCTTTTATTACTTTTTTTCCTTTATTCGTATCCGCTATGATGACATGAGGCTTTTTCATACGATAGGTCTCAACGTGAATATCTCTTTTTTTCAAATAGAGAAAGAGACGATTTAAATTAAAATCGTCTCGTGTATAATAATCAATCTTCATCTTCGTCGTACTCATCGTATTCTGGAATACTAAATGCATTTGGATCAAACGCAGGATACGAAGGTACACCAATCATGCCATATGGGGCTGGATAGGGTGCCCTTGGGTCCTGAAAGCCATAAGGTACCTGCTGTTGGTACTGTGGATAAGGCTGCTGTGGTGCATAGTCTTCAGGTCTTGGTTCACCGCAGCCGCAGTCTCCTTGCTGCTGTGGCGCATATTGCTGCCCATAATGGTAAGGTGCGTTTCCAAAACCATCGGAAGAACTTTCATAATGGCCACCTGTCATAGCTCCTTGCACTTGTGGATACATCGGTGCTTGATGATAGGCCGGATAAACAGGCTGCTGATATCCCCATGGAGGCGGACAAGGAGAACATTGCACCGGTCCATAGCAGCTGTGTGGCATCATTGGATACATTGGCATCGGTGCCATATGAGCGCCCATTGCATGTTCTTCAAAAGACTCGTTTTCATAACCGTGATGATACATTGGAGCCTGTTGATACATTGGCATTGGATATGGCTGCGGTGCATACATTGGCGGAGGACACGGCATGTAATTAAACCCGCAGCCTGGCATTACAGGCGATATCGGCATGATTGGGTAACATGGCATTTGAGGAGGCATTTCTATACTCTCCATCTCAGGACTTTCTGGCGATTCATGCTTAGGTAGTTCTTTTGGCACTTCTTTTTTTGGAGCCTGCATCGCCATATTAACGGTGTAATAATTGTTAATATCAATCTCAGGTGCAATTGGCTTTAATTTAGGAAGCTTTGGCGCAACTGGCATTTCTTTTTTAGGCTGAACAATTGGTGCTTCTTTTTTAGGCTGGGCGACCGGCGCTTCTTTCTTTGGCTGCGCAATCGGCGCTTCCTTTTTCGGTTGAGCAATCGGTGCTTCTTTTTTAGGCTGGGCAATTGGTGCTTCTTTTATCGGTTGCATAAACGGTGTCTGAGCAGGCTGATTAGCTGACTTTTTCTCCTCTGGACTTTCATCAATTTCCGTTACTGGATAAGCTTTTGTGGATTGGTCACTATAAGGATGTTGAACTTTAGGCATTTCTTTTATCCCAGGTGAAGGAGCTCCTTCTTTTTGAACAGGCACTCCGCTTGTCGGCACTTTAATTTTCATTCCAGGCATGATCATGTCTGGATTG
The DNA here is from genome assembly GCF_046535215.1 of Priestia sp. SIMBA_032. Lineage (NCBI taxonomy): Bacteria > Bacillati > Bacillota > Bacilli > Caryophanales > Bacillaceae > Priestia > Priestia sp. SIMBA_032. The sequence continues at coordinate 255,082 of NZ_JAWRXD010000002.1, read as the reverse complement.
CTTAATTGAGAATTCGCTTTTTTTAACTCTTCAAAATTAACCCCATACTTTTCAGCGATTTTCCAAAGGGTATCCCCTTTTTGAACGATATGGATTTTCAACGTCATTCCCCTCCCGAGTAGAGTCTCTGCCATCTATATGTGCAAAATCAAAGTAAGTTCTGTTTGTTCATCACAAGATATGCCTTGAACCATTTTTTTATTCATTTTGCCCACAGTTTGGTTCAAGTTTTTATGATAAAGAAAAAAAGACTTATCAACACAAACAATATGTCAATAAGTCTTCTTTTAGACCTTCTTTGTTTAATTGTCTTAAAAATCTTTATGCTCGTTCTAACATATTTGTTAGGGCTTTGATAGCACCTTCTGCCGTATGTTTATCCACCTTGATTTGATTTACTTCTTTTCCTTCTTCGATGCTTTCTAAAGCCCACAGCAAGTGAGGCAAATCAATTCGGTTCATCGTCAAACAAGGACACATATAGGGATTAAGCGAAACAATTTCTTTATCCGGATGACTGTTGATAATCCGTTTTACTAAGTTCATTTCCGTGCCAATGGCCCATTTAGAGCCTGAAGGAGCTTTTTCAATTGCATCAATAATATATTTTGTAGAACCTGCATAATCTGATTTTTGCACCACTTCATGGGAACACTCCGGATGAACAATAATATTCATCTCGGGCTGCTTCTCGCGTAAATAATCAATATTTTTAACCGTGAAATTTTCGTGCACAGAACAGTGACCTTTCCATAGAATCACCTTGATGTTGTTTATATCGCCTTCATATTCAAGTATTTCTTCAATAGGATTCCAAATAGCCATTTCATCTAGGCCAACGCCTAAATCATAAGCTGTGTTTCTGCCCAAATGCTGATCTGGTAAAAAGAGAATGCGCTCTTTTTTAGAAAATGCCCACTCCACCATATTTTTTGCATTTGAAGATGTTACTGTTGCACCATCATGTTCGCCTACAAAAGATTTAATTGCAGCTGTAGAATTCACATACGTAAGCGGAATAATCGTATCTCCGAAAAGATCCTGTAAGACAGGCCATGCCTTTTCTGTTTGCTGAATAGTAGCCATATCAGCCATTGAACAGCCAGCGCGCATATCGGGTAAAATGACTTTTTGATTTTCAGCTGTTAAAATATCAGCTGTTTCTGCCATGAAGTGAACGCCGCAAAACACAATATGCTCAGCTTCTCTATTTTCAGCTGCTATTTGAGCCAGCTGTAAGGAGTCTCCTACCGCATCTGCAAACTCGTACACTTCGTCTTTTTGATAATGGTGGCCGAGCAGAAACAATTTGCTTCCGAGCTTTTTCTTGATTTCTAGTACTCTTTTTTTCATTTCATTTTCTGTGAGCTCCGTATATTTAGCGGGCAGCGTTTGCTGCTGAAGCGTTTGTAATAAACTCATCATTTTCTGTTCCCCTTTCTGTTAATAAGTCCAAGCTGATATCGATAGACCCTGCTGAATGCGTTAAAGCTCCCAGTGAAATATAGTCCACTCCACTGTCTCTAAAAGAAGAGAGCGTGCCAAGCGTAATTCCACCGGATGCTTCTGTGACAACATGAGCCGGAACCAGCGGTATCCAATCTTTAATGACTTCTGGAGAACAGTTATCGAACATAATGACATCTGCTCCTGCCTCTATTGCTTCTAGCAATTGACTTTTATTTTCAATTTCTACTTCCACCTTAACCATATGTCCAAGCTGCTCTCTTACTCTCACAACAGCGTCTAGAATAGATCCTGCATGTGCAATATGGTTATCTTTTAACATAACGCCATCGTACAATCCGAAACGATGATTATAACCTCCTCCAGCACGAACGGCATACTTCTCTAACATTCGCAGACCAGGCGTTGTTTTTCGCGTGTCACATATGCGCGTATGTGAGCTGCCAAGCAGCGCTACGGCTTTGTGCGTCATCGTGGCAATGCCACTCATTCTTTGAAGTAAGTTTAAAATTACCCGTTCACCGGTCAAGATAGATCGCACGGATCCTGAAACGGTAGCTATTTTATCTCCAGGCTTAAGAACATCTCCATCTTTTTTTTCCAAATTCACTTTCACATTAGGGTCTATTAAATGAAATCCTTCTTTAATCAATTCCACTCCTGCGATAATGCCTGATTGCTTTGCTGTGAACACAGCCTTCCCTTGGTCAGACGGAGAAAAAATAGCTTCACAGGTTATATCTCCATCTCCAATGTCTTCTATAAAAAAAGACTGCAATAGTGTTTGTAATTTCAACGTGTTCATTGTGCTACCTCACCTTTCTTTTTAGATTTCCTTGCTTATAAAATCAATGATTGTTTTGTTGAAGCAGCAGACTGCTTAATAATTCGCCTATGCTCCCATTCTTGGTTTTCATGCGGAAAGTCACTTCGGTAATGACCTCCTCTACTTTCTTTTCTTGCAAGAGAGGACTCGGCAATAAGCAGACCTGCAGTTAGCATATTGCAGATGGTTGCAGCTTCCCTCGAATATATAACTTCTTGATCAAGACGTATTCCATCCAAATAATTTGTGAATTCATGCACAATAGTAGCCAATTCGTTTTCATGACGAATGATTCCTACACAATCCATCATTTTGTGCTGAATTTGTCTTGTGGCAGGCAGCATTTTAGGCATGCCTTTATAAACGTAACGAACGGGAGTATAACGAGATGCCGTTCTCGCTTTATGTAAAATATGACGCCCTGTCCGTTTTCCGAATACAAGACACTCTAACAATGAATTGCTTGCTAGACGATTTGCTCCATGAACACCTGTAGAAGAAACTTCCCCCACGGCATACAATCCTTCAACACTTGTTTGTCCGTAAGCATCTACTTCAATTCCACCCATTAAAAAATGTGCACCGGGAGTAACAGGTATTCGTTTTTTGTCCAGTTGAATTTTATACTTTCGACACAGTGCCGTAATTGTAGGAAATTTTTGTTGGAAATGAGCCACTTTTTCAATGTCTAAAAATACGGATCTTCCTTTTTTCATTTCATTAAAAATCGTCCTTGCTACAACATCTCGCGGTGCTAAATCCTTAAAGCGATGAACGCCTTCCATTATGCGTTCATTCCATTCATTTACCAGTACGCCACCTTCACCTCGAACCGCTTCGGATATTAGACCTTTCGCTTCCTTTTGATACAAAAGCGTCGGATGAAACTGAACAAATTCTAAGTCCGCTAATTTTGCTCCAGCCCTGTACGCAAGCGCTAGCCCATCTCCTGTCGCGAGCGGCTGGTTAGATGTATGCTTGTACAAAGCGCCGATTCCTCCGGTAGCAATAATGGTTTGGCGAGCATGATATATAGTAATTTTGTTGTTTTCGCCTTGTCCGATAGCGCCTCTGCACGTGCCATCTACAGTTACTAAATGCTGAATCATTTCGTTTTCAATCACTGTAATATATGACAGTACTTCTTTTTTCAAAAAAGCGAACAGCGCTTGTCCTGTTGCATCCCCACCTGCATGCAGAATACGATTGACACGATGGGCTCCTTCTTTTCCAAAATGCAGCGTACCATCTGGGTTTTTATCAAACTTCATTCCTTTATGAATCAATTCATTTACTACAGCCGCACCTTCTTCCACTAAAGTGCGTACCGCTTGTTCATTGCAATGCTTATTGCCCGCAACCAACGTATCATAGAGATGTTCACTCCAGTGATCGCTACTTCCAATAGCAGCTGCTACTCCGCCTTGAGCAAGAACTGAGTTATTGCGGTCAAGTTTCCCTTTCGTTACCATGACAACTCTGTTATGACGACACAGTTCATAAGCTGCAGAAAACGCTGCTAATCCGCTCCCAATAATTAAAACATCCGTCTCTAACATTTTACACCTCTTTATTTACATGTGTCTTGACACCTATATTTACATATTATTAAATGAAAGACAAGAAGTTTTTTTATCGGAGGGAGAAAATGATTTATCTGGACTATGCGGCAACAACGCCAATGAGACAAGAAGCAATTGAAGTATATACTGAAGCGGCAACAAGCTATTATGGAAACTCCAGCAGCCTTCACACACTTGGAACACAAGCAGAGAATCTGCTTACGCTATGCAGAAAAAAATTAAGCCTGTTAGTAAATTGCCGAGAGGATGATCTTTTTTTTACAAGCGGAGGAACAGAAGCTAATTACTTAGCTATTCACTCTCTTTTAAAAGGAAACACTAGCGAACGAAAACATTTAGTTACAACGAAGCTTGAGCATTCTTCAGTTCTTCATACGCTGCAGCAGCTTGAAAAAGAAGGCTTTTCTCTATCTTATGTACCTGTAGATCAAAACGGCGTTGTGTCTGTAGACGACTTAAAGAAGACTATTCGACCTGACACTGTGCTAGTAGCCATTCAGCACATCAATCATGAGCTCGGTACAATTCAGCCAGTTGAGGATATTGGCCATTTTTTATCTAAAAAAGAAATTCTCTTTCACTGTGATTGTGTTCAATCTTTCGGTAAGCTTCCTATTGATGTTAAAAAGCTGAAAGCTGATAGCATCTCAGTTTCTAGTCATAAAATTTACGGACCAAAAGGTGTAGGAATGGTATACATGAATTCAAGTTCTTCTTGGAAGCCTATTTATCATAAAGCAACTCATGAAAAAGGCTTTCGCCCTGGGACTGTAAATACAACGGGCATTGCTGCCTTTACTGCAGCAGCTGAATGCGCATATGCAGAAATGAAGACCGCCCGGAGCCATTATGAGCGCTTAAAATCGTATTTACTAGAAAACCTAGATTCTCTTGCTCCTTTTATAGAAGCAGAAGGCCTTGGGAACTCTCATTTTCCTGGAATTATTGGACTGACGTTTTCAAACATACAGGGTCAATATGTTATGTTACAATGTAATCGTCACGGAATTGCTATATCTACAGGAAGTGCCTGTCATGTAAATCAGCAGGGACCATTAGCTTCTTTACTTGCGATTGGCAAATCGACTGCGAATGCTAAGAACTTTGTACGTATTTCATTTAGTCAACATTCAACGTTTAAGCATATTGATCGACTCATATCCGTTTTTCATTTATTACAGCAAGAATTTATGACAGTGTAAAAGGAGGGATGAAAGGTGCCAGGAACTCAAAAGAAAATTCTTGGAGAAGAAAGAAGAGAACTTATTCTACAATGGTTAAAAACGGAGAATAAACCAATGACAGGCAGTGAGCTTTCGAAACGAACGAACGTTAGCCGCCAAGTCATTGTACAAGATATTTCGCTGCTTAAAGCTAAAAATGAGCCCATTATCGCAACAAGCCAAGGATATATTTATATTCAAAATCCATCTCAAACTACCGTGCATCAGCGAATTATTGCCTGTCAGCATACGCCAGAAGATGCTGAAAAGGAGCTTTTTCTGCTTGTTGACCACGGCGTTCTCGTAAAAGATGTAACCGTTGAACACCCTGTGTATGGTGAATTAACGGCTTCCGTCATGATTCAAACCCGAAAAGAAGTAGAAACGTTCATAGAAAAAATTCAAGAAACAAACGCAACTTATTTATCTCAGCTAACAGATGGGATTCACCTTCATACGATTGAAGCAGATACAATTGAAAAACTGAATGCTGCCTGCTTAGCTCTTGAAGCAGAAGGCTATTTAGTTTCGAATGAGTAAAAACGTGTTATAACAAAAAAAATCCCGCTTTAAAGCGGGATTTCTGTTTTAAGCAGTGTATGAGGATAGCTTCCTAAAAGCTCTACGCTACAGCCTAGTGCCTCAAGTTCAGCCATAGCCCCAGGGATTAATACTTCATCCATTTTTTGTTCAATGTCAACGATAAAGAAATAGTTTCCAAGCCCTGTTTTCATAGGACGGGATTCAATTTTAGACAGATTTAGCTTACGCCAGGAGAAGGCTGAAAGCACTTGATGAAGCGCTCCTGCCTGATCAGATGGAAGTGTAATCATTAACGTTGTCTTGCACCCGTTTCCAGCTAAAAATGGCACCTCTTGCGCTCCATCTTTATGCAAAATAACAAATCTTGTTGTATTATGATCATAATCATGAATGTTCGGGCAGGCAATATGTAATCCATATTCATGGGCTGCTAACCCATTCGCAATAGCTCCAATATTAAGCTCAGGGTGTTCGCTTACATACTTCGCAGCAAACGCCGTTGATGTCATCTCTTCTACTGCAGTTGACGTACATTCTCCATGTAAAAGTTTATGACACTGCGCAATTGCATGAGGATGAGAATAAATCGTTTTAATGTTTTTCCACTGTTCTGCACGAGATGGATGAACCATTAAATGCTGACGAATTGGAAGCACAATTTCTCCAACAATCGGCAGACGACGTTCATGAATAAGATAATCAAGTGTTAAATTTACAGATCCTTCAAGTGCATTTTCTAACGGTACAATTCCATACTCAATTTCTCCGTTATCCACTGCATCAATGCATGCTGGAATTGTTTTGTATGGAACATGGTCGTGCTGTTTAAATACGCCTTGGACGGCTACATGTGTAAATGTTGCCTTTGGTCCTAAATATCCTACTTTCCCCACAATCATGACTCTCCTTATCTATATCTGTTTGCCATTATGCCCCTGAACCAAGCACGTCCACTTTATCTACAAACTCTAAGCTTTTCAGTCTTCGCAGCATTTCATTTAATTCAACATTCATGCTTGCTGTATCTAATGAAAGAGTTACGTTGGCACGCCCTTGTAAAGGGATGGTTTGGTGAATCGTTAACACATTGCATCCCGATGATGCAACGGTGCTCAATAAATGTGATAAAGTTCCTGATCGATCTTCAATATGAAAAAATAGTGAAATAATGCGCTGTTTGACAACCGTCTGAAACGGAAAGACCGTGTCGCGGTACTTATAAAAAGCACTGCGACTCAAGTCTACGGCTTGTACAGCATCTGCTACCGATTCAGCTTTTCCCCGTTCAATTAACAGCTTCGCATCCAATGTTTTTTTCATCGCTTCTGGTAATACATCTTCGCGAACTAAATAAAACTGCTTATCGCTCTTATGCAAGTAAAGCCCCTCCCCTTATCCTATGAACAACAATTAGTCAATAAATTCAAATTCATATTCAAACAGCTTTACAATATCGCCATCTTTTGCTCCTCGTTCACGAAGGGCTTCATCGACGCCCATGCCTCGAAGCTGACGCGCAAATCGACGAACTGATTCTTCACGTGAGAAGTCAGTCATCTTGAATAATTTTTCGATTTTTTCACCGCTTAATACGTATGAGCCATCGCTATCACGCGTAATAACAAATTCCACTTCTTTCTTTTCATGCTTATACAGTACGCGGTGCATAGATAGATCTTCCTCTTCTTGCATTGGGAATTCCGGCGTAGTTTCTACAAGATCAGCTACTGTAAATAACAGTTCGCGGATTCCATTACGCGTTGCTGCAGAAATTGGAAAAACTTTCACTTCGTCTCCTACTTTTTCTTTGAATGCAGCTAGATTCTCTTCAGCTTGCGGGATATCCATTTTATTTGCTACCACTACTTGCGGACGTTCGGTTAAACGCATATTATATTGACGCAGCTCTTCATTAATAGTTAAGTAATCTTCATATGGATCACGGCCTTCTAAACCTGACATATCAATTACATGGACAATAACGCGGGTACGTTCAATGTGACGTAAAAACTGATGACCTAATCCTACACCTTCATGTGCACCTTCGATTAGCCCTGGTAAATCTGCCATCACAAAACTGCGATTATCTTCTGTTTCAACTACTCCTAAATTCGGATTAATTGTTGTAAAATGATATTCAGCAATTTTTGGCTTTGCAGCAGACGTTACGGATAATAACGTTGACTTTCCAACACTTGGAAAACCAACTAATCCTACATCAGCTAATACTTTTAATTCAAGAATTACATTTCTCTCTTTACCTGGCTCTCCATTTTCTGAAAGCTCCGGTGCTGGATTTGCAGGTGTAGCAAAACGCGTATTCCCACGCCCTCCGCGTCCACCTTTAGCAATCACTGCGCGCTGGCCGTGCTCAACTAAATCAGCAATTGTTTCGTTCGTATCTTCATCTAACACAACCGTACCTGGTGGAACTTTTACAACCATCGGCTCAGCGTTACGTCCGTGCTGTCCTTTTGACATTCCATGTTCACCGCGGCTTGCTTTAAAGTGACGCTTATAGCGGAAATCCATCAGCGTACGTAATCCTTCTTCTACTTCAAAGATGACATCTGCACCGTGACCACCGTCACCACCTGCAGGACCTCCTTTTGGTACGTACTTTTCGCGACGAAAAGCAACCATTCCATTTCCTCCGTCGCCACCTTTTACATATACCTTGACCTGATCTACAAACATTTCTTTTTCACTCCGTTCTATATCTTAGCTCCTGCAATAGCAAAAGCGCTGTTAACTTATTGTGAGCATAAGGCTAAATTCATCTTCAGACATATGCTGTTCAACCAATGCAACTCCTTGAGCGCACTCATAACATTGTAGCTTGTTTTGTAGCTTCTGTATATCTGTTAGTATTCCACTAAAGTCAAAAAAGAAACGAATTCCCTGTTCTTCAATGCATACTGAAATACTCAAATAGTTTTCTGCATGATAATCAACATATTTTTCAAGTGCTTCTGTCAAATAGCAACACCAGTTGTATACGAACTCATCGTATTGTGATAAATCCTTCAATTCTCCGAGCACTTCCACATCTAAGCGAACAGCATGATTATTCCAATGATAGGTCATAACAAAGCTCGCAAACAGTCGCATATTGATGTTTGTTAACTTGGATTCATGTTTGGATTCATTTACAATTTCTTCAATGATTTCATTCGCTCGATCAAGCCGATTCAACGCTAGATTGCCTTTGATTAATTGCAGCTTATTTAACCAATCATGCCGCGCGTATCTTAATACCTCTACGACATCCCATTCTTTTTCCATCTTAGCACTCCTAACTTTGACTCGAGCATAAGTATTTCACAACGCTGACAAACATCTCGTATCAATCTTCTTAGATATGTTCGATTATAACAAATTCCAATGGGTAATAGGTGAAATATTCTACAAAAAGAAAACTCTAACCTACTTGGGTTAGAGTTTTCTTTTTGTATCTTATGCTTCTTGAGCAACAGGGTATACAGATACTTTTTTACGGTCACGACCGAAACGTTCAAATTTAACGATACCGTCGATTTGAGCGAATAAAGTATCATCTCCACCACGACCTACGTTTGCACCTGGGTAAATTTTAGTACCGCGTTGACGGTATAAAATTGAACCACCAGATACGAATTGGCCATCAGCACGTTTAGCACCAAGACGTTTCGAGATTGAATCACGACCGTTTTTAGTACTACCTACTCCTTTTTTAGAAGCGAAGAATTGAAGGTCTAATCTTACTAACATGACATCCACCTCCTGTTTAGTTGTCGTTAATTTTTATATAATTACTGTAATCTAATTCGATCGTTTTCAGTGAAACAACCATACCTTCTAATAGCAATTGAATCTGTTCCAATGTGAACGAATCCACATCTTTTGGAATCTCACAACGGAGATAGCCACCATCTCCACCTTGCTCTAAGTGCGGTTCAACCCCACTTATTGAAAAGATAGCATTAATTGTTCCAAATGAAACTGCAGATGCTCCCGCACAAACAAGATCTTTTCCGTGTTCGGAAAAGTCAGCATGTCCACTCATCGTGAACCCGTCAACTTTCTTATTTGCATCACGAGAAATCGTCACCTTAATCATTTGTTATAATTACGCGTTGATAGCGTCGATTACAACTTTTGTGTAAGGTTGACGGTGACCTTGCTTACGACGATAGTTTTTCTTTGCTTTGTATTTAAATACAGTGATCTTTTTAGCGCGACCTTGTTTTTCAACTTTAGCCGTAACTGTTGCACCTTCTACGAAAGGAACACCAACTTTAACGCTGTCGCCACCTACAAATAATACTTTGTCAAAAGTAACTGTTTCGCCTTGTTCACCAGCAAGTTTTTCAACGTAGATTGCTTGACCAGCCTCTACTTTAATTTGCTTACCACCAGTTTCAATAATTGCGTACATTCTCTGCACCTCCTCTAAAAACTAAGACTCGCCATCACAGGTGTTCAAGTGAACTTAAAACCTGTTCTGAGCGGTTGTAGCACGGGTGCTACAAACCAACATATTAAATCTTACTACAAATCAAAGGTTAGTGTCAATTGGAATTCATGTTTTCTTCTAAAAATTTATATAGAAGCAGAGACCCTTTTTTGAATCTGCTCATTCGACCCCAATTGACGCAAAATAAATGCGTTTGTGTAATCATCGCTCGGCGTAAGATATACGGTTTTTTTAACCATTTTCTCTAAAGCTTTGAGAAATCCTTGAGCTTTCATTTCATTTATCACATCACTTCGCGTCTCAATCCAAATAGCCTCCTCTTCCGCGCCGCGATGTTCCCAAATTACACGTTCAATTTGAAAAGCAGCCGTTTTGGAATCAATCATTTTACCGGTTCCTTCACATACTTCACAAGGCATAGTTAATGTTGACCCAATACTATTGCGCACTTTCTTTCGCGTTAATTGCAATATGCCGAGCTCTGTAAAGCCCACTACATTTGTCCGCACTTCATCTTGTTCACATAGCTTTTTCATGTACCTTTCTACTTCTGTACGATCTTCTTTATGAGACATATTTATAAAATCAATTAAGATCATGCCACCTAAGTGACGTAATTGCATCTGTTTGGACAGTTCATACGCAGCTTCCATATTTGTTTGAAGCATTGTCTTTCGAATATTATCTTTTCCGGAAAACTTCCCCGTGTTCACGTCCACGACCGTCATCGCTTCCGTTTCGTCAATCACGATATAACCTCCGCTTTTGAGCCACACGATTCGCTTTAAAAGCTTCTCTATTTGCCGTTCCACATCATAAAAAGAAAAAATATTTTCATTTCCTTTATAGTACTCTATTGACGAGTTAGGATAGGTAGTTTGAAGATGCTGATATAGGTCAAAGTCATCTACTACTATCCCGTCAATTCCTTGTTGAAGTACAGCTTGCACTCTTGTTTCGAGAAAATCTTGTCCTTTGCTGACTAGGGCAGGAGCTTTCATTCCCTGAGTCTGTCGTTCAAGGCGCTCATATCTCTTCTGTAGCTCTTTTATTTTATGTTGGACCGCAGCTTCTGATTTTTCCTCAATCGCTGTTCGAAATAAAAAGCCTTCCATTCCCTGTTTCAACCGCTCACCAAACTGTTTCCACTGTTGGCGCTTTGGCTCATCTATTTTTTTGGATACAGCGACATAGTTTCCGTGCGGTAAATATACAAGCTCATCAGAAGAAAATTCAATAATACCCGTCAGCTTTGGCCCTTTTGTCCCAATGCCTTCTTTTACAACTTGCACCAGTACTTTTTCTCCTTCACGAATAAAAGCAGACATCGGCTGCTGATCCTTGTGAGGATTCTCTGACTGCTGATAGGATACAAGTTCATTTCGATGAATAAATCCGTTCATTGATAAACCGATATCAATAAAGGCTGCTTGCATATGCGGCAGTACTTTTACGACTTTCCCCCAATATATATCACCAATAATTTGATTCTCGCTTTGTTCTTCTAAATATATTTTTTCTAGTGCTTTATCGTTTATCACGGCTATACGTTTTGAAGAAGTAGCCGCGTTAATAATACATGCCTTCACATACATTGCCTCACTTTAATCTAAATTCATAGGAAAAAGTTCGGTCAGTGCAACCGAACTTTTTTCATTCTATTCTATGTTACTAGAAATCAGTAAACTGTTACAAGTTCATCTAGTGGGCTATTTGTTCTTTTTTCTACAAAGTAAGCGTGTAAAAGTTCATTTTCATCAATTTGTACATGCTCGCCTGTTTGAGATGTAGCAATAATCATATGCTTACAACCTCTTTGGAATTTTTGCAGGACTTGATGGAGCGTTTCACTGGTTGAGACACTTAGCGTTTTTAAAGCTCCAATTGGATGCTCTTTTCCATGATACCTCTCCAACAAAAAGCGCATGTAGACAAATTGCCTGCTCTTCCATTCCAAATATCCGGATATAATTAAAAATGAAATAACAATCCATAAGTGCAGCTGAAAAGGATGCATAATGACGGCGTAGATAATACCGATAGCTAAAAAAAACGTTGATAACTTGAGCGCAAGCTTATGCGCTTCTAAAAATGGTAAAGAACGACTGCACATTAAAAAAAGCAGCTTCCCTCCGTCCAATGGCCAAATGGGTAAAAGGTTAAACAGTAAAATGACCGTGCATTGAAACATAAATTGCTCATACGTTTCCAAAGACAACACATTTATTTTCATTAATAAGAAAGCAGCTCCAAACATCCAAAGATGCTGAAGAGGTCCACTTATTGTCACAATAAACTCTTCTCGAAATGGACGATTACCATGTTCATCTACTTCTGCTACTCCCCCAAAAGGTAAGAGCATAATTCTGCGAATCCGCCAAGAAAAACACTGAGCCGCTACGGCGTGGCCCAGTTCATGAATAATTACAATAATAAATAGCAAAAAAAGCTGCTTTACCGTAGCCGTTAAGATACCAATTACGAAAATCCCCCAAAACAATGGATGAATGTGAATTTTCATCAATAACGAAAAAGCACTATTCAAATTGAATCACCTGACTAGGATCAACAAACTTATCGCCTTTTTTAATAGCAAAATAGAATGTTCCAGCATCGCCTTTTTTACTGTTTTCCACAATTCCTACTTCTTTGCCTTTATTCACAAAATCATACATACTAACATTGATTTTTTTGAGCTGTCCATACCAAGTTTCGGTTCCATCGGCATGTTGAATAATAACGGTATTCCCAGTATCATCACGTTTTCCTACATACCTTACGATACCTTGACTCATTGCTTCTACAACCGAATCCACTCCTGTTTGAACCGTCACGCCTTGCTTACTTTGAGCAAATGTTTCCGTTACTTTCCCGGAAGCTGGAGTAGCATATTCTCCGCTTACACTTTGCTCCGTTTTGCTAGACTCTTTATTCGGCAATAGCGTTAACGGCTTCCCAAACTTATCTTCGTACCAGGAGGAAACAGCTGCAAACTGAAATTCTTTATCCATTGTTTGTTGAACCACTACTCTGGGCTGTTCAAAAGCAGGAGAAGCGTTCTTGAACATAATCCCTACAATTAACACTAAGCAGGCTGAAGCTAAAATTTTAAATAAAAAGCGTTCTTTTCGAAATAACGGGTGATATTCCTTTGCTGATGGGGTGTATTCAACTGCAGAATAATCCATCGATCCATATTTTTCTTCTTCACTCATTAAGGACGTATGAAGAGGTTCTTGAGGAAGACGCTTCGTTGTATTTAATTGTTTTCGCTTACGCTCAGCAATTCGCTTACGGATTTCATCAGCACGTCGATTCATGATTCATCATTCTCCTTGTTCTTATCGTATAATCAACTATATGACTTGTCCGTGGAGCTTATGACAGCTTGACTCCACAAAATCAAACAAATAAAAAAAGCTTCCTCTATCGGAAGCTTTTTAAGAACGAACACCAAAGAATCGTTTAATACGTGCAAACATTCCCTTATCTTCTTCATCTAACGATTGAAGAGGAACCGTTTCACCTAGAATACGTCTTGCAATATTACGATATGCAATTGATGCTTTGCTTGATGGATCCATGACAATTGGTTCACCGTTGTTAGAAGCACGAATAACATTTTCATCGTCAGCAACGATTCCAATTAAATCGACAGCCAGAAGCTGAGAAATTTCTTCCACGTCCAGCATGTCTCCATTTTTCATCATATGACTACGGATTCGGTTAATAACCAGTTTTGGAGACTCGATATCCTCTTGCTCCAATAATCCAATAATACGGTCAGCATCACGAACAGCTGAAACTTCCGGTGTTGTCACAACGAGTGCCTTATCAGCGCCAGCTACGGCGTTCTTATAGCCTTGTTCAATACCAGCTGGGCAATCAATAACCACATAGTCATAGTCTTGCTTTAACTGAAGAACTAACTCTCGCATTTGTTCTGGTTGAACAGCTGTTTTGTCACTCGTTTGAGCAGCAGGAAGTAAGTACAAACATTCAAAACGCTTGTCCTTAATCAAGGCTTTTTGCGGTTGGCATCGACCTTCTACCACGTCTACAAGATCATAAATAATACGATTTTCAAGCCCCATTACAACATCCAAGTTGCGTAAGCCGATATCAGTGTCTACTAGACACACGCGCTTTCCAGCTAATGCTAGAGCAGTACCTAAATTGGCTGATGTCGTTGTTTTTCCAACTCCACCTTTACCAGACGTAACAACAATAGCCTCTCCCACTGTCAAATTCTCCTTTCTACCCTGGTCAAATTCGGTCTTAGATGCGGTAAAGTTTGCACGCGATCTATCACCATTTGATCATTATCATCTAAGTATGCACATTCCATTATATTCTCTTCCTTCTCACTGCGCTCTTCTTCTGATCGGGTAATGATATCAGCAATGCGCAGCTGTGAAGGTTTCATTAACGATGCAGCAATAACGGCGTTTTTATTGCCGCGATATCCTGCATGAGCAATCCCTTTTAAAGCACCTAATACAAATAAATTTCCTCCAGCTACAACGGTTCCTCCGGGATTTACGTCTCCGACTAGAAGCAAATCGCCTTCTACATGGAGAACCTGTCCTGAACGAACTACCTTTGTAACAGATACTAATTCACTTTCTTCTCTTACGCGGACTGCATCTTGCTTTAAAATAACGTTACTATCAACTTGTTTAACTACTAAATACTGATTTTCTTCTATGAGCGCCTTCAATTCGGTTTCCTGCTCTGTAGTTAAATAACGATTTCCGATTTTGACATACACTGTGACGATTTGATCGGCATCGCCATGCTTATTTGTCAAAAGCTTCGTCTTAAGTTCCGTCAAAAGCTCTGCAAATGAACATGTATCATTGAGATGCAACGTTAATCCATCTTTTGTTCCTTTAATTGTCACATTTTGTTGCTTTTGTTTATTCAAGACGCTCACCTCAACGAATATATAATTTCGACAGAGACTTACTCAATTCCTTTTTTTCGTTTCTTCAATCAGCATTTTTATCACATCACGAACGAGAAGCGTAATATATGTTCCGATCAGCGTTCATCGATAAATTTAGCAAAATATTGAAAACATCTTTGAAGCGGAAATGCAAAAATGAGTGCAAATATGGCATTTAAAATGATGGTTGCGTAAAATCGCTCTTGCAAGAAGCGACCAATGGTCATATCGGATATATTAATAATGCTATTAATTCCATATACATAAAACTCAATAATGGCTACAGCTAATAGCGACATGCAGATTACGATAAGCGTATTTTGCTGAAAAATCTTCATTAGTTTTGATACGATATAGCATACGGCCGGTAATCCAAGCGCGTATACTCCTAAGACATCCGTAAAGGCAATATCGTACATGAATCCAAGGATTACCCCATATAGCATCGCTTGCTTTGGGTGATAATACACTGACATAAAAGCCAGTACCACTACAACAAAGTGAGGCGATAGAATCCAGTCTCGCCATGGTGATGCCATGGCGACAAAATTAACAAAGATACTTTCAAACATAAAAACGACAAGCACAAGAATAGGAAGGACAAACCGCTTCATCAGTTAGCCTCCTCCGCCCCTAAATCGTCTTCAGCAGCGGGCGCACTTCTTTTAGCTACAACTACGTTATCTAAGTCATACAAGTCAGCAGCAGGTTTGATATAAGCTTTTTTCGTTAATCCATATTCATCAGGCTCAATTTTTGTGATAACGCCAATTGGAAGATTGCTAGGAAAAATGCCGTCTTCTTGTCCTAGACCGGACGTTACTACTTTTTGCTTTTCTTTAATATCAGCATCAAAAGGAATACGACGCATAACAAGCGCCTGTTCTTTATCATCATAGCCTTCAATTAAACCAAACACTTCTTTTTTAGCCTGAATTTTAGCAGATACACGGTTTGTACGATCTGATGAACTAATTAACTGCACAGTAGATGTGAACTTAGATGCATGCTTCACTTTACCAATCAGCCCTTCAGGAGTCATAACAGCCATATTTTCCTGCACATTATGAACCGTCCCTTTATCAATGGCAATTACTTCATGCCAACGGTCTGGATTACGAGCAATAACTGTTGCTTCGATTGGGTTGTATTGACTTAAATCCGTTTTTTTGTCGAGCTGTGCTCTTAATTTTTTATTTTCTTGCTGCAAAGCGTTGGCTTTCGTTTCTAATTGCATGCGTTCGTCTAAACGGGCTTTTAATACCTCGTTTTCTTCGTATGTACGCTTTAAGTCACCTACATTCTGAAAGAAACCCGCTACAAATTGTGCGGGTTCATTAAAGGTAGCCTGAACAAGACCAACCGTATCTTTGACAAACTGTTCAGGCCACGTTACATTTTTACGACCATTTAACGAAAAACCAATCAATGCCACTAATACAATAATACTGACCAATAAAATAACTAAACGTTTATTTAAGAAAAATTGTGGCACGATCTACACCTCTTAATATTTAGCGATATGAATCGCTTGTACGATTTTTAAATAAATCAATGTGTTCTAACGCTTTACCAGTTCCAATTGCAACACAGTCAAGCGGATCTTCTGCGATGACAACCGGCATATTTGTTTCTTCACTAATAACTTTATCTAAATTACGTAGCAATGCGCCACCGCCTGTTAATACAATACCGCGATCCATAATATCTGCAGCAAGTTCAGGTGGTGTTTTTTCTAATGTACTTTTTACTGAATCTACAATAGAAGCCACTGTATCTTTTAGCGCTTCTGCAATTTCTTCAGCTGAAATTTCGATTGTTTTCGGTAGACCTGTTAGTAAGTCACGTCCGCGAATTTCCATGTTTTCAATACCTTCTGGAATTCCGGCAGAACCGACTTCTACTTTTAATGCTTCTGACGTACGCTCACCGATCATTAAATTGTAATTCTTGCGAATATATTGAATAATCGCTTCATCCATCTCGTCACCAGCGATACGGATTGACTGACATGTTACGATTCCGCCTAAAGAAATAATCGCAACTTCTGTTGTTCCTCCGCCAATATCTACTACCATACTTCCCGTGGGCTCCCAAACCGGTAGATTGGCGCCGATTGCTGCAGCAAACGGTTCTTCAATTGTATACGCATCACGCGCGCCAGCCTGACGAGTCGCATCAATAACGGCACGTTTCTCAACAGCTGTAATGCCAGAAGGTACACAAACCATTACATACGGCTTACCCGCAAACAAACTTTTTGTTTTTTGAGCTTGATTGATGTAATATTTCATCATCGTCGCAGTTGTTTCGTAATCTGCAATAACTCCATCTTTCATTGGACGAAGGGCTACTACGTTCCCAGGTGTACGACCAATCATATTTTTTGCATCGTTACCTACCGCAACGATTTGTTTTGTATCAGTTTGCAAAGCCACAACAGACGGCTCACGCACAACAATTCCTTTTCCTTTTACATAAACGAGCGTATTTGCAGTACCCAAATCTATTCCAAGGTCTCTAGTACCGATTCCAAACATGTGTCTCTTCCTTTCTCTTACCAAAATGCAAAGGTAAAAATTCCATAATTCAATTTCTTCATTTCATAAGTAACATTTTTTATTTTCTATACTTTTTTCATAGATGTCAACGCCAAATATTGTATGATAAAAAGTCATACTTTGTCTATTAATAACGAATGATTGTAAAGAACTTGTCATTTAAAATCATGACTACTATTATAACCCAAGGATTTTAAAAAGCATAGCCTTACATGTATCCTTTTTCTTTTAAACTAATATATTTTCGATCCCCGATAATTAAATGATCTAACAATTCAATTCCTATGATAAATCCGCACTCTTTTAAGCGCTTCGTTACCTCTATATCTTCTCTGCTGGGAGTAGGGTCGCCGGAGGGATGATTATGAATACAAATAAGAGATGCAGCTGAACGGCGAAAGGCTTCTTTAAATACTTCTCTTGGATGGACAATAGATGAATTGAGGCTTCCGATAAAAATGGTTTGCTTGTGGAGAACTTGATTTTTCGTGTTGAGGTATAAACAGACGAAATGCTCTTGGGACAGCACGCGCATTTCTTCCATCACATAATTAGCACCGTCTTCAGGGCCATGAATGGTATATCGCTGACTAGATTTCCGCTGTACAATCCTCTTGCCTATTTCAATAGCCGCTATAATTTGAATCGCTTTTGCAGGTCCAATACCTTTAATATTCATCATTTCATCAAGCGATGCATGCTGCAAAAGTTGAAGACCTTCAAAATGCGTTAATATGCGATTGGACAGCTGAAGAACAGATTCATCTTTGGTTCCAGTGCGCAGCAAAATAGCAATAAGCTCGTGGTTAGAAAGACTAGAAGCACCCATTGCCACAAGGCGCTCTCGAGGTCTTTCATCTTGAGGAAAATCTTTAATTAGCAATGATTGATCCAATCTCGTCACTCCTTTTTAGTAGACGAAACCGTATTGTTTTAGCTCACGTATTGTTCGGGAGAGCGGCAAGCCCACCACGGAGAAATAGTCTCCTTCAATTTTTTTAACTAGCGCAGCACCGAGACCTTGAATTCCATAAGAACCAGCCTTATCCATAGGCTCTCCTGACTCTACGTACTGTACGATTTCATCTTGTTCAATCGGCCAAAACTCTACATCAGTTTGTTCATAAAACGTATAAACTTTTGCATTTGATACGAACGCCACTCCAGTTAACACCTGATGTTTTTGACCTGACAGCATCGTAAGTGTTTCAATCGCTTCTTGTTTCGTTTTTGGCTTTCCTAAAATACGATTGCCATATACGACAACTGTATCGGCACCTAGGACCATATCCTCTTTATAATGCGAGGCGACGTCCACTGCTTTTTGCCTAGCTAAATCCATTACTACCTCGGACGGAGTGTATGATGGATTGACGATTTCTTCAATTGTACTAACGTGAACGGTAAAAGGAATGTGAAGCTGCTGAAGTAATTCTTTTCGACGAGGAGAGCCTGAGGCTAAAATTAATGTTTGTTTCATACATCTCACCTTTGCATTTTGATTTTAAAAAGAAGGACACACCGTTATTTTAGCAATTTCATCTCTAAATGACAATAAACAAGTGAGGCAGCATTACACTACCTCACCTGTTAAGACGTTACAAGGCTTTCATACTGCTGAAGAGCTTTTAACACGTAGCGCTGAGCAAGCCAAGCATCTTTACTGCTTTGATTGTCTTCATATGAAGAAAGAGAAGCAGCAGCCTTTTGAAGTGTGCTCACCATGGTCTTAATGTCTTCATTTGACGCTTCTTTCTGAACTTTTGTCAGCTCTTTTTTCAGAGATTTGATATCGGCTACCCGCTCTCCTTCAATCGCTTTAACAGATTGATCTAAGAGATTAGCCATAAACGGCTGCGCTGTTGTTATAACCGTTTGATCTTTTTTCCCTAGTTCGCTAGTGGGCTTAATTTCATAAGACTTTACATATACATCTTTACCTTGTTGTTTATATGTTTTACTAAGTGCCTTCGCTGTTTCTTCTCCAGTGGCAGCACCAACGACAAGAGAATAGGTTTTAGGTGAAAAGATCTCGCCTGCTTCGTTCTCTTCTTTCCATTTATCCATTGCTTTATTTGCAGCAGCTTTTGATGAAAAAGCACCTGCTTGTACAATGTAAAAGGAAAAAGGTTCTAAAGTAGAAGCAGCAGCTGACGTATCCTTCGATTCCCGTTCGTTTTTCTTTTCAGCTTTACCAACACTTTCAGTGGCAGACGCTGTTTGAGCAGCTTTTTCTTCTTTCGTCTGCTCACTCGTTTGTGCTTTTCCTACAGGCTGTTCGCTTCCCGTCATCATTTTCACACCAACCATACCGATGCCGCTGCCTATTCCGACTGCTAGCAGTACAATCACAGCCGTTCGTTTGATCACACCGCCGTTTACCGTTTTAATCGAAACATTTTTAGGATGTAATCGCGGCTTTTTCTTTTTTTCATTTCTTACATCTTCAATAAACACCACTTTATTTTCTTCCACATGAGAATCTTTGGATGGCGGCTCCGGAAGCACCCACGTAAATTCGTCTTTTTCTGGCGCTTGTTCTTCCTTCTCATCCTTGGATTGACCATTGATTTTAATTGAAATTTTTCGTTCCTGCTTGTCCACTGCCCCACCGCCTTTAGTTAACGTAGTCTTAGTACCGGTTGCAAGCTGAGGTAAACCGACATAAAACATACACTTTTTTCCATGCTATCATAGAAGAAAAAAAAAATAACAAGACATTTGTCGTCTTGTTACAAAAGGTTTTCGCTATTTAGTTACAGAAATTTCAAATTTGTCGAAGACTTGAAGCTCAATAAAAATAGTTGCTAACATACCAATCTATCAATTCGTTTCCATGAAAATAAGCAGCGATTGTCCCTATAAAAATAAAAGGAACGAAAGGAATTGGTACACCTACCTTTGCCTTTTTCATTAATAACGCTCCTATACTAACGGTTCCGCCTATTAATATAGCTAAAAAAAGCGATAGCAAAACAAGCTTTACTCCAAGCACAATACCAATCAAACCATACAATTTAATATCTCCTTCTCCAAGGCCTCCTCTGCTGAGAAATGCGACTAGAAAGAGGAGAAAAAATGCTATTCCTCCTCCCATTAAGGAATCACTCCACGAAGTTAATGGAATGAAAAGACGCTCAAGAAGAAAGATAGGCAAAAAGAAAAGCAGCACCTTATTTGGGACAATCATATAAGCTATATCTGAGACAACTATAATTGTTAAAAAAGAAACAAAGGTTAATATGACAATCAGTTCTAACGTCATATTTAATCTAAAAAAAGCATATACAAATAAACTTCCTGTCGAAAATTCTACGAACGGGTAGATGAAGGAGATTTTTTTGCGACACATACCACATTTTCCTGCATTTTTAATATAGGAGACTATGGGAATTAACTGTTGTGGAGAAAGAACGTATAAACAGTGTGGACAATGAGATCTTGGAGATAAAATAGATTTTTTCTGAGGAATTCTAAGGCCTGCTACGTTATATAATGAACCTAGAGTGAGACCTGAAACAAATAGATAAAGGTAAATTAAACTCATACGACTCCTTCCATTTCAGGGGTACAGAATACTAACTGTAGATTTTCTTTTGAATAGGGCAATGTATCTTTTCCTTTTAAATAGCTGCCAATAAACGGAATGAGAAAAGCTGCTAGAAGACCTATTATGATAACCAGTATGATCACTTGCATTAGAGAAAGTCCTTTATTCTTCGTGGACAGTTTATCCATTTCCACACCTCTCCTTTATTGATTAGTATCAAACAGCTCCTTCATTAATACACTGAATCATAATACCCATAAAAGTCATATTCTGTATGCCTCCTTCCTTAAAACACACCTTTTATAGGTAATAAGGATTATACCACTAAAAAACAAAAACAGCATAAAAAAACGTCTGCAAAAGCAGACGTTTTTTAATAGTAAGGAGCCATAAATAAGTAGACAATTACACCTGTAAGACTTACATAAAGCCAGATTGGCATTGTCCATCTCACAATTTTTTTATGTTTTTCAACTTGCATTGTCCAGCCCCACACAAGTGCAAACAGTGCCAGCGGAACAATAATCGCTGCTAGGAAACTGTGTGTGATCAAAATAAAGAAGTAAATGGGACGAACGATTCCTTCCCCACCGAACGTAGCTGTTTCTGTAGAAATGTAGTGGAACGTTAAATATGAAACTAAAAAGAGCAGTGTGGAAGTAAATGCTGCTAAAATAAAACCTTTATGAGCATTGATATTTTTCCTGAAAATTGAAATCAACGCTGCAACTAAAAAAATAAACGTAAAACTATTCAAAATAGCATTTAACCGTGGAAAGATAGTCAAATCAAAACTTACTTTTCCTTGATAGCCAATATTCGAAAAGAATAGCAGTAAAATAATAACATTCGCTATCACTGAAAAGGTAAGAATAATACCGGTAAAGTTTTTATTACTTTTCGGTACAATTTTTTCATTATTCTTACTCATGTTAACAATCTCCTTATTTAGTGATGTACATGTTTATTATATATCACTTACCTAGGGGGTGAAAGTGACAATACTTTGAACTTAGTGCTTCCTTATTATCCGTATCCCTTCCTTACATTATGTTAAAAGCAGCAAGATTCCACTTGCTGCTTTTGCTCATTTGAGAAGAAAAGCCCGCACTTCTGATATAAAATACAGAGACCCTGTAATCACGACCATGTCTTGTTCACCTGTCGCCTTTTTCTTTACGTAAGCAATTGCTTTTTTCCAATCCTCGTCCATATGCTTATTATGATGAGTACTCATCTCATAAAGCTCCGCGGCTGTGCGAGCACGAGGAAAGTCAAACGACGTAAATGTAATACTTGCAGCGATTGTTTCAAGTTCTTGGACCATTCGATCAGCGCTTTTATCATTTAAGCAGCTGAAAACTAAATGAATGTTTCGACCTTCATAATGAAGGCGTAAAGTAGATAACAGGCTATCAATGCCTTCTGCATTATGAGCCCCATCAATAATCGTTAAAGGATGCTCATTTACTATCTCAAAGCGGCCGTTCCACTTTGTATGCTGAATCCCTTTTATCATTTGCTCATTGGAGATAGAAAGCTTTTTCTTTTCTTTTAAATAACACACGGCCATCACAGCCAAAGCTGCATTTTTAACTTGATGATAGCCAAGCATATTTAATTGCAAGTGTTCAAATGTGCCATACGGTGTTTTTAACGTAAAGCCTTCTCCATTTGCTAAGGGCTCATAGTTTTCAATTTTAAATTCTTTTCCTAACACAAATAACGGAGCCTGCTTCGAATTTGCCTCTTCTGTAATGACGTCAAGCGCCTTTACCTGCTCGGCACCCGTAATAATAGGGACTTCTTTTTTAATAATCCCCGCTTTTTCTGCTGCAATTTCTTCTACCGTATCACCTAGTATCGCCATGTGATCAAATCCAATGTTTGTAATAACACTCACCATAGGATTCACAACGTTTGTTGAATCATATCGTCCCCCAAGACCTGTTTCAAACACAGCATAGTCAACTGAATCATGATAGCCGAAATAAAGAAAAGCCATGATTGTAATCACTTCAAATTCCGTTGCTGACCCTAAGTCCGTATGTTCTAGTCGCTCCACTACAGGCTTTACTTCCTGAACAAGAGCGGTCATTGCTTGATCTGAAATAGGCTGTCCATTCACGCTAATCCGCTCATTAAATGTTTCGATATAAGGAGAAGTAAACGTTCCAACTTTATACCCTGCTTCTTCTAACATGTTTCGCAAATAAGAAACTGTAGAACCTTTACCATTCGTCCCAGCAACATGAATAGCATTTATATTTTGCTGTGGGAAATCAAGCTGCTCTAGCATCCATTCCATTCGTTCTAACCCCGGCTTGATTCCAAAGCGAAGTCTGTTATGAATCCAATCAAGCGCTTCTTCATATGTCGTTATCATCTTTTATTCACCTTTCTTTTCCATCGCTATTATTATGTAAAGAAAAAACGTCGCTATACAAGCCACGCTTTTTCTGTTCATTCATTAACCCATTGATTATCCGCGTAATTCAGCAATACGAGACTGAACAGCTTCGCGTTTTTCAACGTAATCTTGCTCTTTTGCACGCTCTTCTTCTACTACTTTAGCAGGCGCTTTTGCAATAAAGCCTTGGTTGTTTAATTTCTTTTGTACACGTTCTACTTCTTTGTTTAACTTGTCGTATTCTTTTTCTAAACGTGCGATTTCTTCTTCGATATTAATTAAACCTTCCAGAGGTAAAATTAATTCTGCTCCTGTTACAACAGCACTCATCGCTTTTTCATCTAATGAAACCTCAGTTGAAATCACAAGCTCACTTGGATTACAGAAACGTTCTACATACGCACGGTTCTTTTCAAGCTGGCTTTGAATATTTTCATCTTTAGCTTTAATAAATAATTTTACTTGTTTGCTCATCGGCGTGTTCACTTCAGCACGAATATTACGAACAGCACGGATAATATCTACAAGTAAACGCATATCGTTAGCAGCTTCTTTATCCGAAAGCTCAGCGCGTACTTCCGGCCATTTAGCTACTGTAATTGATTCGCCTTCATGCGGCAAGCTTTGCCAAATTTCCTCAGTAATAAACGGCATGAATGGATGTAAAAGTCGCATTGTGTTATCAAGTACATAAGCTAAAATTGAGCGAGTTGTCTTTTTAGCTGCTTCGTCTTCTCCGTAAAGAGGAAGTTTAGCCATTTCAATGTACCAATCGCAGAAATCATCCCAAATAAAGTTATAGAGAATGCGTCCAACTTCACCGAATTCATATTTGTCAGCTAATTTTGTTACGTGCTCAATCGTCTCATTTAAGCGCGTTAAAATCCATTTATCAGCAACGGATTTTTCACCTGATAAATCAAGCTCTTCAAATGTGATGCCGTCCATGTTCATTAATGCAAAACGAGAAGCATTCCAAATTTTATTTGCAAAGTTCCACGTCGCTTCGACTTTTTCAAAGCTGAAGCGTAAATCTTGTCCTGGTGAGCTTCCTGTAGATAAGAAGTAGCGAAGAGAGTCCGCACCGTATTTCTCGATTACTTCCATTGGATCTACGCCGTTACCAAGTGATTTACTCATTTTACGACCTTCAGCATCTCGTACAAGACCGTGAATGAGTACATCGTCAAACGGACGTTTACCCGTAAATTCAAGACCTTGGAAAATCATACGAGATACCCAGAAGAAGATAATGTCGTAGCCTGTTACAAGCACATTTGTTGGGTAGTAGCGTTTGAAATCAGCTGCATCCACATCCGGCCAGCCCATTGTTGAGAACGGCCATAGCGCTGAACTGAACCATGTGTCTAATACATCTGAATCCTGTTCCCAGTTTTCGATATCTGCTGGAGCCTCATGATCTACGTATACTTCTCCAGTTTCTTTGTGATACCAAGCTGGAATGCGGTGTCCCCACCAAAGCTGACGCGAAATACACCAGTCGCGAATATTTTCCATCCAGTGTAAGTACGTCTTTTCAAAACGGTCAGGTACAAAGTTTACTTTTTCTTCTTGTTTTTGAAGATCTACTGCTTTATCTGCTAACGGCTGCATTTTTACAAACCATTGAGTTGATAAATAAGGTTCAACAACGGCACCGCTTCGTTCACTGTGACCTACTGAATGCATGTGGTCTTCAATGTTGAACAATACGCCGTCTTCTTGAAGGTCTTTAACAATTTGCTTACGACAAGCAAAACGATCCATTCCTTCATATTTACCTGCTTTGTCATTCATCGTACCGTCTTGATTCATCACTAAAATACGCTCTAAATTATGACGGTTTCCAATTTCAAAATCGTTCGGGTCATGAGCAGGCGTAATTTTTACCGCACCAGAACCGAATTCCATATCAACATAATCATCGCCTACGATAGGAATTTCACGCCCTACAATCGGAAGGATCACCTTTTTGCCGATTAAGTGCTTATAGCGATCGTCTTCAGGGTGAACAGCTACAGCCGTATCTCCTAGCATCGTTTCAGGACGAGTTGTTGCGATTTCAATATGTCCAGAACCGTCTGCTAACGGATAGCGCATATGATAAAACGCACCTTGTACATCTTTGTAAATAACCTCGATGTCTGAAAGAGCTGTTTTTGTAGCTGGATCCCAGTTAATAATATATTCTCCGCGATAGATTAACCCTTTTTTGTAAAGCGTTACGAATACTTCACGCACTGCTTTAGAAAGACCTTCATCAAGTGTAAAGCGCTCGCGTGAATAGTCCAAGCCCAGTCCTAGCTTCGACCACTGCTGGCGAATAAAGCTTGCATATTCTTCTTTCCATTTCCACGTTTCAGCTACAAAGTTTTCGCGGCCTAAATCGTAGCGGCTTTTCCCTTCGCTGCGAAGCTTTTCTTCTACTTTTGCCTGCGTTGCAATCCCTGCATGGTCCATGCCTGGAAGCCATAGAACGTCATAGCCTTGCATGCGCTTCATACGCGTTAAAATATCTTGTAACGTTGTATCCCAAGCGTGGCCTAAATGCAGCTTGCCCGTTACGTTTGGGGGTGGAATTACAATTGTATACGGCTCTTTTTCAGGATCATTTGTTGCTTCAAAAAACTTCCCGTCTAACCAATACTGATAACGATTTTCTTCAACGGTTTTTGGATCATACTTCGTTGGAAGAGTCACTTCTTTTTCAGACATAATGTATACCTCCATAATATAAAGTTTCAGTCTTTAGAAACTGTGTAAACCTTTTATAAACATAAAAAAACTCCTTTCCTAATAAAAGGACGAAAGGAGTTGATTTCGCGGTACCACCTTTTTTTATAGACGTATCCCGTTTGATAAGCCTATACACTTCATTTCATAACGGTTGATTAACCGGCTTTTTCTACTGAGCTATGCAGCTGTTCAAAAAAGCTACTCATAGGCGACATTCCGAGTGCACATTCTTAAGAAATCTCACAGCAGCTGATTCCTCTCTCTGAAAGACGAACATCCCGTACTCTTCCTATTCACTGTATTTATGTATGAATTTCTCTTAATTATACTATATGAAAAAATGTTGAATCGTCAATAATCTTCTCCACTTTTTTACGATAATATTCATAATTTTTTTGTTCTGCTCTTTATTTTTTCATTCACTCGCTAAATTTGGAAATAAAATGAAGAGTCCACTCAAAAAAATGTCACCATTTCTTACTTTTTTCATATACTGACTTTAACCTGGGCACGTGGATTGAAAGGGGCATGTACAAATGAAGAAACGAATAAATGTAAATTCGTATCAGCTGCAGCGGTGGCTCAAAACAGCAGGAGCGGCTTGTGGACAGTTTATTGTTCCTTTAACAATTTTTCAAGGTATACGTACACTATTTTTTCCTACAACCTTTGATGTACTGTTGTTGGCACTGCTTGCCATACTAGCGGTTGCTTTATATTCGGACTGGATTTAAAAGCCCAAGCGCTATTCGTTCGCTTGGGCTTGTGCAGCTGCTTCCGCTGCCATTTTTTTTTGCTGATCTACTTCAAATATTTTAATATTCAGCTGTTCAATATTTTTCGTCAGCCAGTATGCTCGAATAAATGACTGCATATGTTCAAGCTCCGTTTTACTTTCTTTATGATGCCTATATTGAACGATACACTGATACAGGGGTTCTGGAAACGCTAAATAACTGTGCAAAAGCAGTCTTTCCTCTTCTCTGAGAGCAAAATGTTTTTCATAAGTGCTAAACCACTCATAGCTGTCATAGGTAGTTACTGGGTACGTGCGAAGAGTACGGAAATAAAATGAGACCAGATCATAAATCGGTGAAGCATCTTTTGCATGTTCAAAATTAATAAAAAAACCATTTCCCCGTTCGTCATAGATAAAATGTTTAGCCGATAGCTTTCCATGAGAAGTAACCAGCCGGATCTTTTCTTTTTCTTCCATTTCATCGTTCCACTGATCGAGCTTTCCAAAACCAAATTCAAGTGCTCTCGTCATTTCGTAATAAAATGTACAGTAATGCAATTCAAACGGTGACATATAAACTTTCTTCTCGCATTCTACTACGTATTGCTTCAGCTCTTCCTGACGTTTTTCCCACGTTTCTTTCATCGATGTATAATGATTTTCTATATCTTCTTTTTTTACTTCTACTTCCTGCGCCGAAGCGCCGTGAAGCTTAGCAAGCTCTTGAAATAATTTATGATATCGAATATCACGCTCTTCGGTTGGGTTATTTGGGAGCCACGGCATTAAGTAATATGAGCCGCTTTCATCTGAAACAATGGGCTGAGAACGTTTCGTTTGATAAATAGGGACAAAGCCCATCCATCCTTTTTGATACACGTTCTGCAGCTTTTGAATGAAGCTCTGATTTCGTTCTTGATGATTCGTCATTTCTTTCAGCGCAAATACGCCGGTTTTCGTATAGACTTTTTTTACTTTTCCGTAGTCTTCGATAAAGTCAACATCTAAGTCATATTCTTTTAACAATACTTTGTAGTCTGCTACTGTCCGCTGCATCTATATTCTCCTTCCTCGTAAAAAATAAAGAAAACAGTTAAGACATTATATGCGTCACAACTGTTTTCTTTCCGACTTTAACGAACAGGAATATTTAAGATGCTTCCTTCTTCCAGCTCATATTCATCTTCTAAATTATTTACTCGTAAAATGTTTTGTACATTCGTATTATAGCGGTTTGCTATCGTATCAAGCGAATCTCCGTCTTGAACAATACAAAGCTTCCACGTTGAAAAAGCTTCTTCTTCCCGCGAAAAGAGCTTTGTTAAATAAAGGGCGTTTTCATTTCGTCCGCTTTCATTTTCTTCTTTACGAAATTCAACAATAATCTTTTCCTCTTCTTGCTCAGCTTCTTCTTGCTCAGCCTCTTGTTGAACGCCAGCATACGTCAATTCACTAGCTTGCGATTCTTCTAAACTTTCTTGCTCTTGACGAAGCTGAAACAGCTCAATCACATTGTCCTCTCTTTCTTCCTCGATTTGTGCCTCTTTTTTCACTTCGACTTCAAATGGTTCATATGCTTCCTCTTCATATTCCACGACCTGCTCAGCACGAGATTCTTTTTTAAATACAGATGAAAAATAACTAGGAGGCTCTTCTGAATGATCTTCTTCAATAGCCTCTGCCTCTAAAAGTGCAGGAGCTTCACGATAGCTTACGTCAAACTCTTGCTCCTCTTGTTCCTCTTGTTCCTCTTGCTCCTCTTCTTCTTGAGCAAAGTTTTCAGTATATACCTCTTCAGCATCGTCTGCTTCTTCATAGGAGACGATGTGATGTTCTTCCGCAAACTCTTCCTCTTCTTCTCGTTCTTCATGCTGTTCTCCATACAATCCTGTGATGGACAAGTCAGCCATTAGCTGCAGCTGATTTGTGCCTGGCAATTCATAATCAAATAAATCAATAGATACATATACATCTTCAATACTTTGAATACGATTTTTAGGAATGGTAATATCAACAGGAAATTGATGTGATAATTCAGCCGTTCCGTCTTCACGGACAGAGATAGATTGCACTTGATTCTCATTTGTATATTCGCGTAACGAGTGCTCTCCCTCGTACGTTTCGTATTCACCTGTTAATTGTAATGCTCCTCGAATAGACACATATTGGTCATATTCTTGAATAGATACTTGAGGCTCTAAGGAGATAGACAAAAGTTGTGAGACTTCCTGTCCTTTTTGAAACCATACTGATTCTTCTACGGAAAAACGCAGACATGATAAATTATCCTGCGACAAATTGTTCTCCCCCTTCCAACACCCGCCAGGTAATAGCGCGGTCATTAAAGATGTATGAACAAATAAATTAAAATATGTCTTGAAAACTAAAAAAGCTTACGGAATCCTCCGTAAGCTTTGATATAAAAGTTATTCTTATTTGGCTGTTTATCCACGCAACTTTGAAAAAGCTTTTTCAGCTGCTGCAATTGTATGTTCAATGTCTGCATCCGTATGAGAAGTTGATAAAAACATTCCTTCGAACTGAGAAGGAGGTAAAAACACGCCTTCATTAGCCATTTCACGATAGTAAGCTGCAAAATAATCTAAATTCGATGTTTTTGCTGTTTCGTAATTTATTACCTGTTCGTTTGTAAAGAAGAAACCGATCATTGAACCAGCTCGGTTTACGGTAAACGGTACATCATATTTTTCAGCTGCTGCCATCAATCCTTCTTCTAATCGATCTGCTTTACGAATGAACTCATCGTAGGATTGAGGTGTCAGCTGTGTTAATGTCTCGTATCCAGCGGTCATCGCAAGCGGATTACCTGATAATGTACCTGCTTGATAAATAGGGCCGCTTGGTGCAACTCGCTCCATAATTTCAGCTTTACCACCGTAAGCACCTACTGGTAAACCACCACCGATTACTTTCCCTAGGCAAGTTAAGTCAGGCGTAATGTTGTAGTAGCCCTGTGCACAGTTGTACGCTACTCGGAACCCTGTCATTACTTCATCAAAAATGAGCAGTGAGCCATAATCTGATGTGATATCACGAAGCCCTTGTAAGAAACCTGGTTGAGGTGGTACCACACCCATATTTCCTGCTACCGGTTCAACGATTACTCCGGCAATGTCATCTCCGAATTCTTTAAAAGCATATTGTACGCTTTCTAAATCATTGTACGGCACTGTAATCGTATTTTTAGCGATTCCTTCAGGCACTCCCGGACTATCTGGTAGGCCTAACGTTGCAACGCCTGAGCCTGCTTTAATGAGAAGAGAGTCACCGTGTCCATGGTAACAGCCTTCAAATTTTAAAATTTTGTTGCGGCCCGTATAGCCACGTGCTAAACGCAGTGCGCTCATCGTTGCTTCCGTACCTGAACTTACCATACGGACGATTTCGATTGAAGGAACGCGCTCAATCACAACCTTAGCAAGCTCATTTTCAATTAATGTTGGTGCACCAAAGCTTGTGCCAGATTCCGTTACTTTTTTTACTGCTTCAACTACTTGATCGTTGGAATGTCCGTGAATTAAAGGTCCCCATGATAAGACGTAGTCAATATATTTGTTGCCGTCAATATCGTAAATCGTAGCGCCTTTTCCTCGTTCCATAAAAATAGGATCCATATCTACTGATTTAAATGCACGAACAGGACTGTTTACTCCACCCGGCATTAATTGCTGCGCTTCTAAAAAAGCTGCTTTTGACTTTTCATAACTTCTCATGTGTAAGCCTCCTTAATTACTTGTCAGATAACCAGCGTGCTGCGTCTTTAGCATGATACGTTACAATTAAATCCGCTCCTGCACGCTTCATGCTAATTAATTTTTCAAGAACAATCTCTTTTTCATTTACCCAGCCGTTTTGAGCTGCCGCTTTAATCATTGAATATTCACCGCTCACATTATAAGCCACTACGGGTAAATTAAACGTATTTTTTACATCGCGCATAATATCTAAATATGATAGAGCTGGTTTTACAATTAAGAAATCTGCTCCTTCTTCAACATCAGATTCCGCTTCCCGAAGTGCTTCTAAGCGATTGGCTGGGTCCATTTGATATGTTTTACGGTCTCCAAATTGAGGAGAAGAATGCGCTGCATCACGGAATGGTCCGTAAAAAGCAGATGCATATTTAACAGCATAAGACATCACCGGTACATCTTCAAATCCAGCTTCGTCTAGACCGTGGCGAATAGCTGCCACGAAACCGTCCATCATGTTTGAAGGCGCAATAATATCCGCTCCTGCTTTAGCTTGACTAACCGCTGTACGCGCTAATAAGTCAAGGCTAGGATCGTTTAAGATTTTTCCGTCTTCAATTACACCACAGTGTCCATGATCTGTGTATTGACACAAGCATGTATCTGCGATAACAACAAAGTCTGGAAAATTTTCTTTAATTTGACGAATACCTTTTTGGACAATTCCGTGGTCATGGTATGCCTGTGAGCCGACGGCATCTTTTTCGGCGGGAACCCCAAATACCATAGCTGACTTAATTCCTAAATCGACTAGCTCTTGGATTTCATCATTCAAGTAGTCTAAAGAAATTTGATCGACACCTGGCATTGATTTTACAGCATTTCTTTTTTGTTCACCTTCTACAATAAAAATAGGATATATAAAGTCTTCAGGATGTAAATGTGTTTCACGTACAAGCGCACGCATATTTACAGAATTACGAAGACGACGATGACGTGTAAATTGTAAATCTTTCATGTTAAAATCCTCCTTTATTATTCAAAACAACTAACCAACATATCTATCATACCATTTATTGTGTATGTGTTAGGAACAAGATGCTTAATTCCATATTCGCTCGCTGTCTGACTCGTAATAGGACCGATGCAAACAACTTTGGTTCTGTTTATAAGCTCAAGCCAATTCGGGATATCTTTAACTGACTCGACAAAAAATCTCACTGTAGAAGAACTTGTAAAAGTAATGGCATCAATTCCTGTTTTTACATGTTGCTTAACCAAGCGTTCAGAGTCTCGATTTCGAATGGTCTGATATACAACTAAATCCGTTACCTCACACTCTTTTAACCCATCTTTTAAAACAGAGCGGGCTAATTGTCCTCGTACAAGGAGAACTCGCTCGTGATGTGACACATTTTCTTTTAACGACTCAAGAAGTGACTCCGCAACGTATTCTTTTGGAACAAGTTGCACGTTAACATCGTGTTTTTCTAGCAATTTTGCGGTTTTTTCTCCAACCGCAGCCACTTTTAATCTTTTTAAAGCACTGCGACTGACATTTAACTCTTTTAGCCATTCAAAGAAAAAAGAAATGCCGTTTTGACTTGTAAAAACAATCCAATCAAAACAGTCAATCGACAGCAGGACATCTTCCACTTCTTTTTCGTTGTTAGAACGTGCGAACGTGAGGACTGGTAGGCTTAAAGGTATGCCTCCAAGCTTTTTAATCTGTGCTGCAAATGAAAGAGCCTGCTTCGCTTCTCTTGTAATCAAAACTTTTTTCAAAAAAAGAGGAGCCTCATGACTCATTACTTGTCCAGCTCCTCTTTTACACGATCAATTAAAAGCTTAGCTCCTTGAGATGTTAAGCGCTCAGCAGCCTCTGAACCGATAGCAACGGGGTCTTTTCCCGTAATGTGCTCTTTATAAATTGTTTTGCCATCAGGAGACGCAACTAGCGACGTTAGCTCAATGTTTCCGCCGTCCAATATACGCCCATAACCCGCAATCGGCACTTGGCATCCGCCTTCCATCTCTTTTAAAAATACGCGTTCAGCGCTAACAGCACGAGCCGTTTCATCATGATTTAGAGCTTGAAGAAGCGATAATAATTCATCGTCATTTTCTCGGCATTCAATAGCTAAAGCTCCTTGTCCTACAGCGGGAACGCTTATTTCCGGCTCTAGGTACTGAGTGACCGTATCTTTTGACCAGCCCATACGAGATAACCCTGCAGCTGCCAAGATAATCGCATCGTAATCTTCATTTTTTAATTTCTCTAGGCGTGTGTCGATATTTCCTCGAATCCATTTAATTTCGATATCTGAACGCATAGATAGAAGCTGTGCTCCTCGACGCAAGCTGCTTGTCCCAATCACAGCACCGCTTGGCAGCTCCTCAAATCGTTCACCATTTTTTGAAATAAGCGCATCACGATGATCTTCTCGTAAAGGAATACATCCAATCGTTAATCCTTCTGGCAAAACAGCCGGCATATCTTTCATACTATGAACGGCCATATCAATTTCTTTATCTAACATGGCTTGTTCAATTTCTTTTACAAAAAGGCCTTTACCGCCTACTTTGGACAGCGTTACATTTAAAATTTGGTCCCCTTTTGTAACCATTTCTTTAATTTCAAACTCAAAAGGAAGACCTTGTTTTTTTAACTGTTCAATGACCCACTTGGTCTGTGTTAACGCAAGTTTGCTTCGACGAGAGCCGACAATAATTTTTCGCATGTTGTCCTCCTAATTACGAACCCCAAAAGTGAAAATTCGATAAACTGCCAAATAAAAAGAAATTAATAAGTAAGACTAAGAACAATCCAATATTCCACATTGCGATTGCCTTTCCTTGAATACCTCTGCGCAGTCTAGCATACAAGTAAGCACTGTATGCAACAAACATTAAAAATGAACCTAACACTTTTGTATCGTACCAATGAAAATCTACGTATTTAATATAAGCCCATATGATTCCTAAGATTAACGAAAGCAATAACAGCGGTACACCAATTAAAATTAATACATAGGACATGTAATCTAGCTTTGTTAAATCTTCAATTCTTAGCAAGCGCTTGCCCCACTTCTTCTTTTTCAATAAATTATACTGAACAAGATACAGAGCGGAAAAAACAAAAGAGACTGAAAAAGCGCCGTAAGATAAAATAGCCATGGTAATATGAATGATTAATAATTCTGACACAAGGCGCTCCGACTGGACAGCAGTGTATGTTTCAAGTGGAGCAAACGTATGAATAGCCATAATTAAGAAACCAATCACATTTGTAAAAAACACCATAAAATCAACGCGAAACAGGCGATTAATCACAAGTGAAAGAGTAATTAATACCCACGCGTAAAAATACAGCCCTTCAGAAACGGTAAGAATAGGAAACCTTCCCGTCTCAAACATTCGTAAAATTAAAAAGGCCGTTTGCAAAACCCACACAATAGAAAGTAACCAGAAGGCTATCGAGTTTGCCTTCCGGTTATTTTGTACAAAATCAATAAAATATAATAAAACGCTCACCGCGTATAAAATCACAATCAATTCATAGATTCTGGTTAATTCCATATCAACCATTATTCAATCCTCACTTAAGACTGATAAGCTACTGAATGAGACGTAATCGATGTATGAAGCTGCTCTTCTTTTTCTTTTTGCAAAGCAACTTCCTGTTCAATATTAAAAATCTTCATGAACAGCTCTAAAGACTCTTCAGCATGTTTCTCTCCAGCCAATTCTTTCGCGTGTAAAATTGGATCGCGAAGAAGTTGATTAATTATACTTTTTGTATGTTTATTTAAAACTTTGCGCTCACGCTCAGATAAATCTGGGAGCTTACGATCAATGCTTTTCATCGTTTCAGCTTGAATGGTAAGTGCTTTTTGACGAAGTGCAGAAATAACAGGCACAACGCCTAATGTACCAAGCCAAGACTTGAAAGCAACAATTTCAGCTTCAAGCATAATTTCAATTTCATCCGCAGCTTTTTGACGCTCTTGCAAATTGGATTCTACAATCCCGTTTAAATCGTCGATATCGTATAAAAAGACCGTCTCTAGCTCATCTAGTTCTGGATCTAAGTCACGCGGAACGGCGATGTCTACCATAAACAATGGGCGGCCTTTACGCGTACGCTCGGCTTCACTCATCATTTGTTTCGTTACTACATAGTCATTAGCTCCTGTTGAACTAATTAAGATATCTGCTTCGCTTAAAGCATGTTGAAGATCAGCAAATGGTTTCGCTTCTCCAGAAAAACGGTTTGCTAGCTCTTGTGCCTTTTCAAATGTTCGATTCACTACCGTTACTTTTTTAGCTCCGCTGCCATATAAATTCTGTACGGCAAGCTGACCCATTTTTCCCGCACCAAGAATCAACACATGTTTGGACGATAAGTCTCCAAAAATCTTTTTAGCAAGCTCTACGGCTGCATAGCTGACAGAAACTGCATTCGCACCAATTTCTGTTTCATGATGAGCTTTTTTGGCTAATGTCACAGCTTGTTTAAACAGCTGATTAAAAACCGTTCCAATTGTTTCTTCTTCTTGAGCAAGCAAAAAGCTTGAACGCACTTGTCCAAGAATTTGTGTTTCACCAATCACCATTGAATCTAATCCACATGCTACTCGGTATAAATGTTCGATGGCTCCATCATTTTCATAGATGGTTAAATAAGGCGAAAACTCTTCTTTATCTATTCCGAACCATTCAGCTAAAAATGCTTTTACATAATAACGGCCCGTGTGCAATTGATCAACAACAGCATAAATTTCCGTACGATTGCATGTTGAAACAATGATGTTTTCCAAAATACTTTTTTGGCCGCTTAACGTTTTCATGGCAGATGCTAGTTCTTGCTCATTAAAACTAAGCTTTTCTCTTATTTCAACAGGGGCTGTTCGAAAGTTTAAGCCGACTGCTATAATATGCATTTGTACATACCCCCTATAATTGAAATGTGCTTATTTATCCGAATTTGACGGGCAGTAACCCCTAAATTCCCAAAGAGCTACAGTGAGATAACTGCCCGTAAAATCCGGCGTTCTTCATTCTACTATTCGTAAAAAGCGGCGGACATTACACAGATGTAAGCTTCGCCTTATCTCTAACTATTATAACATGTTCTATAAGTCATTCGAAAAAAAAATGTGAACAGTCTTTGAAAACATGTGTTAAGATATTAACTGTTATTCCGTAATAAATTGTATCAAAAAAGCAGCGTTTTATCACGTTTTCTGTTTTGAAACACCTGGAGGTTACTATGAAAAAGCAATCAATGTTTTTTGGTGTCTTACTAGTTGGATTTGGAATCTTTTTCTTACTGAATGAACTACATATGAGCATTGCAGCAAAGGTATACACGTGGCCTGTACTGTTAATTTTAATAGGAGCAGCCCTGTTAACTGAGTCTGCTTTATCTCAAGATCATTCAAACTTGCTTGCAAGCTACATATTAATCACTTTAGGTATTCATTTCTATGTAAGTGAACAAATTCCCTTTTGGCCTACGAATATTAGCATGGTCGTTTTTATGGTGGCCATTAGCTTTTTACTTAGTGCTAGAAAAGCCAAATCAGGCTTTTTCCAAGGCGGCACCCTTTTAATTATTGCCATTTTAATGATGTTTTCAGACCGTCTTAAACTATTTTTGCCAAAAGTTGAAGACGGCGTAAATTATTTAACAACCTTCTGGCCTATTTTATTGTTACTAGTTGGGCTATATTTATTATTTTTCAAACGAAAGTAATCTATGTAAACAAGTTAAAAAAATGGAACGTTTGACTCACTTCCTGTTAGAGTGATGATAAACGTTCCATTTTTTTAGCTTCTATTCCTTTGTTTAGTGAGTCATGCGATACTGCAAAGATTTCCACGCTTTATCTTTTCCTTCACCTGTTTCAGATGAGAAATGAATTAATTCATCATTTGGATCTAAGTCCAGCGTTTCTCTCACTACTTTTAAATGCTTTTGCCATTTTCCTTTAGGAATTTTATCAGCTTTCGTTGCAATAACCATAACGGGAAGGTCATGGTGCTTCAAAAACTCATACATCATAACGTCATCCTTTGAAGGAGCATGGCGTAGATCAACAATCATTAACACAGCTTTAAGCTGCTCACGATTTGTTAAATACGTTTCAATCATTTTCCCCCATGCTTCACGCTCTTTTTTAGACACTTTTGCAAATCCGTAGCCAGGTACGTCTACAAAGTGAAGGATTTCATTAATTAAAAAGAAGTTAAGCGTTTGAGTTTTTCCAGGCTTAGACGACGTACGCGCTAAGCTTTTGCGATTGAGCATCTTATTAATAAAAGATGATTTTCCTACATTTGAACGGCCTGCTAACGCAAACTCTGGCAGGTTTTCTTTAGGATATTGTTCAGGGCGTACGGCACTGATGACAATATCGGCTTGAGTTACTTTCATTTTACCTCTCCTACTAGCGCATGTTCCAATACTTGGTCCACATGTGACACAAGAACGATGTCTAATTCCTCTTGTACACTGTCAGGGATATCTTCAATATCACGTTCATTATCATGAGGGATTAATATTTTAGTTAATCCGGCACGATGTGCACTAAGTGACTTTTCTTTTAAACCACCGATTGGTAATACGCGACCTCTTAGTGTAATTTCTCCTGTCATTCCTACTTCTCTACGCACTGGTTTACCCGTTAGTGCTGATACTAGAGCAGTGGCAATGGTAATTCCTGCAGAAGGTCCATCCTTTGGTACAGCTCCTTCTGGAACATGGATATGAATATCATGTTTTTCATAAAACTTTTCATCAATTCCTAGTTTCTCTGCATTTGAACGCACGTAGCTAAATGCTGCCTGAGCTGATTCTTTCATCACGTCTCCAAGCTTTCCGGTTAGCACTAGTCTTCCTTTACCAGGGGACAAGCTTACTTCAATGGCTAGCGTGTCTCCTCCTACAGTTGTGTAAGCAAGACCTGTAGCAACGCCGACTTGATCTTCCGTCTCAGCCTGTCCGTAACGGAACCTAGGCTTACCAAGGAATTCTTCAAGCGTTTTAGCCGTCACCACCACGCGTTTTTTCTCGCCAGAGACTACGATACGAGCTGCTTTTCGACAAATGGAAGCAATTTCGCGTTCAAGGTTACGAACACCAGCTTCTCTCGTATATAAACGGATGATTGCTGTTAACGCGTCATCGCGAATCTGCAAATTGCCCTTTTGCAGTCCATGATTTTCTAGCTGGCGCAGCAATAGGTGACGCTTCGCGATTTCAAGCTTTTCCAGCTCCGTGTAACCAGCAATTTGAATAATTTCCATTCGATCGCGCAGCGGCCCTGGAATCGTAGCTAAGTTATTAGCTGTAGCCACGAACATCACTTTTGATAAATCATACGTTTCTTCTATATAGTGATCGCTGAAATTATGGTTTTGTTCAGGATCCAATACTTCTAACAAAGCAGAAGACGGGTCTCCACGGAAATCATTTGACATTTTATCGATTTCATCAAGCAGAAATACCGGATTAATCGTTCCCGCTTTTTTCATTCCTTGAATAATGCGTCCAGGCATAGCTCCCACGTACGTGCGACGATGACCGCGGATTTCCGACTCATCTCTCACGCCGCCTAGAGACACTCGTACAAAATGACGATCTAGAGACGTAGCAATTGAACGGGCTAGGGATGTTTTCCCTACGCCAGGAGGTCCTGCTAAACATAAAATAGGACCTTTAAGAGATTTTGTCAACTGCTGCACAGCTAGATATTCTAATACGCGTTCCTTCACTTTTTCAAGGCCATAGTGCTCATCGTTCAGCACTTGTTCAGCATTATGAATATTGAGCGTATCTTCCGTTTCATTTGTCCAAGGTAGCGCAATCAACCACTCGATATAATTTCGAATAACTGAGCTTTCAGCGGAGGTAGCAGGAATTTTTTCATAGCGATCCAATTCTTTAAACGCTACTTGTTTGACGTGGTCCGTCATCCCACTTGCTTCAATTTTTTCGCGAAGTGTTGCTACTTCTCCCGTCTTTCCTTCTTTGTCTCCAAGCTCTTTTTGAATCGCCTTCATTTGCTCACGAAGATAATACTCTTTCTGAGTGCGTTCCATTGATTTCTTTACACGCTGTCCAATTTTTTTCTCCAGCTGCAAAACTTCTTGCTCGTCTTGAATATGAGAAATGATCGTATTTAATCTTTCTTTCACATCAGTTATTTCTAAAATTTCTTGTTTAAGCTGAATTTTTATTGGTAAATGAGAGGCTACAATATCCGCTAATCTTCCTGGTTCTTCAATGTCGCTTACGGTTGAAAGAGTTTCAACGGACACCTTTTTGGAAAGCTTTATGTATTGTTCGAAATAGTCTAAAAGCGTGCGCATCAGCGCTTTATCTTCTACATCAACCTGATGTTCTTCGTTTTGCTTTTCCACGTGCACAACAAAATATTCTTCGCTGTCTTCAAATTCTGTAACGTTTACGCGATTTAGTCCTTCTACTAAGACACGCATCGTTCCATTCGGCAACTTTAGCATTTGTTTAATTTTTGCTAACGTACCGGTTCTATATAAATCCTCTTTTGTTGGTTCATCGATACCCATATCTTTTTGTGATACTAAACAAACTAAGTGATCATCCATCATTGCTTTTTCTAATGCTTGCACAGATTTATCTCGCCCAACATCTAAATGAAGCACCATTGTCGGATAGACGATCAAACCTCGTAAAGGCAATAGCGGCATTGTCAATTTTTCTTTTTCTGCCATGCAATGAACACCTCCAATGCTCGTCAATTAAAGTATGTAAAGTGTGAATTCTTTTAACAATTTTATCTCATTTGTATACACATGTCTAACAATAGTAATTACTAATTGTACCATGAGAAAGAATTAAAAGGCAAAATATATCTTTTTAAGCTCTTTTCATAAAAAAACGCCTTTTTCGTTGGCTGTGTATAAAGGTTTTATACGCGAAAAAGGCGATGAATATTCATCTGACCATTAATTTTTAATTATCATGATAGAATTAGCTAGATTCTCTAGTTGAAATAGCTGGATCTACCGACAAATGTGCAACATGCTCATGTACAGACAATAGTGCTTGTTCGAACACCTCTGTTAAATGATGGACAGGAATAATATCGATACCTTTTACCTTTTCTACCATTGCATTCATATTTTCTTTTGGCACAATCACCGTCTGAACGCCTGCTTGTTTTGCTGCTTTGATTTTTGGAATCACGCCGCCAATTGGCTTTACGTTGCCGTGCAGACCAATTTCTCCTGTCATTGCTACCGTATGTTTGATTGGCACTTCATAAATCGCTGAGTAGATACCTGTTGCCATCGCAATACCGGCAGAAGGTCCATCAATTGGCACGCCTCCCGGAAAGTTCACATGAATATCATACTCATCGGCCGGAACATCCATTGAGCGAAGAACAGTTATGACATTTTCAATTGAGCTTTTAGCCATACTTTTACGGCGAATAGACTTCCCTTGAGTCCCTATACTTTCCTCTTCAACGATACCCGTAATAATAATGTTCCCTTTCTCTTTTGCAGGAATCGCTTTGACTTCAATTTCTAAAAGTGCTCCAGAGTTGGGCCCGTACACCGCTAATCCATTAATAAGCCCCACTTTTTCCTCATCTGCAATTTTCGGATCGTGTCTTGGAGATAGTTGACTAGAATGAACAATCCATTCAATATCTTCATTTTTAATGTCCGTTCGTTCCTCTGATATCGCTAATCCAGCCGCAATTTGCATCATATTAACCGTTTCACGTCCATTGCGTGCATATGTAGAAAACAGAGATAAACCTTCTTCTGATATATCCATTCTTACTTTATTTGCTGCTTTTTTTGCAACTGTAATAATTTCGTCGCGATCAAGCTCACGGAAAAATACCTCTACGCATCTGGAACGAATGGCAGGCGGAATTTCATTAGGCGTTCTAGTCGTCGCACCAATCAAACGAAAGTCTGCTGGCAACCCATTTTGAAAAATATCGTGAATATGTGTTGGGATTTGTGTGTTTTCTTCGCTGTAATAGGCGCTTTCCATAAACACTTTTCGATCTTCTAGAACCTTTAACAGCTTATTCATCTGAATAGGATGGAGCTCTCCAATTTCATCAATAAATAAAATTCCCCCGTGTGCATCTGTAACCGCTCCTTGTTTTGGCTGCGGAATTCCAGCTTGGCCCATGGCACCCGCTCCTTGGTAAATAGGATCATGAACAGACCCAATCAAAGGATCAGCAATGCCTCGCTCATCAAAACGCGCCGTAGTTGCATCTAATTCTACAAATACAGCCGATTGTTTGAAAGGTGATTTTTTATTTTTTTTTGCTTCTTCTAACACTAAACGTGCTGCTGCAGTTTTTCCTACTCCAGGCGGCCCGTATACAATCACGTGCTGTGGATTAGGACCGCAAAGGGCAGCCTTTAGTGACCGAATTCCATCCTCTTGTCCGACAATATCGGAGAAGCTAGACGGCCTCACACGTTCGGCAAGCGGCTCAGTTAAAGAGATGGCTCTCATTTTCTGCAATTGC
The DNA here is from genome assembly GCF_046535215.1 of Priestia sp. SIMBA_032. Taxonomy (NCBI): domain Bacteria; kingdom Bacillati; phylum Bacillota; class Bacilli; order Caryophanales; family Bacillaceae; genus Priestia; species Priestia sp. SIMBA_032. The sequence continues at coordinate 213,774 of NZ_JAWRXD010000002.1, read as the reverse complement.
TCCATTTCTTTCTTTGAATCCCGGTCAATTGAGACTTTTTGCGTACGCTGATTGCGTAATAAATTCCAAAAATATAAGCCAATGATGATACCAAAAAAGAGTTGGACCATTAAGGCAATATTCGTCCAGTTCATAGATAAACCTCCTGCGCAGTTTAGTAAGATAATTATCAGTTATTATCTCCCTGCAACAGTAGGAATAAACAAGATTCTAGTAAAAAGTAAAATTTAGTTGTGCTTCATCACCAGAAAAAAGCCGGGTACTCAAATTGAGTACCCGGCTTTTTTTATGCTGATGTTTTGCTGCCTTCTTGAATAGTAGATCCGTCTTCTAATACGAACTTAGGAGCCGCTTGATCACGAACAGTTTCACCTGTGATAATACATTTTGTAATATCATCACGTGAAGGAAGATCAAACATTACATCTAACATAATACCTTCAATGATTGAACGTAGACCACGAGCACCTGTTTTACGCTCGATTGCTTTTTTAGAAATTTCTACTAAAGCCTCGTCTTCGAACTCAAGTTCAACGTCATCAAGTTCAAGCATTTTTTGATATTGTTTCACTAGTGCATTTTTCGGTTTTGTTAAAATCTCAACTAGCGCTTCTTCATCAAGAGGCACTAAGCTAGCAGTAACCGGTAAACGACCAATAAACTCTGGAATTAAACCGAATTTTAATAAATCTTCCGGTAATACTTTTGCTAGTAACTCTTTTTCTGTAAAGTCTTGTTGTTTTGTTTCTGAACCGAAACCAATTACTTTTTTACCTAGACGACGCTTAATAATAGGTTCGATTCCGTCAAATGCACCACCGCAAATAAATAAGATATTTGTTGTATCAATTTGAATAAATTCTTGATGAGGGTGTTTACGTCCACCTTGAGGAGGAACGCTTGCTACAGTACCTTCTAAGATTTTAAGAAGAGCCTGCTGCACACCTTCACCTGATACATCACGTGTAATAGATGGGTTTTCAGACTTACGCGCTACTTTATCAATTTCATCGATGTAGATGATGCCTTTTTCAGCTTTCTCCACATCGTAATCAGCTGATTGAATTAATTTTAATAAGATGTTTTCAACATCTTCTCCTACATAACCCGCTTCTGTTAGAGATGTTGCATCTGCAATCGCAAACGGTACGTTTAAAATACGAGCCAATGTTTGAGCTAGTAAAGTTTTACCGCTTCCTGTAGGTCCAATTAATGCAATATTACTTTTTGATAACTCAACGTCATCAATTTTGCTGTTTGAATTGATTCGTTTGTAATGGTTGTATACCGCAACGGATAACGATTTTTTCGCATCCTCTTGACCAATTACATACTCATCTAAAATGTCACGAATTTCTTTTGGTTTTGGTACATCTTTAAATTCTACTTCTTCTTCTGTACCTAACTCTTCTTCTACGATTTCCGTGCAAAGTTCAATACATTCATCGCATATGTAAACACCTGGACCCGCAACTAACTTGCGTACTTGTTCTTGTGTTTTACCACAAAATGAGCATTTTAACTGCCCTTTTTCATCGTTAAATTTAAACATAATTTTCACCCCTTGTAGTATTTACTAAAGTGCTCGAAGCTGATTTCTATCCGCGCTATAGCCCAACAACATGAACAACTCATCTATTTGTAGGTAAATGCCCCTCTTTATTACATAGTAAAAGCGCTATGAAAAGATTTGTATTGCATTTTACCATACATTTTCTTGAATAGATACTAAAACGTTTTATGTATATGTTGTTGATGAGCATAACAGAATGGAGATCTGCTATTATATAGTGTCCTCTTATTGGGCCTATTTCATAACCACGGATTTCAAACAATGGGTTAAAGCTGCTTCTACGGTGTTGGTTATGATATAAAAAAACTATTGAAGTTTATAAAACAAGGCACGATCAAGTCGCGCCTTGTTTCTTACTTACTATTATGCAACAGCTTTGCTGTTTTCTACAAGAAATTCAACTGCTTTACGTACTTTCATATCTTCTTTAATGCTATCAAGACTGCCAAGCACTTTCTTAATTTCTTCGACAGGCATGTTGTACATTCCTGCCATGTTTTCTAATTCTTTTTCTACTTCTTCTTCGCTTACTTCAAGATTTTCAGCTTTTGAAATAGCTTCTAGCGTTAAGTTGATTTTCACACGCTTTTCAGCATCCGGACGCATTTGGTCGCGAAGAGCTTTGTCATCTTGACCTGAGAATTGGAAGTAAAGTTCAAGGTTAAGACCTTGCATTTGTAAACGTTGTTCAAACTCTTGCATCATACGATCCATTTCAGTATTGAACATTGCTTCTGGAATTTCTACTTCAGCATTTTCAGCAGCTTTTTCTACTAAAGTGTCGCGAAGAGCTGATTCCGCTTGATTCTCTTTATCGCTTTGTAATTTTTCTTTTGTTTTTGCTTTTAACGCTTCTAAAGTTTCTACTTCTTCATCTACGTCTTTTGCAAACTCATCATCTAAAGCTGGAAGCTCTTTAGATTTGATTTCGTGTAATTTCACTTTGAATTTAGCAGCTTTACCAGCTAGCTCTTCAGCGTGATACTCTTCAGGGAATGTTACTTCCACTTCTTTTTCAGCGCCTACTTCAAGACCAACTAGTTGCTCTTCAAAGCCAGGGATGAATGTGTTAGAACCGATTTCTAAAGAATAGTTTTCGCCTTTTCCGCCTTCAAATGCTTCGCCATCAACGAAACCTTCAAAGTCGATTACAGCTGTATCGCCTTCAGCTACTGTTCCTTCTTCTTTAACAACTAGTTCAGCGTGACGCTCTTGAAGTGTTTTTAATTCAGCTTCAACGTCTTCGTCTGTTACAGTTGTATCAACTTTTTCTACTTCTAAGTTTTTGTATTCGCCTAATTTAACTTCAGGCTTAACAGTTACTTTAGCAGTGAAAACTAGAGGTTGTCCTTTTTCGATTGTTTCAACATCGATTTCTGGACGATCAACCGGCTCGATACCAACTTCAACAATTGCATTGCTGTAAGCTTCAGGTAATAAGATGTCTAGTGCATCTTGGTATAAAGATTCTACGCCAAAACGTTTTTCGAAAAGTGGACGAGGCATTTTACCTTTACGGAACCCTGGTACGTTTACTTGTTTTACAACTTTTGTGAATGCTTTATCTAAGGCTTTATCAAACTCAGCAGCTTCAACTTCTACTGTTAAAACGCCTTGATTTCCTTCTTGTTTTTCCCATTTTGCAGACATGAATGTTTCCCTCCAAAATCATTTTAAGTAGTGATTTCTAAACTAGATAATGCAGATAGCCTATCAGTTCAACCTCAATCATTATCTATTTAACTCCCTATTACTTTAAAGTAAGTAGGAATGTAATGTAAAGATGAAATTCTACTATACGTATTTAAGTGCATTTTACAACCATTATATTATAACATACAACAATGACGTTTCAACTAAACACCACATTTTATATAAAAGAAATTTCTTCAATTTCTTTTAGCTCTTTAATTGCCTTTCTTAATTCAGCTGCGGAGAAACTTCCGTCTTCCTCTGCTACAGCTGCATCTGACTCTTCTCCTTGCATCATCAGACTAACAGCATACACCGCTTCTGTCCAAAGTTTTACATTATCACCCGGTAAAAACGGAAATGTAATAAATAAATGACGCTGCCATATTTCAACGGCAACCTGCAGCAATGTAGGATTTTCATGCTCCAGCTTTTCCGTCAGCTGCGCTTCTACTTGCTCGGCAAACAAATACGGTGTTGTTCGTTGAAGCTGAAGCGCATTTACTTTTTTCGTCTCTCCAAACTTACTAATCATAAAATCAATGTCTACTTCTTCTTCCATGACTGTTTTTAAAGCGACTGTTTTTACTATAGGGTGAACAGCTTCAGATGAAAATAGCTGTTCCAGAAAGAAGCGCTGCTTTTCAATTCTCTTTGTTTTTAATGAATGAACCCATTCAAGCTGATCTTGAATATTGTCTAGAGCTGTGAATGATTTAAACTGCTCTAGCTGTTCTTCTTCTGTTTGTTCTTCTATGACTTGTTCTTGATTCATTCTATTCTTGCAGAACTCCAATAGCTGATAAAGCTGTTCAGCATGTTCAGAAGGGAGTTTGTGTTCTTGAATAACTGCTTGTAGAGTGACGTATCCTTCATGATAGTGACCAAGCTGAATTAACACCATGAGGTACATTTGCAAATTATGATAATAATCGCCAATATCTTCTTTCAGCATTTGCTCACATAATTCCTTAGCTATGCCTGCATCACCGAGCTCTACGTGACAAATAACAAGACCAAGTAAAATTTCATGATGCTTATTATCAAGTTCATAGGCCTGCTCAAATAAAGGTAGTGCTTCTTGAAACTGCTTGTGCTGCATATGATCTGTAGCTTTTTCAACCAACCGTTCTTTTAATAGAGGAAAAGCTACAATTTTGTTTTGTTGTTCATTCGACATGTTTTCTCCCCACTTCGCGGTCCATTTGCTTTACAGTTTAGCAATTGAATTAACGGAACGCAAAAAAATCGAGCAAAATCATCATTTTGCTCGATTTTTGGTTAATATCTTACCGTTTTTGCTTCATAAGCAGAAATGTCGTCTTCAAAAGAAAGCGTATAGCCAATTTCATCATATCCGTTAACAAGCATATATTTCCAATGTCTATTGATATCAAACGTACGTTCAAAGCCTGCTTCATCGGTAATTTTTTGCTGATGAAGATCGATTGTACAGGCGTAAGAAGCACTTTGAGACTCTTTCATTAAATAGGAAACATCTTCTTTTGGTAAAACAATAGGTAAAATACCATTTTTTAGACAGTTTTGTTTAAAAATATCTGCAAATGAAGGTGCGATAATAGCACGAAACCCGTAGTCTAAAAGGGCCCACGGAGCGTGTTCACGTGACGAACCACATCCGAAGTTCTCGTCAGCTACAAGAATTGTTGCTCCTTGATTTTGAGGCTGATTTAATTCAAACGTTTCATTTAACGTTTCATCTTCATTATATCGCCAATCAAAAAATAGAAATTGGCCAAACCCAGTACGCTCAATTCTTTTCAAAAATTGCTTTGGGATAATTTGATCAGTATCTACGTTTGCTCGGTCGAGACCTGCTACTTTCCCTGTGTGGATTGTAAAAGCATTCATCTGTGTTCTCCTCCTCATCGCACCGCTTGTTCTTGTAGTTTGCGCACATCAACAAAATGTCCATATACCGCTGCCGCTGCTGCCATTACCGGGCTTACTAAATGCGTTCTGGCGCCTTTTCCTTGGCGTCCTTCAAAATTGCGGTTAGAAGTGGACGCACAGTGTTCGCCTTGTGGAACTAAGTCAGAGTTCATGCCTAGACACATGCTGCAGCCTGAGTCTCTCCAATCAAAACCTGCTTCAATAAAAATAGCAGATAACCCTTCTTCTTCAGCCACTCGCTTTACTTTTTGAGAACCTGGTACAATGATCGCTCGCACATCTGGTGACACTTTCTTTCCTTTAATAAAGGCTGCCACGTCACGAAGATCAGACAAACGAGCATTCGTACATGAACCGATAAACACATGCTGAACTGGAATCTCTTCTATTGCCATGCCAGGCTGTAAGCCCATATACTCAAGTGCTCGTGACAAAGACTTTCTCTCAGCTTCTGTTTTACACTCTTCTAATGTAGGAACTTGCTTGCTAACATAAGAACTCATCGCCGGGTTTGTTCCCCATGTTACAACAGGTTCAATTATATCTGCATCAATTTCCAGCGTTTCATCGTACGTTGCACCTTCATCTGTTGCTAAAGCCGCCCATGCTTCCACTGCTTTTTCAAACTGTTCTCCTTTAGGAGCATACTGACGTCCTTTAATATAAGAGAACGTGACATCGTCTGGACTGATTAGACCAGCTTTTGCACCGGCTTCAATAGACATATTACAAATGGTCATGCGCTCTTCCATTGAAAGATCGCGAATACATTCGCCCGTAAATTCCACGATTGAACCCGTTCCAAAATTCACGCCGAATTTTTGAATTATTGCTAACACAATGTCCTTAGCATAAACGCCAGGCTGCTTTTTGCCATTTACTTTCACTTGTAGCGTTTTTGGTTTCGCTTGCCATAGCGTTTGTGTTGCTAAAACATGCTCTACCTCACTAGTTCCTATCCCAAAAGCAAGCGCTCCAAATGCACCGTGAGTAGATGTATGACTATCTCCGCACACAATGGTTTTTCCAGGCTGAGTTAATCCTAATTCCGGTCCAATGATATGCACAATTCCTTGCTCTTCACTTGTTAAATCTAAAAGCTTCACACCAAACTCATGACAGTTTTCAGATAGTTTGTCTACTTGTTTCTTTGCAATCGGATCTTTAATATTAAAACGGTCAACCGTTGGAATGTTGTGATCCATTGTAGCAAACGTTAAGTCTGGACGCTTTACTTGGCGATTTGCCACGCGAAGACCTTCAAATGCTTGAGGAGACGTTACTTCATGAATAAGATGAAGATCGATATATAATAAGTCCGGCTTCCCCTCTTCTCGACGTACAACATGTTGTTCCCAAAGCTTATCAATAATTGTTTTTGGTTTCATACTGCTCCTCCTTTCTGATTATGAAAAACGTTTCTCACAAAACGTGAGAAACGCATGATTAACTGTAAGCTGTCATAATGCTTGAAATGGCAGAATCATTGGCAATTACCGCAGTTATCGCCTCCACCATTTTATCGGTACCTAAATAATGATTACCGTCTGCTAAGTCAGCTGTTCGATGACCTGCATGTAATACACTTTCAACCGCTTGTTCAATCACTGCTGCTTCTTTTTCTAATCCAAATGAATGTCTAAGCAACATTGCTGCAGATAAAATAGCAGCAATCGGATTAGCTTTGTTTTGACCAGCAATATCTGGTGCAGAACCGTGAACCGGTTCGTATAGAGACGGACCATCAGCCGTTAAGCTGGCAGATGGCAACATTCCTAACGATCCTGTCAGCATAGAAGCCTCATCACTCAAAATATCACCAAACATATTTTCAGTTACCACTACATCAAAATACTTCGGATTACGAATTAACTGCATAGCAGCTGAATCTACAAGCATATGCTCAAGCTCTACATCCGGGTAGTCTTTTGCTACTTCTTCAGCTACTTCACGCCACACTCTACTAGACTCAAGCACATTCGCTTTATCAACAGACGTTACTTTTTTACGTCGATTTACAGCCGTGTCAAATGCTTGGCGAATAATTCTTTCTATTTCTGTACGCTTATAAAATAATGTGTCGACAACTGTTTCTTCATTTCCTTCTGTTCGGCGCTCGCTAGGCTTACCAAAATATAAACCTCCTGTTAGCTCGCGGACGATAATGAAGTCAACACCTTCAATGTATTCTTTTTTCAGAGGAGAGGCATCCGCTAAGCTATCATAAAACGTCACCGGACGAAGATTAGCATATAAATCCAGTTCTTTTCGAATAGCTAGCAAACCTTTTTCCGGTCGCAAATGTGAAGGGTTACGATCCCATTTTGGCCCTCCAACTGATCCAAGTAATACAGCATCCGCCTGCTTACAAGTCTCAATTGTACTTTCTGGAAGAGGTGTGCCCGCCTCATCAATTGCAGCTCCGCCAATTAGTCCATACGTAAACTCAAATTGATGATCAAAGCGCTCTCCAATTGCTTTTAAAACGGCAACAGCGCCTTTGGTTACTTCTGTTCCTACGCCGTCACCCGGTAATACAGCGACTTTTTTTGTCATGGTAGTCTCTCCCTTCAGTTCACATTACTTCTTGCTTTGTACGATGCTGCTGAATAGCGATTAAACGATTAATAGCGTTCAGATATGCTTTCGCTGACGATTCTAATACATCAAATGCTACTCCGCGTCCGCTTGCTTCAGTTCCTTCGCTTTCAACCTTCACAAATACTTCAGCCAGTGCATCCGGTCCACCGTTAATAGACTGAATACGATAGTCTAATAGTTTTACATCTTGTTCAACACAGCGCTGCAGCGTATTATAGATAGCTTCCACGCTTCCAGATCCCGTAGCTGCTTCTTGAATCTCTTCGCCGTTTTCTTTGCGAAGCGTAATCGTAGCCGTAGGAATATTGTTCGTACCATACTGAACTTGCAGACTTTCAAGCTTATATTCACTGTCTTTGCTAACTTGCTTTTGAATGACTAATGCCAATAAATCATCGTCGGTAATGTCTTTTTTCTTATCTGCTAAGTCTTTAAACTTCTCAAAAAGCACGTTTGCTTCTGTATCTTCCAACGTGAATCCAAGCTCTACTAAGCGTGTACGGAACGCATGACGGCCTGAATGTTTACCAAGCACAATTGGATTTTGTTTAACACCCACAAGTTCTGGGGAAATAATCTCATATGTTAACGGATTTTTTAAGACGCCATCTTGGTGAATACCTGATTCATGAGCAAAAGCATTTTTTCCGACAATTGCTTTATTTGGTGCAATATTCATCCCTGTAAGCTTACTGATAATGTCACTCGTACGCTTGATTTCAGGTAAGATAAGACCTGTGCTCGCTTGATAGAAATCTTGACGGACATGAAGCGCAAGTGCTACTTCTTCAAGAGCTGCGTTACCCGCACGCTCTCCGATTCCGTTAATCGTTCCTTCAATTTGAGTAGCTCCTGCTTCAATAGCAGCCATTGAATTGGCCACAGCTAGCCCTAAGTCATCGTGGCAGTGAGCTGACAAATCAACTTTATGAATATTTGACACATGTTCTTTTAAGTAATTAAATACTGATTGATAGTCACCAGGAGTGATAAATCCTACTGTATCTGGAATATTAACGACTTTTGCACCAGCATCAATAACTGCTTCTACAATTCTAGCTAAAAACGGTAAATCTGTTCGACATGCATCTTCAGCAGACCATTGAACAACCGGGAATTTTTTACTTGCGTACTTCACCATTTCCACTGCTGTTTCAAGTACTTCATCAGGTGTTTTTTTCAATTTATGCTGCATATGAATTTCGGAAGTAGCGATAAAGACATGCAGTCTTGGTTCTGCACTTTCTTTTAACGCCTCCCATGCAATGTCAATATCTTTTGTAACAGACCTTGCAAGGCCTGTTACAGAAGAGTTTTTGACAATAGACGCAATTTCTTTTACGGATTGAAAATCACCTTTTGAAGAAGCGGGAAATCCAGCTTCAATGATGTCGATACCTAATCGCTCTAACTGCTTAGCAATTTCAAGCTTTTCTTGTAGGTTTAAATTGACTCCAGGTGACTGTTCACCATCGCGTAGCGTCGTGTCAAATAGTTTAATTTTTTGCACTAGCGATCACCGCTTCTTTCTTTTGTTTTTTAACAAATGGCATCATTTCACGTAATTGAGCGCCAACTTTTTCAATTAAATGTTCGTTTTCACGGTTATTGATAGCTGTAAATTCCGGACGATTTGCTTGGTTTTCTAGGATCCAGCCTTTTGCAAATTTACCTGTTTGGATATCTTCAAGCACTTTTTTCATTTGTTCTTTTGAACGCTCATCTACAACGCGTGGTCCTGAAACGAAGTCACCCCATTGAGCTGTATCAGAGATTGAATAACGCATGCCTTCCATTCCGCCTTCATACATAAGGTCAACAATTAATTTTAATTCGTGTAAACACTCAAAATATGCAACTTCCGGTTGGTAGCCAGCTTCTACAAGCGTTTCAAAACCAGCTTTAACTAATGAAGTTAAACCACCGCAAAGTACTGCTTGCTCACCGAAAAGATCTGTTTCTGTTTCTTCTTTAAATGTTGTTTCTAATACACCCGCACGAGCTGAACCGATTGCTTTAGCATAAGCTAACGCTACGTCTTTTGCTTCTCCAGTTACATCTTGGAATACTGCGAATAACGCCGGTACACCAGCTCCTTCTTCATACGTTCTTCTTACAAGGTGACCAGGGCCTTTTGGAGCTACTAAGAATACGTCAACAAATTCAGGTGCTACGATTTGGTTAAAGTGAATGTTGAAACCGTGAGCAAATACTAAAGATTTTCCTGGTTTTAGTCCTGGAAGAATTTCTTCGTTATAAACTTTTGGCTGATACTCATCTGGAAGTAATACCATTACTACTTCTGCTTGTTGAACTGCATCTTTTACAGATAATACAGTGAAACCGTCTTGCTCTGCTTGGTCCCATGATTTACCTTTACGTAATCCTACTACCACGTTTACTCCGCTGTCGCGTAAGTTTTGTGCATGAGCGTGACCTTGTGAACCATAACCTACGATTGCTACTGTTTTACCTTGTAATAATTGATCCTTTGCATCTCCGTTATAATATACCTTTGTCATAATAAATCTCTCCTCTTAGTTTATATAGTTTTATATAGTTTACTTGGTTAGTAACTAGCTAGAATTAAATGATTGATGAAAGTTTGGCTGCTGCTTTTTGCGTGCCGCGTGGAACAGCTACTGTTCCCGTGCGCGTTACTTCTTTTAATCCATAAGGCTGAAGCAGATCAATCATCGCTTCAATCTTGCTGGATTCACCTGTTACTTGAATAATTAAGCTGTCGCGGCTTACATCAATGATGGTTGCACGGAAAGGTTCAATTACTGCATAAAGTTCGTTACGGCTCGCTGGGGTAGAGGCTACTTTCATTAAAGCAAGCTCTCTTGATACCACCGCTTGATCCGTAATATCTTGAACCTTCAAAACGTCAATCTGCTTATTTAACTGCTTAATCACTTGTTCAGCAGCGTTATCATGCTCTACGTTCACAACAAACGTCATGCGTGATACATCTTCAGATTCAGTGTGACCTACCGAAATACTCTCAATATTGAAATTTCTTTTTGTAAATAACCCCGTCACGCGATTTAATACGCCCGCACGGTTTAATACAGTTGCTGTAATAATTCGCTTCATGGTTTCACCCCTACCATTTCATGTAATCCTTTTCCAGGTGCAACCATTGGATATACGTTTTCTTTAGGTGCGACAAAGAAGTTTAGTAAAACAGGTCCATCTGTTTCCATTGCTTCTTTCAGAGCCGCATGCGCTTCTTCTTCAGTAGAAGCTTGTAAACCTTTGATATCATAAGCTTCTGCAAGCTTCATTAAGTTAGGCTGATTCGGAATTAAAGAGTGCGAGTAGCGTTCTTCATAGAAGATTTCCTGCCACTGACGAACCATACCAAGCGATTGATTGTTGAGTACAACCACTTTTACAGGTAAATTTAATTCTCTAATAACCCCTAATTCCTGAAGCGTCATTTGAAATCCACCGTCACCAACGACTGCTACAACTGTTTTATCTTTATTTGCCAGCTGAGCGCCGATTGCAGAAGGTAATCCAAAGCCCATGGTGCCAAGACCACCTGAAGTTACCCATCGATCTGGATTATTAAATGTGTAGTATTGAGCTACCCACATTTGATGTTGCCCAACGTCCGTTGTAACAACGGCATCTCCATTTGTATACTTGTGAAGCAACTCAACTACTTTTTGTGGTTTTAACACGTCTGCTGAGTTCTGATACCACAATGGATATTCTTGTTTCCACGCTGCTAATTTCTCATGCCATTTCGTATAATCTCCAACTTCTCCTTCTTGCAGAAGCAATTGCTTTAATACTTCTTTTGCATCTCCAACAATTGGAATCTTGGTTGGAACATTCTTTCCAATTTCCGCTGGGTCGATGTCAATGTGAGCAATTTTTGCATTTGGTGCAAAATGCTTTAAGTTACCTGTTACTCGGTCATCAAAGCGTGCACCGATACTAATGAGAAGATCACTCTCATAAATTGCCATGTTTGCTGTGTACGTTCCGTGCATGCCAGCCATTCCTAAATGAAGCGAATGATCTGCAGGGAAACAGCCTAATCCTAAAAGCGTATTGATAACCGGAATATTTTGACGCTCAGCATAATTTTTTAATTCTTCTGAACCTTTACTCAATAACACTCCCGCACCTGCTAGGATAACAGGTTTCTTTGCAGCTGCTACTGCGTCTGTTAACTTTTTGACCTGCAGCTGATTTGGAAAATAAGTTGGCTGATAGCCAGGTAAATCAATTTCTCCTTCGTAATTAAATGTTCCATCACCCTGTGCCATATCTTTTGGAATATCGATTAAGACTGGACCAGGTCTTCCTGTTGTCGCAATATGAAATGCCTCTTTGATGATTCTCGGCATGTCGCTGATATTGCGTACTTGATAGCTATGTTTCGTAATTGGCATTGTGATTCCTAATACATCTGCTTCTTGGAACGCGTCAGAACCAATTACACTTGAAGCTACTTGACCAGTAAAAACAACTAAAGGAAGTGAGTCAATCATCGCATCTGCCAAACCTGTTACGATATTTGTTGCACCAGGACCACTTGTTGCGATAACTACACCGGGTTTACCTGAAATTCTTGCGTACCCTTCTGCTGCGTGAATTCCACCTTGTTCGTGACGAGCAAGTACGTGGAACATTCCTGAACCGTATAGCTTATCGTAAATCGGTAAAACGGCTCCCCCTGGGTAACCGAAGATGACGTCAACATTTTCTCTTCTTAGAGATTCAATCAACATGTCAGCTCCATTCATTTGTGCCCCAGTGCTTACAGGTTCTTTCGTTTGCATATTGGCTCCCACTTTTCTCATCCTTTCGTTTTCTAGATAAAAGAAAAAAGACTTCTCACCCCTAAATAGACCCTATCAAATGATATAGGTCAAGGGGCGAAAAGTCTTTTGTACTTTACGCGGTACCACCCTCGTTTGTAATCGTAATGATTACCTTATGAATGTATACTGTACATTCTTTTTGATAACGAGTGCTTTGGAAGTACACTCGGTCGCCCTTACTGAATTTCAGGGTGACACTCTGAGGTGAGTTCATTTTGAGTTGGTAACGCCGGCTTCCAGCAACCCGACTCTCTGTTGATACCTAAACATCAAAACTACTTATCCTCTTCAACGTTTTAAAACGCTATATGCTTTTTGAACAATGCTTTACACATCATATTTTAAATTAATTAAAATTTTTAGAAAACTTATATTTGAGGACTATCTTACGCCCATTTCTATGCATAGTCAACCACTTTTCAAGTTTTTTTTAGACAATTTAGACTAAACAGAATATTTGAATGCGTTTTCATTATTGATGTAATAAGGGTTTACAGCAGTTCAAAAAGTTTTTCTGAAACGCGCATTTGTACACACTGAATGAACAAACATTCACTTTTAAAATAAATAAAAAAATCCCGGCTTTTACTAAAAAGTAAAAGCCGGGATTTTTTTCTCGACGTCCCAGGAGAGATTCGAACTCCCGACCGACGGCTTAGAAGGCCGTTGCTCTATCCTGCTGAGCTACTGGGACATAATGTTAAAGTGTATCAAAGACAATACCTATTATATTCAAATATAATTTAAAAGTCAACGTTTTTTTGAAATTTTATGAGAAGAGAGGTAAAAAACCTTCTCTTCTCCCTATATTTGGCTATATTATGCTGAAAGTGTACAGGTTAACTGCATGCTAGGAATATGTTTACCGCTTATATCGTAAAACTGCACGGTAGCTTCTGTACCATCCATTACTAGTATAGCATACGTACACTCTTTTCTCATACGAGGAAGTAACATACTTCCTGGATTGATAAATAAAACTCCGTCCATGAGCTCAGCTCCCGCTATGTGAGAATGCCCAAAGCAAACAACATTCGCCCCGACTTCTCTCGCTTTGTAATGCAGATTCATCATAGACATTTTAACATTATATAAGTGACCGTGTGTAACCAGACACGTAGCTTCTCCAAGCGACTCTACTCGATCATTAACGTAAGATGCATCGTAGTCACAATTTCCTCGAACGCCTAAAAACGCAGACATTTCTTTGCTGTCTTGCGGCAACTCAGAGTCCCCACAATGGATCATCTTATCTACATCAGCATGTCTCTCTCTGATAGTGAGCAGTTCTTCTTGTAACCCGTGGCTATCGCTTACAATTAATAGTTTCACACGTCATCACTCCTTCTAAAATTGCGCATCAATTAGCGGTGCTAGTTTTTTTAACGCATTTGCTCGGTGACTAATCTGATTTTTTTGTTCTTTAGACAATTCTGCCATGGAGCATCTCCATTTTTCTACAAAGAAAATAGGATCGTACCCAAAACCGTTTTCCCCTCTTTTTTCCTCCAAGATGTGCCCTTCACATGTGCCTTCTACAATTTCTGTTCTTTTTCCGGGCACTGCAATAGCAAGAGCACAATGAAAGCGTGCCGTGCGCTTTTCAAACGGCACGTCATTTAATTTTTGAAGTACCTTCTCTATATTAGCATTATCATCTTTATTTTCACCAGCATAACGCGCGGAATAAACGCCTGGCTCCCCGTTTAAGGCATCTATAGCAAGCCCCGAGTCATCGGCAATGACCGGCTTATTTAATGCGAATGAAATGGCCTCTGCTTTTAGCGTCGCATTCTCTGCAAATGTAACGCCCGTTTCTTCCACGTCTTCCATCTCAGGAAAATCAAGAAGCGATTTCACTTGAAATCCCTTTGGTGAGAAAAGTGTTTCAAAATCTTTTACTTTGCCTGCATTTTTAGTTGCAATAATGATTTCACGCACGTTAATCCCTTACCTTTCTTTAACCGGAATGTAAGCAGTCAGGTGATCAAGAACTTCCTTTTGCTGTTCAATCAATTGATAAACACCCTTTTCCCCTAAATCCAGAAGATGGTTTAACTGTTCTCTCGAAAACGTCGATTCCTCTCCCGTTCCCTGTAATTCTACAAACTGTCCGCTTCCTGTCATCACAATATTCATGTCAACTTCCGCTGTCGAATCTTCTTCATAATTTAAATCTAAAATCGGATTTTCTCCATGAATACCTACTGAAGTCGCAGCTAAGTAGTCACGAATAGGAATTTCTGTTAGCTTGTTCTCTTTAACCAGCTTTCCAAACGCTAAAACCATAGCCACAAAAGCACCTGTAATCGATGCTGTTCTTGTTCCGCCATCTGCTTGAATAACATCACAATCAATCCAAATTGTCTTTTCTCCGACCTTTTCCAGGTCGACTACAGAACGCAGAGCTCGTCCGATTAGACGCTGAATTTCCATTGTTCGTCCTGTGACTTTACCTTTTGATGATTCACGTATATTTCTTTGTGCCGTAGCTCGAGGCAGCATAGAATACTCAGCTGTAATCCATCCTTTTCCTTGTCCACGCATAAAAGGAGGCACTCTGTCGTCTATGCTTGCTGTACAAATAACCTTTGTGTCTCCCACCGAGATTAATACAGATCCTTCTGGGTGCTTTAAGTATGAAGTATGAAGAGATACAGATCTCAATTCATTAAGTTCCCTACCGTCCAAACGCATTAAGCATGTCCTCCTATTAATTCATTTATATGTAATAGCTTCTTCCATTTTAACTATAAAACAGCGGAAAGAGGTCGCTATTTCAGCAGACCTCTTTCTACTTAGTCCTTTACTAGTATAACAAAAATTTGTTTTTAAAAACTACCTGTGTTCACATTTTTAGGTCTTGAAACCGGCTCCGTTAACTTTTTCCCTTTTTCATCTTTTAGCGTTTTTTTGCCATTCACCTTAATGGCAACGCTGTCTACGGCTTTTTGTTCCGTCAGGGATAACACCAAGGAGTCGAGAACACGCTGAGAAATTTCCGTTCCTTTTAAATTTCCAAAGATGTTTTTATTAAAGTTCAGCGTTAACTCGCCGTCCGCATACTTTGGAGCTGCTACGAGCTTTGCATCAGGATTAAAGTCTGTCACTAAACCTGATGCAGGCGCAGGTCCTTCTACAAGTTCGTTCACAATTGCCGTGTACATATCTTTGTCATCAGAAGCAATTCTTTTTGTGACAGGAACATAGTAAGTTTGTTTGCCCTCTTGAGCTAAGTAATAAATCGTAACTGGCTTCGTTTGGGTTACGTCAACTACTCCAGTATTATCAAAGTTAATACCATCTGCTCTGCTTAACCCTTTACTGATTGGCGTATGATTTACAGGCATCTCGTCTTTATCATAGCCGTTAATGCGAATTTTAACTTTATTTACGCCTTCAAACTGCGTCAGCGTCCAAGTGACGGCCTGCAGGATACGGAGTTCATCTTCTTTTTTATACTCAGCAAATTCAGGTGAAAAATCTGCTACCATCGTGCCGTCACTTTCCAGCTTTGTCCCTAAAACTCTTGTATCAGCAGGAAGAACCGCTCGGAAATTATTTGGCAATAAGTTTGTGACGGGTCCACCTTCTACTAAATATTCAAGAGACTGTTTAGCGACACCTTTTGATTTAGGAATTTCAAGCGTCTGGGGAACAACGTACCCGTTTTTATCAATTAAGTAGAGTTCTCTTTTGGTAGGCGCAGATGTTTCTGCCGCTTTACTTTGTTTTTTATTAGCTTCCGTTACTTTCGCTTCAGTCGCTAATGATTTTTCATCTTTCACATAGGTGACATCCTTGGGCGGATCAATTTCCTTTGCTGCGTTATCCCCTCCGAAAAGTCCACAGCCGGATAACAACACAGATGTGGTCACCACGGCGGATATGAGAACAAATTTGGTCTTTTTGGACATTCCTTTCCCTCCTCAGACTGTTTGTACTACTATGTATACGAGCTTATTTGCATTTTAGACCAGCTCAAAAAAGTTTTTGATCACAAAAAAACCGAGCATGATATGCTCGGTTTTAAAGCTTGATATGTTCAACATTATATACAGGGTGCTCAAACCATTTAGATGCAATGGATTGAAACAGTTCTGTTGATCCTGTTGTATAGAAGTAGTGTTCAGGCTCCATGTTTCTAGGAGCTAGTAAATTGCTATAAGAAAGAATAGCACTTACCTCTATTGCCGTTTCTTCACCAGAACTGATTAACTGAACTCGAGGCCCAATTGCTTCTTGAATAACTGGCTTTAATAACGGATAATGCGTACAACCTAAAATAAGGGTATCCATATCTGTATGATAAAAAGGTTTTAATGTTTCTTTTACAATTCGCTGCGCTTCCGGTCCTTCATAATTACCGCTCTCTACAAGAGGTACAAACAAAGGGCATGCTAAATTTTCCACTTCTACTCTCGTATGAAGAGCGCGGAGTGCATGTGTATAGGCTTGACTTTTCACGGTTCCGTTTGTGCCGATTACGCCTATTTTATGATTTTTAGTTACTTTAAGCGCAGCGCGTGATCCTGGTTCAATAACGCCTATAACCGGAATATCAAGCTGTTGTTGAATTTCATCGAGTACAACTGCCGTAGCTGTATTGCACGCAATGACAAGCATTTTAATATCTTTAGCTAGTAAATAATTAGTCATCTCCCATGTGAAAGCTCGTACTTCTTCACTAGGACGGGGACCGTATGGGCAGCGGGCTGTATCTCCAATGTACATAATTTGTTCTTTCGGAAGCTGTCTCATAATTTCCTTTGCTACCGTTAATCCGCCCACACCTGAATCTATAACACCAATTGGTCTACTCAAAACAATCGCCTCATTTTTCTTTCATTTCATCATGCAATTTTCGTAACGTTAATCGTAAAACTTCCGTTTCACTAGGAGAGAAGTTTGCCAGTACGCCATTTAAATACGTTTGTCGCTTTTCAATTACTTCTTCGATAACACGTGCTCCTTCAGGAAGCAAATGAATACGCACTACGCGGCGGTCTTTTGGATCTTTCACCCGAACCACCAACTTATTTTTTTCCATACGATCTACTAAATCTGTCGTTGTACTACAAGCGAGAAAAATACGATTTGATAAATCGCCAATCGTCATATCTCCACGTTCAAACAGCCACTGCAAAGCAATAAACTGAGGTGGCGTAATCGTATAATCTTCTAAAATTTCTCTTCCTTTTTGCTTCACAATCGCTGCAATATGTCGAAGTGACTTTTCTAATTCTGCCACTGTATCCTCATTATTTTTTGCTGTCATACCGTAATCCTTTCCACCTATAAGTCTTATTTTCTATTATTTCTTTCAGTTAAACCCGTCTCTACTGTTTCTCTTTTCTATTTTATATTGTGCTCTTTTTTCGGTGATTTTTCAAGGTTAACATGAGGATTCTACGACGTTCATCATAAGTCTACATACTCTCATTCAGCATCAAAAAACAGCTGCTCTATAAAAGGAGCAGCTGTTTCTATTAATTATTGATATACAGCTCGAAAACTGAGCTGAAATCTTTTGTTGTGTAGGCTGTTTTTTTATCTAATAACCAAGAAAACGCAGCTTCGTTAATTTCTTTAAATTCACTAGCAACACTTCCACTTGTATTTCTTGTACTGCTTAGTGTAGAAGAAGCTAGCTGAATGCTTTGTTTAGCAAAATCGAGCGCAATTTCATTTTCACGCGTTATTTCAGACATTTTAAACAGCGCTTTATATAAATCTTTTACCTCTTCTATATGCTTTTTGTGTACATCGATAGAAAAAGTTTCCGAGCCAATTTTAAATTTAATTTCCACATCTAAATCGACAGTTCCAGCCGTTTCTAGCATCACGTTTGAAATGTGATTTGTGCTGTAGTTATAGCGGCGAAGCATTCGCTTTTTACTTGTAGCACTTGTTCCATCAAGGTGAATGAGCGCTTTATTGGTAAAGCAATATTCATCTGACTTTGATTTGATTAGAAAATAAATTTTTTCTTGTTCTTCATGCATAACGTAATCGTCTGCATCTACCTTGTCATAATCAACTGGCTTAATAACAGAACCAATATCACTTAGCCCCAATACATCAGCAGCTACTTTTCCAAACATTTCCCCATCTCCCTTTTAAAAACGATTGTGTTATTTTCATGCTTTAAGTGTACTGTGCAAATGAGGGGATGTAAATAAAAAAAGGAGCTTCTTTACAAGAAGCTCCACATTTATTAAAACAACAAATTTAAAATCATATAGATAAGTGCAGCTAATGAAGCTGAAATTGGCAATGTGATAACCCATGTAATCACCATGCGCTGTGCAGTTCCCCATTTTACACCTTTCACTCGGTGAGCAGAACCTACACCTAAGATAGAAGATGAAATAACATGAGTAGTACTGACAGGTAAATGAATAAACGTTGCTCCAAAGATAATGGCAGCACCTGTTAAGTCCGCAGCTACTCCATTAACAGGACGAATTTTCATAATTTTACCGCCGACGGTTTTAATGATTTTCCATCCGCCAATTGACGTTCCAAGCCCCATTGCGACCGCACAAGCCAGCTGTACCCACCACTGAATATCAGTACCGCTTTGCATATTATTAGCAATAAGCGCTAGCGTAATGATACCCATTGCTTTTTGCGCATCATTCGTACCGTGTGTGTAAGACTGTAGGGCTGCAGTCAGGATTTGAACGCGTCGAAAACGCTTATTCGTTTTCGTCAAGTTATGGTTTTTAAACGTTAGTTTGATAATCGTATAGACAATATAACCTACTACAAAGGCTAGAACTGGTGAAATTAGAAGGGCTTCAATGATTTTGATGAAACCTTTGTAATTTAAAGCACCAAATCCAGCAGCTGCAATAGCTGCTCCTGCAATCGATCCAATAATTGCATGAGAAGAACTACTCGGGATACCAAAATACCATGTGATTAAGTTCCACGCGATAGCAGAAATTAATGCTGCTAAAATAACGACAGAACCGTTTTGAAGCGTATAAGGATCAACGATATCCTTTGTAATCGTTTTGGCTACGCCCGTGAACGTCATAGCACCGACAAAGTTCATGGTTGCAGCTAAAAGAATTGCATGTCGCGGTTTTAAAGCTTTGGTTGAAACAGAAGTCGCAATGGCATTAGCTGTATCGTGAAATCCGTTGATAAAGTCAAAACCAAGTGCACCAACTACAATTAGAATGGTTAATATTAGCATCGAATCCATTATAATATAGCCCCGTTACGCATTCTTCATAATAACTGATTCTAAGTTGTTCGCAACCGTTTGACAATAATCCGCGATTTCTTCTAGCGTTTCATAAATTTCTTTATATTGAATAACTTTAATTGGATCTTTACATGTTGCAAATAATTGTTTTAGTGCACGACGATATAATGTATCACAATGTGACTCATACTCTTTAATTTTAATTGCATGCTCGCTAATTTGAAGAAGCTTTTTCTCAGACAACAAATTAATCGTAATTAAAATTTCTTCAGCACAGCCTTGAATATTTTTAACAAATTCAGCTACATATTCATCAAATGTCGTAATTGAATGAATTTCCATTAAAGCAGCAAAGCTGTCGATGCCATCAAGTACATCATCCATACTCATCGCTAGCTGTAAAATATCTTCACGCTCAATTGGAGTAATAAATGCTTTGTTCAACTCAGTAATCACTGTATGCACGTATTTATCACCTTTTGATTCATACGCTTTTAAAACGTTGGCAAATTCCTTTAGGTCAGATACATTTTGAAGTTCAAAGCTGCCTAAAAACTCCGCTGAGTCCTTAATATTTTGGGCAATGTCCATTAACATTTCAGAAAACTTGTCTTTTTTTCTTTTGATCACGTTGCAATCCTCCATCCAATTTATCGAAACTTTACCACTCGTTTTTTCTCTCTATCTTTTTATATGTGTTCTAGTTTCTTTTTTCATTTAAAGTAATGGATAAAACTTAGCTGTTCATTACTATAACGAGAGAAACCACCTCTCTTGTGTATCAAAAAATTCTAAAAAAACAAACGTTTACCAGAGCAAAAGTCCCAAAAGATGGTTCTTTCACCTATAGGTTATGCGATTCATTTTTTTACGCCAAGTCAAAAATTACTCCTATTATTGTTAATTGTCAATAACTTTTCAAACACATTTTTTTAGGCTTCTTTACAATACATTAACAATAATACGTTGATTCCTTTTAAAATAAGGGTTTTCAGAGCTTGTATAAAACTGGGATTTACAAAAACTTAACATTAGTGCCCTTGTGTAAATAATAAAAGCCAGCTCTTTTAGAACTGGCTTTTATTATTTACTTATTATATTGCTGAAATACATTTTTTACTTTCGGCACGACGTAATGACTTCCGCCTTTATCTTCTACCCCTTCAACCATCATTGAAACGAGTAAGTTTTTCTGTTTTGTGTCCACAGCTACAAACCATCCATTTTCCTGACCTTTTTCACCTTGAGTTTTCTTTAGCTCTGCCGTTCCAGTTTTTCCAGCCAGGGTTAACCCATCTATCTTCGCAGCATGCCCCGTACCGTTTTTATCTTCAATGACATCAACTAAATCATTTTGAATTAATTGCGCCGTTTCTTTAGATATTACTTGTTTTTTCCATATCCCACTCTCATCACCGTTCATAAGAATAGGCTTTACTATGTTTCCATCGTTTACAATCGATGTATACATCAATGCCAAGTGGAGAGGATTCACTTGCAGTTTCCCCTGGCCATAGCCAGAGTTTGCTAATACTCCCTCATCTTTAATATCTTGATCACCTGCAATTTTAGACGTTTCAAAAGGATAATTAACAGGCATTTTTTGATTGAACCCAAACTGTTTTAAACCACTGTTAAATTTGTCTAAACCTAGCTTCAAAGCAGTCTGCGCAAAATAAATATTATCAGATGTAACATAAGCATCACGTAAATTAACATTCGGTTTGCTGCCCACTCGTGTTACGTAGAAATTTCCCCAGCTTTTATCTTTCTGCCATTTCTTCCCGCTGATTGATATACTTTCGTTCGGATTTACTACACCTTCATCAACTGCTAAAGCTCCCGTGACTAACTTAAATGTAGATCCCGGAGAATACGTTT
Organism: Priestia sp. SIMBA_032; assembly: GCF_046535215.1. Classification (NCBI taxonomy): domain Bacteria; kingdom Bacillati; phylum Bacillota; class Bacilli; order Caryophanales; family Bacillaceae; genus Priestia; species Priestia sp. SIMBA_032. The sequence continues at coordinate 192,050 of NZ_JAWRXD010000002.1, read as the reverse complement.
TGGTAAAGCGATTCATTAACGGCTTATCCGGATTCGTTGAAAGGGATTGATACGTATTAGCATCGATTCCAAAAGAAAAAGAATTCGGATCAAAAGCTGGCGTGCTTACAAGACCTAATATTTCTCCCGTTTTAGGTTGAAGAGCAGTAGCTACTCCTTTTTCATCTTTTAACTGTTCATAAAGGGATTTTTGAACATTCGTGTCTACCGTAACTTGAATGCTTTCCCCGTCCTTTGGATTCACTTTTGCAATTTCATTCTTTTTATTACCGTCTTTATCTACAGTATAAATCGTGACGCCGTCTCGAGCACGAAGCTTATCTTCATATAAAGACTCTAAGCCGATCATTCCAGCTTTAGACTGAGCATTATAGCCTTCATCTTTATGCTCTTTTAAATATTCCGCTGTGACAGGCGCAACGTATCCAACTAAATGAGCACACGCTTCTTCACAAGGATATACGCGTGCATTTACCTTTTTTTGTTGAATGCCTTCTACTTTTTTCAAAGAATTCTCTAAATTAGAGGCATCTTTTTGACTAACTGTTTTAATAGGAACAAATTGATTCTCTTTCACCCAAGAAGCGCTTAGTGCTTGATTAATACTTTTTTCTGAAAGAGCAAGAGTCTTGCTTAATTGTTGTATCGCTTGCTGGCCCCCTTTAGAAAACTGCTGGGGAACAACTCCAACTTGAATCGCTTCTCCGTTTTGAGCTAAATATTTCCCTGAACGATCCATAATTTCTCCACGTACAGCTGACTGAGTAGCTACTCTTACTTGCTCTCCTTGCTTAAGTCCTTTAAAAATCATATTAGGCTTCCAATTAATATACCAATTCTCTGTATCCCCTTGTTTTTCTTGAACCACAGCAGCATTTTCTTTAAATGAGATTTCACCGGCTACAGAGTTCATGTTTACTTCAAAAGGTAAAACAGCTTTATGGTCTTTTATTTCTAAGTCTTCTATTTCACTTGCCTTCACTTTCAGCTTGTCCGCTTCAATTGCATCATAGATATTTTTATATCGATTTACAAAGTCTTTTTCTGAAATCGTCTTTTTAGCATCCTTAGACAAGTATCCATACATGCCTTCAAAATCTTCTTTATTCCACATGGCTACATATTTATCAAATCGATCCTGTGCTTTCTGTTGATCATTTGAGCAACCGGCAGTTATTAGTAAGAGAATTGCCATAGTAAAAAATAGCCACCCAATTCGTCTCATGATGATTTTCCCCCTTTTTTCAATACCATTTCTATCATATAAAATTTTACATAAACTTTCCATCAGAAAGTTATAACCAGGAATTAATTGGTATTACAACCCACTAAATTTACATATCTACAAAAAATCAATAGGTAAATAAGAAAAAAATTGAACATTTTGTGAATATTTTGTGTCTTTTTTGGAAAGTATTTGATATAATAATTGTAAGAAGAAAAAGAATAGGAGGCGACTAAAATGAGAAGATTCTTACAGTTTTACTTTATGTTTAGTTCTCTGTTCTGTTTTGGAAGCGTTTTCGTCCTACTTATGTCTCAAGAATATTACTTTGCACCGTTATTCCTCACACTGGGCTGTTTAAATATTTTTCTCTTTAAAGTATATATTCAAGAAAGTCGAAAAGATAAACAAGCTGCACCTGAAAAACCAAAACCAACAATTTAACAGACTCGTCTCTCGGCTGAGATGAATGTAAAAGAAGAACCGGTGAAAAATTCACCGGTTCTTCTTTTACGAGGTTGAAGCTTTTGGAAACCTATCATTTGCAATAATCTCTCCGATGCTTTCACTCTTTCCTTCACCCTCATCAATATTTAAAAGCGGGAACAATAACTCCCCTACGTGATAAGCTTCTTCTAAATGCGGATAGCCTGATAAAATAACAGATTCAATTCCTAAATCTTCATATTCTTTTATTCGTTTCGCTATATTTTCAGCACTGCCTACTAGTGCAGTTCCTGCACCTCCCCGGACGAGCCCTACACCTGCCCATAAGTTAGGGCTAATCGTAAGTTCCTCTCGGGTTCCTCTATGAAGGCTCGCCATTCGCTGCTGCCCAACTGAGTCGTACCTTGCAAAAGTACGCTGTGCAGCTTGAATCGTGTCGTCGTCCAAATGCTGAATTAATCGATCGGCTGCTTCCCAAGCTTCTTCTTCGGTTTCCCGTACAATAATATGCAAACGAATCCCAAACTTAACGGTTCTGCCTTCTGCTTCTGATTGCTTTCTCACAGCCGTTATTTTTTCTCTTACTTGTTCAGGAGGCTCCCCCCATGTTAAATACACGTCAGAATGTTTTGCTGCCACTTTTTGTCCTGCGGGTGAAGATCCGCCAAAATAAATAGGCGGAGAAGGTTTTTGAACAGGTGGATATAACAGCTCACTGTTCTCTACATGAATATGTTTTCCTTCATAATTAACCGTATCTCCAGCCAATAACCCTTTCCACACATCTAAAAATTCATCCGCAGCTTCATAACGTTCATCATGTGATAAGAAAAGGCCGTCTCCGGCTAATTCTGCTGGATCTCCTCCTGCTACTACGTTAACTAGTAAACGACCGTTTGAAATTCGATCAAGAGTCGAAGTCATGCGCGCTGCCACGGAAGGAGCCATAATGCCCGGACGTACAGCTACTAAAAATTTTAAACGCTCTGTTTCAGGTATAAGTGAAGCAGCCAATAGCCACGGGTCTTCGCATGATTTCCCCGTTGGAATCAGAACTCCTTCAAATCCTAACCGGTCAGCTGCTTGAGCAACTTGCCGAAAATATGAATAGTCTGCTGAACGACCTCCTCGATTTGTCCCTAGATATCTTCCATCTCCATGGGAAGGAATAAACCATAACATTTTCATGATTCAACACTCCTTTTCGTTTGTTCTAAATGATATTCCAGCTCTTTTAATGAGCGGTTAATTCTCGCTTCTGCTTCTTCCGCAATAAACTCAATTTCATTTTCTTTCGTATAGGCCACCTCAGAATCAACAATATAAACTCCGTGAATAAGAGCAGTAGCTCCTAAAACGGATAATGTCGGCTTAAATACATAATCAAGAGCTAGTAGATGAGCAATGGTTCCCCCTGTAGCTATCGGCAGCACAGTTTTATTGTGCAAACCTTTTTCAGGTATTAAATCTAAAAATGTTTTTAAAATTCCTGTGTAGCTGGCTTTATAGATTGGGCTGACAATAATAACGGCATCAGCATCTGCCACTTTCTTTTGAGCTTCTTGAATCGCAGGGCTAGAAAAGTTAGCATACAGTAGGTCTTCAGCCGGTAGATCGCGGACATGGACGGTTTTCACTTCATATTTTTCATTTTGTAGATATGCTGCAATATACTCACTTAAAGCAGCTGACCTTGATTGTTTTGAAGGGCTTCCTGTAATAATTGTAAACTGGCTCATTATCATCTCTCCTTTTCACTTATAAAAATGATAGATTTACAAGGATTAATATCTATATAAATCTTTATTTTATTTTTCACCTGCGTAGCTGTCTCTCCATTTAAGAAGACGCTTTTCTAATACTCGGACAAATGAATCGGTTAATTTGCCTACAACAGCAAAGATGATAATTCCGACAAAAACTACGTCCGTTTGAGAAAACTGCCTAGCATCCATAATCATATATCCTACACCTTCACTTGCTCCCATTAATTCGGCAACTACCAGTCCGAGCCATGCAATACCTAAAGACAATCGGACACCAAGTAAAATATTAGGAAGAGCAGCTGGTAAAATAAGTTTTGTTATTTGTTTCCATTTACTAAATTGAAGAACACGCGCAACATCAAATAATTTCGAATCAACGCCGCGAATGCCTAGATACGTATTAACATAGATTGGAAAAAATGCACCGTTTGCAATTAGCAATATCTTTGAAATTTCCCCAAAGCCAAACCATAAGATAAATAAAGGCGCCAAGGCAAGGTGAGGAACAGTTCTAAGCATTTGAATAGATGGATCCATATAGTGCTCCGTTTTCTTTGAAAAACCGACAATTACACCAAATAGTAACCCTAGTCCAGCTCCAACGGCAAAACCTATGGCAGCACGCAAAATACTGATTTGAAGATTAGCTCCAAGTTCACCAGATACGATGAGCTGTTTAAAAGAAAGTACAATATCAACAGGTGTAGGAAGAACAGTTTTGGATACATAGCCCGCAGAACCAATGATTTGCCACACGACAATAAGGAGAAGTGGCACGACAAGAGAACGAAGGAAAATTCCCTGCTTATTTTTCGCTTCTTCCTTTCTTTTTTTCACTTTTTGCAAGTGAGCTGCTGAAGACTGGACATGTCCTGAAACCACAGATATTTTACTCATTTTCATCACCTCATTTTTCTTTTAATGCTTTTTTAATAAATGAATTATCAACAACATCTCCCGCCTCAATTTTCTTTTTAATAACACCTAAAGATTGTTGGAAATCAGCTGTTCGCTGTTGTTCTGCAATAATTTCTTTAGAGGTTGGGCGATTATAAGCAGGATTATTTTTTAACACTTGTCTTACTACCTCTTTATCTAGATTTTTTTGCTTTGCTAAAATATCCACAGATTCTTCAAAATGTTCATTTTGCCATTCAAGAGCTTTTTGATAAACTTGTAAAAACTTAACGACTAACTCCGGATGATCTTTTGCAAAGCCTTCTCTTACAATAGTAAAACCTGGTGAAGCAACCTTTAACGAATCTCCGTCTGCTAAAATACGAGCTTCATTTTTTAAGTTTTGCAGTGAGATAAACGGTTCCCAAATTGACCATGCATCAACTGACCCATTTTCAAATGCTGGCTGAGCTTCGTCTGGCTGAAGCTGAATGATCTTTACATCACTTGGCTTCAACCCATTTTGGTCAAGAGCTCTGTACAATAAATTAAAACCGCTGCTTCCTTTCGCGACCGCAATCTTTTTACCTTTTAAATCTTTTATGCTTTTAATCTTGCTGTTTTTCCCTACTAAAATAGCATTTCCTTTCAACCCGTCGCTCGAATTAGCAATTTCTAAAAACGGAATGTCTGCCCCTTGGCCGGAAATAACAGGTGAATTTCCTACTTGGCCGAAATCCAAGTGTCCAGATGCTATACCTTCAAATTGCGGAGGGCCGCTTTGAAACTCTGTCCATTTGACATTTACACCTATTTTTTTAAATTCTTTTTCAAACCATTTTTGGTTTTGTGCCAGCATTAAAGGGCCTAAGCTTTGTTGGATACCAATGTTGACTGTAACGTTTTTTGAATCTTCTCCGCTCGCTTTTTCTTTCGTCCCGCACCCAGCCAATGCAAGAACAAGTACAATAGCTGCAGTTAAAAGTAGCTTTTTCATCTGTTCTGTCTCCTTCTCTGTCTTATTGAATCTTTAATGTTCTCCTGCTTCTTCAAATTCTTTCAGCACTTGCTGCCTTAGCTGCTGAAAAGGTAGTTCTGTCTTTTTTCGTGGATGACTAATTTCTACCGGAACAACCCGGCTAATTTCTCCTGGTCTTGCACTCATAATCACAATTTTAGTACCCAAGTAAATGGATTCATCTAAATCGTGGGTAACAAAAATCATGGTTGTTTTTTCTTTTTTCCATATGTCTAGCAGCACATCTTGCAAATGAGTGCGAGTGAAAGCATCTAACGCGCCAAACGGTTCATCTAACAATAAAACCTCTGGATTTCTTAAAAGAGCACGCGCAATAGCAACTCGTTGAGACATCCCCCCAGATAGTTCTCGAGGATAAGCTTTTTCAAATCCTTTCAGCCTGACAACATCAATTAGCTCATCTACGCGGCGCCGAACATTCGAATCTTTCAAAGATAAGTCAGCCGCTATATTTTGCTCCACATTAAGCCATGGGAACAAGCGGTGTTCTTGAAAGATCATTCCTTGTTTAATGCTAGGTCCGGCTATGTGCTTCCCGTTGATTTCAATGCGCCCTTCATAATCTATATCAAGTCCAGCAATCATTTTAAGCAGCGTACTTTTTCCGCATCCGCTCGGACCAATGATGGTAATAAATTCACCTTTATTAATCGTAAGATTTACATTTCGCAATGCTTGAGTTACTTGTTCTCCTTTTTGAAATGAGCGGTTAACCGATTGAATCATGACACTCACAGCAATTCCTCCTCCTTGAATTTTTAAATCAAAAGCTATTTCACCTAAAAACATAAAAGCTCCTACCTAAAAAAGGTAGGAGCTTTCGGTTGACCGATCAGCCCGTTGCTATATTTAACTGGTTTGTTATTGGATTATTTTGAATTTTATCATATTAATCCGATTTGTCAACTATGTTTTATATATTTTATCAATTAGATTCTTGAGGATTTGCTTTTTTCCATTTAAATATTGAGTTTAAAAATCCGTATATATGCTTAGATTCCTTCGTTAACAAAGGACCAATAATAGCTAAAATCAATACATAAAGCGCAGCGAACGGCTGAAGGATGGCCGATAATCCTCCTTCAATTCCGATGTTAGCCATAATGATTGAAAACTCGCCTCGTGACATGATTGTTAATCCAATGTTGGTAGAAGCCTTGTGTGACAGCCCGCTTTTTCTTCCTGAGATCATACCGGCTGTAAAGTTACCAATAATCGTAAGCGCAACTGCTCCAAGTGCAAGCCAGCCTGCATCCCATAGGGTAAGAGGATCAATACTTAACCCGAAGCTGAAGAAAAAGATGGCTCCAAAGAAATCACGAAACGGTACGACAAGATGTTCAATCCGATCGCGATGTTCTGTTTCAGAAAATACAAGCCCAAGCAATAATGCACCAATTGCTTCTGCCACATGGATCGTTTCTGAGAAGCCTGCTACAAAAAACAATACCGCAAAAACGACGATTATAAATATTTCATTTGATGAAATATTTAAAAGTTTATTTAATAGCGGCGTGGCTTTTCGAGCAATGATAAAGAACAGCATCATATAGCCAAATGCAATTAAAATAGACGTTAAAGACCCAGCGAGCGATCCGTGGTCTCCAAGCACCAATCCTGAAACAACAGAAAGATAAACGGCTAAGAAAATATCTTCAAACATAATGATCCCTAATATCAGTTCCGTTTCTGGATTCGCTGTTCGTTTTAAATCAACCAATACTTTTGCGACAATTGCACTGGACGAAATCGTAATAATTCCTGCGATAATCAGTACTTCAAGAAGAGGATTTCCTGTCAGGTATCCATACAATAATCCTAAAGTGAAGTTAATTAAAATATAAATAGATCCTCCCACCGCGATGGACCTGCCTGATTTAATTAACTTTCCAACTGAAAATTCTAATCCTAAATAAAATAGTAAAAAGAGAACTCCAATTCTCCCCATAAATTCAATAATCTCTTGGCTTTCAATAAACTTTAAACTGAATGAGCCAAACTCAGGAGCATGGGGACCAACCGCCATGCCCAGCAGAATGAGGAATGGAATAATCGTAAATTTAAATTTATGTGCTAGTATAGCCGCTAAAGCGACTAGTAACAAAGCTGTCCCAACTTCAAATACTAAATGATCCAATTATGAACTACCTCCTTGTGAAAGCAATTCTTTAATGAGCGTTTTTAAATTCCCTCGTTCTCCAGAGATAACAAGCGTATCTCCTTCTTCAATCAACGTATCTGGTCCTGGAGTTGATAATTTTTTTTGTGTGTTTTTAATGACGGCGATAATAGTGACATCATAGTTGCTGCGAACGTCAATTTCACCAATTGTTTTACTGTGAGCTTTCGCCTGTTTTTCAACTTTGTACCATTCAATAACTAAGTCATTGAATGCCACTTCAATGGTTTCCATTGCTTTTGGCTTGTAAATCATACCGCCTAAAATTGCAGCTAGCTGTCTTGATTCCGTATCTGTTAACGTAATGTCAAAAATGCTTTCTTCTAAATTTTTGTGATTGAAGTGGTAGATTTCACGTCGTCCATCATCATGAATAATAACGACTACGCGGTTTCCTCCGCTTGTCTCAATTTCAAATTTACGGCCGATTCCTGGCAATTCCGTTTCTTTAATCATCATTGAATGATCACTCCTATAAAGTTTTTAAGAAGAATTTTTTATTTTTTTCGCGTTATTCACATAGAAAATCCGCATAGCAAATAAGCCTAAGAATAGTTGGTAATTTTAGGTTTGAAGAAAAGGCTGTGAAAATTTCAACCTTTTTTATTTAATTGAGGTAACTTGATTGAAAAATTTTTGGATAAAAAAGTGTTTTCTTGAGGATAAAATACGCAATTTGATGCGTCGGAATGATGAGTTTGGCACTCACCCATACTAAAGCAAAAGTTACTATCACACTTTGTATGAGAGATCCTATTTGTTTGACGCTGTGCTTAGCTCCTGGAGACATGTGCACGATATCCGTGTAATGCTGAACCGAACTTTTTGTGACCTTTACTTTTTCAAAGTCGTTATCAATAAATTTATCTGGCAAACTCGCAAAAGGCAAACAGAATATCATACACAATAATACGCCTAACCATACATTTTTCATCATCTCACCTCTCTTTCTTTTGAACTAGTATCTCCTTACTTAAAAGTATACGTACTCTGAAATTCAATTTCAAGCAATAAGTTTTTTTTATAAAGATTTATCTTTTTTATAACATTTTCTTAATGTCATTCTTTCTAGATACATATGCACCACTTAAAGAAATATACAAAAAGCTGGCTTTCTAAGAAGAAAGCCAGCTCATGTTATAGTTCAAGTTCTCCCATTCGAAGGAGTTCTACGACTGCTTGAGAACGCCCCTTGACTCCAAGCTTTTGCATCGCATTAGAAATATGATTTCGAACTGTTTTTTCGCTAATGAATAGTTCACTCGCGATTTCTTTTGTTGTTTTGTCCTGTACTAAAAGCTCGAATACTTCTCGTTCACGCTTTGTAAGTAGCGGTTTAGGTTGAAACTCTTTTTCTTTCAATGTAACCCTCCTTGCCTGATCCTGAGTTGAACTATCGGATGGGTGTAAATTTAGTCAACATATCTTATGTGCGGTATACCTACGCGGTTACTAGTTTTAGAAAAAATATGCAAAAAACTCTTTTTTACCTTTGAAAAAGAAAAAAAGCCTGAAGAAAGAGTCTTCAAGCCATTTTCATATATTTGATAAACACCTTTTCATCTCTTCATTCCAAGGCACGCTTTTTCCTGTTTCTTTAGAAATTTGCACCATTGTTCCTCTCCCCGTGAGTACAACCTCTCTTTGCTCATTTTGAATCATATAGTGTAAATCAACCGACGAACGTCCGATTTTATGGGCCTTTACAAAAACAGCTAGAATATCGCCAAAATACACTTGTTTGACATAGTCGCACTGCAAATCAGCCACCACCGGTATTGTTCCTTCATGCTCACTCGTCCATTTTTGCATAAAGCCAATATGGTGAAAGAATTCCGTACGTACTTGTTCAAAATAAACAAAAGGAACCGTATTATTTAAATGCCCAAACATATCTGTTTCCGAAAATCTTACCTTGATTTTCTGATTAAACGAAAATGACTCTTTCCAGTGATTCATGTCTTCAATATACGAAATATTATTCACCTGTAATTCCTCCATTCTTCCTAGACAAAATAAAACCTCTCCGCGTGGAGAGGTTTTGAGTGATTATACTTGATCGCTACCAAAGAAACTTCTGAATGCTTGAATCGTTGTGTCGCGGTTCAAAGCTGCAATTGAAGTAGTCAACGGAATTCCTTTTGGACATGATTGCACGCAGTTTTGAGAGTTTCCGCAGTTCGCTAGTCCTCCATCACCCATAATCGTCTCTAAACGTTCTCCTTTATTTAACGCACCGGTTGGATGGGCATTAAACAAGCGAACTTGAGAAAGCGGTGCTGGACCGATGAAGTTTGACTTGTCGTTTACGTTTGGACAAGCTTCTAAGCAAACGCCGCATGTCATACACTTGGATAACTCATACGCCCACTGACGTTTCTTTTCTGGCATACGCGGTCCTGGTCCTAAGTCGTATGTGCCATCGATTGGAACCCAAGCTTTTACTTTTTTTAGTGAATCAAACATACGGCTGCGGTCTACCTGCAAGTCACGAACAACAGGGAATGTTTTCATTGGCTGTAAGCGAATTGGCTGTTCTAGTTTATCAACAAGAGCTGTACATGACTGACGAGGTTTACCGTTGATAACCATTGAACAGGCTCCGCATACTTCCTCTAAACAGTTCATTTCCCAGTTTATCGGAGCAACCTCTTTACCTGAAGCATCTACAGGGTTACGTCTGATTTCCATCAGTGCTGAAATAACGTTCATATTCGGACGATACGGAATTTCAAACTCCTGATTGTAAGGAGCAGATTCAGCTGAATCTTGACGTGTAATAATGAAGCGCACTGTCTTTTGGACTGTTTGTTGTTCACTCATTGATTAACGAACCCCCTCTTGTTGTTTTTTTTGTTTTTCATCTTTTTTCTTTGTGTAGTCGCGCTTACGCGGTTTGATTAACGATACGTCTACCTCTTCATAATGGAAAGAAGGAGCCGTTTTCTTATCAACGAAAGATGCCATTGTTGTTTTTAAGAATTCTTCATCGTTACGATCTGGGAAATCCGGCTTATAATGAGCACCGCGACTTTCGTTACGGTTGTAAGCTCCTAGCGTTACAACACGTGAAAGCTGAAGCATGTTTTGCAGCTGACGAGTAAATGTTGCCGCTTGATTACTCCATTTAGCCGTGTCATTAATGTTAATACGATCATAGCGTTCAATTAATTCTTGAATCTTTTCATCTGTTTTTAACAGTTTGTCATTGTATCGTACGACTGTCACGTTGTCAGTCATCCATTCCCCTAGCTCTTTATGAAGAACGTATGCGTTTTCTGTACCTTGAAGATTCATGATATTGTTCCATTTCTCTTCTTCTTCTTTCACATGACGATCATATACGCTTGAAGAAATAGCATCTGCGCTCTTTTCTAAACCATTGATGTATTCAACGGCTTTAGGACCGGCAACCATACCACCATAAATAGCTGATAATAAGGAGTTTGCTCCTAAACGGTTCGCTCCGTGCTGTGAATAATCACACTCACCAGCTGCGAATAAGCCAGGAATATTTGTCATTTGATCGTAATCCACCCATAAACCGCCCATTGAATAGTGTACGGCTGGGAAAATTTTCATTGGCACCTTGCGCGGATCATCGCCCATGAATTTTTCATAGATTTCAATGATACCTCCAAGTTTGATGTCTAACTCTTTTGGATCTTTATGTGAAAGGTCCAGATAAACCATGTTCTCTCCGTTAATTCCTAACTTCTGCGCTACGCAGACGTCGAAAATTTCACGAGTAGCAATATCACGAGGTACTAAGTTACCGTATGCCGGATATTTTTCCTCTAAGAAATACCAAGGTTTACCGTCTTTATATGTCCAAACGCGTCCGCCTTCTCCACGAGCAGATTCACTCATAAGACGAAGCTTGTCATCTCCCGGGATAGCAGTTGGATGAATTTGAATAAACTCTCCGTTTGAATAGTATGCACCTTGCTGATACACGATAGATGCCGCTGAACCTGTATTAATGACAGAGTTCGTCGATTTTCCAAAGACAATCCCAGGTCCACCTGTAGCCATAATAACCGCATCGGCTGGGAACGTTTTAATTTTCATTGATTTTAAATTCTGTGCAGAAATTCCGCGACAGCTGCGCTCATCATCAAGAACAGCACCTAAGAATTCCCATCCTTCGTACTTTGTCACAAGTCCGGCAACTTCATAGCGACGAACCTGCTCATCTAATGCGTACAATAACTGTTGACCCGTTGTTGCTCCAGCAAAAGCCGTACGGTGATGCTGGGTACCGCCAAATCGTCTGAAGTCTAACAAACCCTCAGGAGTACGGTTAAACATAACACCCATACGGTCAAGTAAGTGAATAATACCAGGAGCTGCTTCACACATTGCTTTTACAGGTGGCTGGTTGGCTAAAAAGTCTCCGCCATACACTGTGTCATCAAAGTGTTCCCATGGTGAATCTCCTTCACCTTTCGTATTTACGGCTCCGTTGATTCCACCTTGCGCGCAAACTGAGTGAGATCTTTTTACTGGAACTAGTGAAAATAAATCTACTTGCTTGCCAGACTCAGCAATTTTTATTGTTGCCATCAAGCCAGCTAAACCGCCACCGACTACGATGATTTTTCCGTTACTCATCGGAACCCCACTCCTTCAAAACCTTAATTTTATGCAAATGCGAATAATGTACGAACACCTACGAATGTAAGTGCTAAGAAAATTGCTAATGTCACATAAGTTGAAATTCTTTGAGAACGTGGTGTTACAGTTAACCCCCAGCTAACTCCAAATGACCATAGACCGTTTGCAAAGTGGAAGATCGTAGATACAACACCAACTATGTAGAATGCAAACATTGCTGGGTTGCTTAAAATTCGTTCCATCATTTGAAAATCTACTTCTTTTCCAAGCGCAGCTTGTATTCTGGTTTCCCATACGTGCCATGTGATGAAGATAAGTGTGATTACACCTGAAACACGCTGAAGGATAAACATCCAGTTACGGAAAAATCCATAGTTGTTAACGTTTGTTTTAGCAGTGAATGCGATGTAAAGACCGTATATTGCGTGAAAAACGATTGGTAAGAAAATAATGAAAATTTCTAGAGCATAGCGGAAAGGTAAGCTCTCCATGAAGTGAGCTGCTTGATTAAATGATTCTTCTCCCTTTGTCGCGAAATGATTCACAACTAAATGCTGTGTTAAGAAAATCCCGATTGGTATTACTCCAAGTAGTGAATGGATTCTCCGATATTGAAACTCTCTGTTTGCCGCCATCTGCGTAGACCCCCCTTAGTTAAATGAACATAGTTTGTGAAGAACTTTCTTACTCCCACTAGACAAATAGATTAATCGTGAATACAGGAAATGAAAACCTTTGCATTTCCTAATAAAGTATGTGACAGGTTAATTTTACTCCCATCGATTAAGAGCGTCAAGGCAAGATGTTTAAATCTTCTATAAAATATAAATTTATAAAATCTTATATTTGTTAACGCTTACTGCATTGATGTTAAAGATTTTTTCTTTCTATTATAATATCACTTGCCACAATTAAGTAAGCGTTTACTTTATACTTTTATTGTAAACAAGTTCACAAAACATTTACACAGGTAAAAGTACCCTTTTAAAAGTAATTTTATGGATTTTCCATCTTTACATCTAACTCTTTTTACCATAATAAAGATCCTCTTACATTTTATTAAAAAAAGGCGTGAGAGGTTTTTTAGATTTGTATATAATAGTAGTAAAGAAAGAGGGGAAAGCATGAGCAATTTACAAACAGAATCACAGCAAGAACTTGAAGAGACGATGGAAACATCAGAACCTAATGTCACAGCTGAAACAGAGAGAGCTCTTGATCACGTTTCATATTTCGGATACAGCCTTTTGCGTGACGTGTTAATTCCAGAGCTTCTTGGAGACGAAACGAATACCATCTCATACTGGGCAGGAAAACACCTTGCACGTAAATATCCATTAAGTACAATGGATGAAATCGTCGCATTTTTTAAAGCAGCTTCCTGGGGAACACTGACGCTTGCAAAAAAAGATAAATATTCACTAGAGCTTGAATTATCAGGTGACGTGGTTAGCAAAAGATTTCAGCAGGAAACTTGTTCATTTCATCTTGAGTCAGGGTTTGTGGCTGAACAGATTCAGCGTCAAAACAACTGCCTAACAGAAGCCTACTTAACACATAAAGAAAAGAACGGAAAAGTGCTGATTTCCGTGCAGTGGGACCGAAAAGATATCTTACCTACCGAAACGCGTGCGGAGCGTTATAAAAAATAGGAAATATATATAAAAGACGTGGAAATACCACGTCTTTTTCTCTTCTTTATACTTGCACTGCTTGCTGCTCTTCTAATTCAAATGCTACGTGAAGCGTCTCAACAGCTTTTACCATATCAGCATGCGGTACAACTGTAGATACTTTAATTTCAGACGTGCTGACCATCTTCACTTCAATTTTCTCTCCTGCCAGCACTTCAAACATTTCGGCTGCAACACCTGGGTTAGAAATCATGCCAGATCCAACAATCGATACTTTAGCCAGACCGCTTTCATGTTCAATACGCGTATATCCCAAAGTAGATTTATACTCTTTTAAGACGGCAAGAGCAGATTCTACGTCTACGGTTTTAATAGAAAATGAAATAGAGAGGCGATTATTAGCCGTTACGTTTTGAATAATAATATCCACATTTAACTGTTCTTTTGCTAATGCTGTAAAAATAGTAGAAAGAGTTTGTAACTCGTTGTTTAACCCTTCAATTGTCACCCGTGAAATATTATCTTCAAACGCAATTCCTCTTACGACTAAGTTTTGTTCCATTGAAACTTCCTCCTCAACAATCGTTCCATTCTCGTTTTCTAAGCTTGAACGCACTTCTAGCGGTACCTGATAATTTTTTGCAAACTCAACAGCACGCGGATGTAGCACCCCTGCTCCCAAATTGGCTAATTCTAACATTTCGTCATATGAAATAGAGTGAAGTTTACGAGCATCTTCTACGTAGCGCGGATCCGTCGTAAACACTCCTGTTACGTCTGTATAAATATCACATTTTGCAGCTTTTAGTGCCGCAGCAAGAGCTACTGCCGTCGTGTCAGAGCCGCCTCGACCTAGTGTTGTAATGCTTCCATCTTCTGAACAGCCTTGGAATCCAGCTACTACTACGATTCGACCTCTATCTAATTGGCTTTGAATACGAGTCGTGTCAATGTGCTGGATTCGTGCATTGCTGTGAACTGCTTCCGTCTGGATACCAGCTTGCCAACCTGTTAGCGAAGTTGCTTCATGACCTTTGCATTGAAGAGCCATTGTTAACAGGGAAATCGTTACTTGTTCTCCAGTTGTAAGAAGCATATCCATTTCGCGTTTACTTGGACTGTCCGTAATATCACTTGCTAATTTCACCAGTGCATCTGTGGTCTTGCCCATTGCCGATACAACAACAACTACTTGATTACCGCGCTCTGCTTCTTGAATAACACGGTTTGCTACATGTTGAATACGTTCAACAGAACCAACAGATGTTCCACCAAATTTTTGAACGATTAATGCCATTATTTTGTTCATTCCTTTTCAATAAATTTGCATATGCAGGATGATGAGAAGCTAAATTTTTTTACTCAGACAATAAAAAAAGCAATGAGATGAGCTCTCATTGCTTAACGAACGAAAATTATAAAACATAACCGTCCACTGCCGTGAGATAGCTCTCCAAGAATCTACATCTTGACAATCCTACGCTTATTCAACGCAGAACCAGCAATCATTACTATGAGGTAATGTTCACTTCGGCAAATTTCCCTTTCCGCATCATTCATAAGGGCTCATACCCTTCCTGACACGTACTGATTAAATTTGCACCTCTATCTTCACTTCATTTGATGAAGTGTCGTATGAAATTAGTTAATAGCTTATCAAATATTTTCTATTATTTCAAGACTATTTTTGCAATGTTTCATAAATTTTTTCAGCAATGTTTTGAGGAACACCTGAATTTCGAATATCTTCAACCGTTGCTTCTTTCAATTTTTTCACCGAACCAAAATGCTTTAACAAAGCTTTTTTACGCTTTTCTCCCACTCCCGGAATGTCGTCCAGAACTGACTGAAAAGCGGACTTAGAGCGCACTTGACGGTGGAAGGTAATCGCAAAGCGGTGAACTTCATCTTGAATTCGCTGAAGCAAATAAAATTCTTGACTATTGCGTTCAAGCGGTATGATTTGAGGAGGCTCACCAATCATCAGATTGGAGGTTCTGTGCTTATCATCTTTAACAAGACCTGCTGTAGGCACTAAAAGTCCCAATTCATTTTCGAGAACGTCCTGTACTGCAGCTAAATGCCCTTTGCCTCCATCAACAACAATTAAATCCGGAAGCGGAAGACCTTCTTTTAACGCTCTGGAATACCGTCTGCGAACGACTTCCCTCATGGAACTGTAATCATCTGGTCCCTTTACGGTCTTAATTTTATATTTTCGATATTCTTTCTTTTCTGGTTTCCCATCAACAAAAACAATCATCGCAGAAACTGGGTCTGTTCCTTGAATATTTGAGTTATCAAATGCTTCAATCCGATAAGGAGCAGCAATTCCAAGCTCTTCTCCTAACCGTTCAACTGCGCCAACTGTGCGCTCTTCATCTCGTTCAATTAAATAGAATTTTTCACTGAGCGCAATTTTTGCATTTTTACACGCAAGTTCTACTAATTCTTTCTTTTTGCCTCGCTTTGGATGCTGAACCTCTACTTCTACTAATTTCTCAGCTAACTCTGCATCAATCGTTGCTGGAACCATCACTTCTTTTGGCTTAATATTTTTGGCATAAAACTGACCGATAAAAGTTAAGAAATCTTCTTCTGGCTCTTTATAAAAAGGAAACATAGAAACTTCTCGCTCAATTAATTTCCCTTGGCGAATAAAGAAAACTTGAACACACATCCAGCCTTTATCATAAGAATAGCCAAACACATCCCGATTAACAAAATCATTAAACGTTACTTTTTGCTTTTCCATTGTCGCTTCGATATGAGCAATTTGATCTCGGTATTCTTTAGCCCGTTCAAAGTCAAGTTCTTCTGAAGCTTTTAACATTTTTTCAGTTAACTCTGTTTTGACATGCTCATATCCACCATTTAAAAACCGCGTAATATTTTCAATAATTTGTTTGTTTTGCTCTTCTTTTACTTCTTTTACGCAAGGAGCTAGACATTGCCCGATATGGTAATACAAACAAGGCCTGTCTGGCATGGTGGAGCACTTTCTTAACGGATAAATGCGATCAAGAAGCCGCTTCGTTTCATTTGCAGCTTGAACGTTAGGATAAGGACCGAAGTATTTTCCTTTATCTTTTTTTATTTTTCTTGTAATAACAAGTCGGGGCTGTTTTTCAGCTGTAATCTTAATAAAGGGATAGCCCTTATCATCTTTAAGCATGATATTGTATTTTGGGTCATGCTTTTTAATTAAATTCATTTCTAAAATAAGCGCTTCTAAATTAGAAGATGTGACGATATATTCAAAATCGACAATGTCATTTACAAGTCGAAGCGTCTTTCCGTCATGAGATCCGGTAAAGTAGGAGCGTACTCGATTTTTTAATACTTTTGCTTTTCCTACGTAAATGACCGTTCCATATTTATCTTTCATCAAGTAACAGCCAGGCTGATCCGGTAAAATAGCCAGCTTTTCTTTTAAATAATCGTTCATACTTTTCTCCTTCCTCTTCTCTTACTCTGTCCATCTATACAATCGCTTATGAAGCGTAATCTACATTCTTTCCTGTCTTAATACATGTGCATAAGCCGGATTTATGACGGTGTTCCTTACATCTAGTATAAAACAAACGAACGCGTATTCGCTAAATAAAAGTATTCCCAACAGAGAAAAAATGGAGAAAAAGAAAAAACCTAGCCTGAGCTAGGTTTTGACTTACGCGTGTTTATTAATTAATTCTGTTAATGCTTCTTTTGGTTGGAAGCCAACTACTTGGTCAACTTTCTCTCCATCTTTGAATAATACTAAAGTTGGGATACTCATAACACCAAATTTTCCAGCTGTTTCTTGGTTTTCATCAACGTCTACTTTTACGATTTTAACTTTATCGTTAAGTTCGCCATCAATTTCTTCAAGAACTGGAGCAATCATTTTACAAGGTCCGCACCATGGTGCCCAAAAGTCAACAAGCACTAGGCCTGATTTAATTTCATCTGTAAAGTTTTTATCTGTAGCATGTGCAATAGCCATTTTAATTCCTCCTAAATATATGCAATATCCAAATTCTACTCACAGTATATCACCTTCAAATAAGGTTTGCTAACTTTTTGCTTACATTTATACTGTTTATTCTCCGCTCTAGTTTGTACAATTTGCCTAAAAATATGCGTAGAAAATCTCGTTTTCCACGTAATAAAAGAGATTGAGCCCTAACTAAATCAACCGAATCTAAAAGCGAACAGATTGGATAAATAAGCTCGTACAAATCACTTGTTCCAACGCTGTTGATTTCCGTGTAAGACTTCGCTTTCCGCGGGAGTCTTCGCCTTACCCTCCAATCCCAGCTAAAAGCAACTACGTCCATGAAAAAATCCGAACGATTAATCGTTCGGATCTTCCTTCAACAAAAATACGTTTGTCCTAGCCTCTTTTACTATTTACGCAGACTGTACTTTCAGCTTTTTAAATTCTTCCGTTAGCAGAGGCACTACTTCAAATAAATCTCCAACGATTCCGTAGTCAGCTACTTTAAAAATGTTCGCTTCAGGATCTTTATTGATTGCAACAATAATTTTTGAATTTGACATGCCAGCCAAATGCTGAATAGCACCTGAAATTCCACAGGCAATGTATAAATCTGGTGTGACTACTTTGCCCGTCTGGCCGATTTGAAGAGAATAGTCGCAGTAATCTGCATCGCACGCTCCGCGAGACGCTCCAACAGCTCCATTTAACACGTTCGCTAGTTCTTGGAGAGGCCCAAAACCTTCCGTGCTTTTTACACCTCGACCACCTGCAATCACAACTTTTGCTTCGGATAAATCAACCCCTTGCGTTGCTTTGCGTACAACTTCTTTTACCACGGTACGCAGGTTTTTGATTTCAACATTTAAATCCTCTACATCGCCTGTACGTCCCTCATCTTTTGCAAGCGGTGAAATATTATTTGGACGAATCGTGACAAACGTAAAAGCATCAGTCATGATTTTCTTTTCAAATGCTTTACCAGAATAAATTGGGCGAGTGAAGACTACTTGATCCCCTCCTACTTCTACATCCGTCACATCGGAGATAAGTCCTTTGTCTAAGCGGGCTGCCAGTTTTGGCGCTAGATCTTTGCCAAGAGCCGTATGGCCAAATACGATAGCTTCAGGCTGTTCACTTTCAATGATAGCTAATAACGCCTGAGCGTAACCATCCGATGTGTAAGCAGCTAAATCTTCATGCTCCGTCACAACAACTTTATTCGCTCCGTACGCAATAAGCTCTTCACTTAAAGCTTTTACGTCCTTTCCTACTAACGCTGCAACAATTTCTCCCCCGTCAGCTACAGTAGACGCTGCGGAAATCGCTTCAAACGATACGTTTCGTAATCCCCCATCACGTGCTTCTCCTAGAACTAACACTTTGCGTCCCATTGCAATACCCCCATTGTTTTGACTTTTGACTTATTAAATGACTTTTGCTTCCTTATGCAGTAAATTGACCAGTTCTGTTACTTGATCTTTTATATCTCCTTGTAATACGCGTCCTGCATCTTTTTTCGGAGGCAAATAAATTTCAATTGTCTTTGTTTTTGCTTCTACATCATCTTCATCTAAATCTAAATCATCCAGTTCCACTTCAACCAACGGTTTCTTCTTCGCTTTCATAATCCCTGGAAGAGATGGATAGCGAGGTTCGTTAAGCCCCTGCTGAGCTGTTACTAAAAGAGGAAGCGACGTTTCAATAACCTCCGAATCACCTTCCACATCGCGTACAACCGTCACTTTTTCACCTTCGATATCCAATTTTGTAATGGTCGTAATATAAGGAATTTCTAACTGTTCTGCTACGCGCGGTCCCACCTGGCCCGAACCTCCGTCAATCGCCACGTTTCCTGCCAAGATTAAATCAGGAGATTGTTCTTTTAAGTATTGTGCCAGCAGCCTAGAAGTCGTGTACTGATCGCCATCTTCTATGTCATCTTCTGTGTTGATTAAAACCGCTTTATCTGCTCCCATAGCCAAAGCTGTTCGGAGTTCTTTTTCTGATTCTTCCCCTCCTACACTCACGACCGTAATCTCCCCGCCATGCTTTTCCTTTAGCTGAATAGCTTCTTCAACTGCATACTCATCGTAAGGATTAATAATAAATTCAGCTCCATCTTCAACAATTTGACCATTTTTTAAAGAAAGTTTCTCCTCTGTATCGAATGTTCTTTTTACTAACACATAAATATTCATTCAATTCCCCTCCTAAGCTTATTTTCCTAAAAATTTAGACTGGCGCTTTTCAATAAAAGCGGCTACGCCTTCTTGAGCATCCCGACTTTTGAATACGCTTCCAAAAAGCTGCGCTTCTTTTTTGATGCCGCTGTAATAAGCATCTGTTTTTACATGCTGAAGCAGCTGCAAGGTAGCTTTAACAGAGATTGGGCTTTTTTTGGCAATTTTTCTAGCAAGTAAAAACGTTTCGTTGATAAGCTGACTTTCTTCAAAAGCTGCGTTTGCCAATCCTAACTCCACTGCCTCGCTCCCGGATATTGGATCACTTGTCAGCATCATCTCACAAGCCTTATGAACTCCTACATAACGAGGCAATCGCTGAGTTCCTCCAAACCCTGGTATAAGTCCTAACTGAAGCTCAGGCAAGCCCAGCTTAGCATTTTCCGTTACCAAACGGATATGGCAGCTCATAGCAAGCTCCAATCCTCCGCCTAAAGCAGCTCCATGAATAGCTGCAATAACTGGTTTTGGGTAATTTTCAATATACTCAAAGAGTTCTTGGCCGTTAACAGCAAGCTTCTCGTATTCTTTTTCCTGCTGAAGTGATGTAAACTCTTTTATATCAGCTCCAGCACAAAAGAATTTCCCTTCCCCTTTAATGACGATAACCCTTGTCTCTTTGCTATCTTCTAAATGTTTTAAAACACTTGAAAGATCTTTTAATAAATCTTGAGACAAAGCGTTAGCAGGTTGTCTATTCAACGTAATGAAGCTTATTGCATCAACAGTTTCAACCTGGATAATCTCCATTTATTTCCCCCACCCTTTCTTTCTATTTTCATTACCTTGCGCTTTTCCCCTCGCAAGGGGGCAGCAGGCTCATTTACCACTATGAGCCGCTGCAGCCGTTTAACAGTAGGGAATGGACTTTATCCACCGATTCTATTAGACCATATCGATGATCGTTCATTACCCATGTTGTGACAGTTTCATCAATCGTTCCAAAAATCATCTGTCGCGCAAGGCGAATATCTATATTTTCAGAAAACTCACCCGTTTCGATTCCTGTCTGTAAAATAGAATCAATGAGAGTCAGATAATCTTTTAATACATCGTTAATTTTCAATCTTAATTCTTTGTTCGATTGACGCAGTTCGAGCTGTGTCACTGTAGCTAAATGATGATCCTCCGCTAGAAATGAAAAATGCTTGTCAATTAATACATGAAGTTTTTCTGCCGCGGTTTCAATCCCCGCCAGTTCTTCATAAATCTTTTCTACAAATTGTCCCATCTTCTCTTGAAATAAGGAAATCAAGACATCTTCTTTGTTCTTAAAATATAAATATATCGTACCGTCTGCAACTCCAGCCTGCTTAGCAATTTTAGAAACCTGAGCATTGTGGTATCCGTTTTCTGCTATTACTACTACAGCTGCATCGATAATCTGCTTATACTTTGGCTTATTTCTTCTCAATCTTATACGCTCCTTTAAAATATGAATGATTATTCATTCATATCTTTATAATAAAGAAACCGCAAGTATCTGTCAATTATGTTTCAGCAAAAAAATCAAAGGCGACGATCGACTACGTCGCCTTTTTATGCTTTTCATTTTCTTCTTCAATCAGCGCTCGTCGCAGAATCTTACCGACCGCTGTTTTTGGAAGCTCATTTCGAAATTCATAAAGGCGCGGAACTTTATAAGCAGCTAAATACTTTCTAGAAAAATCATTTAACTCTTCTTCAGTACATCTTACACCATTTTTTAATACAATGTAAGCCTTCACTGTTTCTCCTCTATATGGGTCAGGAACACCTACCACTACAGCTTCTTGAATTTTTTCATGCTCATATAATACTTCTTCAACTTCCCGGGGATAGATATTATATCCCCCGGCAATAATAATATCTTTCTTTCGATCTACTACATAAAAATAACCCTTATCATCCATGTAGCCAACATCACCTGTTAGCAGCCATTCGTCTCGCATAACAGCCTCCGTTTCTTCAGGCTGCTTCCAATATCCTTTCATTACCTGAGGACCTTTAACCGCAATTTCTCCTACTTCGCTTACAGCAGCTTCTTTACCTGTTTCAAACGAGAGAATTTTGGCATCCGTGTCTGGCCAAGGCACTCCTATGCTTCCTGGTATTCTCTCTTTCCAAAGAAAATTAGCATGAGTAACAGGAGAGGTTTCCGTTAAACCGTATCCTTCCACTAGTTTACCTCCAGTGAGCTTTTCAAACTGCTCCTGCACTTCCACAGGGAGAGGAGCCGAACCGCTCATACATGAATCAATAGAAGATAGGTTGTATTTTGCTAAATCAGGATGGTTTAATAATGCGATGTAAATTGTTGGAGCACCTGGAAATAAAGTAGGCTGCTGCTTATGAATGGTTTTGAGCGTCGTTTTTGCATCAAATTTAGGCAGAAGCACCATCTCGTAGTTTTGCAAAACCGATAGAACAAGAACCGTTGTTAAACCATACACGTGAAAAAACGGGATAATTCCAAGCACTTTTTCTTCTCCATGCTTGCAGCGGTACAACCAATGTGAACACATCGTTGCATTGGCTACCAAGTTTTTATGAGTAAGCATGACTCCTTTTGGAAAACCTGTTGTTCCCCCAGTGTATTGTAAAATTGCGATATCTTCATCTGAAATTCCCTCGGCATTACATACTGCTGGAGAGGATTCATTTATAATGCGTTTAAATAAATGAGTAGTCTCCGTATGACTCACATCCACGCTTATCTTCTGCTGTTTGCTCTGAATAAATGGATAGAGTATGTTTTTGGGAAACGGGAGATAATCTTGAATTGAGGTGATGACTACGTGTTCTATACTTGTTAACGCTTTCATTTTTACTACACGCGGATATAGCAAATCGAGTGCAATAATCATGGTCGCTTCTGAATCATTCAGCTGATACTCTAACTCTCTTTCCGTATACAAAGGGTTTGTTTGAACGACTACTCCTCCGGCAAGAAGAACAGCATAAAAGGAAATGACAGCTTGAGGGCAATTTGGAAGCATAATGGCTACTCTATCCCCTTTTTTTAATCCCAGTTCAATAAGGTAAGATGACAGTTTCAAAGAATCTTGATGCAGCTGGGAAAACGTCATTTTTTTCCCTAGAAAATAGATTGCGTTTTTTTTAGGATCTTTTTGAACTGCTTCTTCAAAAAGCTGTGCTAAATTTTTTTGTTCATAATGAAGCGTAGCAGATATTTCCTCTGGATATTGAGAAAGCCATATCTTTTCGGTGGATTCCACACGTATCCTCTCCCTCAAAAAAATAAAAAATTAGAATTTTCTAATTAAAATTATAGTTCATTCTTTTTTTAGATGCAATCGTTATTCAATGTTCTCTTTTTTAACAGAAGAGCAGCAGCGGGATAAAGTAAAGCACGTGATTTCAATTGCTGAAGACGTATGGAAGTAATCATTAAAAAAGCTGACCTTCTTTAAGGCCAGCTTTTTTGCTGTCATCACAATGTTAGGAAAAGCTATATAGATAAATAGATAAGACCAATAAGCATAAACACTCCGCATAAAACGAGTAAAATTTTCGCTAACTTCTCCATAACTCTCTCCTATCCTATCCCTGCTCCTATTACATAGGACATACCGATTGAAATAACAAGTGAAATAAACCCGACGGCTCTGTTATCTTGTTCAATTTCATCATCGATTCGAAATTTTGGCGTCAAAAATTCGAAAATAAAATAGCTCACTAGTAAAAGAACGAACCCATATATTCCCCATCCGAGCATTCGCAACAAATTGTCGTTATGCTCAATCGAATAGCGAAAAATATTAGCTAATCCAAATATTTTCCCACCTGTTGCCATCGCAACAGCCATATTTCCTTTTTGAATCTCTTCCCAATTCTTATACTTAGTAACGAGTTCAAACACAACAAGAAAGACGACAATGCTCAAGACAACCACGCTGTAATAAGCGGCGGATTCAATATACGGGTCTTTCCAAAAATCCCTCATTTTTGCATCACTCCTAATTTATATTACACTCCACGCAATAAACTGACAGGTCTCTTTCCTTTACTTGTATCGTTCTTAAAAGAGATAGAAAACCCAGCATAGTCCATAAGCCATGTCGGATTTTCTATCTTCATATATGCTTGTTCAGCGCATCAACTGACACCTTTATTTCAGCATTCTTTTATTTAAATTCCACAACCGTAACGCCAGAACCTCCTTCAGAAGCTTCTCCGAAACGAATATTTTTAACAGAACGATGATTTTTCAAATATTCCTGTACACCTTTACGAAGAGCTCCAGTTCCTTTACCGTGGATAATCGAAACGCGCGGATAGTTGGCTAACAAAGCATCATCAATATATTTTTCAACTCGAATCAGCGCATTTTCATAGCGCTCTCCTCTTAAATCCAGTTCTAGATTTACATGATAATCTTTTCCTTTTACCATAGCAAGCGGCTTCGTTTCTACAGGTTTTGGGGAACTGATATATTCGAGATCTTTTTCTTTCACCTTCATTTTCATGATTCCCATTTGCACTTGCCATTCATTATTGCTTACTTGTTCCACAAGCGTTCCTTTTTGTCCCCAGCTTAAGACTTTCACTTCATCTCCAGCTTGAAGAGTGCGCTCTTGTTTTTTCGGCACAGCCGGTTTCTTTTTACTTTTTTCAAGAGTTGGAACTGCATCTTCTAGACGCTTACGCGCTTCAATCAATTCATGCTCTTTTACAAGCGCATGATTTTTTTGACTCATTTTACGCAAATCGCTAATGATTTTCTCTGCTTCTTCAGATGCTGCTTGAACTGTGGCTTGAGCTTTTTCTTCAGCTTTTTCGTACAGCTTATCTCGTTTTTCATTAAACTCAATAATCTGACTCTGTAATTCTTTATGAAGCTTCTGAGCCTCTTTTCTTAGCTCTTCCGCTTCTTCTAGCTCGTGTTCAGATTGACGGCGGCTATCTTCAAGAGAAGCGATCATATTTTCTACTTTATTTGTTTCTGAGCCAATATAGCCTTTGGCGCGTTCAATTACTTCTGCACTTAAACCTAAACGTTTGGAAATTTCAAACGCATTGCTTCGGCCCGGTACACCAATCAGCAGCTTGTAAGTAGGACTCAATGTTTCAATATCGAACTCTACGCTAGCATTGACCACTCCTTCACGGTTATAGCCGTACGCTTTTAATTCAGGGTAGTGAGTAGTCGCAACTACGCGAGCGCCTCTTTCATATACTTGATCTAAAATCGAAATAGCAAGCGCTGCACCCTCTTGAGGATCTGTTCCTGCTCCCAATTCATCGAACAAGACCAGACTTTCATGATCTACTTTTTGTAAAATATCTACAATATTGACCATATGAGATGAAAAGGTACTCAGACTTTGTTCAATGGACTGCTCATCTCCAATATCAGCAAATACGTGTTTAAACACAGCCATTTCTGATCCATCCAGCGCAGGAATCTGCAAACCTGCTTGAGCCATTAACGTAAATAATCCAAGTGTTTTTAACGTGACGGTTTTACCGCCGGTATTTGGTCCTGTAATAACAATAGACGTATATTGATCACCTAACTCAATATCATTCGCAACGACATCTTCCTGTGCAATAAGAGGATGTTTTGCCTTCACTAACTTAATATAGCCTCGGTCGTTCATTTTAGGTTTTGAAGCTTTTAGCTCATGGCTATAGCGTCCTTTAGCAAACATGAAGTCCAGCTCACCTAACAGATAAACGTTTTGACGGAGTTCATTTGCCACTTCCGCTACCTGAACGGTTAAAGCAATGAGAATACGCTCAATTTCTTGTTTTTCTTTTACTTTTGCTTCTTGAAGCTCATTGTTTAACGTCACAATCGCCTGAGGCTCAATAAATAACGTTGCTCCAGATGAAGACTGGTCGTGGACAATGCCTCCATACGCACTGCGATATTCTTGCTTAACAGGAATAACAAAACGTTCATTTCGAATAGTCACAATCGCATCTGACAACATTTTTTGAGCAGACGAGGAGCGAATAAGACTTTCTAGCTTTTCGCGAATACGAGACTCCGTCGAGCGAAGTTTTTGACGAATGCCTCTTAGCTGGTCGCTTGCACCGTCTAGCACTGTACCATTCTCATCAATGCTCATTTTAATTGTTTGTTCTACCTCAGGAAGAGGCATTAGTTTTTCGATGTGTTCAGTTATAATGGGAAGCTGTAAATCTTTGTCTTCTACTACTTGCTCAATAAATTGTTTGACTTGTCTTGCAGCATAAATAGTGCTTGCTACATCAAGAAGTTCATTAGAGCTTAGCGTTCCTCCAATTTCAGCGCGCTTCACGCTAGGTCGAACGTCAAAAATGCCCCCTAGCGGTACGTTGCCACGCAATCGCAGCACGGTTGTAGCTTCATCTGTTGCTTCCTGCCATTTGACTACTTCTTCATACTGAGTCGAGGGAATCAAATTTGCTACTTTTTCTCGGCCTAAAGAAGAAGCTACTTTTTTCTGAAGCTGTTCCTTAACTTTATTAAACTCTAGTACATGGAAAATACGTGATTGCAAAACTGATTCCTCCTGTTGCTTATTTATGTCGATTTAAAAAGGCTGTTAATTCTTTGAGGCTATACGTATTTAATACCGTTGCTGGTTTAAGCCAGCCTTTAATTCCCGTAGATATTCCAATTTCCATATGCTCTAACATGTCTAGATTGTGAGCATCCGTATTAATCGCAATTTTAACTCCTGCCTCTTGGGCTTTTTTTATGTGCTCAGCGGCTAAATCTAAACGGTTTGGATTCGCGTTTAGTTCAAGAGCCGTTTTTGTTTCTTTAGCTAATTCAATTAGCATATCAATATCTACATCATATCCGTTGCGGCGACCAATCAAACGACCGGTCGGATGAGCGATTAAATCTACATGGACATTGTTTAATGCTTGCTTTAATCGATTCATAATTTCTTCGCGTGATTGTGAAAAACTAGAGTGAATGGATGCAATAACAAAATCTAGCTCAGCTAGCATTTCATCATCATAATCAAGTGTTGCATCGGGCAAAATATCCATTTCAATTCCTGCTAGTATTGTAAAATCATCGAACTGTGCGTTTAACCGATTAATTTCTTCACGCTGTTTACGAATGCGTTCAGGCGTTAGACCGTTAGCTACTTTTAAATACTGAGAATGGTCCGTAATCGCCATGTACTCATAGCCTCGTGCGCGACATGCTTCCGCCATTTCTTCAATCGAATACGCCCCGTCGCTCCACGTGGAGTGCATATGCAAATCACCTTTTACGGCATCGTAGGTCACGAGCGTTTGTGGCTTTATAAATGCATCTACTTCCGTTCCGTCTTCACGAAGTTCCGGCGGAATAAAAGACAGCCCAAAATGTTCATAGAATGCTTGTTCAGACTCAAATGTCATGACTTCGCCTGTCTCCGTATTTTCAACGCCATACTCGCTAATTTTTTCACCGCGTTCTTTTGCTAATTGACGCATGCGCACGTTATGATCTTTTGATCCTGTAAAATGATGAAGCGTCGTGGCAAATGCTTTATCTTCCACAAGACGAAAATCCACAGACACATCGTACTCATAGGCTAACGTTACCGATACTTTTGTATCTCCATTTGCAATTACATCCTTCACATTTGACAGCGATACTAGCTGTTCACGGACAGCATGAGGCTCAGCTGTTGAAATAATAAAATCAAGATCTTTTACGGTTTCTCTCATGCGGCGAATGCTCCCTGCTTGAGAAAAACGCTCAATGCTATGCATATGCTTAAGGGCTTCTAAAATTTCTTCCGCTATTGGAAGCATAAAAGCAAGAGGCAAACGATCAGGACGCTTCCCAAACTCTTCAACAGCAGCGATAATTTTCTCTTCCGTCTTTTTACCAAAACCGCTTAGGCCCTGCACTCGATTTTCCATACACGCCTGATGCAGTGATTCCATATCTCGAATATCTAGCTCTTTATATAATTTAGCAATTTTTTTACCTCCAAGCCCCGGCAGCTTAAGCAGAGGAATAAGTCCTTCAGGAACTTCTTGCTTTAGTTCTTCTAGTACGCTTGACTCATTTGTTTCCATATACTCTGTAATGACTGCAGCCGTTCCTTTTCCAATCCCTTGGAGCTTTGTAAAATCCTCAATCTCTGTCAGCGTTCTCTCGTCCGTTTCTAGCGCTGCAGCTGCTTTTCGAAAAGCGGAAATTTTAAAAGGGTTATCTCCCTTTAATTCCATATATGTAGCAATTGTTTCTAACAATTTAATAATATCCTTTTTATTCATCTCTTTTCACCAGCCTATTATCATAATAACGAACCTTTCAAAAACATGATGAGTGACATATGTACTCTCTCAAATTTTTATCTAGACATACTTTTATCTCCGTTAAAACCGCAGAACAGACTGCGATAAAAAAAGAGGGTATCTCAAAAGTATTATGACACTTTCGACACACCCTCTCAACAAGCTATTGTAATTTCATTACATTACACCATACTGTGTCCACAAATCTTGAATGGCAGACGATAAGTACGGAGTATTTTGTACGATATTGATTGCAATTGAAGACTGTTGAATTGGCGTTTGAATTTCACTTACAGGAATCACGGCTCCAATGTATAACAAAATAAAAACGATGATATACACTTCAACGAACCCAAGTGCACCTCCACCCCATTTATTTAACTGGCGCAGAATTGGCAGTTCCGTTAAAGCCGTTAAAACAGAACCTGCAAGGCGAAGTACAATGTGAGTAGCAAAAAATAAAATCGCAAATGCAATCATTCGATAAAAAGCGTCTTCTATCGTTCCAGAATCAAATACAAACGATGCGACACTTTGCTGCTGAATATTGTCCGGAAACGGAATCAACAAGCGAAGTCGGCTTGCCAAATCTCCACTAAACATATAAGCGACGATAAACGAAACCGCAAAACTGACAATATGAATGAGCTGCAAAATAAATCCTCTTTTAAGACCTGTTACAAAGCCTAAAAGAAGCAATATAATTAAAATGATATTAAGCATTGACTCAGTCATTCCTCTTTTCCATAAAGTTTTTGTTCAAGTCTCTCATAGTCTTCTTTCAGTTTTATATATTCGTGTACAGCATTCACGGCTGTTAATACTGCTAATTTATTGATATCTAAAGAAGGGTTTTTAGTACTGATTTCACGCATTTTTTCATCCACTATAGAGGCGACAAGTCGAATATGGCTTGTACTTTCGCTACCGACGATGCTGTACTGCTGACCAAAGATGTCAACTGTCGCACGTGTTTTATCTTGTCTTGACACGAGAAAATCCTCCGTTCCACGAAAAATCCTAATCCCTATCATACCACGAAGAAGACTTCAATGGAAACATATCTATATTTAAGCTATCATAAGGGATAGTGCTTATAAAGTAAACTAAAATACCCCGAAAGGAGTGAAGCATTATGTCACATGCTGTTATTAAAGTATCAGCTGATCAAATAGCTAAAATGAAGCTTCATTACACATCCTATCTACAGCCCAAACTTCCGCAGGGAAGTATTTTTGCAGCTAAAACTCCAGGCTGTTCTATCACTGCGTACCGCTCTGGAAAAGTACTTTTTCAAGGAAAAGAAGCTGAAACAGAAGCGGCTAAGTGGGGAGGCCCTTTAGATGCTGTGAAAAAAGCTCCTGTCTCACACCTCCCATCAAACTTCAGCTCACTATCGGTCATCGGTTCTGACGAGGTAGGAACGGGAGATTATTTTGGTCCTATGACCGTAGTTGCTGCCTATGTTCAAAAAGAGCAGCTTCCTTTGTTAAAAGAATTAGGAGTACGAGATTCAAAAGAGTTAACGGATGCTAAGATCATTGAAATTGCCAAGCAGCTTGTTTCGTTTATTCCCTATAGTTTGCTTGTTTTACATAACGAAAAGTATAATGCATTTCAAGAAAAAGGCATGTCACAAGGTAAAATGAAAGCTCTGTTACACAACAAAGCTTTATCCAACGTGTTAAAAAAATTGGACCCTGAAAAACCCGATGCCATTTTAATTGACCAGTTTGTCGAAAAAAACACCTATTATAAACATGTGGTAAAGGAAAAAGAAATTATCAAAGAAAATGTCTTTTTCAGTACAAAAGGAGAAAGCGTTCATTTATCTGTAGCCGCTGCTTCCATTATTGCCAGATACGCATTTTTAAAACAAATGGATTTACTGACGGAAAAGACCGGGATGGTCATTCCTCGCGGAGCTGGCGCACAAGTTGATATCGCCGCTGCTAAAATCATTAAAAAACATGGTGTTAATGCGCTGAACTCTTTAGCTAAAATTCATTTTGCTAATACAGAAAAAGCTTTAAAATTAGCTAAAAAATAAGAGATGTGGAAATCCACATCTCTTTTCTTATTCTTATGAACGAAGCGTTGCACCAAATTCTTTTTCTACAGCCTCTAACACTGCACCATGTGCTTTTGCTACTTCTTCATCTGTTAACGTACGTTCAGGATCTAAGTAACGTAAAGAGAAAGCTACAGATTTCTTGCCTTCTTCCATACGCTCTCCTTCATATAGATCAAATACCGTCACGTCTTTTAAAAGTTCTCCACCCGTCGTATAGATGACGCGTTGAACTTCTCCTGCAAGAACGTTTTTATCTACAACAAGTGCAATGTCACGTGTAATAGATGGGAATCTTGGAATAGCTGAATAACGAATTTCTTCGACATCTGCAGCTAATAGCTCTTGAAGGTGTAATTCAAATACGTATGTTTCACGAAGACCATACTGTTTCTGAGCAACAGGATGAACTTGACCTACGTATCCAATTTCTTTTTCATCTAACCATACAGCCGCTGTACGTCCAGGGTGCATACCGTCTTTTTTAACGGGAGCATATGAGATTCGTTTCTCCAAACCAAGCTGTGCAAATAACCCTTCTAGTACACCTTTAATCACATAGAAATCAACGACTTTCTTTTCACCTTGCCAGCCGTGAGTATGCCATAGACCCGTGATTGCACCAGCTACGCGCTCCTGCTCATCCGGTAATTCTCCTTCACCTTTAGATAAGAACACTGAGCCTGTTTCGTATAGGGCAATAGAATCCGATTGACGAGCATTATTATGCTTCACTGCTTCTAACAAATGAGGCACTAAGCTTTGACGAAGGATGCTGCGATCTTCACTCATAGGCATTGCTAAACCAATCGTACTTGTTGCATTGAGTGCAAACTGAGTAGCTTTTTCAGCGCTCGTTAACGAATATGTTATTGTTTGTGCTAGTCCCGCTCCCTCTAAGAAACGGCGAACTTTGCGGCGTCCAAGCTGATACTCTGTTAGTTTTCCTGGAGTTGCCACTGTTACAGGAAGCGTTGTAGGAAGGTTGTCATAGCCATACATGCGCGCTACTTCCTCGACGATATCTTCTTCGATTGTAATATCACCTCTACGAGTTGGCACTGTTACAACAATGGTTTCGTCTTCTACTTTGTTTTCAAATTGAAGACGGTTCATAATATCTTGTACTTCTTCCATTGATAGCTCTGTACCAAGCACATTGTTAATACGTCCAAGTGACACAGCTACAACAGCAGGTTCCACAGTTAGTGTATCTACTTCTACAGTACCGCTTACCACTTCACCTGAAGCATATTCAGCCATTAATTCTGCTGCGCGGTCAGCAGCTACACGCGTACGGTTAGGATCAATTCCTTTTTCAAAACGAGCGCTTGCCTCACTGCGAAGACCGTGGTCTTTTGAAGCTTGGCGAACCGTTAAGCCTTTGAAGTAAGCTGATTCAATGAGAACATTTACCGTATCGTCTTTTACTTCGGAGTTTGCTCCGCCCATTACACCTGCAAGTGCTACCGGTTCACTTCCGTTTGTAATGACAAGCTGATTGCCTTTTAATACGCGCTCTTGGTCATCAAGCGTTACAAGCTTCTCGCCTTCTGACGCGTGACGTACAACAATTTCTTTTGAACCAAGACGATCATAGTCAAAAGCATGCAGCGGCTGGCCGTATTCAAGCAAAATGTAGTTAGTAATATCAACTACGTTGTTATGAGGGCGAATGCCAGCTGCCATTAAACGTGTTTGCATCCATAGTGGTGACGGAGCAATTTTTACGTTTTTGACAACGCGCGCTACGTAAAGCGGATTGTCTTCTTTTGCCTCTACTTTAACGGAAATATAATCAGCTGCTTGCTCATCAGACGTTTGCACGTTTACTGACGGGTACTTCACTTCACGACGTAAAATAGCAGCCACTTCATGTGCTACACCTAACATACTTAAGCAGTCTGAACGGTTTGGTGTTAGCCCTAGTTCTAATACTTCATCGTTTAAGTTTAATGCATCTAGTGCATCTGCTCCTACTTCAGCATCGCTTGGGAACACGAAGATGCCTTCTTGATAATCTTTTGCCACAAGCTTGCTTTCAATGCCAAGCTCTTGAAGAGAACAAATCATACCGTTCGATTCTTCACCGCGAAGCTTAGCACGCTTGATTTTAAAGTTACCTGGAAGTACAGCTCCCACTTTTGCAACCGCTACTTTTTGACCTTGTGCCACGTTCGGTGCTCCGCACACGATTTGAACGATTTCTCCTCCGCCAAGATCTACTTGACAGCGGCTTAATTTATCAGCATTTGGATGCTGTTCGCGTTCTACAACGTGACCAATTACTACTCCGCTGATGCCTTTATTTAAGTTTTCTACACCTTCAACTTCAATTCCACTTTTTGTGATTTTATCTGCTAACTCTTCTGCCGTTACGCCTGATAAGTCAACATACTCTTGTAACCAACGATAAGATACAAACATCGTAGTCCCTCCTTTATACTTGTTTAAATTGATCTAAGAAACGAACATCATTTGTATAGAAATGACGAATATCATCCACGCCGTGTTTCAACATAGCAATACGCTCTACACCGATTCCAAAAGCAAAACCACGATATTTAGTTGAATCGTATCCAGCCATCTCAAGAACATTTGGATGAACCATGCCGGCTCCTAAAATCTCAATCCAGCCTGTTTGTTTACATACATTACAGCCTTTACCTCCACATTTTGCACACGATACGTCTACTTCTACAGACGGCTCAGTGAATGGGAAGAAACTTGGACGAAGACGAATTTCACGATCTGCACCGAACATCTTTTTCACAAATACTTCAAGCGTGCCTTTTAAATCGCTCATACGAATGTTTTCGTCTACTACAAGACCTTCAATTTGCATGAATTGATGAGAATGTGTAGCATCATCGTCATCGCGGCGATACACTTTACCCGGGCAAATAATTTTAACAGGTCCTTTGCCTTCATTCTTGTTCATAACACGAGCTTGAACAGTTGATGTATGCGTACGAAGAAGCGTTTCTTCCGTAATATAGAACGTATCTTGCATATCACGCGCTGGGTGACCTTTTGGCAAGTTCAGCGCTTCGAAATTATAGTAGTCCTGCTCTACTTCCGGTCCTTCTGCTACTTCATAGCCCATTCCTAAAAATAAATCTTCTACTTCTTCAACCACGCTTGTTAGCGGGTGATGCGTACCTGCTTTAACAGGGCGTCCTGGCAGCGTTACGTCAATTGTTTCTGAAGCAAGTTTACGCTCTACCTCGGCTGCTTCTAACGCCGTTTGTTTTTCTTCAATTTTAGATGCAATAGCTTCACGCACTTCATTTGCAAGTGCTCCCATTACAGGACGCTCTTCAGCTGAAAGTTTTCCCATACCGCGAAGTACTTCTGTGATAGGGCCTTTCTTTCCTAAATAAGCTACGCGTACGTCGTTTAATTCTTTTAAAGCACTTGCTGCTTCGACTTTTGCAATTGCTTCTTGTTGAAGTTCTTGTAAACGTTCTTTCATCACTTATTCCTCCTTTTAGCGTAAAAAATGACAAATAAAAAAACCTCCTCCCAAAAAAGGGACGAGGATTAGTCGCGTTACCACCCTTGTTAACTATATACACAGACGTATACAGTTCACTTCATTCAAGTTAACGGAATCTCCGGAACACCTTTACATCTATGTAAGACGGTCTAAGTGTCAACTCAAGAGGTGAATTCACTTATTACATTTATAAAAATGCTTTCAGTCACGGCATTTTCTCCCTGCATAAACGGACATAAGCTACTGCTCTCTTTCATCGTTTTTTACATATGTAACTATTGTATTATTATAGTGAAAACACGTTCTCGATGCAACTACATTCCACGTAAATAATAAAGTAAGATTCCAGAGGCGATGGCAACATTTAGCGACTCGCTCTTTCCATAGATGGGAATGTACAGATTCTGATCCGTTTGTTCCAGCACTTTCTCGCTTACGCCGTTTCCTTCATTTCCCACAATCAGCGCAAATTTGTTTGAAGGTTTTACGTGTGTGTAGACCTTTCCATTTTGTAACGACGTGCCGTAAACTGCGATGCCTCTTTCTTTTAACAGTGAAATCATTTGGAGTAAATCGCTTTTTACAATTGGAAGGTGAAAAATAGCTCCTTGCGTTGAACGAACGACTTTTGGGTTGTACACATCCACGCTGCCCTCTCCAACGATAATAGCCTCCACTCCGGCAGCATCAGCGGTTCGAAT
Organism: Priestia sp. SIMBA_032; assembly: GCF_046535215.1. NCBI lineage: Bacteria > Bacillati > Bacillota > Bacilli > Caryophanales > Bacillaceae > Priestia > Priestia sp. SIMBA_032. Next base: position 157,509 of record NZ_JAWRXD010000002.1, on the reverse strand, counting down.
AATCGTACCTAGGTTACCTGGATCTTGTACTGCATCTAAAAGCAATACTTTCTGTGCTGTATGAATGATTTCTGCATGCTTTGTTTGAAAACACACGGCAATAATTCCTTGAGGTGTTTCTGTGTCAGATAATAACTTAATAATTGCCTCATTTACAACGGTTATTTCGATACCGTCTATATTCCACTGTGCGGGCACTTCGGTCGATTCCCGTATAATTAGTTCCTTTACGCAATCATTACTTTTGATAGCCTCTTCGACTAAATGAAAGCCTTCTACTATAAAAAGGCCCTGCTTATCACGGTCTTTTTTATTATGCAGCTTTTTCCACGCTTTTACCTGCGGATTTTTAACTGAATCAATTTGTTTCACAAACATAACTCCTTTATCTATACAAAAATAAATAGTTCGATTAGGTTTTTCTCAATAATCATTAGATAAGTTTCACTTTATTGTACATAGAAATCGCAAAGAAAACAAAAACTATTGGTAACTTTACGATAGCTGAGGTGAAAATGATGGATCTTAATTTACGAAATGCTGTTATTGCAAACGTTTCAGGAAACTCAAAAGAAGAGCTTGAGGCTACAATTTCTGACGCTATTCAAAGCGGTGAAGAAAAAATGCTCCCTGGACTTGGTGTTTTATTTGAGGTGCTTTGGGAAAAGTCTCCGGAATCAGAAAAAGAAGAAATTCTGACAACGCTTGAAAACGGTTTAAAATAAATAACCTTTTCCTATGTACAAAAAAAGCTCATTCTCCTAGGAGAATGAGCTTTTTTTAATTGTACGTAATGGCGTTAACCGTGTCTCGGTCTAAGCGTTTAATCACTTCCGCAATTAATTTAACTGCATTTTCATAATCATCACGATGAAGCATCGCTGCATGAGAATGGATATAACGAGTTGCAATTGTAATTGAAAGTGCTGGCACCCCGTTAGCTGAAATATGGATAGAACCTGAGTCCGTACCGCCTCCAGCGATTGCATCGAATTGATACGGAATATTTAATTCATCTGCCACGTCTACCACTTTATCTCGAAGTCCTTTATGAGAGACCATGGAAGCATCATATAAAATGATTTGCGGACCATCTCCCATTTTAGAAGAGGCTTCTTTATCAGAAACGCCAGGTGTATCTCCAGCGATACCGACATCAACAGCAAATGCAATATCCGGTTCAATAAAGTTAGCAGATGTTTTTGCACCTCGAAGTCCAACTTCTTCTTGCACCGTTCCTACACCATACACAACATTTTCATGCGCTTCATTTTTTAAAGCTTTTAATACATCGATAGCGATTGCACAGCCAATACGGTTATCCCAGGCTTTCGCTAGCAGCATCTTTTCGTTGTTCATAACCGTAAATTCGAAATAAGGTACAACCTGATCACCAGGTTTCACTCCCCACTCCGCTACTTCTTCCCTGCTAGAAGCGCCGATATCAATGAACATATCTTTAATATCAACTGGCTTTTTGCGAACTTCTGGAGGCAGGATATGAGGAGGCTTTGAGCCAATAATCCCCGTTACTTCTCCTTTAGATGTAACGATCGTTACTCGTTGAGCAAGCATGACCTGGGACCACCATCCGCCTACTGTTTGAAAACGAATAAAGCCGCGTTCATCAATTTGAGTCACCATAAAACCTACTTCATCTAAGTGACCGGCTACCATAATTTTAGGCCCTTGTTCGTTGCCCACCTTTTTCGCAATCAAACTGCCTAGCCCATCCGTCGTTACTTCATCTGCATAAGGTGCAATATATTTCTTCATAACCTCACGCGGTTCACGTTCATTTCCAGGAATTCCTTTTGCATCTGTTAGTGCTTTAAGCATCATTAATGTTTCATCTAACTTTGTCATATGGATTACCCCTTTCATATGTATACCTCTATTATAGCTAAAAAGAGGTTGAAGTAAAATTTCCCATCACTTTATTTCTAGTATCCTTGTTCTTGGCGTTTAAAATTCACTTCATTTTTTGAGATGTACGCCTCTTCAATATGTTCAGCGGAAAAACCAAACATATCGCCAAGCGTCATGTAAGATACAAACATGTTCACATAGTTTTCTTTCGACAAATCCTGCTCGAAAGCAGCAACTTGTGCAAACACCTGTAAAAATTGTGCTGTTTTTGAATCACCTGCTTTTGCCTTTGGTAACTCAGTTAAATCATCGTATCCTTTTTCAATCCCTAAAGACAGAATAAAATGTACCCCATCCACAAATTCTTCTAAAATAACAGCGTCTTCAGCCGGAGGTTTAACGCTCCAAAATTTGAAGCAGCGCGTTTCGTTTGCCAGCTCCCCCATTTCAACAAGCAGAGCTAAAAGTTTTCTCGGAACCAAGTCTTCCTTATGAAGCTGATGCTTATCTTCTATATGCTGATCCAGCTGGCGCTGCATGGTAAATAGCTGTTGTAAATTCAATGTAATCACTCCTGTAATTATGTATATCTTCTTCTTTTTAAACCAATAAAGAAATTATATCAAAAATCATGAAACTTTTTAGAGACTGAAACGTAAAGTAAGAAAACTGTGCCTTGTAAAGGAGGGAGCGTTATGTTTGTTATTGTTATCGTTCGCGTGTTCATTTTCGCGCTTGTTGCTTACACACTATTAAAGCTGGTTCAGCATTTTCGCAGTCCAAAGCGGAAGCTTGTAGCAGCTCAGGAACATCAGCAATTTTTTGTCGTCGACGAAAAAACGAATATCCGCAAAAATTTTCTACTAACGTATAAAGGTATTTTATTTGAAGGAGAAAAATACAGCAATCCCAATCAACCAGAATCTTTATCAATTACAATGGTGTTAACAGATCCATCTCGATTACATGAACTGCAAAAACAAGATTTCAAGCTGCTGGAAAATCACGTACACGACATGTATCCAAATGCTCCTATTCGCTGGAAAAGCCCCGTTCGAGAATTTTTACACTGAGCACAAAATCATTTGTGCTCAGCTGATAACAAAAAAGAAAAATAAATCAAGAGCGGCAAGAATAGGAAAGCCTACTGTAAACGATGTGTGCTTCGTTTTATGACGATAGCAGTACATACCAATCAGTCCTCCAATGGCTCCTCCGACAGCAGCTACCGTCCACAGCGTGCTTTCGGCAATTCTCCACTCATGTCTTTTCGCTTTTTGTTTATCTCTATACATCATCCCTATCCCTACTATATTAATAACAATAAAATAGGTAAGCAGCAGTTCATTCATGATATGTCCTCCGATAGCAAAAAAGCCTCATCATCTAAAGATGACGAGACTTTATATTCATTACTTATCTAAGCCTTTTTTAGCAGCAGTTGCTAATTCAGCAAATGCTTTTTCATCAGCTACAGCTAAGTCAGCAAGCATTTTGCGGTTAACTTCAATACCTGCTAATTTTAAACCGTGCATTAAACGGCTGTAAGAAAGACCGTTCATACGAGCAGCTGCATTAATACGTGTAATCCATAATTTACGGAAGTCACGTTTTTTCTGACGACGGTCACGATAAGCATACATGTTAGATTTCATAACTTGCTGATTAGCAACTTTATATAATCTATGCTTCGAACCGAAGAAACCTTTAGCTAATTTTAAAACTTTTTTACGACGTTTGCGTGTTACTGTACCGCCTTTTACGCGTGGCATAATTGTTTACCTCCTGTATTGTTTCTATCTCAACCCAAATTACTTAATGTTATCTAATAAGTGACGGATACGTTTGAAGTCACCTTTGCTTACTAAAGAACCTTTACGTAATTTACGCTTTTGTTTTGTAGATTTGTTAGCGAATAAATGGCTTGTGTAAGCACGAGCACGTTTTAATTTACCGCTTCCAGTCTTTTTGAAACGCTTTGCAGCGCCACGATGTGTTTTCATTTTTGGCATGGGGTGTTCCTCCTCGTTCTATTACTTTTCGTTTTTAGGTGCCAAGACTAAGAACATGCTGCGGCCTTCCATTTTAGGAGCCGATTCAACTGAACTTACATCTTCGCAAGCTTGTGAAAAACGTTCAAGTACTTTTTGGCCAATCCCTTTATGAGTAATGGCACGACCTTTAAAGCGAATAGACGCTTTCACTTTGTCACCTTTTTCAAGGAACTTGCGTGCGTTACGAAGTTTAGTGTTAAAATCATGTTCATCAATTGTTGGACTTAAACGAACTTCTTTTAAGTTTACAACTTTCTGGTTTTTACGAGCTTCTCTTTCTTTACGTTGTTGCTCATAGCGGAATTTACCGTAGTCCATAATACGACATACCGGCGGTTTCGCATTTGCAGCAACCATTACTAAGTCAAGATTTACTCGTGAAGCAATTTCTAACGCTTCATTTTTTGATTTAATTCCTAATTGTTCACCGTTTTGATCAATTAGACGAACTTCGCGAGCTCGAATGCCCTCGTTTACCATCATGTCCTTGCTAATAAGTAGCCACCTCCAAGGTTTAATGAGCGAATACGCTTGCTTAGACCGATTATTAACTCACACAAAAAAGTGTGAGTACATACTGCACCCACACTTCTATCGTTTTAATTAAGATACGATGTACCTGCTAACTGCTCTATGCGTCACTCAGGTGAGAAGCGGGTGCTTCTTCTTCTGTATAAACAAGTATTCAATTACTTAAGCTATTATAGTATCAACAAAGACAAAAGTCAATGATTTCGTTCTTTTTTCACAACAAAAGTTATTGTATCAAAGGAAAAACATTTATGCAACAGTTTTTTATAAATGTTAGATAAAAAAGCAGAGAATTTCAATTCTCTGCTTTTTTCATTAACGAGATGCTTCTGCTTTTACATTTTGTAAAAAGGCTTGGAAATCCACTGTTTCTGAATTCTGCTCACCATATTTACGTACATTTACTGCTTTATCCTCTACTTCTTTATCCCCTACAACAAGCATATAAGGAATTTTTTGCATTTGAGCCTCACGGATTTTATAGCCAATTTTCTCATCGCGAGAATCAAGTTCCACACGAATACCGGCAAGCTGAAGCTGTTCTTGCACTTCTTTTGCATACTCAAGGTGAACCGTAGGTGATACCGGAATCACTTGAACTTGTACAGGTGCTAACCACGTTGGGAAAGCTCCTTTGTATTCTTCAATTAAGAAAGCTACAAAACGTTCCATTGTTGACACCACACCGCGGTGAATAACAACCGGTCGATGTTGTTTTCCGTCTTCCCCTACATACGTTAAATCAAATCGTTCAGGAAGTAAGAAATCCAGTTGAACCGTAGATAGCGTCTCTTCTTTGCCAAGAGCCGTTTTAACTTGAACATCTAGTTTTGGACCGTAGAATGCCGCTTCGCCTTCAGCTTCATAATAATCAAGGTCAAGCTCATCCATTGCGTCTTTTAACATGCTTTGTGCTTTTTCCCACATTGCATCATCATCAAAGTATTTTTCTGTATCTTCAGGGTCACGGTAAGATAGACGGAATGAATAATTTTCAAATCCAAAATCTTTATAAACCGCTTCAACTAAGCGAACTACACGAATAAATTCTTCTTTGATTTGATCCGGACGTACAAAGATATGCGCATCATTTAACGTCATGCCTCGAACACGCTGAAGTCCTGATAATGCTCCTGACATTTCGTAACGGTGCATCGTTCCAAGCTCAGCAATACGGATTGGAAGCTCACGATAGCTGTGAATACCTTGTTTGTAAACCATCATGTGATGAGGACAGTTCATCGGACGAAGCACTAGGTCTTCGTTATCCATTTCCATTGCAGGGAACATGTCATCTTGGTAGTGCTCCCAGTGACCAGACGTTTTGTAAAGTTCTACACTTCCCAGCACTGGAGTGTAAACGTGCTGATATCCAAGGCTTACTTCTTTATCTACGATATAACGCTCGATAATACGGCGAATCGTCGCACCTTTTGGAAGCCATAAAGGCAGACCTTGTCCTACTTTTTGAGAATTTGTAAATAAGTTTAGCTCTTTACCAAGTTTACGGTGGTCACGTTCTTTTGCTTCTTCAAGAAGACGAAGATGCTCGTCTAAATCCGCTTTTGTAAAAAATGCTGTACCATAAATACGCTGGAGCATTTGATTGTCGCTGTCTCCGCGCCAATAAGCACCCGCCACGCTTAATAATTTAAATTCTTTAATTTTGCCTGTTGACGGCACGTGTACGCCTCGGCAAAGGTCAAAGAATTCGCCTTGTTGGTAAATCGTAACCTTTTCACCTGCTGGAATCGCATCGATTAGTTCAAGTTTTAGGTCATCCCCAACTTCTTTAAAAAGTTGAATGGCATCTTCACGAGAAACTTCTTTTCGTTCAATTTCAATATTTGAATTAACGATTTTTTTCATTTCTTTTTCAATTTTACCTAAATCTTCGGGAGTAATTGATTCTTCCATATCGATGTCATAGTAAAAACCGTTTTCGATAACCGGTCCTACACCTAGCTGTACTTTTGTATCTTTGTATAAACGTTTGATTGCTTGAGCCATTAAATGCGCTGTACTGTGACGCATAATTTCAAGCGCTTCAGGAGCATCTTGCGTAATGATTTCAAGACTGCCATCTTGTTCGATTGGCGTACGTAAATCCAGCAGCTCGCCGTTTACTTTGCCTGCTAATGCTTTTTTCTTTAATCCCGGGCTAATAGAAGCCGCAATATCTTCTGTTGATGATCCTTTTGGATACTCTTTAACAGCTCCATCAGGAAATGTCATTTTGATTACTTCTGACACAACTTTCCACTCCTTTAACATAACTAATAAACTTTTTGTAAAAACAAAAAACTCGTCCCTTATCAAAAGGGACGAGTTGTGTATACACGCGGTACCACCCTTGTTTCCTCTTCGTATCTTGGATAACCCAAAGAACCCGAAGCGGCTCGAGGTTTTATAACGGAAATTCCGTCAGTAATTACTAGAGACGCTGCTCGTTTACTACTGAAGTTTAGAGGTGGTAAGAATATATTCCGTGTTAGGAGATTTTCAGCCTGGATCTCCCTCTCTACAAACCGTAAATATACAATCATGTCCTCATCATAACTTGTAACATATAGCTGTTTTTCAATATGCATTTATTATATTCATTTTCAAAATAGAAATCAACCTTTCACGTTATATTTTGCTTTTGATCAAACGGAAATTCATTTTTTTCGTATAACATAACTTTTTCTTGAAAAATATTTTGAATGGTATAAACAAAATCATGATCATGCTGGTCGCTATACAGATGAATAGCAGCTGGAGATAAACTCAGCAAAGGCGCGATAATAGTTGAGTCTATGTATACTGATTCTTGTTCAGATAAGAAGGCCTCTGCTAGGACTGCACATTCACGTTCCGGAACATATCTACTGCTTTGGTCGTACAATACAAAGTTGTTTTTATTCAAGTGCATTACATACACATCGCCTGTAGATGACTGTCTTTCATTAGCTGCTTGACGCAGCTGATGAATAAGAATTTGATAGTCTTGTTCAAGCTTATATTCATCAATTGCCAGCTCAGCATAATAGCGCAGCCGCTCTTGATATTCTTTTAAACGGAATTGGAGAAAAGACTCAAAGGTGAACGTTACATTATGAATGAAGAAGTCTTGAAGAGCCTGGCGGATAAGTAATTCTCTTGGAAGAGAAAATGTTTTTTGCGGGATTTCGCCTCTCTCTCCTTCCATAATCCCCCCCATAATTTGAAGCAGCAAATCTTGCTCTTCCTCTTCTGAATAGAAAAATTGTTCTTTTAATATGTTTACCATCATCTTTTTCTCTTTCTTTTTTAAAATTACGTGCGTTAATACCGGTATCACCATGTCTTGTAAAATGGCCTCTCTATTGTATGTCTCATCAATGACTAAAAGCTGATTATTCACCAGCTTCAAGCACTGTGAACCATATGATAAAGCGCTTCGCTTCGCGCATAAAGACTCATATACAATGACTGCGTCTTCTACATACTTAAAGAATATTTTCATTCCTCATAGCCCCCCTTTGGACACGCTTTATTAATGTATATGGGGCAACATGCAAAAAAATGAGCAAGTCGTTACAAGAAATGTAAAACGACCTGCTCATCTATTTCGTTTATTCTCTCCATTCATTTCAACAGGAATGGCTAGAGACTTAATTCGTTCCATGACACGAGCGGCTTTTAGCTCTTCCTGCTCGCCTCTTTGGGTATAAGTCAAATGATGTTGAAGCTCTTTAAAATTTAAATTCGAGCTGAAAAATGTCGGCAAATTTTCGAGCATGCGGAATTGTAAAATGGTTCCGAGCACATCGTCTCGCATCCAGCTCGTTACGGATTCTGCTCCGAGATCATCAAGCATAAGAACCGGTACTTTTTTAACATACTCTATTTTCTCATTAAAGCTTTGATCTTGAAACGAACCTTTTAACTCACGCAAAAACTCCGGGACGTATAAAATTGTGGACTTCACTTTCTTTTCCGCTAACGCATTGGCAATTGCTCCAAGAAAATACGTTTTCCCCACACCAAACGAACCGTGTAAATATAAAGCTTTCATTTTCTTATTTGGCTCATATTCTCGAACAAAATCTCTTACTAGTTTAATGGCTTCAAATCTTCCCTGCTCAATTTCAATATCAGACATCGTTGCCTGTAAAATTTCTTTAGGCACGTACATACACTGAATAAAAGATTCTTGTTCTTTTCGCTCATCTTCTTGTACTTTTCTAGGACAGCGTTCATACTGTAAATCAATATTACGGCCTTTTACAACCAGCTGAGGGTGATACCCCTTCACCATATTGACACAGCTTTGCAGGGAAGGACACTTGTCACAGCATTTGCTTTGGTCGATAAATTCATGCATCTTCATCAAGCCTCGGTCGACCATTTGCTCATCCAACTCATGGCGATGCTCTTGCAGAAACGTTTTAACTTCAGGATTAGACAGAATACTGTTTCTTAATGCTTCTAAACGTGCTTTAAAATCCTTTTTGTTCACTAACTGATTTAGTGAATCATTGATAGGCTTCATCTTTTTCACCTCATCTCTATCATACCTGCTTTTTATTCTTTATGCTTTTGTTTTAGCTCTTGATCTAACTGCTTGAGCTCTTCTTGTAACTTTCGTTTTTCTTCTTCAAATCCATCCACTTCTTTTGAAGGCTGCTTTTTCTCTTCTTTTTCTTCATCGCTCAACCACTCTGGCACCATTTCTTTACGCACAATTTTTCGTCCGGCCGTTTTTTTATTTTGCTTTGCCTCGGTCCAATTCTGATATTCTTTCTGTTCATTTTTAGCTAAATTCATGGCATCTTGAACAGTTTGTACCTTTTTGCGCGCCCAGTGTCCAGCAATTTTCTCTACATAGCTCTTAGATAATTTCATATCCGATCTTAGCATAACATAGTAAATCAGAACATTTACTACCCCTGGTGAAAGCTTTTGATTAAACATCACTTCTTCAATCATTTGCAAATCTGCTTTTGATGGCTCTGCTCCCCCTGAAAACTCGATCAATAGCTGTCGAGGAGAGGTGACTTCAAGCTGTTGAATGAGCTGCTCTTCCTTCGTCTGAGGCTGCTTTTCCTGCATGGTACGAAGCATAGGGGGCTGAATTTGTTCGCTTAGATTTGGAAGTGCTTCTCCATTTTCAAATTGGTAAAAGGACTGCGCTGCTTTTCTAAGCAATTCAATATCAACTTGATCGTTCTCATTTAGCGAATCGAGCACTACATTTTTCATTTGAAGAGGATCGATGCCGTATAAAAAGGCTAGCTTTTCAATCGCTTGTTTTACTTTAGATGTAATGGACCTTTTCGAAATCATTGAATCTGTTAGGCCTGCTAAAAATAAATCAAAATCAAAGGAATCCGGGCTCATCTCAATAGAAGCACGGTTTGAAGAATCCATAAAGTCCGTTTGAGCATCGGGAGAAAATACATCCTTGCTTTCAGACTGAAAACTTGGAGCCAGCTCCGTTGCTTTAACTGATTTAAATACATCGTTAAATGAATGCGTCACATCTTTGAACGATTGATCATCCACGAGTGAATCCGAAAAATAATTTTTTACTTTTTGAAAGATGGATTTTCCTAGTCGGTTATATAAATATACGTTTAATACGCCATCATTAAAGAACTGATGGGGCGTAAGAGGAGGAATGAGTTCATAAATGAACACACGAACATCATCTTCTTCCTTAATATATGTTTTTAACAAACCGATGCCTTCTAACTTTAACCGCTCATGGTAAATAACTTTCAAATTAATTTGCATCATTGACATTAAATGATGATGCGTGGACTCTTTTCCCCATAAACGATCTTGTTCCAGCTCGCTCCATAGCGTCATATACAAACCAAAACACGTCGTACCCACCAACGGCTGATAGAGCATTGTTAAAATCTTTCGATCGTATTCCTGCAGTATGCCGTTCGAACGAACAACATAACGATCGACGGGTATCATTTCTTTCCAATGTTGTTCTTTCATGTCGTTCCCTACCTACTTTTAAAGTAATAGAAATGACAAAAAAAGAGCCTAAAGAATACTTCAATAGCTCTTTTACAGTCGTTCCTTCTTAATTAAATCTTTTAATTCATCAATAAATACATTGATGTCTTTAAATTGTCGGTATACAGAAGCAAATCGAACATAAGAGACTTCATCGATAACAGCTAATCGCTCCATCACCATTTCTCCTACCACATCTGACTGCACCTCTGATGTACCCTGGCTGCGCAGCTCTGTTTCAATATCGTGTACGGTATCTTCTAGTTGTTTTAAGCTTACTTGGCGTTTTTCACACGCTTTAATTAACCCTCGAAGGATTTTGTCTTTGCTGAACTCTTCTCTCGCTCCATCTTTTTTTACAACAATTAATGGAAGTTCTTCTACTTTCTCAAAAGTTGTAAAACGATAGTGACACTCTTCGCATTCACGTCTTCTACGAATAGAGCGGCCTTCTTCTACAGGGCGTGAGTCCAGCACTCTCGTTCCATTGTAATGACAGGATGGGCACTTCATATTCTCAGCTCCAATAATAAACCTTGTTTTTCTTTTTATTTTCTCTCATATAAGTTAATTTCCATCTATGTTAGTCGGCTATTCGCCATTTATTATGATTGTCATCATCATTTCCTTTATCAAACACGATGCTATATTAAAGGATTTACTTTATTCCATCTTATAGAAAACAAGGCTTGAATACAAGTAAAGGAAAAGGAATTTCCCCATTTTATTCCCTGAAATTCAAAAATGATAAGGAACTTACGAAGAAAGAGGAATAAGTTTTTGATCAAAGCTTTTATAAAGCGTACGTACAAGTTCTTTACTAAAACCAAAATCAACTGGCACCACTTTTGACTCTGTTGTAGCAGAAAAATCGATAGCGGTTTCAAGAGGACGTACACCAATAATGGTAATCACAACAAAAGCTTTTCTTCCTTTTACAACGTTTAAGCTAATTTCTCCTCGCTCTTCATACGCAGCAAGTATCTCTATCCCTTGCATATGCTTCAACATTTCATGAACTTGCTTAAATGCATTCCCAGCCGTTGTTTTGTAGTAATGTGTTTTTAGAGTCGGATCTGAATGGCGATCGCTTGTTTCTACATGATTAGAAAATAAAGATTTAACTGCTTGTACTACCCCCATGTTGTTATCCCCTTTGTTTTTGCGTATTAAAAATTTATATACTAAAAAGAGGTGTGTAATACACCTCTTAACTTACGTAATCAATCGACACTATTAAAGTGCATTCGCTTTAGTTTGTTTTACCTGAACAGGACCCATTCCACGTGGTAATTCAATTGTTTCACGTGTCTGTGCACTTAGAGCATCTGCAATATAATCTGCTGCGATTGTAGGATCTAAATGACCACAAGTATAAACATCGATACTTGCATAACCATGCTCTGGGAAGCTGTGAATCGTTAAATGTGATTCTGAAATAATAACAACGCCACTTACACCTTGAGGTGCAAATTTATGGAACGCTACTTCGCGAACTTCCGCACCGGATTTTAAAGCTGCATCAACAAACGTTTTTTCAATATAATCAATATCATTTAACTTATCGAAATCGCATCCCCATAATTCTGAGATGACATGACGACCCATTGTTTCCATAATGATATTTCCCCCTTTAACAATTTTTAATCGTTAAACATGAAGTTCTTTCGCCATATAGCATGTTAACTACCACGGGGGAAAGTTAGTCCAAAGAGGTCCTAACCCTTTAAGTAGCCACATCACCGAAAGGTACACAAGAAGTTCACGAAACATAGTATACTTTGTTTACATTTATTTTGCAATACGTGTTTTGATTTTATTAAAGATTGTTCCTGCAGATAGACCTATACAAATTACCCCTGTATTCTCGTGAGACAGCGTGTAAAAGCGGCTAAACGACTATTAATGTTTTATTAAAATTGAGGAAAAGAAACACTCCTTTGCATGCTTATCTTATTGCTTTTCCCTATTCTTTTGAATAAAAACAAAAAAACAGGGCGATAGCTCCCTGTTTTTTTAAAAGCAATCTATAGCTTTCTTAGCTTACTCTTATTTTTGATCCATTACGCATTTCTGCGGCAATATATCTTACCAAATCGACTACGCGCTGAGAGTAGCCCCACTCGTTATCGTACCAAGCTAACACTTTAATTTTATGATCTTCCATTACAATCGTAGATAGTCCATCTACAATAGCTGAATGAGGATTTGTATTAAAGTCAATTGATACGAGTGGTTCCATTGTTAAATTTAAAATATTCTTTAATGGTCCTTCAGCAGCTTTAATAAACGCTAAATTAACATCTTCCATCGTCACAGGTTTCCTTACATCCACAACTAAATCGACAAGCGATACATTCGGCGTAGGAACGCGCAGCGCCATCCCATGAAGCTTTCCTTTTAAATGAGGAAGAACTAATGAAAGCGCCTTGGCTGCTCCAGTTGTTGTAGGAATAATTGATTGAGCACACGCACGGGCTCTTCGCAAGTCTTTATGCGGGTTATCAATATTCTTTTGATCATTTGTATATGCGTGAACAGTCGTCATTAAACCGTTTTCAATTGTGAACGCTTCGTCTAACACCTTGACAACTGGAGCTAGACAATTTGTCGTACAAGAGGCATTAGAGATAATGTTATGCTGATTCACATCAAACTCTCGTTCGTTTACGCCCATCACGATGGTAATATCTTCTTGTTTACCCGGCGCCGTTAAGACAACTTTCTTCGCACCTGCTTCAATATGTAACTGCGCTTTTTCTCTTGAATTAAATTTCCCTGTTGCTTCAACAACTAGATCAATCCCAAGCTCTTTCCAAGGCAAATTCAGCGGATCACGTGAATTTAATAGCTGGATTCTTTTACCGTTAACAATTAGCGCATCATCATCACATTTAACATCTCCGTTAAATGGTCCGTGTATAGAGTCATACTTGATTAAATGTGCTAATGTTTCGGCTGGATAAGATGCATTTATTGCAATAATATCTAAATTCTCCTCTATAATCGCTGTGCGAAACACCATTCTTCCTATTCTTCCAAAACCATTAATGGCAATACGTGCTTTCATGGCTATACCCCTCTCTATATGTGTTATACTATTTAACTTTTTATATTGAATAGTATAACATAAATATTTAAAAAGTGAATAATATTAATTTTTTTTAATAAATTATTTTAATTAAGTTTTACTATATGTATATAGCGAGAACAGATATTTAACACATTCTTTTTTAGAAGCACTTAAATATTCCCAATAAAAAATCCGAACGAGCTTGATTCTCCCTCAAGAATCAAGCTCGTTCGGATTTTCCTTCAGCTAACATACTTTTGTCCCAGCCTCTTTAATCTAGCCACAGGGCCAATATACTTAAAAGCTGTTGTTTTGTTTCCTCTACAGGTCCGTTGTTATTGATCACCGCATCGGCTAAGGCTACTTTTTGAATTAGAGGCAGCTGTGCGCGGATACGTGCATAGGCATCCTCCGTCGAGAGATCATTACGAGACTTTAACCTTTCTAGCTGCACAGGCTCATCGACATATACAACCACTACTTTATCCACTAAGTGTGTTAAATCACTTTCAAACAGCAGCGGAATATCTAATACCACAGCATCGTATCCTTCCTCGATATACCTTTCCTTTTGAGAAAGCATTTCTTTTCTTACCGCAGGGTGTACAATTGCATTCAACTTTTTACGTTCTTCTTCTTGATAAAACACAATTTCCCCTAAAGCCGCTCGATTGATCTCCGCATTTTCGTGAAGAATGGCACGGCCGAACGTCTCTACAATTTGGTTGTATGCTTCTTTTCCTGGTTCGGCGACTTCTTTTGCAATGTGGTCAGCATCGATTACTGGAATATTAATCTCTCTCAGCATTCCGGTTACCGTGCTTTTTCCACTAGCAATTCCGCCCGTTAATCCAATTACAATTGACATTGGCCTCTCCTTTATCGCTTTATTTAAAATCTAAAAATACCTAAAATAATAAGCAGAACTCCCGGTAAAAAGGAGAACATTTTCATCCATGATAAACGTGAAAAAACTTTGCCAAACTGTATGCCAGCACTTAAAAAAAGTGAACTCATAAGAGCTACAGCAATTGCTAAAGCATACGGCGAATATCCTAATAAAGCTGCTCCAAATCCTGCTCCAAATGCATCAAGAGATAATGCAATTCCAAGTATAAATGCTTCAATCCCAGTGATGGAACCTGAATTATCTAAATCTGCTGCCGTCGGTTTTTTCAATACGTTAATGACTAAGCCAATCGACTTGATTTCAATTTTAACTAATGTTTTTTCTTCTTTCACTCGAGATGAATCTGCCGGACAAAAAAACTGGTATAAAATCCACATTCCAAGTAGAACAAGAATACCTCCGCCTACTTTATTTAGTACATCCACTGAAAATAGATGCGTAAGTACCTTTCCTAAAAACATAGAAAACATTAAAGAAAATGCTGAGCAACATGAAATAATAAAAATGGATTTCAGTGGGATTTTCACCTTTCGAAGTCCGTATGTCAGGCCAACGCTAAAGCTGTCAAGACTTACGGCAAAAGCA
This sequence comes from Priestia sp. SIMBA_032, assembly GCF_046535215.1. Lineage (NCBI taxonomy): Bacteria > Bacillati > Bacillota > Bacilli > Caryophanales > Bacillaceae > Priestia > Priestia sp. SIMBA_032. Next base: position 142,490 of record NZ_JAWRXD010000002.1, on the reverse strand, counting down.
AGAATAAGTAAAGAAAATGTTATCATGATGAGAGGACTCCTTTCCTTTCTGTCTATACGTAGTATATGAAAGGAGCCCATCCATTGTTATTTTTTATCCGGCTGACAATTTGGGCAGATGTGTGTTCCTCTACCGCCTACAACAAATTTTTCAATTGGGGTACCGCAAATTTTACAGGATTCGCCTTTTCTTCCGTACACGTACAGCTGCTGCTGAAACATGCCTATTTGCCCCTGTGTGTTTACATACGTGCGAATTGTGCTGCCCCCTTGTTTCACCGCTTCTTGAAGAGTCGCTACAATTTCTTTGTACAATTTTTCATACTCTTCGTCTGTTAATTGGCTGGCTACTCGTTCAGGGTGAATCCCTGCGCGAAATAGTGCTTCATCTACATAAATATTCCCGAGCCCAACCACAACATTTTGATCGAGTAAAACCGGCTTGATTTTTCGAGAGGTTTTGCCGATTCGCATTTTTAATTGACTTGGATTAAATGTTTCGTCAAACGGTTCAGGTCCAAGGCCAATAAGAGGAGGAAACAGGTCTTCCTCTCCCTTTTTAAATAAGTGCATGGTACCAAATTTCCTTACATCCCGGTATCGCAATTCTGTTCCATCGGTGAAGTAAAAAAAGACGTGTACATGCTTATCTGGTTCTTCTGCATTTTCATGGAGAGCATATTTCCCTTCCATACGCAGATGAGAAACCATCGTATAATCATCGAGTACAATTTTCAAAAACTTACCTCTGCGTTTAACATCTCGAATGGTTTGTCCAACAAGCGCGTCACAAAACTGCTCAACTTGCTCAGGACGTTTGATAATATTAGGCCATTTAACGGTTACACGCTCAATGGTCTTACCACTGGCTAATTCAATCAACGTACGTCTGACGGTTTCAACTTCTGGTAATTCTGGCACGTTTGTCACATCCTTTTTCTACTACTTTGCTTCGTACCAAGTCTTTCCGTAAGAATAATCTACTTTCAACGGAACTTCTAGCTCTAAAGCGTGCTCCATTACTTCTGGTACGATTTTCTCTAAAATTTTAATTTCTTCTTCTGGAGCTTCAAAAATCAGCTCATCGTGTACTTGAAGCAGTAGCTTAGCCTGAAGATTTTCATCTTTTAAGCGCTTATCCATTTCAATCATTGCTTTTTTAATAATATCAGCTGCTGTCCCTTGAATAGGCGTATTCATAGCTGTACGCTCAGCAAAGCTGCGGAGATTAAAGTTTCGGCTCGTGATTTCAGGCAAGTAACGTCGGCGGTGCAAGAGCGTTGTTACATATCCCTTTTCTTTTGCATCGCGCACAATCGAATCCATATACTCCTGTACACCCGGGAAGCTTTTTAAATAGCGTTCAATAAAAGTAGCCGCTGCTTTTCTTGCAATTCCTAAACTTTGCGATAAACCGTAATCACTGATGCCGTAGACGATTCCAAAATTAACTGCTTTAGCCTGACGGCGCATATTCGACGTTACTTCTTCTCTTTCGACGTGGAACACATCCATCGCTGTTTTCGTATGAATATCTAAGTCATGCTTAAACGCATCAATTAGCTTTTCATCATCTGCAATATGAGCCAGTACTCGCAGCTCAATTTGTGAATAATCTGCAGCAAATATTAACCAATCAGGCTGTGAAGGCACGAACGCACCTCTTATTTTTTTACCTTCTTCAAGACGAATCGGGATGTTTTGCAAGTTAGGATCTACTGAGCTTAATCTTCCCGTTTGAGTTAACGTTTGATTAAAGCGGGTATGAACTTTCCCATCGCTTTCATGAATAACCTTTTTTAATCCTTCAATATACGTAGACTGTAATTTTCCTAGCTGACGGTATTGTAAAATCTCTGGGATAATATCATGGGAGCTAGCTAATTGCTCTAATACATCGGCTGATGTGGAATAACCTGTTTTTGTTTTCTTTATGACTGGAAGCTGCATTTTTTCAAAAAGAACAACTCCTAGCTGCTTTGGTGAATTAATATTAAATTCTTGCCCCGCGTATTCGTAGATTTTCGCTTCAATTTTTTCAAGCTGTTCTCGAAGATCTTCGCCCATTTCATCCAAACGCGCCCGGTCAATTTTCACTCCTTGATATTCCATATCAGCAAGAACAATGGCAAGAGGCATTTCAAGCTTTTCAAACAGCTCAAACTGTTCATTTTCAACCAATTCTTTTTCTAACACTTCTTTTAAATACGCTACGGCGGCTGCTTTTCTTATAACATGCTCAGCTAGCTGATCAGCTTCCGCAATGCTTCGCTTAGCTCCTTTTCCATACACAGCTTCATCTGATTGCACTTGATGATATCCTTTTAATTTTGCAATTGTCGCCAGATCATCATTTGCCTCAGCGGGATTTAAAATGTAAGAAGCAATCATGACATCATGTTCAATTCCTTTAATCTCATGCCCCGTCCATTTTAACGATACAATCGTACGTTTTCCATTAAAAACCGTCTTTTTTACATCTTCATCTTCTAGCCATGCTGTAAACTTAGAAGATGAAAGAGCTGTGTCTTTATCAATAAAATAGTGGCCGTTTTTGTTGCTGATTCCAAAACCAAGCAGCTGGTTGTGATGGTAGTTTTCTTCATACCCTTCTACGATTAGAGCTGCTTCGCTTGTTAACATATCATCGTGAATTTCTTCCGCTATCTCAAACGTCAGTTCTTCAAAATCTGCTTCCTCTTCTGCTGTTTCACCGAATTTAGCAAGCAGAGAATTAAACCCAAGCTCTTTAAATAAAGAGATGACCTTTGAAGATTCAAACCCGTCATATTTTGCATCTTCTACAGATACTTCAAGAGGCGCTTGGCAATAAATAGTTGCAAGCTTTTTACTCATGATGGCGGATTCACGATTATTTTCTAGCTTTTCTTTTAATTTTTTACCGCTGACTTGATCGATAGATTGCAATACGTTTTCAACCGTTTCAAACTCTTTTAATAGCTTTAAGGCTGTTTTTTCCCCGACTCCGGGCACGCCTGGGATATTATCCGAGCTGTCTCCCATAAGGCCTTTCATATCAATGATTTGTGCAGCCGTAATACCATACTTTTCATCAATGGCTGCTGGCGTATATGAATCGACATCTGTAATCCCTTTTCTCGTAATATCTACGGTTACATGCTCTGACACAAGCTGAAGTAAATCTTTATCCCCGGAAATGACTTTTACGGCCATTCCTTTTTGTTCAGCTTGTTTTGAAAGTGTACCGATAATATCATCTGCTTCATAATCAGGCAGTTCATAGCGCTTAATCCCATATGCATCTAACAACTCACGAATAAAGGGAAACTGCTCTGAAAGTTCAGGAGGCGTCTTTTGTCTGCCTCCTTTGTATTCTGTAAATGTTTTGTGACGAAACGTTGTTTTCCCTGCATCAAAAGCCACGAGTAAATGCGTCGGCTTCTCTTCTTCTAAAATACGTGTCAGCATTGTAGTAAAGCCGTATATGGCATTTGTATGTATTCCTTTATCATTGTTTAAAAGCGGCAAAGCAAAAAATGCACGGTAGGCAATACTATTCCCGTCAATTAATACTAGTTTTTGTGTCATTCATGTTCCTCCATTTCGCTCTCTTCTTATCTTACCTTTATTTTAGCAAACAATAAGCTTAAGGACAAAAAGTACTCTTGAATTCAACGTTTTATTTTCATGCGGCCATAAGATTTGTACATCATAAAATAAAAACACCGCCTAGTTATTTTAGGCGGTGTAACAAGTGAATGGATAGAAATTGTCAAAAAGAATCGGCGAAAATAGCACGGTTAAAGCTATTTTCGCCTTACACATTGGCTCCTTGGATGAAGGGGTTTCCATGAAAAATTGTATCAATTAATTATTAAGCTACATTAAATAAATTGTAAAAGGAACGTAAACATTTTACATCTGCGGCAAATACTTGTGCAGCTTCACCGAAAAAGTTGTCCCTTTATTGACTTCACTTTTCACTTCAATTTCCCCTTTATGAGCTTCAACAAGATGTTTAACAATTGCTAATCCAAGACCTGTTCCTCCGGAATTACGGCTTCTTGCTTTATCTACTCGGTAAAAGCGCTCAAAAATACGTGAAATTTCATCAGAATCAATACCGATACCTGTATCTTGAACATGAACCGTAATCGTTTCTTCTTCCTCTTCAAGCGAAACGTGAACGGTTCCTCCAGGCAGTGTATACATGAGCGCATTGCCAATTAAGTTAACGAACACTTGCATAAGGCGCTGACTGTCACCATCAATCCACGCTTCTTCAGGAAGCGTATCTAACGTTAGCGCGATTTCTTTTTCATTCGCTCGGTTTGATAGCACTGTTATGACCTCATAGAGAAGGGTATTCAAATCTACTGAATGAATGCTTAGTTTAAAACCTTGCTGTTCAACTTTAGATAAATCCAAAAGATCTTGAATCAAGCTCTCCATGCGCTGACTTTCCGTTAAAATAATAGATAGAAACTGCTGTCGCAGCTGGGGATCTTCCATGGCACCGTCTAGTAATGTCTCACTAAATCCTTTTATAGACGTAATAGGAGTTTTTAGTTCATGAGACACATTCGCTACAAAGTCACGGCGAACTTGTTCTAGTTTTTTCAGCTCAGTAATGTCATGGAAAACAAGCACAATGCCTTTCCATTCATCGTTTAAGCCAATAATCGGCGCTCCGTAAACATCAAAATATCTTCGTTCAATATTCAAAGGCAGAACCACTTGTTTTCGGACCTTTACTTCGGTCATAAATATTTTTTCCACAAGTTTAATGATTTCTTTGTGCTCAAATACCTCATAATACAAGTGATAAAGGAAGTCGTCCGGATGTATATGAAACTGCTCTTTATAAGCTCGATTCACTAAGTTTATATAGCCTCGACTATCGATAAGAAGCATACCGCTTCCCATATTTTCAATTAGCGTGCGCAGCCTGTCCTGCTGCATTTCTTGATTAGTGATAGACTCTTGCAGATTACGAGCAAGTGCGTTAATAGACTGACTCAGCATCCCTGTTTCGTCTACATAATCTTCATATGTACGAGCTTTATAATTCCCTTTTGCAAGTTCCATAGCCACCTTGGTTGCCGATTCAATAGGACGGGTATAGCGCCCCATAATCTTTACACCTAAGAGTAAAATCACAATCAAAGCTAGACCTAAGCTTCCAATGAGAAGGCCCCAGATTTGCTGATTTACTTGTTTTAATGAATCAAACGATGTACTGAGAACAACAAATCCCTCTTGCTTACCTTCTATAATAAGCGGGATACCATAGTAATATAAGTCGTAATCTTCTTTAATTTGATCAAAGCTTTTTTTGCTGTTTAACTGCTTTTTCAATACTTGTTGGATTACAATACTTTTTTCGATTCTTTGCTGCTTGCTACCTGGATTTGAGTCAACTAATATTTTTCCATCTTTTTGAACGACAGTCGTTCGTACACTTAGCGAATGACTGATTTGATCAACTTTAGATTTTAAAGCAGGACTTGTGATGCCTTCTTCGCTAATGTACATTTCCACAAGCTTTGCTTCTTTTTCCATTCGCTCTTGAAACGTCTGAAAATAAAAGTTTTTAAACAACTGCCCCAGCAGCAGGCCAAGACCTACTAATACAATAATGATAAGTACTAATAGAGCCAAAAGTAGCCTTGAACGAAATTTATTCATCTACCTTTGGTTCCTCCAGCTTATATCCTAATCCTCTAATCGTTTTTATATAAACAGGTTTTCGCGTATTGTGTTCAATTTTCTCACGCAAATGGCTGATGTGCACATCTACAATTCGTGTATCTCCAGCAAAATCATAATTCCACACTGCACTTAGCAGCTGATCACGAGTTAATACCCGCCCTTTGTATTTTGCCAAATATAATAATAACTCAAATTCTTTTGGAGTAAGCTCAAGCTGCTCTTGATTAAAGTAGGCCTCATAATGATCTGGAAGAATTTTTAAATCACCGATCATGATGCGCTCGCCATCTTCCTCTTGTTCATTTTCCTGAGCAATAATTTGTGTTCTGCGTAAAATGGCTTTTACACGCGCTACTACTTCTCGAGGGCTAAATGGTTTCGTCATGTAGTCATCTGCGCCAAGCTCTAGCCCTAATACCTTGTCAAACTCATCGTCTTTTGCAGTTAACATTAAAATAGGCGTCATCACTTTTTGCTGACGAAGCTTTTTACAAACTTCAATTCCATCCATCTTAGGAAGCATCAAGTCTAACACAATTAAATCAGGTTTTCCTTCTAGTGCCTTGTTGTATCCTTCTTCCCCGTCTTCAGCTGTTTCTACTGTAAAGCCAGCTTGTTGTAAATTATATTGTAATAATGTTGAAATTGATTGTTCATCATCTACGACTAATAATTTCTTACTCATATTAACGATATAAGCCTCCATCTAGTTAAATTAAACCGCAGCTTCATCCAAATGATATTATTTTCTATTTATCTTCTCTTATCATACAATGTTTTAGCCTCGTTCTCCAATACATTTCAACATTTTCAGAAAATATAGCCAAAGGATTTCTTCGATATTTATAAATATTTAAGGCGTTTTAAAAATTTTCAAAGTCATGCGTCTCTACTGATGGAAGTCTAAACGGCGGATACACAAGAAACCGGGCCGTTACTACTTTCTCTTTTTGCTCATTGAACGCTTCCACTTCAATCGTAACAGTTTTAGAAGAAACATCTACCTCTGTGACTTCAAATAAAAATTCAATCGTACTATAATGGTGAATTTTTTTGGGGAAGGCAACCGTGTGTTCTGCAACATGGCTTCCAGGTCCGGGCAAGTACTTTGAAATGGCTGCTGTCATAATACCGGTAATCATAATGCTTGGCACAATAGGTTTCTTAAAAGGTGTCTGAGATGCGTAATCATGCTGAATGTATAAAGGGTTAGAATCATTTGTTAGCCCTAAGTACAATAAGATATCTTTATCTTCAATTCGTTCAGTTAGCGTTAATTTTTCTCCAACTTTTATATCTTCAATACTTCGACCTATTTTTTGTTTTTTACCTAATACCATCATCATTCCACCTTTTGTATAAAGTAATAGTTTTTCTTTATATACAAGAAAAATTCGAGGTTTCCCTCGAATTTTCCTTGTGACTATTGTTTGAATATTGATAAAAACCTATACTCAAACCTACTTTATTGTATTAAGCTAATACACCCATGACAGTTTTGACTGATTTTGCTGATTGATCTAACGCAGCTTTTTCAGAATCAGTAAGTTCTAATTCAATTACTTGCTCAATTCCTGCAGCTCCTAATACGGTCGGAACACCTAAGTAGATGCCGTTATAACCATATTCACCTTCTAGGTAAGCAATCGCTGGTAAAATACGACGCTGATCTTTTAAGATCGCTTCTGTCATTTCTACTAAAGAAGCAGCAGGAGCGTAGTACGCGCTTCCGTTCCCTAATAAGTTTACGATCTCGCCGCCGCCTTTGCGTGTTCTTTCAACAATTGCTTCAAGACGCGCTTTTGGAATAAGCGTTTCAAGAGGAATACCGCCAGCATATGAGTAGCGTACAAGAGGTACCATATCGTCGCCATGTCCACCAAGTACAAAGCCTGTGATATCTTTCACTGAAATGTTTAACTCCTGCGCTACGAACGTACGGAAACGTGCAGAATCTAACACGCCTGATTGACCGATTACACGGTTTTTAGGAAAACCAGATTCTTTAAATACTGTGTACGTCATAGCATCTACCGGGTTTGTTAACACGATAATGTGACAGTTTGGCGAGTATTTAACAACTTCTTGAGTAACAGACTTCATAATTTTTTGGTTTGTTGTGACTAAATCATCGCGACTCATACCTGGTTTACGCGCGATACCAGCTGTAATAATGACAATGTCAGAATCAGCTGTGTCTTCGTAGTTGGCTGTTCCTGTAATGTTAGCGTCAAAGCCTTGTACAGGACTTGCTTCTAACATATCCAGCGCTTTACCTTTAGCTGGATTTTCTAATTGCGGAATATCAACTAATACAACATCAGCTAATTCTTTTTGACCAATTAAAAAAGCAGTTGTAGCTCCCGTAAAGCCCGCTCCGATAACAGATACTTTTTTACGCATATTTGCCATTATAATTCCTCCCCTAAATGAATAGCTATTAAACTGTTACTTGTTTTCCTAGATTGCTAATTAATTCATCAGCAAACTCTGAACACTTCACTTCTGTTGCGCCGTCCATTAAACGTGCGAAATCATATGTTACTACTTTTGAAGCAATTGTTTTTTCCATTGATTTCATGATTAAATCCGCTGCTTCATTCCAGCCAAGGTGTTCAAGCATTAACACACCTGATAATAATACAGAAGATGGGTTTACTTTATCTAAACCAGCATATTTAGGTGCTGTACCGTGAGTGGCTTCAAAGATAGCATGTCCAGTTTCATAGTTGATGTTTGCTCCTGGAGCAATTCCGATACCGCCAACTTGTGCTGCTAATGCATCTGAAATGTAATCTCCATTTAAATTCATTGTTGCTACTACATCAAATTCACGTGGACGAGTTAAAATTTGTTGTAAGAAGATATCTGCAATTGAATCTTTTACAATAATTTTCCCTGCTGCTTCCGCTTCTGATTGAGCTTTGTTTGCAGCTTGTGCACCTTCTTTTTCAACGATGCGGTCATATTGAGCCCAGGTAAATACTTTATCGCCGAATTCTTTTTCAGCTAGCTCATAGCCCCAATTTTTAAATGCGCCTTCTGTATATTTCATAATGTTACCTTTGTGTACAAGCGTAACAGACTTGCGGCCCTGTTCAATTGCATAGTTGATTGCTGCACGCACAAGACGCTCTGTTCCTTCAGAAGAAATAGGCTTAATACCTAATCCAGAAGTTTCAGGGAAACGGATTTTATTTACGCCTAATTCCGTTTGTAGGAATGAAACAAGTTTTTGTACTTCTTCAGAACCCTTTGCATATTCAATACCAGCATAAATATCTTCAGTATTTTCACGGAAGATAACCATATCTGTATCTTCTGGGCGCTTAATTGGAGAAGGTACGCCGTCAAAGTAGCGAACAGGACGTAAGCATGTGAATAAGTCTAATTCTTGACGCAATGCCACGTTTAGAGAACGAATTCCACCGCCTACTGGTGTTGTTAATGGTCCTTTGATTGCAATTATGTATTCGCGAATTGCATCTAACGTTTCTTCCGGTAACCATTCGCCAGTTTGATTAAATGCTTTTTCACCTGCTAATACTTCTTTCCAAACGATTTCTTTTTCACCATTGTATGCTTTTGCAACCGCTGCTTCTAATACGCGGGAAGCTGCTGCCCAGATATCCGGACCAATTCCGTCACCTTCGATAAATGGAATAATTGGATTATTTGGTACGTTTAACACGCCGTTTGCTACAGAAATTTGTTCACCTTTTGTCATGAGAATGACCTCCTTAAAAAATTTGTCTACTTTCACTTATGGAAAAGTGCTCAACGAACGTGAGCACCTTCGTCACATTGTTTAGCTGCGCTCTTCAAGCGGAATGTACGTTTGTTTTCCAGGACCGATATAATCAGCTCTTGGACGAATCAAACGATTGTTTGAATACTGCTCTAAAATGTGAGCAATCCATCCTGATACGCGGCTTACGGCAAAGATCGGAGTAAATAGATCGTGATCAATCCCTAAGCTGTGGTATACAGAAGCTGAATAGAAATCAACGTTTGGCGGAAGCTTTTTCTCGCCTGTTACGATCTCTTCAATTTTCACTGACATATCGTATAGCGTTGTATCTCCTGCTTGTTTGGTAAGTTTTTCAGACATTTCTTTCAAGTGCTTGGCACGAGGATCACCCTGCTGATACACACGATGTCCAAATCCCATAATCTTTTCTTTCTTCGCGAGCTTTTCGCGAATATAAGGTTCTGCGTTTTCAACTGTTTGAATGTCAGACAACATTTTCATAACAGCTTCATTCGCTCCCCCGTGAAGAGGACCCTTTAACGCTCCAATAGCGGCTGTAATTCCTGAATAAATATCGGATAATGTTGCCACACAGACACGAGCTGTAAAAGTTGAAGCATTTAGCTCATGGTCAGCGTGTAAGACAAGTGCCTTATCAAATGCCTCTACTTGGATATCAGTTGGCTCTTCGCCGGTTAACATATATAAAAAGTTAGCGGCAATGCTATAGTTTTCGTTTGGTTCAATTGGCTCTAATCCGTTACGGACTCTTGAAAAAGCCGTTACCACCGTTGGTAATTGTGCTTGCAAACGAACAGCTTTGCGATAATTTGCTTCTTCATCCATTAGATCAGCTTCAGGATCGTACAACCCCAATAGTGATACGACTGTTCTTAAAGCTGCCATTGGATGAACATCTTTAATTGGATAAGTTTTGAAATGATCTAAGACTTCTTGGGGTAATTTAGCGTTTTCTGCTAGTAATCTAGAAAACACAGATAATTCTTCTTTGTTAGGTAATTTTCCGTGCCATAGTAAATACACCACTTCTTCAAATGTTGCATAATTCGCTAAATCATCAATATTGTAGCCTTGATATGTTAAAGTGTCATCAATAATTGAACTTACTGCTGACGTTGTAGCGACTACCCCTTCTAGACCTCGAGTTGCTGTCATAAATCTCCACTCCTTTACAGAAAAAATTCCCCATACCTTTCTGTGTAAAACGTGAAAAACAAAATTGAGCCTCTGCTCAACTAGACATTAAGTGATATACGAAGCGCCTCTTTTGAATATATATCTTGGAAGAACATTCCTTCACCCCACGCAAAGAAAATGCTTACATTTCCATTTGTTTCAATAACACACAAAATCAAAACATCTGCATGTGTCATTGCTTTGTTACAGCCCTATAGGTAAAACATACAATTGTATGTAAAAAGATGCGGCCTCAAAATATATTATAAACAATTATCTGACTTTTGTGAATCAAAAGAGAGAAGAAATTTTAAAAAAATTATTATTATACAAAAATTTCTACGAAAAAAGTTCGGTTAATTTCATAAATAAATAAGCGATTCCAGCACCGATTAACGGACCTACTGCTACCCCTTGAAACAGCGCCACAGCAAGAATTGTGCCAAAAACTAAAGCGGTCGTAATATGCGGATCATCTTCCAAGAGCGTAAGTCCATATTTGGCAATAATTGCTACAGCAATTCCGGCTCCTAAAGCAATCCAGGCATACGAAGATTTCACGGCTTCTCCTAATTGTTTGAACCCTATGTCTCCTGTTGCAATTGGCACAAGAACGGCAATTGTAATAACCGTTACTCCAATATTAATTCCTTTTGATTGTAGAAACGGAAAAACCTTACCGTCTAACCCGATTAATTTTAAAATAAGTAAAAATGCAACTGCAATGATTAATGATTGATTTTTAGCCACTAATCCAATTACGAGTAAAACAGCTAAAAAAAGCATGGGTTGTGAGAACATTTTACTCATCCTTTCTTTTTTTATTGTGATAAATCTAAAGCGTATTACGTAAATATTTTATGAGTAGCTTTTTCTTTTGTTGACTATCGTTTACAAGGAGGCCTCTATTTATTGTGTACAAGCTTCATTTACATCGACTATTTCGCTTAGCTTGTGTGTTGGTAATTATTGCAGCATCTATATTTTTTAGTTATTATGTCTCTTCTCTCATATATCCATTTATTATCGCCTGCTGCATCGCTTTTTTTATAAATCCTATGGTTAATCTATTTGAATTGAAGCTGCGTTTACCTCGCTACTTAGCTGTTTTACTGTCAATGGTTCTTATCTTCTCTCTTTTGGCCGGACTTATTACGTTACTTATCACAGAAATCATTGCAGGAAGTACGTACTTAGCGAAAGTTGTTCCCACAAATTTCAAAGAAGTGGTCATATTTATTGAAAATATTGCTACAGAACAAATACTTCCGTTTTATGAACGTATTACTTCTATGTTTAATAACTTAAATACCGGTCAGCAAGCAACTATTTTATCGAACATTAAAGGGGTAGGCAACCATATCGCTCAAACGGTGGGCGATTTTCTGCAAAATGTATTGCAAAGCATCCCAGTACTTTTATCCGTATTGCCTAATGCAGCTACTGTGATTATTTTTTCATTGCTAGCTACTTTTTTTATTAGTAAAGATTGGTACAAGCTGATGGCTAAAAGCAGCATGTTTATTCCTAAAAAAGTAAGAGAAAATGGACAGACAGTTATTCTGGAGCTTAAAAATGCACTGTTTGGATTTATTAAAGCTCAGCTTACGCTTATTTCGATTACCACAATCATCGTTCTTTTTGGTTTACTTGTTCTTAAGGTTGATTATGCTATTACAGTCGCTTTATTAATCGGCTTAGTAGATATTCTTCCTTACCTCGGAACAGGACTGGTTTTTGTTCCTTGGATGATTTATGCGTTTGCAACAGATAATGTTTCATTTGCTGTAGGACTTTCGGTACTATATGCTGTAGTACTTGTGCAGCGGCAAATTATGGAGCCCAAGATTCTGTCATCAAGCATCGGTCTTGATCCTCTTGCTACATTAATTGCTTTATTTGTAGGATATCAACTGATTGGATTTTTCGGATTAATAGTTGGTCCTGTTATTCTTGTTATTCTAAAAACACTTCATACAACGGGAGTTTTTAAAGAGACGTGGCAATTTATTATAGGAAAATGAAAAAGTGTGTGAAAGAAGCTTCTTTCACACACTTTCTAGTTAACGAATAATCGTCATTCGATTACGCCCTTGAAAAAATCTTCTTAACCACGTTAAAAGAAAAGGCTTAACGATTTTGCGTGTAAACGGCAGCAAAAAGATAAAGCCTACAACATCTGTCAAGAAGCCTGGAAACAGCAGAAAGAGCCCGCCAAATAGTACACACATACCATCAAGGATTTCACCGCTCGGAACATGTCCCTGGCTCATCTGACGCTGTGCCTTTTGAAAAAGAGATGTTCCTTGTTTTTTCGCTAGAAACGCACCAATAAAACTGGTAGCAATAATCAGTAAAAATGTTGACATTACACCAATGAGATGACTTGAATAAATCAAAATCATTACCTCAACAGCAGGTACAATAAGAAGGAGCGGAAGGAACTTCCTCACCATCATCACCTCTTCGCTTATTGAATTGCCTAAACAAAAAGAGAAGGATTTCCCCTTCTCTTTTTTTCAATCATCTACGTGTTCTTACAGTACGCTTGCGTGTCCGTTGTATACAACACCACGTGAAGCATCAACTGTAATATCTTGATCTTCTGAGAATACGCTTGTTGCGTTTTCTACGCCTACAATGACAGGAATGCTTAAGTTTAACCCTACTACAGCTGCATGGCTTGTTAGACCGCCTTCTTCTGTAATAAGAGCCCCTGCTTTTTCAATTGCACTGATCATATCGCGATCTGTGCTGTTTGTAACAAGGATAGCACCTTCAGTCATTTTTGCATTTGCTTCTTCAGCAGTTTTAGCAATAACTACTTTACCAACTGCTGCTTTACGACCAATTCCTTGTCCTTTAGCAAGAACGTCACCTACAACTTGAACTTTCATTAAGTTCGTTGCACCTGATTCTCCAACTGGAACACCAGCAGTAATAACAACTAAATCACCGTGTGCTACAACGCCTGTTTTTACTGCGTCATTTACAGCGTGATCTAACATATCGTCAATTGTACTTACGCGCTCACCAACAACTGGTGTAACACCCCATACTAGAGATAGACGACGTGCAACAGAATCGTTTGCTGCAACAGCTACGATTGGAGATTGCGGACGATATTTAGAAACGATTTTTGCTGTATAACCACTTTCCGTTGGCGCTACGATTGCACTAGCGTTTAAGTTAAGCGCTGTGTGCACAACAGATTGTCCGATTGCATCTGTAATAGATGGGCCAACTTGCTTGCTGCGCTGTTGTAAAATCTCAGAGTAGTTTAGAGCTTGCTCAGCACGAGAAGCGATTGAATGCATTGTTTGTACAGCTTCAACTGGGTAAGAACCTGCAGCTGTTTCACCGGATAACATAATTGCGTCTGTACCATCAAAGATCGCATTGGCAACGTCACTTGCTTCCGCACGAGTCGGGCGCGGGTTGCGCTGCATTGAATCAAGCATTTGTGTAGCTGTAATAACTGGCTTGCCAAGTGCATTACATTGTTTGATTAGATCTTTTTGTACTAATGGTACTTCTTCAGCAGGAATTTCTACTCCTAAGTCACCACGAGCAACCATTAAGCCGTCTGAAACTTCAAGAATTTCTTTGATGTTATCTACGCCTTCTTGGTTTTCGATTTTTGAGATGATTTGAATGTGAGCTGCATTGTGTTTTTCTAGTAGTTCACGAATTTCTAATACATCAGATGCGCGACGCACAAAAGAAGCAGCGATAAAATCAATGCCTTGTTCGATACCAAATACAATATCGTTTGCATCTTTTTCAGTGATACCAGGAAGGTTTACACTTACGTTTGGCACGTTTACACCTTTTTTATTTTTTAATGTACCAGGGTTAAGTACTTTTGTTTTGATTTCACCATCAGTTTTATTGACGTCTAGTACTTCAAGACCGATTAAACCGTCATCTAAAAGGATTTTTGATCCTACGTGTACGTCATCAATTAGACCTGGATATGTAATTGAGAATTTTTCAGTTGTTCCCACTACTTCTGTCATAGAAACAATGATTTCAGAGCCTTCTTCTAACTCAATCGCACCATTTTCCATTGTATTTGTACGAATTTCAGGTCCTTTTGTATCAAGTAAGATACCTACTGTTTTACCTGTTTGCTTCGCAGCTTCACGAATGTTAACAATACGTGCACCGTGCTCTTCAAAGTCACCGTGAGAGAAGTTTAGGCGACAAACGTTTAAGCCTGAGTTAATTAGTTCAACTAATTTTTCTACACTTTCACTCGCTGGTCCAATAGTACATACAATTTTAGTTTTACGCATTCAAATTTCCTCCTATATATTTACTATTTACTCTTTAGATAGAGCAAACAGCTATTTCCTTTACTAACCCAAGCAGGCTGTGAACAAATATTTTGTTACCTTAACTCGTTCATCTTGCTTTGCGTGTAACTTATGAAACACCTACGTAGCGCTGAATCAAATAGCAAACAAATACACAGCACTTTAACGATGAATTTCTTCATCGTTTGCTTCTTGTTTTACTATTCCCTGCAATTTATACAGCAATACTTGCTGCATGATTTGTCTTATATATCTCACGTTTTAGAGAAAAGACAAACGCTCGCACAGCTGCTAATAACCATAGGAAATTTTTTTAAAACACTCTTTTTCTACTTTTACTTAAAGGTTTTTGCTGTCTATAAAATACCACGAAGAACTTGTAAACACAATAGAGAAGGGCTATACAAACCGCACAAAAACGCGCACCCTTATTTTTCAAGAGTGCACGTTTCTTTATTTTATAGTAATGGCATCGTTTTCAGCTGCAAATTGTCCGATTTTTTTGTATTTTAAATAACGCTCTTCCACTAGCTCTTCTTTTGATAAATTCATCAGCTCTTTTAATGATTTCTTGATCATGCTTTCCATGTATCCAGCTTGTGCATCGATATCTCGGTGAGCTCCGCCTTTTACCTCTGAAACCATTTCATCTACGATACCCAGTTCTTTCAAATCTGGTGCTGTAATCTTCATCGTTTCAGCAGCTTTTTTGGCAAGAGAAGAATCTTTCCAAAGAATGGCAGCCGCTCCTTCTGGAGAAATTACTGAATACGTCGAGTTCTCAAGCATATGAAGGTGGTTTCCTAAACCTAATGCCAAGGCTCCTCCGCTTCCTCCTTCTCCAATTACAATACAAATAACAGGTACAGTTAAGCCAGCCATTTCGAAAAGGTTTTTCGCAATAGCTTCGCTTTGTCCGCGCTCTTCTGCCGCTTTCCCTGGATAAGCTCCTTTTGTATCGATAAAGCAAATAATTGGGCGGTTAAATTTCTCCGCTTGCTTCATTAGGCGCAGTGCTTTACGGTAGCCTTCAGGATGAGGCATACCAAAATTACGGCGAATATTTTCTTTCGTGTCTTTACCTCTCTGATGTCCAATCACGGTAACAGGCACGCCATTAAACTTGGCAATTCCTCCTACGATTGCTTCATCATCTCCGTAAAAGCGATCTCCATGACACTCTAAAAAGTTTGTAAACAAGCGAGAAATATAATCGAGTGTTGTAGGACGCTCAGGATGACGAGCAATTTGAACACGGTTCCACGGGCTTAGATGATTGTAAATATCGTTCTCTACTTTTTCTAAGCGCTTTTCCAACTTATCAATTTCGCTAGATAAATCCACTTCTGTATTTTTAGCAAACTCTTTCAGTTCTGCAATCTTGTCGCGTAACTCAACAATTGGACGTTCAAACTCTAATTCACTTACCACTCGATGTCACCTCCTGCTACGTGTATATCTAAAATAGTTGTTAACGTTTCTTTTAAATCGTGACGGTCAATAACTCCATCTAATTGACCATGCTTCAACAGAAATTCAGACGTCTGAAAATCTTCTGGAAGCTCTTCTCTAATTGTTTGTTCAATAATACGTCTTCCAGCAAAGCCAATTAACGCACCCGGCTCGGCTAAATTATAATCGCCTAGGGAAGCAAAGCTCGCTGACACTCCTCCCGTAGTAGGGTGTGTCATGATCGAAATGATTAAGCCGCCTTCATCACTGAACATTTTAAGGGCTGCGCTAGTTTTAGCCATTTGCATCAAGCTCAGAACACCTTCTTGCATACGTGCACCACCTGAAGCTGTAAAAATAAGGAATGGGACATGCATTTCCTTTGCTTTTTCAATGGCGCGAGTAATTTTCTCACCTACTACAGAACCCATGCTTCCCATACGGAAATGTGAATCCATAACAGCAACCACTACTTTAATCCCTTCAATATCCCCTTCACCCGTAACAATCGCTTCACTTAAATTAGTTTTCTCACGATCTTTTTCGAGCTTTTCAAGATAATCCGGGAACCCAAGAGGATTTTCTGACTTCATATCTTTGTCGTATTCAACAAACGTACCGCTGTCAATCAAGCTTTCAATACGCTCTGGCGCTGTCATTTGATGGTGATATCCACAGTTTAAGCATACTTTTAAGTTTTTATTTAACTCTTTTGTATACATGATTTTCTTACACTTTTTACACTTGGTCATAATCCCTTCAGGTACATCTTGTCTCATATGCTCAGAAGGAATCGTAGCATATTTTCGTTTTTTTGGAGTTTTTGTGTTTTTTGTAAATAAATCTCGTAACAAGGTGTAACCTCCTTTTGGTTCTTTTCTTTAACATAAGAACCTTTCTTCTTCCTCTTCTTCTACTTTACAAGTTATGAAAGCCCGTCTCAAACGCAAAAACAAGCGACAGATAAGAAAAAATTGGATGAATTGTTCGCTTCACTTTATTAGTTGCTATTTACTTTACTAGATGACGGTTCGATTTTGTGTAGAAAGATGGCATGTCTCTTTCGACAAATTCCTTCTTTCACACTTGTTTGTAGCACTGATGGTGAAGATTTAATACAGTTGCTTTATCCTTTTTAACTAGCGCCTCTACTAATTCATTTATAAGAGTGTCGCTTGGCGCTGAGTTTTGTTGAAAGGTTTGAGAAAAACGGCAAATAATCAGCCAAATTCGGTGCAATAGCCGATTAGGCTGCAAAGAAAACAAATAGTCAAACAAGTTCTTTAAACAATCGTCATTCTGCTTTTGAATTGCTTTCGAAACATTGATTTCGTTCTGTTCCGCTAAAACAGAAAACAAACAGCTTTTTTCAAGAATATATCTCGTCTGAATTAAGTCTGATTTTGTTTTACCGTCTTGTATTAAAAAAGTAGCTAATAAATCAATAAATTGATGATCACCCACTTCTTTAATAAACGTACCTTCACCTCTTCTAGTTTCAATCAACCCAATTAGCTCTAACGCTCTGAGCGCTTCTCGAACGGAAGAACGTCCTGCGCCTAACCGTTCAGAAAGCTCTCGTTCTGACGGGATTTTATCACCCGTAGTTAAACGATCATCTTCCATTAGCTGGCGAATTTGTTTTAGAATTTCTACATATACTTTTGAACGTTCATTCTTCAAGTTTATTACCACTCACTTTACATTACTTTAACAGGCATGCTTGAAGCATCATGCCTGTCAAAGAACAGTTGATGTAACCTTATTCAATAATCGCTAAACGACGTGTATTTTCAGCTACGGCTTCTGGCTTTACTTTTATTCGAGCAACGCCTGTTTCCATAGCTGCTTTTGCAACAGCGGCGGCTACTGCCGGAGCCACTCGTGCATCAAATGGCCCTGGAATCACATAGTCTGTATTCAAGTCCTCTTCCGTAATTAAATTAGCAATGGCCTCAACCGCAGCCATTTTCATTTTTTCATTAATATGAGTAGCACGCACATCTAGTGCACCTCGGAATATCCCCGGAAAAGCTAAGACATTGTTCACTTGATTAGGAAAATCTGAACGTCCGGTGCCGATTACTTTCGCGCCAGCTTTTTTAGCTTCTTCTGGCATAATTTCAGGCACTGGATTTGCCATTGCAAAAATAATTGGGTCTGGATTCATCTTTCCAATCATCTCCGGTGTGAGTGCTCCTTCAACCGAAACTCCAATAAATACGTCAGCTTCTTCTAACGCATCGGCTAACGTACCTTCTACTTTGCTTCGATTTGTATAGGCTGCAACTTCATCTTTTATACGGTTCATGCCGTGAGGACGCTTGTCATAAATCGTTCCTTTGGAATCACACATAATAATATCGCGCACTCCATAGCTGTATAATAATTTAATAATAGCAATGCCAGCAGCTCCTGCTCCATTCGCTACCACTTTGATTTGTGACATTTTTCTTCCTGTCAGCTTCAGGGCATTAAGAAGACCCGCTACCGTAACAATAGCCGTTCCATGCTGATCATCATGAAAAACCGGGATATTTGTTTCCTTTTTCAACCGCTCTTCAATTTCAAAACAGTTAGGAGCCGCAATATCTTCTAAATTAACGCCTCCAAAAGTAGGTTCTAGCAATTTAACAGTTTCTATAATTTTGTCCACATCTGTCGTGTTTAAACAAATTGGGAATGCATCTACGCCGGCAAAACTTTTAAAAAGGACAGCTTTCCCTTCCATTACTGGCAGAGCAGCTTCAGGGCCTATATTGCCCAAGCCCAATACGGCAGTGCCATCAGATACAACAGCTACCATATTTCCTTTCATCGTATATTCATATACATTGTTTACATCATCATATATTTCTTTGCAAGGTTCTGCTACACCAGGGGAATAAGCAAGGCTTAAATCCTCTGCGTTTCGAACAGGAATTTTGGACTTTGATTCTAGTTTACCTTTGTTAATGCGGTGCATATGCAATGCTTCTTCACGTAAAGACAATGAATTTCACTCCCAATAAACAAAATGATAACAAATACTGCGCCTGAACCATGTTCTTTCCCACACTCATATGATGTTATAAATCCAATTGCATTTCATTTCAAGAAAAACGCATCTAATTCGTATATTTTATAAAAAAACGGTGGTCAGACCACTTTTTTAACTATTTTACCATATAACATCACATGAAATCTGTAAAGACTATATCTTCTTGAATACAACGTGCTTTTCTCCAAGCATTGCTTTTAAAGTTTTAATCAACTCATCGCTTCGTTCAACAGAATAGTGGACAGGAAGCTTGACCAATTGACGTTCTGCCTCATAATAAATTTTCACGGGGATTTTCCCTCTATGAGACTGAAAATGCTGATAAATAGTATGAAGCAGCTTTTCCGTACCTTGCTTTGTTTCTATACGTAAGTACAATTCTTCTGACGGTAGTTTTTGAACCGCTTCGCTAGCAGCTTCAGCACGTTGACAAACGATTTGCTGCTGTCCATTTCTTTCATCTATCTTTCCTTGTATTAGTAAAACCTTACCTTGTTCAAACAGCAGACGATTTTGCTCAAATACGCGGGGAAATGCAACAACTTCTCCTTCTCCACTTTCATCCGTGATGCGCAAAAAGGCCATTTGCTCTCCTTTTTTCGTGCGAATGACGCGAATTTCCAACACAAATACTAAAAGAGAGACCGCTTTTCCTGAAGCGTATTCTTTCATATCGTGAAGAGAAACAACAGAATAAAATGAATTTAGTGCTTCATACTGAGAAGCAGGGTGGCTTGATAAATAAAAACCTAGCATATCTTTTTCATACTGAAGCCGATCTTCTATTTTCAGTTCCTCTTTTTCCATATATTTAGGCTTTAACGAAAATTCAGCTCCAAATCCAAAGTCATCATCAGGGAGTACCAAGCTTGCATGTTCAAATGCTACATCAATCGTTGCTAATAAAGTTGCTCGATTTTCTCCAAATTCATCAAAGCCTCCAGACAAAATCAAAGCTTCAAGCGCTTTTTTATTCACAGCTTTTGGTGAAACACGTGCACAAAAATCAAATAAGTCTTCAAATCTTTTTTTCTTTCTCTCTTCTGTTATTTCCTGCATAGCTGCCGCACCAATATGTTTAATCGCTGCAAGGCTATATCTTATTCTTTCACCTTCTACATTAAACGAATACATACTCTTGTTAATAGAAGGTGGGAGAACTTGTATTTTTTTTCTTTTGAGTTCATTAATATATTGAGCAATTTTCCCTTCGTTTCCAATAACGCTCGTTAACAACGCTGAAAAGAACTGTAGCGGATAATGTGCTTTTAAATAAGCTAACTGATAAGCCACCATACTGTAAGCAACGGCATGGCTCCGGTTGAAGCCATAATCAGCAAAACGCACAATAAGGTCATAGACCCGATTAGCAACGGATAGGTCATATCCTTTCTTCTCGCTTCCTTGAACAAAATGTGCTCGTTCACGATCAAGCACGGCTCGTTCTTTTTTACTAACTGCTCTTCTCAATAAATCTGCTTCTCCAAGAGAAAAACCAGCCATCTTTGAAGCAATCTGCATAATTTGCTCCTGATACACGATAACGCCATGCGTGGATTGTAAAATGTCTTGAAGCGTAGGATGGTCATATATGACGCTCTCCACTCCGTGCTTGCGCTTAATATAAGTTGGAATATTTTCCATCGGACCGGGTCTATACAGCGCGTTAACTGCTACAATATCTTCTAGCTCTGTAGGTTTTAATTGCTGAAGAACTCTTCTCATTCCATCTGACTCTAGCTGAAAAATCCCTGTCGTATCTCCTTTGCTCAGCAGTTCAAAAGTTTTCTCATCGTTAAATGGAATATGAGACAGTGACAGCTTTTGATTCATGTCCCGCTCAATTTTCTTTAAAATGTGATCTAAAATGGTTAAGTTGCGCAAACCTAAAAAGTCCATTTTCAAAAGCCCAACGTCTTGCAGAGCTTCCATTGGATATTGAGTCAGATATACATTATCATGTCCCTCTTGTACAGCTATAGATTGCGTCAGCGGCTTCTCACTGATCACAACGCCTGCTGCGTGTGTTGAAGTATGCCTTGGCAGACCTTCTATCTTCATGGCAATGTTATACCATTGCTTTCGGGCTTCATTTTCAGATAAATAGTCTTGAAGAACTCTTGAATCACGAAGAGCACTTTTTAACGTTGTACCTGGTTTAGTTGGAATCGCTTTGGACATTTTGTTTAGCGCCTCTTGATCAAATCCCATCACTCTTCCTACATCACGTACGGCTGCTTTAGCCGCTAATGTTCCAAATGTAATAATTTGAGCTACATGCAGCGCTCCATATTTTTGAGCCACATACTGAATGACTTGATCTCGTTTATTATCGGGAAAATCGATATCAATATCAGGCATCGAAATACGTTCAGGATTTAAAAAGCGCTCAAAGAGAAGCTGATGCTGAATTGGATCAACATTTGTAATTCGTAAGGCGTATGAAACTAGTGAGCCCGCCGCTGAGCCACGACCTGGACCTGTTAAAATGCTATGTTCATGAGCATAATTCATAAAATCCCACACGATAAGGAAGTAATCGCTAAAGCGCATACTTTCAATAATGTTCAGCTCATAATCTAAGCGTTTCTGGTATTGTTCCGTGATCACTTGAACTCTTTCTTGCAGTCCTTTTTCGCAAAGAGTGCGCAAGTAGATTGATGATGTAGCTGACGGAGGAACAGGGTATTTTGGAATGGACATTACGCCTAGAGAAATTTTAAGCTCGCATCGTCTTGCGATTTTTATACTTTCTTCTATTAAAAAATGCTGATCATGAAAGAGAACTTCCATTTCATGAGGTGATTTGAAATAGTACTCGCTGCTTTCTTCTTGCACCTGTTCACCGCTATGTAACTTCTCTCCGTCTCGAATAGCCGCTAAGCAATCATATGCGTCCCGATCTTCTTTTTTTAAATATTTCACTTGATTCGTTGCTACGAGCGGGACATTTTCTTCAGCAGCAAGCTCCGTTAACTGCTGATTTATCAAAGTTTCATCCTGTCCGTGGCGCTGTATCGATATATACAAAGACTGAGAATATACTTTTTTAAAGAATTGAAGCACTCGCTTTGCATCTTGAAGCTTGTTTTCTGCTAGCAGAGTTTCTACTTCTCCCCTTACGCCAGGTGTAATAGCAATCAGCCCGCTGCTATAATGCTGGAGCCATTTTTTCTTTACACCGTGTTTTTCCTTTGTTTGAACTAAACTGCTTAGTTTTAATAAATTTTCATAGCCCTTATCATTTTCTGCTAGCAAAACTAAAGGATACGCTTGCTCGCTTTCTTCATGTTCCAAAATTGATAGTGTGAGCCCAATAATCGGCTTAATCCCCGCTTTCACGCAGGCTTTATAAAAAGGAATGACTCCGTACATTACATTTTCATCGGTCAAAGCAATCGCTTCATAGTTCATTTTTTTAGCTGTTTCTACAAGTTCATGAATACGAACAGAACTGCTTAGTAAGCTATAAGAACTTTGAAGCTGTAAGTGAACAAAAGGCACAGGACTTCCCACCTTTCTTTAATTCTTTATTCTCATTATAAATTTTGTTGCGAGCGTAGACAAATTACATAACTCTGAACGTTTGTCCATATATATGTAGGAAGCATGAGTTATCAATAAAATAGCAAAGGAGGACGCGTCATGGCAAAAGAGCCTTTTATGTCTCTTTTTATTTGGAGCTACTTTACTTCATTAGGCATTATTTTAGGAGGTTCATTAATCGGAGCATTTGCGGGGTTTTTAATTGGCAAATCTCCCCTGTACGTCATGCATACCCTCAGCAATAGTCTAAAAATCTGGGCCATTGTCGGAGCCATCGGAGGAACATTTGATACGTTTTACAGCTTTGAGCGAGGACTCTTTGAAGGAGCGACAAAAGATGTATTCAAACAAATTCTTTTAATTCTATCCGCTATGGGAGGAGCTCAGACCGGAGCTCTAATCATCAAGTGGTTAACGCAGGAGCACTTTGTATGAGGGTACCCAGTGAGCGAATGTTCAAGCGCTCCGACTGGCAGCGTTTTTTTGCCGGTATTGTCATTGGAGCAATTGTCAGCTGGGGAGTGTTTTTAACGATTTACGGCGTTTCAAGAGATAGAGAGCTAGAGGAGATTCGAATTGCTAATGATAAGCTAAAAAAAGCAAATTTGCAAATTAGCGCATGGCAAGAAGATGTAAAAGCATTAAACAAGGAAATGAAACAGCATTTAATTATTCAAAATGTAAAAGTAAAATTAGTAAACGGTCATCGTTATAAAGTCAATTCTGTCGTTGAATACAATATTCAAAAAAGCGTTGATGAAGAAGCACAGCACTTAATTGCCCAAGATATTGAAAGTGCGTATCGAAGCAGGGATATCTTAAAAAAAGCAATTGAAAATAAAAAGTACGAATTTGATAAAACAATTTATGAAGTTGAAGTTCATCAAATTTATTTTTATACAACGCTTTCAATTGAAATTCGAATTAAAAAGATGGAAAAGGTATTATAAAAAGCCGCTGATGTAAAATCAACGGCTTATTTTATAGATTACCCCTGACTGCAAAGCTCTTCTAAATCACGCAGCAAAGGCTCTACTTCTTCCCATGAATAAATGGAAGCGCCGGACGCAAGAGGATGGCCTCCTCCGTTGTATTTTCTGGCAATTGTATTAATCACAAGCTCTTTTGAACGCAGGCGGACCCGAATTTGATTTTCTTCCTCCACAAAAAACACCCACGTTTTTACTCCATCAATTTGTCCTAACGAACCGACTAGCTGAGAGGCATCAGCAGGTGTCACATTATATTTTCGAAGAATTTCATTCGGAATTTTCATGTAGGCAACTCCCGCTGGAGACATCGTGAAGTTTTGCAGCACATATCCATGTAAGTGAGCGACATTTTCTTTTGTTTTGTATAACTGATCATATACATCTTTAAAATTGAAACCATATTGAATCAATTCACTTGCATAGCAAAATGTTTTTGGCTTTGTATTTGGAAATAAAAATCGGCCTGTATCACCGACGATACCAGTGAAAATTAACTTTGCTCCTTCATCATTAAGAGCTAACCCCTTTTCTTTTCCTTCCAAGTAAAATTCATAAATCATTTCACTTGTTGAAGAAGCAGACGTCTCAACCCAAAGTAAATCCCCGTAAGGAGTTTGATTCGGATGATGATCGATTTTAATGATCATTTTTCCATTTGCGTAGCGCTGATCTGATACTCGCGCTTCATTGGCCGTATCACAAACGATGACAAGCGCATCTTCATAGATGTCATCGGCGATATCATCCATACGGTATAAAAATTTTAACGACTCCGCTTCTTCTCCCGTTACGTATACCTTCTTTTCCGGAAAAGATGTTTTTAACAATTCTGCTAATCCGCACTGAGATCCGTATGCATCTGGATCTGGACGAATGTGCCGATGAATAATGATGGTGTCAAACTGCTTAATAGCTTCTAATATTTGTGTTTTCATTGTCTCTCTCCTGTCAATATTGTTCTCGTTTTATGTACGTACCACATGCACTTACATTTCCGCAGCGCTGTATCCATATTATTTATTAAATCATATCTCTTCTCTTTTTTAAAAGAAGAATCAATCAATAGTAGAATTTTCTGTCATCGGCCTGTAAAATAATAGATACTACTGTAAACACTTTCAACACTACGCATTACTAGCATCTAGAAACATTACGGATAGAAATACACCGGACTGGAGGGGCGTCTGTGCCATTTTTTATGATTTTAATCGTTGTGTCCTTTGTTTTCTACATGTATTTAAAAGTAAAATACGTACGTTCGAAACGCCCAATGGAACGAAAGTGGATTTCCGCTAAGTCGAGTATTTGTCTTGGCTCTTTTGTATTATTTTTTGGGATCAATCAATGGTTTATTTACGAAACAAACCTTTCGCTTATCATCGGCATATTATTTGTATTATTCGGTTCAGGCAGCATAATAGCAGGTGTCAAAGCTTATAAGCACTATCAGCCTTATGCAATAAAAGAAGCAGATCAAATGTAAAAGAAGCTGCAAAGCAGCTTCTTTTTTATACTCTGTCTAATAACTGAGCCATCATCATCGCTTTTCCTACTACAACTCCGGCGTTGTAGACTTCTACATCTAATTTAGCAAACTTCCGACCAAGTTCTAGCAGCTTAGGGCGAATTTCAATTACACTTTCAATTTGAACCGGTTTAATAAAATAAACGGTAATGTTTTCAATAACCAAATCACCTTTTTTATATAAGCGAAGAACACGATTGGCAGCTTCCGTCACAATAGTAGTAAAAACTCCGTATGAAATAGTTCCCATATAGTTTGTCATTTGTGGCGTTACTTCACAGCGATAAACCGGTGCTTCTTTTGTCTCTTGTACGTCCATAAATTGATTCGTTACAATGTCATCAATGGTTTCTCCTACCTGTGGTTGACGCTGAATCATTTGCAGCGCTTTTAAGACATCTTGACGGCTGATAATGCCTTCTAATCGGTGATAATCGTCTACTACAGGCAGCACTTCAATCCCTTCCCATACCATCATATGAGCAGAAGAAGCGACCGATGTTTTTCCATGAACGGTCATCGGATTTTTCGTCATGACTTTTTCAATCGAAGTGGAAAGATCATAT
Source organism: Priestia sp. SIMBA_032 (assembly GCF_046535215.1). Lineage (NCBI taxonomy): Bacteria > Bacillati > Bacillota > Bacilli > Caryophanales > Bacillaceae > Priestia > Priestia sp. SIMBA_032. Next base: position 116,409 of record NZ_JAWRXD010000002.1, on the reverse strand, counting down.
CCAATAACATCTTTTGAGGTCACCATACCATGAACTTTCATATGCTGATCTACTACAGGAAAACGACTGTGGTGAGTTTGATCGTTACATTCGTGCCATTTTTCAATTGTATCGGTTAACTGCAAGCTAACCGCTTCAGAGATGGGTGTTAAAATATCCTCTACAAGCACAATTTCTTTTTTTATCAGCTGATCATAAATAGCACGATTAATCATCGTTGCAACTGTAAACGTATCATAGCTCGTTGAAATAATAGGAAGCTTAAGATCATCCGCAAGCTTCTTAACCCATTCTTCCGTATCAAAACCGCCCGTAATTAACACGGCTGCGCCTGCTTCAAGAGCTAATTCATGAGCGTTTACTCGATTCCCTACGATAAGAAGGTTTCCAGCCTCGGTATACCTCATCATAGCATCAAGCTTCATCGCTCCAATAACAAACTTATTTAACGTTTTATGCAAGCCTTCACGTCCGCCCAGCACTTGTCCATCTACGATGTTTACTACTTCAGCAAACGTGAGCTTTTCAATGTTTTCTTTCTTCTTTCGTTCAATTCGAATAGTCCCTACTCGTTCAATCGTTGAAACATATCCTTTATTTTCCGCGTCTTTTATTGCTCGGTACGCCGTGCCTTCACTGACAGTCAGTTCTTTGGCAATTTGGCGCACTGAAATTTTTTCACCAATTGGAAGCGAATCGATATACTGTAAAATTTGCTCATGTTTTGTCGCCACGTGTACTTCACCCTTCTAAAACATTTTTACGTTTCATATGTCTTTTCTTTTATTATACGGGGGAAGTGAAATGGATTCAATCTAACCTCTTTGACGCAAAGGCTTTCTCACACTATTTTTTTGAATACCTGCCTTTTTACGGCGCGGTGCATAAAGTAGTGACGACAAATTTCCTCCGGCTGCAAAAAGAGCAAAGGTAAGCCAGCTTATACTAAAAATCCCTTGCAAACTCGAAGTTGTTAACACTAAGTGCGGCATTGCATAGTAAAGCATCACTCCGCATAGTAAAAGCGATAAAATAACTCGATTTTTTTCCATAACTCTCCCTCCTTATTATTACTATCGTATGCAGTAGAGTAAAAAAAGCAGAACGTTTCTTTGCAAATAAAAAGGGATTGAGATATAACTGCATCGATTCAATCTAAACACGACCAAACGTGAGACATGAGCTGAACCGCTTGTGACACCGCAGTTGATTTCCGTGCAAGACTTCGCTTTCCGCGGGCGGCCGGTGAGCCTCCTCGTCGCTTGCACTCCTGCGGGATCTCACCTATTCCGCTTTTCCCGCAGGAGTCTTCCTCTTTCCTTCCAATCAACAGCTAGAAGCCGCTACATACATGAAACCTACGTTCACCATAACAATAAAAAAAGAACGAGTAATCGATATTATCGATTACTCGTTCTTTTTTAACCTTAACTGAAAGCATTTTTTCCCAGCCTCTATTTATGATTAAAGATCCAATCCTTCTCCAGCTTTTAATACTTTTCCTTCAATACCGGATAAAGACTCAACAAATTGATGAGGATCTTGCTTAATTACAGGAAATGTATTGTAGTGAATTGGCACAACAAGCTTTGCCTGCACCCATTCCGCTGCGATAGCCGCATCTTCAGGTCCCATTGTAAAATTATTTCCAATTGGTAGAAACGCCAAGTCGGGTTTATGGTGACCAATTAATTTCAAATCAGAAAATAAAGCCGTATCTCCAGCATGATAAATCGTCTTTCCTTCAATTGTTAAAAGCAAACCAGCCGGCATTCCTGTATAAATAATTTTCTCATTATTTTCTGTATAACTTGAACCGTGGAAAGCTTGTGTCAATTTCACCGTGCCAAAATCAAATGTATAGGCTCCGCCTATGCTCATTGGATGTACGTTTAAGCCTTGCCAGCTAAGATATGTAGCTAATTCTGCTACTGCCACAACAAGTGCATCGCTGCGCTTAGCAATTTCAACCGTGTCGCCTACATGATCATTATGGCCATGAGTCAGTAAAATCACATCTGCTTTTACATCTTCAGCATTTAAATCTGTTGATTCATTTCCAGTGATAAACGGGTCAATTAAAATTGTTTTTCCTTTTGTTTCAATTTTAACAATAGAATGTCCATGATAAGAAACGTGCATCATTTATTCTCTCCTTTTACACTAACCTTTTCTATATTCTACCCGTCTGTTTTGGTTACAAAACAAGTGAATACGCGGCTATCATATCACAAACTGCGTAAAAACATGCCTTATTATGCTTGCTCTAATAAAGTTGTTGCATCAGCGTAAGTTAGACCGTGCGCATCTGCCACAGCTGCGTAAGTGACAAACCCATTTAGGGTGTTGATTCCTTGAAGAAGGGAAGGGTTTTTTAAGCACGCTTTTTTATATCCTTGACTTGCTATTTGCAGAGCATAAGGCACCGTTACGTTGGTCAGTGCTAAGGTCGACGTGCGGGGAACAGCTCCTGGCATATTAGCAACAGCATAATGCAAGACCTCATGCTTCGAATAAGTCGGGTTATCGTGAGTGGTAATGCGATCAGTTGTTTCAAAAATTCCCCCTTGATCAATAGCAATATCAACCACAACTGACCCTTTTGACATTGTTTGAACCATTTCCTCGGTGACAAGCTTTGGCGCTTTAGCTCCTGGTATGAGAACCGCTCCTATTACTAAATCTGACTCTTTTACGGATTGTGCAATATTGTAGTGATTTGACATTAAGGTCGTCACTTCTTTACCAAATAAATCATCAAGCTGGCGAAGGCGATCAGCGTTTAAATCAATTATTGTGACATCAGCCCCTAATCCGACCGCAATTTTAGCAGCGTTGGTCCCTGCTACTCCTCCTCCAATAATTGTTACTTTTCCTCTTTGCACGCCTGGAACTCCACTTAATAAAATTCCTTTGCCACCTTTGGTTTTCTCTAAAAATTGAGCTCCAATCTGAGAAGACATTCTTCCTGCAACTTCGCTCATCGGCGTTAACAGAGGCAAGCTTTTGTTTGGAAGCTGTACAGTTTCATAAGCGATGCCTACCACCTTTTTATCAATCAATGCTTTCGTTAATGCTTCTTCAGCTGCCAAATGTAAATACGTAAACAAAATAAGTCCTTCACGAAAATATCCGTATTCTTCTGAAATCGGTTCTTTTACTTTCATAACCATTTCCGCATCCCATGCTTCTTTTGCAGTATTTACAATAGAGGCTCCTGCATTTGTGTAATCTTCATCATGGAATCCAGAGCCTTCTCCTGCCTGTGTTTCAATATATACATCATGCCCACCGTTAACTAAAGCTGTAACACCAGCTGGAGTAATAGCCACGCGATTTTCATTGTTTTTTACTTCTTTCGGCACTCCAATTTTCACCTTTATCCCTCTTTTCTTATATCAGTGATTAACTGAAAAAAGAACGCCACACCAAATCCTTTAGAAAACCGGATTTACTATGACGTTACCTTTCGATAGAGCTCAGCGTAATCCTGCTTTTCTTAGTCTATATACAGTATATGCACGTAGTTATTCATATAGTTCGTTATCACTCTGTGCTTCTGGATTTTCAACTACAGAAGCCATAGCATCGCCAATGACGCCGCTTGAATAAGAATCCATTAGCTGTCTTGATGTCTCTTTTTCTCCTTCAAAATCATATTCATATACATGCTGCGGATGTTTTTTGTCTTTCATATGTCACTTCTCCTTTTTCACTCTATTTTCTTTACGAATGTGCACTTTACTTCATAATCCCTTACATGATCTTTTCTATTTTCTTCTTAAATGCTCTAGTTATACCATTTATCTCACATCAAAAAACGCCCGCAGATTTTTCTACGGACGTTTTGATAACTTTTTATATCGATGTTTTTTCGTGCAATTCATCTTTAGCTAGCTGAATTGCTTTTTTTACTTGTTCAAACCCTGTTCCTCCCGCGCTATTGCGGCGATTAACAGCTGTTTTTGGACTTAATACATGGTAGATGTCTTCCTCGAATAAATCTGACGCTTCTTTATATTGTTCAAGCGGCAAATCCATTAGGTAGATATTTTTCTGAATACAAACGAGAACTAGTTTCCCAACCACTTCATGTGCTTCACGAAACGGCATACCTTTTGAAGCAAGATAGTCAGCTAACTCCGTTGCATTTGAAAAATCTTGTTTCGTAGCTTTTTCCATAACATTTGTTTTTACTGTCATTGTTTCAATCATGCCAGCAAAAATGGTCAAACATCCTTCAATCGTTGTAACCGTATCGAACATACCTTCTTTATCTTCTTGCAAGTCTTTGTTGTACGTTAAAGGCGTGCCTTTTAACACAGTCAATAAGCTAAATAAATGACCATATACTCGTCCTGTTTTACCACGAATTAGCTCCGCCATATCAGGATTTTTCTTTTGAGGCATAATACTGCTGCCTGTTGCGTACGTATCATCCATTTCAATAAATTGAAACTCTTGACTAGACCATAAAATTAACTCTTCACAAAAACGAGATAAATGCATCATTAAAATAGAACTGTTGCTTAAAAACTCTAAAATAAAGTCACGGTCGCTGACAGCATCCATACTGTTTTGATAAATTCCATTAAAGCCTAGAAGCTCCGCGCTGTAATGACGATCAATTGGAAATGTTGTACCAGCTAAAGCTCCTGCTCCTAAAGGAGATAAATCAATACGCTTTAGCGATTCCGCATAACGCTCAGCATCACGCTTAAACATTGAAACATAAGCCATTAAATGATGAGCAAAAGAAACCGGCTGCGCGCGCTGTAAATGTGTATATCCTGGGAAAATAGTTTCGACATGCTGATCAGCTTTTGTAAGCAGCACATCTTCTAGATTTTCGATCAGTCCTACGATTTGCTGAACGTGCTTTTTTAAATATAAGTGCATATCTGTAGCAACTTGATCATTACGACTTCGACCCGTATGAAGCTTTCCTCCAACCGGACCAATTTCATCAATTAAGAGCTTTTCTAAATTCAAATGAATATCTTCATATTGAGCAGAAAACGTTAATTCTTTCTTCTTAGCTTTTTCAAGCAGTGTTTGAAGGCCTTTTTTAATTTGTAACGCTTCATCTCCAGAAAGAATGCTGCATTTCTCAAGCATTGTTACATGTGCTAAACTACCTTCAATATCTTCTTCTACAAGATGCTGATCAAATGAAATTGACGCACCGAACTCGTCAATCCATTGTTCAGGGCGTTTCGTAAAACGCCCTCCCCAAAGTTTGGTCATACCGTTGTCACCTTCTTTTGATTTACCATGCTGCTCACTTGTGTTGGAAGACCCCATAATGAGATAAAACCAACTGCTGCATTGTGATCAAATTCATCTTCTTTTGTATATGTTGCAAGTTTTTCATTGTATAAAGAATTAGGAGATTTACGTCCCTCTACGATAGCATGCCCTTTAAATAGTTTTACTCTCACTGTTCCGTTCACATATTGCTGCGTGTCTTTTAAGAATGCAAGTAGTGAATTTGTTAATGGAGAGAACCATAAACCTTCGTAGATAACTTCAGTTAATTTTTTCTCAATCACTGGTTTGAAGTGCGCTACTTCTTTTACTAATGTTAAATCTTCAAGCTCTTTGTGTGCTTTAATTAATGTCATAGCAGCTGGACACTCATATACTTCACGTGATTTGATTCCCACAAGACGGTTTTCTACATGATCAATACGTCCCACTCCGTGCTTACCTGCAATTTCATTCAATTCTAGAATTAACTGAGCTAGCGTGTAAGATTGACCATTTAATGCTACTGGCACACCCTCAACGAATTCAATTTCTACTACATCCGCTGTGTCCGGAGTGTTTTCAAGAGAAGCCGTTAGGTCATATGCTTCTTCAGGTGGAGCTGCCCAAGGATCTTCAAGAACGCCGCACTCGTTACTTCTTCCCCATAAGTTTTGGTCAATTGAAAATGGGCTGTCTAAGTTAATTGGAATTGGAATATTCTTTTCTTTTGCATACTCGATTTCTTCTTCACGAGACCATTTCCAGTCACGAACAGGAGCTAAAACTTCTAAGTGTGGATTTAATGCTTTAATTGATACTTCAAAACGCACTTGGTCATTTCCTTTTCCCGTACATCCATGTGCGACAGCTACTGCATTTTCTTGTTCTGCTACTTCTACAAGCTTTTTAGCGATTAGCGGTCTAGATAGTGCAGATACTAATGGATATTTTCCTTCATATAATGTGTGGGCTTGAAGTGCTGCTAATGCAAATGTATTAGCATATTCTTCTTTTGCATCAATCACATATGATGATACAGCTCCAACTGTTAAGGCTTTTTCTTTAACGAATTTTAAATCTTTTCCTTCGCCTACGTCTAAACAGCAAGCTACTACATCGTACCCTTTTTCCTGTAACCATTTAATTGCAACTGATGTATCTAAACCTCCGGAATATGCTAAAACAACTTTTGGATTACTCATCATCTATTCCTCCTACAAATTATATATATATATTAATACAACCGTTTTAATTTTTATTCATTTAATCTACTATTACTTTAACAACTTTTTAATCTATTTTCAATAGTTATTCAAAAAAAAGTATATAAATTCACATTTTTTTTAATTTAATAGGATAAAAGCTTTTAAAATACTGTAAAAATAGACATAAATGAATATTACCGTCTTGAACGCTGTGTATATTTATATGTATAAACCAAGTATAAATGATTTATTTTTCACTTACAGTAGATCTGGCTTTTGTCATTGTATAAAATGGAAGGGAAGAGGTGAAAAAATGGAGCGCTTTTTTACTTATGACAACCGAATCGGGATAAAAATTCCTGCTCTCGAAAGAGAATGGACATTCTATTCTGAAAAAGTTCAGCAGGATATCCTTCTAACATGGGAATCCATTCGAGGGCAGATTCCAGACAAAATTCAATCTTTAGAAAAGAGTATTAATCAAAAACAAGCGGCGTTAGAAGATGAGACTAATTTTATCCGCTCCTGTTAATTAAATAGCGAGATAGGAGAACTTGCTTCTATTATTAATGATTTGTGGATTTGGTATCGAACAAATGAGGGAATATCAAAAAAAGTTCACGGATAGACAAAAAAACCGAGTCTCATAAAAAATTAATGAGACTCGGTTTTTTTATCCAGCAAATAGCGGTATTGGTAAAAGCGCTTCGCATAATCTGTCACTTGTTTGGCCATTCGATAATTCATCCCTCCGCCAACCATCATACTCACAATTGGCAAACGATTATAAACTTTTCGCTTCGCAGCCAATATAGCTAGCGTTTTTCCAATTTGCACAACGATTTTTTGCAGCCACGTCTTATCTATAATTTGATCAACACCTTCATAAAAATACGGGTCAAATTCTTGGCTTAGCTCACTTTTTAATTGGTGCCACCCCTCAGCCTGAAGGTGTCTAGGTAACGTTGCTGCATGAAAAACTTTTAGCGTTAGCATAAGCTCTGAAGGAGTCTGGATATGATAGCCGTAGCTCATTGCTGCCTGTTGCACCGCTTGAATATTCATGCATAAAACAGCGGGTATATCAATACCGACTAGCAGCGATTGGCCGGTTCCTGAAAGTGCCCCTTGACTCAGCGCATACAACCGAAGCTTGGCCATTTGCTGTTCGCATATATAAGAAAGCTGATCTACTTGAAGGGAATTCATTTCTGACAGATCTGTGATATCTTCTTTGAATACACGGGCGGTTTCAATAATTCGTTTTGTCGCTTGAGTTTGCATTTCCGTACCTTGAATTAATGCAGTTAACTGAAAGAGTCCCTCATCAATTTTATGTAAATAGGTCTCACGTACAGAAGCTGGAATTAAGCTAAGCCCCTTTTCTAACCACTCTTCGTACAATAACTCCATCTCAGTTGCTTCTACGCTCTGTAAGCTCTCTTCCCATTTATAGATTTCTTCTAAAAGCTGTTCTTCGCGATTCGTTAGTATCATCATGTCACCCTTTCAAGAAATAAGTAGTTTTATTTTTATTATAACAAATAATGCATCCGTTACATTTTGCTTCCTATATTATTTCTTTCTTCTATACGTTGTAAACCTTCTTTCAACCGTCAGCTACTTACGCTATATAAAAAAGCTGATTTCCTAACAAGGAAATCAGCTTTTCGTTAGTTTGCCTGACAATTTATGAGAATTCATGCATTGAAGAGGCACTTTATGAACTTAAATATTCGCTAAACGAGTAACGTCACGTGCAATCATAACTTCTTCATCTGTAGGAATAACCATAACTTTAACTGGAGAATGAGGGTAGCTAATAAATGCTTCTTCTCCTTGTACACTATTTAAAGCTGGATCCCAATAAACGCCCATGAACTCTAAACCGCGAAGAACGCGAGCACGTACAACATCACTGTTTTCTCCAATACCTGCTGTGAAGATGATTGCATCTACACCAGACATACGAGCAGCATAAGAACCGATATATTTATGAATACGGCTAGCAAATACTTCAAGTGCTGTTTCAGCGCGTTCATTGCCTTCAGCGCTTGCTTTGATTAGATCGCGTAGGTCACTAGAAATACCAGATACACCTAAAAGACCACTTTCTTTATTTAATACATTTAATACTTCGTCAGCAGTTTTTCCTGTTTTCTCCATAATAAATGGAATTAATGCAGGATCAATGTTACCTGAACGAGTTCCCATTGCTACACCAGCTAATGGTGTGAAGCCCATCGATGTATCAATTGACTTACCGCCTTCAATTGCAGCGATACTTGCACCATTACCTAAGTGACAAGAAATTAAGCGCAATTGTTCAATTGGACGGCCAAGAAGCTCAGCTGCACGCTCAGAAACATATTTATGAGATGTGCCGTGGAAACCGTATTTACGAACACCATACTTTTCATAGTACTCGTACGGTAAGCTGTACAAGAATGATTTTTCTGGCATTGTTTGATGGAATGCTGTATCGAAGACTGCTACAGCTGGAACATTTGGAAGAATATCTTGGAACGCTTTAATTCCCACAATGTTTGCTGGGTTGTGAAGCGGTGCTAAATCAGATAAAGCTTCAATTTCCGCTAGTGTTTCATCTGTGATTAAAACAGAGTCAGCAAATTTCTCTCCGCCGTGTACTACACGGTGACCTACACCAGTGATTTCATCGTATGATTGAATGATGTTTTGAGAAAGTAACTTTTCAACTAAAATTTTAACTGCAACAGCATGGTCAGGGATTTCTGTAATATCCGTTTGTTTTTCACCATTTACCGAGATCGTGAAAACAGCGTTATCTAAACCAATTCGTTCTACTAAACCTTTTGTTAATACCGTCTCACTTGGCATTTCAAATAATTGAAACTTAAGTGAAGAACTGCCGGCGTTGATTGCCATGATTTTTGACATAAAAAAACAGCTCCTTCTTTATTATACGTGCATCATAAACATAACGAACAGAACATAAAAGTGTAATCTCTACAATATTCTATGCATTTCGACACGATTTCTATCCTTATTCATTTAATCATTCACGACAATAGATTTCAAGAGCTATACATCATGAAAACGCTACCTAAAAATATTCATTATTTTCGAAAAAGACTTACTTTTTATTAACGCGGAACCATTGGTCCATTTGAGCCATAATATCACTCATTGCTTCTCGATTACTGAACTTCGGCAAATTCACAAGTAGCGCTTGATCAGGTGCAGTTACCCCTTCTCCCTGCTTTTGAAGAATGATAATACTCTTAGCAGCCTGCTCTTGTTTGAACATTGAAAGCGGTAGCTGAACGATCCCTTGAACGATTGCTTCCTCTTTTAGCAGCGGCTGTAACAAATGAGACTGTTCAGATTCGAACAAGTTATTTGGAATAAGAGCAATCACGTAGCCTCCGTCTTTTACATGGCGCAAGCTTTGTTCAATGAATAAGTGATGAGCATAGGTATGACCTTCTTCAGCTCTTACTTTATACTCTTTTGCCCCTTCATCGTTTGGATAATAACCAACAGGCAGGTCACAGACAACTAAATCAACAGGATCAATAAAAAGCGGCTGTAAGCTGTCTTGATTAAATAATTGAACGCCGTGCTTCTGTAAGTTTGCATTTACATATGTCAATTGAAGTAATAAATCATCCAGATCTACACCGTATACATGTTCAATTGACGAAGCGTGTGTATTTAAAATTGTTGTTAATAAGTTTCCAGCTCCTACTGCTGGGTCTAAAAGCGTATATCTATCTTTTCCTGCCATGAATTTTCCAACTAAGTAGCTGACAAATAGTCCTACAGCATCAGGCGTCATTTGGTGGTTAGGCTGAACTGCTTCTTTCATCCCTTTTAAAATAGCTAGCTGATATGCTTTTCGAATCGTTTCTTTCTCAAAATGATCAAGCGTGATTGAATCGTATTCTTTTTTTAAACGTTTTTTAGTTACCTCATCTAGCTCTTCTTGCAAAATAGTTCCTTGAAACAAGTTTTCTCCCGTTTCAGCTACTGCTTCTAAATATACGCAGTTTAGTTCTTTTCTTAAAATAATAGCTGTTTGATCAATTACACCAAATAGCTTTTCCATACTAGCTAATTGACTCATATTCTGCCTCCTGTGTAATGAAATAGTATCTATATGAATGAGTAAACGTCCTATTTGGAACATCATATTTTATCATAAAAGCTTCTTAAAACACAAAGAAGGCGAAAAACATTGTTTTCCGCCTTCTGCCGAACCCCATCGACAATCTTACTTAGCTGCTTTAGCTGCTTCGATTGCTGCTTCGTAGTTCGGATGCTCAGTTACTTCTGGTAAGTACTCAACATACGTTACGTTATCATTTGAGTCTACTACAAAGATTGAACGAGCCAATAAGCGCAATTCTTGAATAGCTACACCATATGCTTCGCCGAAAGATAAGTCGCGGTGGTCAGATAGCGTTTGAACATTATCAATGCCATTAGCACCACACCAGCGCTTTTGAGCAAACGGTAAATCTACGCTCACTGTTAATACTTTTACGTTATCTAATTTAGCTGCTTCTTCGTTGAAGCGGCGAGTTTGCGCATCACAAACTCCAGTATCAATAGAAGGAACTACACTAATTAGGCGAACAGAACCCTTTGTGCTGTCAAGCGTTACTTCTGATAAATCATTTGCTAAAACGGTAAAGTTTGGCGCCTTGTCTCCAACCTTTACTTGATTTCCTAATAATGTTACATCGTTACCTTTAAATTTAGTCACGAATAATTCCTCCTTTAAATAAGTATGTACACTGTTCATATTAGCTTGTCTGTCTCTATATTGCAATTAAATGACATACATAATATAGCGCTGTATGCTAGAAAACATGCCCAATAAAAAAGGCTTTGCTTGTTTCTTTTATCGTTCAAAGAAGCAAGCAAAGCTTTAGTTTATCTTTACAAATTAAAATCATTTGCACCGTCATGATGCTGATTTTGTTGATTATGATCCTGCTGATGGTTATTTCGCTTGAACATTTGCTGCACGCGTTCAATAGCTTGAGGTGCTGTATCTAAAATCTTTTCATATAAATGTGTACTTTCATTAAGGTGAAGCATTTTAATTCCGCTTCCACTCACAATTAAAAAGGCAATTGGCGTAATTGATACACCGCCACCGCTACCTCCGCCAAATGGATGACCTGATTCTTGCTGATGCTGCCCCGGAGAAGATGGTGCATGCCCTTCTACTCCAAACTCGCTTCCGCCCGCTGCAAAACCAAAACCTACTTTTGAGACCGTTAAAATAACGCTGCCATCAGGTGTTTCTACAGGATCACCAATGATTGTATTAACATCAATCATTTCCTTTAAATTCTCCATAGCTGTCGACATTAAACTTTTAATTGGATGTTCTGCCATTAAGATAACCTCCTTATGTTTTTACAGAGTGTGTCTTGTTCTTATTTGACGACTTCCATCTTTTGCGACGCTTTTTGGACGTATGCCGCCAGTATCTCAAGGTCCGTAAACCTACTAGAATAGCTTGACCAACTCGAAAAGAAATTATGCACTCAAATACCGTTTCTGACCAAAGATGTTGAAATACAGGAGTAACGCTCATTACAGGCATATCTTTTAGTTTCATATAACGGCTGATTATACCAACTATGCCCCCCTTTGCAGACCATACAGCCCCGGTAAGTACGCCTGTTAACGCAGCATCACCTAAGCCGAAACGGCTGTGCCATCTAATATCACTTACCGTCACTTTCTGTAAGAAACGACGAAAAATTTTATGAAAACCGACTACCTGTTCAAGGAATTGCTTCGCATTTTCTAACATGCTTAAGCCGTCTTCTACAGAATAATCACTCCATGAATTCTCGTCTTCTTTTCCTTGATCACCCATTCCTTTCTTCTTTTCAACAAGCAAACGAGGAGAATCTTTTTTCACTTTCACTACCGGAATTTCATATGTATAGCGAATAAGACCAAACCAAGCTCTGAGTCTCACTCTGTAATAATCGTTATCTCGGACATGGTGAAGATCTACAAATAGCGTGATTTTTGTCCATACGATAAGTACAATAACAATTAAAAGTGCTAGCAATATCCATAAAAGCCATAGCACATCCTTCACTCCTTCTTAGCTTCACATTATCTCCAAAACACAGAATATTAAACCTTATGGAAACAATAAAAAGAGGTTGAGACATAACCAAAGGAAATATACGTTTACCGTAACAAAAAAAACGCACCACTAATCAATAATCTTGATCAGTGGTGCGTTTTTCACTTCGTCTAAAACCCTTTTGTCCCGGCCTCTTTTTATTATCTGCTGATTGTACCTTCATGTATGACAGTTGTATCTGCGTAGTAATCATGGGCTCCTTGCTTTTTAGGTAAAAACGCAACTAATAAATACCCAAGTAAAAAAACCGTTTTAGAAATATAACGTCCAACTCCTTCACGAAACAGCACAACAGGCCAAGTTAAAGTGGAGTCTTTCAGCGATACTACTTTAAGCCCAAACACCATCTTTCCAAGCGTTTGTCCAAAATACTTGGTCATTAAAACAAAATAACCATAAAAGATAATCACCGTTACAATCGTATAGGGAGAAAAAAATCCATCTCCTTGAGGAATATCTGCTAAATGGAAAATGGGCTTGATCAGCAGGGCGTTCAAGCTAGCTACCACAGCTAGATCCAAAAGATATGCCCAAAAGCGCATCCAAAAGCCTGCATAATGGAATTCACTACCTATCGGAGCACTTACCGCTGGCTCATGTTTTATATTGTCGTTTGATTCGGTTGAATGAGACTGATTTTCCATATTCCCACCTCTATTCTGCATATAAATACATCAAGCGCGGAGAGCTTGGCTGCGCAAATGTTTTTAACATTGCAGTGACTTGTTCATCTCCACCAATTACTTTTTGCATGCTCATTGAAAGCCAAGAAGGCAGTCCGAATCCTTGATTGTATTGAATTACTTGTGCACCTTTTAACTTATAATCTTTCTCCATTCCTTTTACCGCATCTTCAAAATAGCCTAGTTGATCGACCAGCTTCAGCTCTTTAGCCTGACGTCCATCGTACACTCGGCCATCTGCAATAGAACGAACTTTTTCTTTAGACAGGTGACGTCCTTCAGAGATAACATTGACGAAACCATCGTACGAGTTGTCCACAAGTGTTTGCATAATTTCTTTTTCTTCTCCGGTCATTTCTCTTGTTGGAGACATAATATCTTTATGAGCTCCGCTTTTAATAACAACAGATTCTACTCCTAATTTATCAGCCAGCTTGCCGTAGTTAACGCTTTGCATAATTACACCTAATGAACCTGTTAAAGTGTCCGGGATTGCATAGATTTTATTAGCAGCTGTTGAAATGTAATAGCCTCCTGAGGCAGCCATTGATCCCATTGAAATATACACTGGCTTTTTCGTGTCTTTCTTCAGCTCTTCAATTTTTTTATGTATTTCAGCACTTTCAACGACGCCGCCACCCGGTGAATTCACCTTAATAATGACTCCTTTAACTGCCTTATCATTTTTTGCAGCCTCTAGCTGCTTTAAAAATGCTTGGTGGTTATAACCATTTTGGGACATAAGCGGAGAGGAACCGCTTCCTGTATCTTGAATCGTTCCATTGACCTCTAGCACTGCAATTTTCTTAGCTACATTCCCTTTTTCGATAACTGTTTCTGATAGTTCACTGTCGTCTCCTCCAAATATGCCTGCCAGACCGTTATCTTTTTCTTCTTTGACTGAAAAACCAATATTAACAATCGCAGAAAAAATGAATAAGCAGGCCACAATTAAAAGAGCAATCCACCTTTTTTTGTTCATGAAAATCCTCCTTTTTAGGTGTCAGAATTAAAAGATTATTCTTTTAATTCTTAAAGCAATAATGCTATAATTATTGTAACAAACTTTTTTTAAAAAGTTTACTTTATCGCTAATATTTTACATATCAGACAAACAAGGGGGAACTATCTATGCCAAATCGTCGCAACGTTTATTTCTTTCATCCAAAAAACAAGGAAACAAAAGCGCTCGTAAGTCCACTTATTGAACTTGCAAAACAATATGACTTCCATGTAGTAGACAATTTCGACAGCGCTAACATCATTGTAAGTATTGGCGGTGACGGAGCGTTCTTGCAGGCTGTCCGTCAATCTGGCTTTCGAGATGACTGCTTATATGCTGGCGTCACAACTTCAGATCAACTAAGCTTTTACTGCGATTTTCATATTGATGAAACGGATAAAATGATTGAAGCTATTACGACAGAAAATATAGAAGTACGTCGCTTTCCTGTTTTACAAACTCAAATTGATCAAGGAACTTCTTTTTATTGCTTAAATGAATGTTCCATTCGATCAGGTGTTATAAAAACATTCAGTCTAGACGTTTTTATTAACGAAAATCACTTTGAAGCATTCCGTGGGGATGGGATGATTATTTCAACACCAACAGGCAGTACGGCTTATAACAAATCAGTAAGTGGAGCCGTAGTTGATCCGTTAATCCCTTGCATGCAAGTCAGCGAATTGGCATCGTTAAATAACAATAACTATCGTACGTTAGGATCTTCATTCATCCTAAGCGCTGAGCATACGCTCACTTTAAAATTATCCAATGACAACAACCACAATCCAATTATTGGGATTGATAATGAAGCATTAAATGCACGTCAAGTTGATCAAATTCAAATTCGTTTAAGCGATCGTCAAATTAAAACGGTTAAGCTGAAAGATAACTCTTTCTGGCAACGAGTTAAGCGTACATTTCTATAATAAAAAGCGCCCAAGGGCGCTTTTTATTTTTGATATACAATTTCTCCATTAATAGCAGTCATCTGCACCTGTATCCCTGGAATATCATCTGCCGGTATCTCAAACAGATCTCTTTCTAATACGGTAAAATCAGCTACATAGCCCTTTTGAACATAGCCTTTTTTATGCTCTTGATGAATGGCCTGCGCGCTTCCTAACGTAAACAGCTGAACAGCTTCAAATACAGACAGTCGCTCAGACGGTATGTAAACGACCGAGCTGTTCGGAGAAGTTTTCCTGGAAACCGCTGCATGAATCGTTAACATTGGATTGATAGGTTCAATAGGAGCATCTGATCCTCCTGCACACATAACACCCTCATCTAATAACGTTTTCCACGCATAGCAATAGTCTAAATGCTCTTCTCCAATTTTTTCAATGACCCATGGAAAATCACTCGCTAAAAACCGAGGCTGAATATCCAGCACAACAGGTAGCTTTTTTACACGATCAACTAAATCTTTTCGTAGAATTTGCGCATGAATAATACGATCTCTTTGCCCTGTTTGAGGAGGATATTGTTCGATGCTTTCCACTACATATTGAAATGCTAAATCCCCAATCGCATGAATTGCAACGGTCATGCCCAATTCTCTCGCTTTCCTTACTAGCTGCTTTAATTCACCTAGTGATTGAATAGCTACACCTCTTGTAGAAGGGTCGCTTTTGTAAGGAAAGCTTAAAAGCGCAGATTGACTGCCGAGCGAGCCATCAGCAAAAATCTTCATGGGTCCTATTTCAATAAAATCGGATGTGTCTTTCTTTTCTTCACAGTATGTATACATATCATCTACAACTTCATGATGAACAAGTAAATGAGCACGAAACAGCTGCTTTTCTTTATGAATAACGTCTTGAAATGCTTGGTATGTACGCAAAAAGCCTCCATAATAATTTAAATCTTCCGTATGTCCACCCGTTAATCCGTGCTGAACACAATCTTTAATCGCTACTGAAAGCGCTTGTTGAATGTAGGTTTCTGATACTTGAGGAATATGAGCCGTTACTAATTCTTGCGCTTGGTCAGCCAAAAAACCAGTAGGATTTCCAGCTTCATCCCTCTGGATAATACCTCCTTCCGGATCATGTGTTTCAGCTGTAATCCTCGCTATTTTAAGAGCAGTCCCGTTTACTACTAATCCGTGACGACAGACTCGCTTCAACATAATAGGATGTTCAGTTGAAAGCTGATCAAGATCTTGATACTGAATCAAAGAGGAATCTTCCCACTGATTTTCATCCCACCCTTCTCCAATTACCCATTGTCCTTTTGGTGTACTCTCTACTTTTTGCCGAACGCGCATCAGCACATCTTCCCTAGAAGTAGCTTGAGACAAATCAAGTCTAAGGAGCTTTTCACCGTGACCAATTAAGTGAAGATGGCTATCTACAAAGCCCGGATACATCGGATATCCTTTGAGGGGTACTTCTTTGTCAATCTCAGCACCCCATTTGATTCTTAAATCTTCTTCTGCACCTATATCTTCAATGAATCCTTTCTCAACATATACGCTTTCTACATACTCATCTTCTTTTAGCATCGTATAGATTTTGCCGCCGTAAAATAAAGTCCCCATCGCCAACATCTCCTTTACTTTATAAAGCTTGATCTTGTCTCTATTATACGTGACAAAACAAACAAGACAAAAGAGTGGGGTTTCCCCCACTCTTTTTAGCCATCATTATTTAATTAATATGACTTATTTACCACCAAGTTGTTGCTCAGCCATTTGAACTAAGCGTTTAGTGATTTCTCCACCAACAGATCCGTTAGCGCGAGCTGTTGCTTCTGGTCCAAGGTTTACACCGAATTCAGAAGCGATTTCGTATTTCATTTGGTCGATAGCAGCTGCTGAACCAGGAGCTACTAATTTGTTTGTGTTTGCCATGTGTTTTCACCTCCTTGTTGAATATAGATTGTGTCAAAACACATGGCACCATACATTATTTTTTTGGTAATTTTATGAAATTTTACTTTTAAAACAAATCTTCTACATTGTCTTCAGTATTTGTAGCCGAAGAAGCCGTCATCTCAAGCGTTTCTACATTATTTACCGCTTCTTGAATTAATGTTTCAAAATCATAAAATTGTTCGTATCGATTTATTTTTTCACGCTTTGGCTTAGTTTTTGGTGAGCTTGGCGTAAAAATTGTACAGCAGTCTTCATATGGACGATTCGAAATTTCATGTGTATCAATTTTACGAGCAATTTCCACAATCTCCGTTTTATCCATTGTCACAAGCGGACGCAAAATTGGCGTATTCGTCACTTCATTAATTGCATACATGCTCTCAACCGTTTGACTAGCTACTTGTCCTAAGCTGTCCCCAGTTACGATAGCTAACGAGTCATTTTTTTCACGAATAAGGTCCGTAATTCGAAGCATCATACGGCGTGTAGAGGTCATTGTATAATTCTCTGGAATTTGTTTTTGAATTGCTTGCTGTACAGCTGTAAACGGTACAATATGAAGCTTTACTTTTTCGTGATAAGCCGTTAATTTTTGCGTTAAATCAATTACTTTTTGCTTAGAACGTTCACTCGTAAAAGGCGGGCTATAAAAATGAACCGCTTCTATTTCCAAACCTCGCTTCATTGCTAAGTATCCTGCAACCGGACTGTCGATCCCTCCAGAAAGCATCAGCATCGCTTTTCCACTCGTACCAACTGGAAGACCTCCTGCTCCGCGATAATCAAAACATGTAATATACGTTGCTTCACTTCTCACTTCTACTCGTACATTTACGCTCGGTTCTTTTACGTTTACTTGTAGATGCTCTGTATTTCGAAGAACATGACTTCCTACTGCATAATTCAATTCGTTTGTATCAAGAGGAAATTGTTTGTACGCTCTCCGAGTAGATACTTTAAATGTTTTTCCTTCTATATCAAATTCTTTCATTGCTTCTAAAGCTGCTTCTTGAATCGCTTCAAGCTCATTTTCAACTTTTAATGCTAAACTAAAGCTTTGAATACCGAAGATTTGCTGAAGACGTTCAATAATAGGCTCGTGATTTTCACCGTTTAAGTGAATATACATGCGATCTCTCGTGTATTTTACGTGAATGTTTTGGAATGCACTAAGAGCCGTTACAATGTTTTTTCTTAACTGTGCAACAAATTTTTTTCTGTTTTGTCCTTTAGTTGAGATTTCTCCGTACCGAATTAAAATATGATTATATATCATGATCATTTACCTCATTACTTTCTTTAGATCTTCAATTACTGTGAAAATAGCATTTACAATGGGCGTTACTTCATTATAATCATTTAAGCCAGACAAGCTTAATCGAATGGACTGATCTGCTTCTTCATAATTTTTACCGATGGCTAAAAGCGTTTTACTTGGCTTTTTTCGCTTTGATGAGCAAGCAGATGTAGTGGATACAAACACTCCTTTTTCCTCAAGAGCGTGAACAAAAACCTCACCTTTAATACCTTGTGCTGTAAAATTTATAATATGGGGTGCCGAATGCTCATTCGGCGTATTAATCGTGATTCTTTCGTGAGCAGAAAGTTTGTCTATCAGTTCTGCTTTTATTTTCTGCATTTTTTGCTGATGCTGAGCTGCATGTTCAAGTGTTAAACGAAGTGCTTTAGCAAATGCCACAATTCCTGGTACATTTTCCGTGCCTGATCGATGCTGCATTTCCTGAGAGCCTCCGCTAAGTAAGGGATGAAGCTGAACTCCATTTCGTTTATATAAGATTCCCGTCCCTTTTAGGCCATGAATTTTGTGTCCTGATAATGTGCATAAATCAATTTTGTGATCCGCTAAAGAAAGCGGAACTTTTCCAACCCCTTGCACATGATCGACATGAAAAAGCACCTTCGAATAGTTCATCAGCATTTTTCCAATTTTTTCAATTGGTTGAATGGTGCCAATCTCATTATTTACATGCATAACGGATACTAAGATGGTTTCATCCGTAATAGCTGATTCAATAGCCGCAGGTGAAACAAATCCACTTGAATCTACCGGAACATACGTAACGTTAAATCCTAGTGCTTCTAACTGCTTGAACGGTTCATGAACGGAATCATGTTCAATATTTGTCGTAATGATATGCTGACCTCGGCTTTTATATTGCATCGCTACGCCTTTAATAGCCAAATTATTCCCTTCCGTTCCTCCTGATGTAAAGATAATTTCATTTGACGATACGTGCAGCAATTCTGCTACTTGCTCACGTGAACGGCTCAACAAATTCTCCGCTTGTACGCCAAATTGATGGAGGGACGATGGATTGCCATAATAAGTTGTAGCTACTTTCGTAAAAGATTGTATGACTTCATTATAGGGTTTTGTTGTAGCGCTATTATCTAAATAAATCAAGGATGCGCGCCCCCTTCTTCATTTTTTCGGAACAACGTATTATCATACCACACCTTGGTACTTTTTTAAATTAGGCTTTGCCTTAGTAATCATAACAAGTATAGACCATCTTTTCAAAAACTATTTACCATTTTATAACCAAGGTGTTGACTGGTCCTTCCCAACAGTTGCTGGCACGTTCGTAGGCTATATTATTAGTGTTTCAGAAGGTTATCATTAAACAGATAGAAAAGAAAAGCGTCAAAAAAAAGCTCGTGTCCTTTGGACACGAGCTTTTTAACTCTGTGAAGATACAATACGCTGTATACGATCCAGCGCACCAGGATCTACTTGCTCAATAGCTGCAGATGCCTGCTTTAATGCTTCTTTGTATTCGTAATGACGAAATGCTTCTTCTGCTTCTTCTAAAGACTGTGCAATCGAGTGATGAGTACTTCTATAACGGTTACCGTATTGAATTACTCTTTCAACGAGTCGCGCTTCTTCTAACATTGCCTCTGTTTCATCAAATGTATCCTGAACAAAACCAACAGCATCTTCAAGTAAAGATTGAACAGCTTGAATATTGAGCGGCTTTTCTTTCAGCTTAGCGGTTACTTCATTTAAGATATGAACCGTCTTTTCAAGCTGCACTTTATATTCTTCAGGAACACCGGGAAGGTTGCTTTTTTGAATAAGGCGTCGTGCTTCAATCAATTGAGATTTCAGTTCTTCTATTTTGTCCTTAGCTGAGAGCTCGTCTTTGCGAAGAGCTTGTAGCATATCGCTATAGGATTCCTGAGATTCTTTTAATTGGTTAAGCTGTTTGGAAACGTCTTCGAGTTCTTCTTGGATCACACTGTAGGCTAAATTGTGCTCCGCTACCTTGTCCGAAATATTATAGTACAAGTTAGTTAATCGTTTTAGTTCGCGGTCCATTTTATAATATACGTCTAAATCGCGCTCTTTAAAATGATAGCTTTGCTGTACAAATAGCGTTTCTTCACGAAGTTCACGGTTTCGTTCTTGAAGCATACGAAGGAAGTTAGATACCGTATGAGATTCACGGTTCATTTTATGATAGGAGAAAACCTCATGCTCAAGTGAGTCATATAACTGCTCTAAGCGTTCGTTAACATCATCTAGTTTTGTAATCGCTTCTTCCACATATAATTCTTCAATATCTGCAATAATTTCAGCAGTTTCTTGTTTTAAAAGCTCTACCGTTTCTTCTACTTGCAGATGATCTAACACATATCCCTGCTCACTCATTTCGCGGAACCCGTCAAGCAGTTCATTGAACTGAACAGGAAGAGTGGTCTGACACTCAACTAACACTTTTGGAATTTGTTCTAAATACGAATCAATAGCTGTTAAATCAGTTTTTAATTGAAGAACAATCTCACGTGCTTGAAGATAGTTTCCGTTAATCGTCTCTTCCTCGTATTTTTTAAACTGTTCTTTAGACGTATTAATTGCGTATTCTAACGTTTTTTCAGCATTTCCATAGGAATACCGATGTGCGAGCAATTTTTTCTTCACATGGCGGTGAAGCTGATTTAATTCCTCAATATCATATCGATTATCTTGTTCGCTACCAATTAAATTTTGAAGTTCAGTAAGTATGTTTTCAATATCTATCTTGGTTTGTTCTAAGGCTTGATCAATATGTATAGATAACTGCTTCGCTTTTTTAAATCGGTATTTATCCGCTGCTTCTTCCGTTTCAAACAGTTCTTTATCAATTTTCGGGAGATTAGTTGATATAATTTCATCCCACTGCTCACGCCAACGTTCAAATAGCTCTTCAGTTTGACCTGTCATGTTCAATTCTTTTACTTTTGAAATTTCCTCTGCAACTGGCGTATTTGCTAATTCGACTTTGATCGTTTCCAGGCGATCAATTTCTTGATAAATCTTTTTACGTGAAAACATTCCGTACACAACTAATCCGATAATGAGTATGATTAGTGCTATAATGAATTCCATACTAAGCCCCCTTACAGTGCGTTCTACATGACAAGTTTCTTATTTATAAAAAGGGTGAATTTAATCCTTTAAATTTTTTTGCGTCAATGTTTTTATGATACCATGTAAAGTCCAACTTTTGAGCAAAAAATTAAATTTTTTTATACAAAATATTGGCATGGAGTCACTTTGTGTCGTTACAATGGAAAAAGAAGAAAAAAGGAGGCATTTTTTATGAAAGTTGACAAACATATTCATACTCCATTTTGCCCACACGGTTCACCTGATTCATTGCAACAATATGTTGAACAGGCGATTTCCCTAGACTTTGGCGAGATTTCGTTTACAGAGCATGCTCCGTTACCAAAAAGCTTCAGTGATCCGACGCCTGATCGCGACAGCGGAATGGATCCTGACAAACTTGATTGCTACATTCAAAACGTACAGCAAGTTAAAAAAGAATTTGAGCGCGATATTCGTATTAATATCGGATTGGAAGTTGACTTTATTGAAGGATTTGAACACGAAACAACAGTTTTCTTAAACGAATATGGTCCTTATCTCGATGACAGCATACTTTCTGTCCACTTCTTAAAACATGAAGAAGGATATGACTGCCTAGATTTTAGCGATGACGTATTTGCACATATTGTACAGAAGTTTGGCAGCGTAAGCAAAGTATATGATAAGTATTACAACACGGTATTACGCTCTGTACAGGCCAATTTAGGCGTTTATAAGCCTAAGCGCATTGGTCATATGACACTCGTACATAAATTTCAAACTCGCTTTCCATATGAAGACACACTTTCCCCTATTATTTTAGCAATACTCGATGAAATAAAAATGAAAGATCTGGCTTTGGATTATAATGGTGCAGGGTTGTTTAAGCCTTTGTGCAAGGAAGCGTATCCAGCTCCCTTTGTCGTAAAAGCAGCCCAACAGAAAAAAATCCCTCTCGTATATGGGTCAGACGCCCACTGTGCGAAGGATTTAGGCCAAGGCTATGGAGAGCTCCATTTAGGATAATTGAACGCGCAGTTTGTTTGTCCGTTCATATGGCAAACATACCGTTGTGTGCACCCATTGCTCAAGCTCAATCGCATATTGCTGAACAAAATATGGTTCGTGAGGCAATATATGAAGAACTTCACTTAGATACTGAGGATGAAGATAAGGCATAGAGAGCATGCCCTTAAGTTCAATGATTGTAAAGGAAACGTGCAGCTTTCGAAACTCCTTTTCTTTCATCCCTCTTTCAAGGATTGTTTTTAAGTAGTATTTTTCCTTGGTTAAATACGTAGTCATAACTTCTCTAATTAAAATCGTGTCAAGAGAGATTTCTCTATATACGAGCCGGGCAATATGCCTATTTTCGTGCTGGTAATGTAAGATAGCTCGAATCATCACGATCATACTTTCTGTTGAAGACAGCTTTTTCATTTCTTGGAATGCTTGCTCCAGCACCCCAATATAACCTTCAAAATAAGAAATCACTAAACTTTCAAGTAATCCTTCTTTGCTATGAAAATAATATGAAATATTCGCTACGTTCACTTTCGCTTTTCCTGCAATCTCGCGCACCGACGTACCATCAAAACCTTTTACGTTAAAAAGAGAAACAGCCGCATCAATAATTTTCTCTTTCGTTTTTGACTGTACAGCCATCTATCTACACCTCATTTCGATTTATTTTTACAAAACACATATGATTGCAAAATTGTGTAGAAATCGTTACAGTATTTAAAAAGGATTTTAGTAGCCTCTCTACATAATTCGTGATAGGCTTTTTAGTTCCTGTAATCTTTTATCGACAAAGTAGCGTTAAAACTGACGTTTCCTGATAAAAATTCATTAAATCTTATGTTGAATGGAGGAGAATACATTGTTTAATGTCGAAAACTACAGCGGCTCAAAACAAAAAGATTATGAATTAGTAATTAAGCAATTACGCGCCTTATTAGAAGGAGAAAGCAATACGATTGCTAATCTGGCAAATGCTTCAGCTTTGCTAAATCAATTTTTAAATGAAGTAAACTGGGTAGGTTTTTATTTAATGGAAGACGGGGAGTTAGTGCTTGGACCTTTCCAGGGACTGCCGGCTTGCGTTCGTATTCCACTTGGAAAAGGCGTATGCGGTACAGCAGCTCAAAATCAGAAAACAGAGCGAATCGAAGATGTTCACGCCTTCCCTGGCCACATTGCATGTGATGCTGCTTCTCAATCTGAAATCGTTGTACCAATTGTAAGAGACGGTCAGCTTTTAGGTGTTCTTGATATTGACAGTCCGATCAAAAATCGCTTTGATGAAATCGATCAACAGTATCTTGAAGAATTCGTCAAAGAACTCACTTCTTTTCTTTGAATATAAATAAGCAAAAAAAACCGCTGCCAATCAGCGGTTTTTGCTTATTAAACAAACGTTTGATTAGCCCATCGCCACCGTTTTCTTAGATTCTTTCTTCTCCTTTCATACTTCAAATGAATATATCCTTTCTTTTACATTCTTTTAATCTTCAATCTTCCTTGACTTTATACGAGGAAACACCTATAATACTCGTTGTGTGAAATATTGCAGCTTATACAATCTTCTTTATGTTTTTTCATTTTGTTCCTCATTAAAAGGTTGTTTTACAGAAGTAGCAATTCTTTTAACAAGATGGTGTATCGTGTAACTCTCTGCTGCTAGAGCGATGGTACATGAAAACAAAATGAGCATATCGCTAGAATGTGTCTGTTTTTGTTTTGCATAAAATAAAAACACAAACAAGGAGGAGTCATCATGGCTCGTTATACAGGTCCAAGTTGGAAAATCTCTCGTCGCTTAGGTCTTTCTCTAAGTGGTACAGGTAAAGAATTAGAAAAACGCCCTTACGCTCCAGGTCCACACGGCCCAGGTCAACGTAAGAAAATTTCTGAGTACGGTTTACAATTACAAGAAAAGCAAAAATTACGCCACATGTATGGTGTAACTGAGCGTCAATTCCGTAACTTATTCGTTGCTGCTGGTAAATTAACTGGTAAGCACGGTGAGAACTTCATGATTCTTTTAGAAGCTCGTCTTGATAACTTAGTATACCGTATGGGTCTTGCACGCACTCGTCGTCAAGCTCGTCAATTAGTTAACCACGGTCACGTTTTAGTTGACGGTAAACGCGTTGACATCCCATCTTACCGTGTACAACCTGGTCAAGTGATCGGTGTTCGCGAAAAATCTCGCAACCTTTCAATCGTGAAAGAAGCGCTTGAAGTTAACAACTTCGTACCAGACTACTTAACAGTAGACGCTGAGAAATTAGAAGGTACATTCACTCGCTTACCTGAGCGTTCTGAATTATCTGCTGAAATCAACGAAGCACTAATCGTAGAGTTCTACTCTCGTTAATAGTAAAAAGCCGTTCCCTATGGAGCGGCTTTTTTACTGTTTTTATATAAAAAAAGGCCTTTCGGCCTTTTTTTTATGCGTATTGAATAAGCGTATATTTTTTCTTGCCTCGACGAATTACTGTGAATTGACCTTCAATACGGTCTTCTGCACCTACTGTTTTTTGCAAATCTTGCTCACGCTCACCGTTTAAGTAAATCGCACCGTTTGAAATATCTTCACGTGCTTGACGTTTAGAAGGAGAGATTTTACTTTCTACAAGTAAATCGATTAAACCAATATCTTCACCTGTATGCGTGTAAGAAGGAACATCCTTGAATCCTTGCTTAATTTCTTCTGCTGTTAACGCTGAAATACTTCCGCTAAATAAAGCTTGCGAAATACGAATGGCTTGCTCAAGAGCTTCTTCACCATGTACAAGCGTAGTCATCGCTGCCGCTAGTGCTTTTTGTGCTTCCCGTTTTTCAGGAGCTTCTTTTGCAGATGCTGCTAATTCATTAATTTCTTCGTGTGATAAGAATGTAAAGTATTTTAAATATTTTATAACATCACGATCATCTGTATTAATCCAGAACTGGTAGAATTCATACGGACTTGTTTTTTCAGCGTCTAACCAAATTGCTCCGCCTTCTGTTTTACCGAACTTCGTGCCGTCTGCTTTTGTTACAAGCGGAACTGTTAATCCAAATGCTTTTGCCTCTTCTTCTGATTTACGAATTAATTCTAAGCCAGCTGTAATATTTCCCCATTGGTCGCTGCCGCCAATTTGAAGCTTACAATTATACGTTTGGTATAAGTTCAAGAAATCATATGATTGTAAAATCATGTAGCTGAATTCCGTAAATGAGATGCCTGATTCGATACGAGATTGAACAGAATCCTTTGCCATCATATAGTTAATACCAAAGTTTTTACCGATATCTCGTAGGAATGTAATAACATCCAACGTGCCAATCCAGTCATAGTTATTCGCAATAACTGCTGCATTTTCACCTTCTTCAAAATCTAAGAAGCGTGAAAGCTGACCTTTTATACGCTCACTAAACATGGCAACCGTTTCTTTTTCATTTAACGTACGCTCTGCTTTTTTACCGCTTGGATCTCCAATAAGACCCGTACCTCCACCAACTAATGCAATCGGTTGGTGTCCAGCTTGTTGAAAGCGACGCAAAATTAAAACAGGAAGCATGTGGCCGATGTGAAGACTGTCAGCTGTCGGATCGAATCCGCAGTACAAACGAACAGACTCTTTACTCAAAAGTTCACTTAAACCTTTTTCATCCGTTTGTTGGTTAATGAGCCCTCGAAACTCAAGATCTTGTAAAATATCCATGTTATATTCTCTCCTTTATCTGATTGCTCGTTACAATTTGTTGAACAACATAAAAAACGCCCCTTCTTAAAAAAGAAGGGACGAAAATATCGCGGTACCACCCTATTTGGAAATAATTTATTTCCCACTTAAATGATGTAACGGTCTACCCGTCTTTTGCTACTGTAAGTTCACAAAAGATGCTCAAGGACGTATTTCATATTTGTCTATGTACTGATTTTCAGCAACCATCAGCTCTCTTAAACAGGGAGACAAGTATTACTTCTTCCTATCACTGCAGTTTATTTTATTTAAAAGTTTACACCCCACAATTATGAATGATTTCATTTTAAAATTCAAGTCCAAAAAAAAGTTCAAACAGCTGGCTGTTTGAACTTTATAAAAATCACTTATTTTTCCTACAAAGATTGAAACGTTTACTTCTTAGTCTTCCATCGTTGACAAATCGCCCGCTGGCAAATCCAATTCCCACGCTTTTAAAACGCGACGCATAATTTTACCACTTCGTGTTTTAGGTAGCTTGTCTTTAAACTCGATTTCACGCGGAGCTGCATGAGCAGCTAACCCTTTTTTCACAAATTGACGAATATCTTCAATCAGTTCATCTGAAGATTCATACCCATCTCTAAGAGCGATAAATGCTTTAATAATTTCCCCGCGCACAGGATCAGGCTTACCAATGACACCCGCTTCTGCTACAGCAGGATGTTCAACAAGCTTACTTTCTACTTCAAATGGACCCACGCGTTCTCCTGCCGTCATAATAACATCATCGATTCGGCCTTGGAACCAAAAATAACCTTCTTCATCCATATACGCCGAATCACCTGATACGTACCAATCACCTGGCATAAAATATGACTCATACTTTTCTTTGTTGTTCCAAATCGTATGCATCATAGATGGCCAGCCTTTTTTAATTGCTAAGTTCCCCATTCGATAAGGTGGAAGCTCTTGTCCTTGATCGTCAACGATTGCTGCTTGTACGCCCGGAATAGGTTTTCCCATAGATCCTGGTTTAATTTTCATGGACGGATAATTACAAATCGTCTGACCGCCAGTTTCAGTCATCCACCACGTGTCATGAATACGTTTTTGAAAAACCTTCATTCCCCAGCGTACCACTTCAGGATTTAATGGTTCTCCCACGCTTAATACATGTCTGAGGTTGCTTAAATCATAGCGTTTAACTAAGTCATCGCCAGCACCCATTAACATACGAAATGCTGTAGGTGCACTGTACCAAACCGTTACGCCAAAATCTTCGAGTGCTTGATACCATGCATCTGGACTAAAGCGTCCTCCTACAATCACATTTGTTGCTCCAGCAAGCCAAGGACCAAAAATTCCATAGGAAGTCCCCGTTACCCAACCCGGATCTGCCGTACACCAATACACATCGTCATCTTTTAAGTCGAGCACCCACTTTGCAGTTTGATAGTGCTGAAGCATTGCGTTGTGAACATGAAGTACGCCTTTTGGTTTGCCAGTTGAACCTGATGTATAATGAAGCAGCATGCCATCCGTTCTATCTACCCACTCAATTTCTACCTCTTTATTCGCCGCTTCTAGTCGCTTTAGAAAATCTAGTTGAATGCCTTCTTCTTCTACATTTTCTCCTACAAGCAGAATTTGTTTTAAAGCCGGCAAATCTTTCACCGGAACGCGGCTCAGCAATTCAGGCGTTGTAATTAACACTTTTGCATCACTGTCTTGCAAACGATCTTTTACTGCACCTTCCATGAATGCTTCAAATAAAGGCCCAACAATAGCGCCAAGCTTCACCGCGCCTAACAATGCAAAATAAAGTTCCGGAGAGCGAGGCATAAAAATAAACACGCGATCTCCCTTCTCTACGTCTGCTTGTTTTAGCACGTTTGCGGCTTTGTTTGACCATTCTTTCATTTCTTTGAATGTATATTTTTCATTGCGCTGCGCATCTCGATAATAAAGCGCAACTTTATTTTTACGCGTAGAGTTTGCGTGCTTATCAATTGCTTCATAAGCTGCATTTAATTTACCTGTTTCATGCCATGAAAATTCCTTCTCCACTTGTGACCAGTCAAAGGTTTGATACGTTTTATCGTAGTCCTGTAAGTTGTATACCCCTTCAATTACAGGAAGCGCTTCCACCTTCATCACAAACTCCCCCTTATGTATAAAATTCACAAACCTATTATATAACAAAAATAGACTTTTCACAATTTTATAAAAATTATTTGTCGGAATTGGGATAATAGTCTCCCTTGTTATATGACAACCTCGGTTATATAAGTGTCGAATTAACAAGAATCTCTTTTAATTTTCTATTCTATGTTTTTTAAAAAACTCCTTTTCTTTTATTTAATTTTTTGAAAACGCTTTAATACAGAGTTTTTTTTGTATTATAATACAGATAAGACTGCTTGAAGGTGGTGATTCATGTGAAACATTCCCAAACATACAATATGAAAGAACTAAAAACAGCTGTTGGAGCAATTGTTATTGAAGGACCCGTCTCCTCACAGACCTTGCAACAACTTGATTTTCATGAGCAACTAACGGCCTTTCGTCCACCTGAACAGCAAAAAGAAGCATTGATCGAGATTGCCAACTTGCCTGAAGGTAGAATCATTATTGCTCGCCATCATCATACAATCATTGGTTACGTAACCTTTTTATATCCCGATCCTCTAGAACGATGGTCGGAAGGAAATATGGAGAATTTAATCGAATTAGGAGCTATAGAGGTAGCTGTCCCATTTCGCAGCTACGCTGTTGGTAAAAACTTGCTTATCGTATCTATGATGGATGATGCAATGGAAGATTATATTGTCATTACGACAGAATACTACTGGCATTGGGATTTAAAAGGAACAGGGCTAAATGTGTGGGATTACCGCAAAATTATGGAGAAAATGATGAATAAAGGCGGCCTTACGTGGTTTGCCACAGATGATCCGGAAATTAGCTCCCACCCTGCTAATTGTTTGATGGTAAGAATCGGGAGCAGAGTCCCTCAAGAAAGCATGCAAGAATTTGATAGCCTGCGCTTTCGAAATCGCTTTATGTATTAAGCTGACCTTTAAGAAAAGGAGCCGTGTCTGATGATTATTGAAGAAATGATGAAAACCGATCTCGTTACCTTAACCCCCGACCATACGATTGCTGAAGCTATGAAACTTTTAGATACACATAAGATTAGACATATTCCTATCGTTAATGACCTTCATCACGTAGTTGGCATCATTTCTGATCGAGACGTAAGAGATGCAAGTCCATCTATTTTAGATAATACTTATACGTCTGCTCTTCTATCCGAGCCCGTGCGGATGATTATGCAAACAGAAGTCATTACAGCTCACCCTCTTGATTTTGTTGAAGAAATTGCAAGTATTTTTTATGAACATCAAATCGGTTGTATTCCCGTCACAAAAAACAAGCGGTTAGTAGGAGTTGTTACCGAAAGAGATCTATTACATACGTTTATTCAGCTTACCGGTACCAATAAACCAGGTTCACAAATTGAAATAAAAGTAGAAAACAAGGCTGGCGTGCTCGCTGAAGTTACATCCCTTTTTGGTTCAACGAGAACAAACATCTTAAGCGTACTTGTCTACCCTGATGTAGATGAACGATATAAAATCCTTGTGCTTCGCATTCAAGCTATTAATCCATTAATTAGTATAAATACATTAAAAGAAAACGGCTATGAGGTGCTATGGCCTAAATTACCGGAGATGACGTAATGACTAGTAATGCTGTATTTATTTATTCAGATGATATTCTTTCGTACAAATTCAGCAATAATCATCCGTTTAACCAGCTTCGTGTTCAACTAACATATGAACTGTTACGGGAATTTGGCGCTTTAGGCAATCAAGATATTGTATTACCGCGGATGGCATCTGATGAAGAACTTCAGCTTGTCCATGATACTAGCTATATTCAAGCGGTAAAATTAGCAGGTAGCGGCAAGCTTTCTGTTGAAAAAGCAGCAGATTTTGGTCTTGGAACAGAAGATACACCTATGTTTCCCAACATGCATGAAGCCAGTGCATTTTTAGTTGGAGGTACACTTACTGCTGTAGATTATGTGATGACTGGAAAAGCTAAGCATGCTCTAAATTTAGGAGGAGGATTGCACCACGGCTTCCGAGGAAAAGCTTCCGGCTTCTGTATTTATAACGATAGCGCGGTAGCCATCAAATATATGCAGCAAAAGTACAACGCGCGCGTTCTCTATGTCGATACAGATGCTCACCACGGTGACGGCGTTCAATGGACATTTTATGACGACCCTTCCGTTTGTACTCTTTCCATTCATGAAACAGGACGCTACTTGTTTCCAGGCACGGGAAACGTTAACGAACGCGGGCACAGTGAAGGCTATGGTTATTCATTTAATGTGCCTGTTGATGCTTATACCGAAGATGAGTCTTGGCTCGACGTTTATAAGACCTCTTTAAAAGAAGTAGCTGCTTTTTTTAAACCAGATGTTATCTTAACACAAAATGGAGCCGATTCTCATTATTACGATCCGCTAACCCATTTATGCGGCACCACGAAAATATACCGTGAAATTCCTAAAATTGCTCATGAAATTGCCCATGAATACTGTCAGGGAAGATGGATTGCGGTTGGCGGAGGAGGTTATGATATTTGGCGGGTGGTTCCTCGGGCTTGGTCATTCATTTGGCTTGAAATGATTGAACGAAAGGCAGAAGGCATGCTTCCTCTGTCATGGCTTGAAAAATGGACAAAAGTATCGCCTCATCCCGTTTGCACGCTGTGGGATGATGAACCTAATATCTATCAGCCAATTCCAAGAAAACCAGAAATAACAGAAAAAAACGCTCAAACTCTTGAGCGCGCTCTTTATCCTATTCGTTCTCATACATCTCATTCTTAAAAAAAGGCTATACAAGCGTATGGCCTTTTTCACTGTGCTTCGGGATCTGAAATAATAATTTCCACGCGTCTATTTTTTTGTAGATTGTCATTAGACGTGTTCGGAACAAGCGGCTTTGTATCTCCGTATCCAAGCGCTTCAAAGCGGTTAGCAGAAAGAGAAAAATGGTTCGTTAAATAACGTATGACGCCGCTAGCACGCGCTGCGGATAGTTCCCAATTAGATGGATAACGATAGGTATGAATGGGTCGATTGTCGGTATGACCTTCTACTTTAATATCATTTGGAATAGTACTGAATAACCTTCCTAATTCATCTAGAAAAGGAGTACCTTTTTTCAAAATGTCTGCTTGTCCTGTTTCAAACAGCACCTGTTCTTGTAAAATGAGCACCACTCCGCGTTCATCTCGCTTAGCAGTAATGACGTGCTGGAGCTTATTTTCCTTCAGGTAGCCCTGCACTTTCGCTAAAATGTTATCCAGCTTTTGAGACTGCTGGCTCTTTTCCACAGAAGCTAATGAGCCACCGCTTGTAAGCGAATTGACAACGATCTGAAACTTTTGATTATCAACGCTAGACATTGAAAATAGTAAAATAAAAAAAACTAATATTAACGTCACCAAATCAGCAAATGTTACCATCCATTTTGGCGACTGTGCCGAATACCTTTTTCTTCTACGCTTCACGAACGTGCTCTCTCTTTTCTTCAAGCTTTCGTTTTTCAACAGGGGCAAATACTTTTAGCTTTGCTTGCACAAAGCGAGAATTTTGACCCGCCTGCAAGCCGATAACACCTTCGATAATCACTTCTTTAACAAAAAGCTCATGCTCCGTTTTACCAGCTAATTTAGCTGCGATTGGCTGAAAAAACAAGTTTGAAAGCAGCGCCCCATAGAAAGTCGTTAAAAGAGCAATTGCCATGTTAGGGCCAAGCGACGAAGGAGTATTAAGGCTTTTTAGCATTAATACTAGTCCAACGAGCGTCCCAATCATTCCCCAAGCAGGGGCATAATCGCCTGCTTTTTCAAACATACTTCGACCTCTCGCATGTCTTTCTTCCACTGCAGCTATTTCTGCTTCAAGCAGCTCTCGAATCATTTCCGGTTCTACTCCATCAATGGCTAGCAAAATACCTTTTTTCACAAATGAATCATCGATTTGTTCAAGCTCTGCTTCTAACGATAGAAGCCCTTCTCGACGTGCTTTTTCCGATAAATGTACAAATGTTCCTACAATTTCTTCTACGTTTATTTCTTTCGATTGAAACGCTTGTTTCCCTACTCTTCCCATATTTTTTAATTGTTTTAACGGAAAGCTCACGCACAGCGTACCAAAAACGCCTCCCAGTACAATTAAAATCGATGGCATATCAATAAAAGCTAAAAAACCGCTCATTCCTCCACTTGAAATAACCCCAAACACAACCATAGAGATACCAATTAGTATCCCTATAGGTGTGAGTATATCAATTTTTTTCATATTCTATCTCCCCGTGTCTGAACTTTGAATTCGTTCTTATTCATACACAGGTATTATTTTGTTGATTGTCTGAACTCGATGCGGTGAGGAAGCTGTACGATGCTGCTGTCTACCGTTTCTTTGTTCATGTATTTCGTTAAGAGACGCATCGCTACTGCACCAATATCATACATTGGCTGTACAACAGATGTTAACTGAGGACGAACCATTGTTGAAAGTCTTGTGTTATCAAAACCGATAACTTCTAGATCGTTTGGTACATTCAATCCACGGTCTTGTGCCCCGTGAATAACACCTAATGCCATTTCATCCGTTCCAACGAAAATAGCAGTTGGCTTTTCATCTTCTTCTAATAGTTTTTCAACCGCTTCAATACCTGAATCGTACGTGTAATCTCCTTCTACAATATAAGAATCACGTACAGGCAACCCGCTTTCAGTAAGAGCACGCTTGTACCCTTTTACTTTTTTCCCATGATTGATTGGTTCTTCTAGCGTACCTGAAACGAATGCAATATTTTTATGACCACTGTCAATTAGTGATTGCACTGCATCAAAAGCTGCTTGTTCATAATCAATAGTGACAGATGGGATTTGGTTAGTTGATTCGATTGATGCTGCAAGTACAACTGGAACCGGTGATTTTTTTAACTCTTCTACGTGTTCTTCCGTTACATTCCCACTCATGAAGATGATTCCGTCTACTTGTTTACCAAGCATGTTATTTAAAAGGTGAAGTTCTTTATCTTGATTTTGATCCGAGTTACTTAAGATGATATTATACTTGTACATTGTTGCAATATCTTCGATTCCACGCGCTAACTCTGCATAGAAAATATTTGAAATATCAGGAATGATAACTCCTACTGTCGTTGTTTTTTTACTTGCTAATCCACGCGCTACTGCGTTCGGACGATAGCCTAGTCTTTCAATTGTTTCTAATACTTTTTTTCTAGTTGATGGTTTTACATTTGGATTTCCGTTTACCACACGAGAAACCGTTGCCATCGACACGCTTGCTTCCCTTGCTACATCATAAATTGTTACGTTCACAACAAACACTCCTTATCGAAAAACATTTCGTTTATTTTATCCTTATTTCATTTCTTGTATTTACGTATATAAATCCATCTTCCTTTATAGAATGGCTATTTCTAGCTCCTTCACTCTTACATACAGCTTAGATACCCTGTATGCATCTAAATCATTCCTGTTATGCCCTTATTATTACGAGTGCAAAGACAATTTTACCAGTTTATATGTAACAATGTAAAAGACGGTGTATAGTAAGTAAATAAAAAAAGTGAATCGCGAATTTATATCATATGCAATCACAGAATGATAGCGAATATCTGTAACTACTATACGATACTATGTGCTTCATCGCAACGTATTTACCGCCTTTTTCCGACAAGTTTCACGAGAATTTCATAAATTCTTGTTTTTTGGATTTGCACTTATTCTTTCCTATTTTGACAAAAGTTATCGACTGTTTTCAAAATACGTGATAATTTCGCTTATCTTTATTATAACGAAAGGCAAACAAGCTTGAAACCATTAAGTGCCTCAAACTTGTCATAAAAGTATACGAATTTTTCATTTTTACGTTTTTTTATAAATTTAAGTTACATATAGGTTTTAGCTGCTTCATAAATTCTGTAAATTGCGGAATATCCATTTGCTGAGCTGAGTCAGAAAGTGCTACCGCAGGATCTGGATGAACTTCTGCCATAATTCCATCCGCACCAATGGCAAGAGCCGCTTTAGCCGTTGGAACAAGTAAATCTCGTCTTCCTGTTGAATGCGTGACGTCGACTAAAACAGGTAAATGCGTTTCTTGTTTTAAAATGGGAACGGCTGAAATATCCAGCGTATTTCGCGTTGCTCGCTCATACGTACGAATTCCTCGTTCACACAAAATCAGCTGATCATTTCCTTTTGACACAATGTATTCAGCAGCATTAATAAACTCATCAATGGTAGCGGCTAAGCCTCGCTTTAATAAGACAGGCTTCTTCACCGCACCCGCTTCTTTTAACAGCTCAAAATTTTGCATATTACGAGCACCAATTTGAATCACATCTACGTATTCTACAGCTGTTTCAATATCAGCGGGGTCGACAATTTCACTAATAACGGCTAAATCATATTCGTCAGCTACCCTTTTTAAAATTTGCAGCCCTTCTAAGCCAAGGCCTTGAAAATCATATGGAGATGTTCTTGGCTTGTAGGCTCCGCCTCTAAGCATGCCCACGCCCTGCTGCTTTACGGCCTTTGCTACGGCTGCTACTTGCTCATAGCTTTCAACGGAACAAGGTCCTGCTACAAAACGCTGAAGTCCGTCACCAATTGTTTCTCCTTTTACCGTAACAATTGTATTTTCCGGCTTCTTTTTACGGGATACAAGAAGTGCTTTACGATGATCATCTTCTTGAAGCTCTAAATGAGCTTTGAAAATCTCTTTGAAAATATGTTGAAGCGTCGACGTTTGAAACGGTCCTTCGTTTTTACTCAAAATCGAGTCAAGCATTGCTCGTTCACGAACAGGGTCAAACCGTTTGGTTGACTGCATTCCTTTTAACTTTCCTATTTGTTGAACAAGCTCTCCTCGCTCATTAATAAGCTTTAACAGTTTCATATTTACTTCGTCAATTTGAGATCGCAAATGCTGAAGATCTGAATTAGTCATGTACGTCCACCCTTTCACTGATTTTAAAAAATCCGTTTAGCAGGGTTACTACATAAGATGATAGATGATGGAGGATATATGTAAGGGGCTTCTCTGCTTTTATGTGCTAAACTATATCTATTGTACGAAAAAGCGGATGAAACCGCAATCAGCATATAAAAAAAACCGAACGATTAATCGTTCGGATCTTCCTTCACCTAAACTGCTTTTGTCCCAGCCGCTTTCAATTAATGAGCTACGTTTTTCGCTAATTCTTCTTCGTTAATGTTCCAGTGAGAAGCGTGCCACTTCACTTTTCCATCTTCAAACAGAAGCGCTTGAGGTGATTCATGCTTCACTTCATACGCTTCAGCAATATAGTTAGATACATCTCGTGAATCTTGCACATGAAGATAATAAGAGGGAATGTCTTCATGACTAGAAGCAAACGCTGAAAATGCCTCATGACCAGCTGCACTAATTGGACACGTTGTGCTGTGCTTTAAAAATAAAAAGCGATTGTTTTCCTTAACAACTTGTTCGAACTCTTCAACTGTTGAAATCTTTTTCATTTTTTTCACCCTTTCTGTACTTACTCTTAAGTTTACATGGTTTGACCGTTTCCATACAAAGAGAGTGCTCAGCTTTATGTATGATGCTCATAAATTCATTTATAAGGCGGAGTTTTTTTCTGCAATGAAACGATTATTTACTTGTTGTTATCCAACCTACATTACATACAAAAAACGTTCACCCTATAGGGTAAACGCTTTTGATTGTTTATTATGGTCGTGGCACTGTGCTTTCCACTTCATCTAATGCTTTTTGAGCTTCTGTTAGCTTCTGCTGAACGTCTTCGTTGCTTTGAGACTCCACTTCATCAGCAAGCACTTCTAAGCTTGTTGGGGGTAATGCTTCGTGTTCAGGATCTACTTTACGGAAGTTTTTCACTTTGTCGACTACTTGTGAAGATTGTTCAGACAATGTTTGTGATAAACCAGCCGTTTTTTCTTTAGCCGTTTGAGCAAAGCCTTGTCCTTTTTCAACAGCACTGTTTTTCGCTTGCTCCGTTTTTAAACGAACGTAAGCTGCCTGCTCATTCAAATCAGAACGGAACTCTTTACCTGATTTTGGAGCAAGTAGTAATGCCGTTGCAGCTCCTACAACTCCTCCAATCACTGTTCCTACTAAAAAGCCTTTATTTGAAGTGCCGTTTGGTTTATTTGGTTTGTTTGACATATGCGTCTCCTCCTTTAAAGTTCATCCTTATGAAAATGAGCGTGAGCGTTGAACCGCTTTTTCTTTCACTTCGACAGGTACAGGCTCTGCTTCAACTTTTTTCTGTTTTCTTAATTTTATACGTTCCCATACGTCTAATGCAACATTGCTCCATTGAACAACTTGAGCAACAGTTTCTTTATTTTCTTCTACTTTTTCTGAAACGCTTGATGATACGCTTTTAATAGACTTATTTAGGTCTTGGATTGAGCCACCTACGCCTTTAACAGAATCCACCACTGTGTTCAGCGCTTCGGATTTACGCTGAATATCTTCAGCTAACAGATTAGTCTTATGTAAAAGTGCAGTTGTTTCAGCTGTGATTCCTGTCATTTGCTTTTCTACACCGTCTAAAGTACCTGCCACTGAATTTAATGTGTGCTGAACGGATTTCAATGTTTTGGACACGGAAACCACCAGGTAAAAAATCGCAATGGCAACAATAGCAGCGCTTAAATAAAGAATAATAACCATCTGTGCAAGGCACCTCCTATTTTCTTCTCTCTTGTTATAACTACTTTCCCAATTTTATAAACAATTAAACCTTCTATTCCCTATAGACTCTTTAACTTTACCATATTCTCTCTGCTTTTATTCAGAAAAAGGGAAGATTGTACATTATTTCGCGATATATGAGTTATTTCCCTTCCTAAAGAAAAAAAGGATTTTAAAGCATAAAAACAAACAAAATAAGCTCAGTGGGGTACAATAGAAAGTGAATCACCAATCATTGCTATTTTAAGGAGGCACTATTTATGAAAGACCCTAGAATTGCGACATTAGCTAAAAATTTAATTAATTATTCTGTTCGCCTTCAAAAAGGAGAAAAAGTATTAATCGAAAACTTTGGCCTTCAGCGCGAACTTGTGACAGCACTTGTAGATGAAGCGTACAAGGCGGGTGGTTATCCATTTGTACTGCTAAAAGATCATTCGGTAGACCGAGCTCTTTTGAACGGTGCACAAGAAGAGCAGTTCAATATGATGGCAGACTTCGAAGCAAATGTGATGAAGGAAATGAATGCTTATATTGGCTTGCGTTCTGGTTCAAACATTTTTGAACAATCGGATGTTCCGGCAGATAAAATGAAAATCCAAGGGAATACGATCGGTAAAAAAGTACATAGAGAAATTCGCGTTCCAAAAACAAAATGGGTTGTTCTTCGCTATCCAAACGATTCAATGGCGCAGCTTGCTAAAATGAGTACAGAAGCATTTGAAGATTTTTATTTTGATGTATGTAACTTAGACTATGGCAAAATGAGCAAAGCGATGGATGCTTTGGTTGAGCTCATGAACCGTACGGACAAGGTGCGTTTAACAGGTGAGAATACAGACTTAACGTTCTCTATTAAAGATATTCCTGCAGTGAAGTGTGCCGGGGAAATGAATATTCCGGACGGTGAAGTATACACAGCTCCTGTACGTGATTCTGTAAACGGCACAATTTCTTATAACACTCCTTCTAACTATCAAGGCTTTACGTTTGAGAATGTATCCTTAACATTTAAAAACGGTAAGATTGTTGAAGCAACCGCTAATGATACAGAACGCATCAACGGCATTTTTGATACGGATGAAGGCGCTCGTTTTGTTGGTGAATTTGCGATTGGCGTAAATCCGTATATTCAACATCCAATGCAAGACATTTTATTTGATGAAAAAATTGACGGAAGCTTCCACTTCACTCCTGGCGAGTGCTACGAAGATGCGTATAATGGAAACAAGTCAAATATTCACTGGGATATGGTGATGATTCAGCGCCCAGAATACGGCGGCGGTGAGATTTATTTCGATGACGTGTTAATTCGTAAAGACGGGTTATTTGTCATTGAGGAATTAAAAGCGTTAAATCCTGAAAATTTAAAATGAGTTTTGAAATAAAAAAGGCACTCTCCTGAGTGCCTTTTTTTTATGATACGGTTTGCTGATATAGTTTTTCAAACTTTTGAATGTCTCCAGCACCCATAAATACTAATACAGCTTCATTATGGTCTTTTAACGATTCAATTGTTTCTTCATTAATTAATTCAGCTCCGCTGATTTTGCTTCGTAAATCTTCAATTGATAATTTACCTTGATGCTCACGAGCTGATCCAAAAATATCACATAGATATACTTTATCAGCGTGCTGTAAGCTTGCTGCAAAGTCCTCTAAGAACGTTTGTGTACGCGTAAACGTATGCGGTTGGAAAACAGCCACAACTTCACGGTTTGGATACTTTTGACGAGCGGCTGAAATCGTTGCATTAATTTCCGTTGGATGGTGTGCATAATCATCGATTAGCACTTGTTTGCCAACGTTCTTTTCACTGAAACGACGTTTTACACCTTGATATGTTTTAAAACGCTCTTGCAGCACAGCAACGTCAATTTCTTCATAATGACAAAGTGCAATAACGGAAAGTGCATTTAAGATGTTATGGTCGCCATACCCTGGAATCTCAAATGATGCGTGGAATGTATTTCGAACGAACACATCAAATGTTGTGCCTGTTGTGCTTTTTACGATATTACGTGCTTGGAAATCATTTTCTTCGCCTAATCCATAATAAAGAACAGGTACCTTCGCTTGAATTTGCTGAAGATGTTCATCGTCACCACAGGCAATAATTCCTTTTTTGACTTGAAGTGCCATCTCTTGGAAGGCGCTGAATACATCATCGATATTGGCAAAATAATCAGGGTGATCAAAATCAATATTCGTCATAATTGCATAGTCTGGCGTATAAGATAAGAAGTGGCGGCGATACTCACATGCCTCAAACGCAAAATACTTGCTGTCTTTTACACCTTTACCCGTACCGTCTCCAATTAAATATGAAGTAGGTTCAGCTCCTTGAATCACATGCGCTAACATACCCGTTGTGGATGTTTTTCCGTGTGCTCCTGTTACGGCTACACTCGTATACTGTTTCATAAAGTCACCTAAGAAACGGTGATAGCGTACAAGCTTGACTCCTTCTTTTGAAGCTGCTTCTGCAATTTCTTCATGCGTATCAGGAAAAGCATTTCCTGCGATTACAGTCATGCCGTCTTTAATATTATTTTTATCAAATGGTAAAACAGGAATCCCCTGCTGTTCTAGTGCTTTTTGCGTAAAAATTTCTTTTTCAATATCCGATCCTTGAACTTGAAAGCCCATATCGTTTAGGATTTGCGCAAGCGCACTCATTCCTGTTCCTTTAATACCTACAAAATGGTAAACTGTCATATAAAGAACCTCCAACATTCGTCTATCTGTAAGACAGTATATGACGGTTATCTAGAATTGCTCTTACAAACGTATATAAATGTCGTTTGATTGCTGATTTCACGATAACATTCGTACATTATATCACTTCTTATAACATAACTCCATGACTCCATTTCTACTCTCTTCCCTTGCGAAACGGCCTTTTATTTTGACTTCATCACATAGTATATAGCCTGCTGTTTTAGAAACGATCGCCATGTCATTGCATTTTTTTTGTCATTATATTGCGTTACTAACTGTTCAATGCGTTGTTTATGTCCTAAAAAGAAAGAGTCAATTAACACGTCATATCCGATTGATTTTATTTTTCGAATCCAAATTACTTGTTGTTCCTCTAAATTTGCAAATCTTCCTCTTACATCTTTGATGATAACCTGCTCATTTGTCAATGGGGTATATCCTTTTAAGAAAAACGAATTAGGTACTTTAGACACAATAATTGGCTCTAGTACACTCGTCAAAAAAAAGGCTCCTTGAATCAAAAACGACTCTGTTTTCTGCTTCGCCTGATCAGCTAAAAAAAGCTGTAGCAGGGTTTTCCCCTGAATGGTTACATATTCAAATGCAAACCACTGAAAAAATAATTGTTCATGGGAATCAGACAGAGGCGCCTCATGAGGCAAGTTTACTAACTCTTTAAATAGATGTGAAGCCCGCACTTTTTCTCGTATATTCGTATAGCGGTTCACAAAAAAGAAATATTGATTGTAAAAGTCGCAAATTGCATTATCAGACTGAAGCTGCTTTTGTTCACGAATTTCATTAAAGTTAATCAGTTCATGATTTTCTTCTGTCATTACTCTTCACTCGTACTCTAATTATTTTGGTTTGTCCTCTTTAAACGCCTTCAGCTCATATGTTTCTGCTGGTGATAAATGATAGCAAACTATCACATGCTAAAAAAGCAAAACACACATTATCCTTACATATAGTAAATCATTTTACTAGTTCTGACAAACCTTTTCCTTTTTTTCCTGATAGATTTCTTCCAAAATCTCTACTCAAATTCTGTATAAACGAACTTAAAGCAGGAAAAAAAGAGGCGACGGATACAGTGACAGAGCGTTAACTCACACAATGCTGTATCCTGCTGATCTTGCATAGCCTCTCTTTTTTAACCTACATGCAGAAAAACAGCTTAAAATGTAGAAGTGGCTGTTTGACTTTCCATTTCCTGAAGCTCGTTTTCGGTAATGAGCACATCTCTCGGCTTGCTTCCTCTTGCTTCTGAAATAATGCCTTGCTGTTCCATCATATCAATGAGGCGCGCAGCGCGATTGTACCCCATTCTGAAGCGTCTTTGCAGACTGGAAGTAGATGCACCGCCTTGGTCTAGCACAAACTCGCATGCTTCATAGAAAAGCTCATCTTCTTCATTTGAAGCAAAGCTTTGCTGCTTTTTCAACAAATCTTCTTGATCAAATAGGTATGTTGGCTTCATTTGTTTTTTGACATGATCTACAACGCGGTCAATTTCTTCATCTGAAACAAAGTTCCCTTGAATTCGAACGCTTTTAGAAGAGCCGTTTTCAAGAAGCAGCATATCACCTTTACCTAGTAGCTTCTCTGCTCCCCCTGTGTCGATAATTGTACGTGAATCAACTTGCGAAGAAACAGAAAATGCAATACGCGTTGGCACATTCGCTTTAATTAAGCCTGTAATAACATCTACGGAAGGACGCTGCGTTGCAAGCAATAAGTGAATGCCACATGCTCTTGCCTTTTGTGCAATACGGCAAATAGCTTCCTCTACTTCCCCTGGAGATACCATCATTAAGTCGGCAAGTTCATCAATAATAATAACTAGATATGGCAGCTCCCCGCTTTTTTCATTATGTTCTTTTACACGTTCGTTGTATTTTGTAATATCACGTACGCCCGCATGTGCAAACAGTTCATAACGGCGCTCCATTTCCTCTACTGCCCATTTTAAAGCTGTAGTAGCTGCTTTAGCATCCGTGATAACCGGGCTGACTAAATGCGGAATGCCATTGTAAGGAGCTAGCTCAACCATTTTAGGGTCAATTAACATAAGCTTGACTTCGTGTGGCGCAGCTTTATAAAGCAAGCTGACGATAATGGTATTAATACACACACTTTTACCAGACCCCGTCGCTCCAGCAATCAGACCGTGAGGCATTTTGTTCAAGTCAGTCACAACCGGCGTTCCTGAAATATCTAACCCTAACGCCACCGTTAAAGGAGAGTTATCTTTTCTAAAAGAAGGATGCCTCAAAATTTCGCGAATTAACACCGGCTTACTTTGACGATTTGGCACTTCAATTCCAATCGTATTTTTCCCCGGAATTGGCGCTTCAATTCGGATATCACGCGCGGCTAGGCTCAGTTTAATATCATCTGTTAAATTCGTAATTTTGTTCACTTTCACACCGGGTTCAGGATGTACTTCGAATCTGGTCACGGTAGGACCTTGCGTGACGTTTACGACCTTAGCTCGAACGTTAAAGTTTTTTAATGTCATATCCAAAAGCTCACGCTGCTCATCCGCCCATTGATTATCTTCTTCAATAGCAGCTGGAGGAATGTTAAGCAGGTTCATTCCAGGAAATGTATAAGGAGAAGAAGCCTTTACATTTACAGGTTCTTCAGCTTTTAATGAAGCCTGCGGAACCGCTTCTTTGTTTTTTTCAACGTGAACTTCTTCTTGCCTACTTACTTCCGTTTTTTTTTGCAGAGTTTCTGCCTTCTGCGTTTGGTATGAACCTTGGGGCGGCTGACTTTTTTCTCGAGCGCTGTTGTCCATCTTTGTGCGGTCTTTTTTCAGCATCATCACGTTAAAAGGCACTAGTCGCTTACCGCGAGCTCGTTCAGCATCTCCTGGCTGTTCTGCAGATACAAGAGGTTCTACAGCTGACTCTTGCTGTACTTGTCCTTGTAACTCTTGACTTTCTTGCATACTGCTCTCTTCCTCTTTTATCACTGAATTTTCAAGCTCTTGGTGAACAACAGCCGATACCGCTTCTGGTTGCCATTCATCAGCTGCGGGTTGCGATGGATGTAAACTTTCAGAATTCAGCTCATGTTCTGCTTCAATATGAACACTGTTTGTTGGCTCTTCTAGAATGACGTCACTTTCTTTCTCAGCGGCTGGAGCTTCTTCTATCTTTCTAGGCTTTAGTGCTTCTACTTCTTCTGATGCTTGTAAAAG
Organism: Priestia sp. SIMBA_032; assembly: GCF_046535215.1. Lineage (NCBI taxonomy): Bacteria > Bacillati > Bacillota > Bacilli > Caryophanales > Bacillaceae > Priestia > Priestia sp. SIMBA_032. The sequence continues at coordinate 73,395 of NZ_JAWRXD010000002.1, read as the reverse complement.
CGCTGGGCTTTCTTCCATCAACGTTTCTGCTTTTACCTCTTCAGCTTCATTTCCGATCTCTTGTTGGAAAGAAACGGATGATTCAAACGGAGGCGTTTCCTTTGAAATTGAAGCCTCTTCAGCTACTGCTGTTTCTTCCGCCAAATCCCAGTCAGGAGCTTTCTCTTTTGCTACTAACGGTTCGACCGCGTGTGATTCTTCAAAAGTTGGAGCCTCTTCCTGTTCTTTTACGGCTACTGAAGAACTTGGCTTTTCTTCAGGAAATGATAGCTTCTCTTTTTGATTTTCCTCATATTGCTTCCACTGAGCAAAACGCTGAGAAGACAGTTGCATCATTTCTTCCGTTTCTTGAATCTTTGCTTCTGCGGCTATAGGCTGAGAAACTGGTTTTCTTAACGGCTCTACAACAGACGTATTCATCGCTCGTCGGTAAATTTCATCTTCAAACGCTGCTTTTGATAACTGTGTACTCGGGAGCTCATATTCTACTACTTCCTCACTTCCGTTTTGTACAACATTAGAAGGCCTCTTATTAAACCCATATACAGGTGAAGGAATTTCAGTCGGACGAAACGGACGTTTTCTTACTTGCGGAATCGCTTCTTTCTTTTCAGATACCGTTTTTAACGGCTGAGATACTGACTTAGGCTGCGTTAGCGCTGACTTGCGAACAGGCTCTTGATAAAACGGAGCCGGTGCCTTTTTTGCTACAGGCCTTGGTTCATTTTTAGGAATTGCTGACTTTTTTGCTTCTCCCATATCATCAATTAAAGGGAAACGAAACGTTCCTTTTGGATATTGATAAGCTACTTTTGTATGAACATCTTGCTGTTCTTCACTGTAACTCCGTTTTTGCGTTCTGGCCGAGTGTGGAACAGAAGGTTTTGGCGCTGCTTTCATCACTGGCTTTTGATGAACTGACTGCATTTGTTTAGGCTTAGGAGCCTTCTTTTTAGGAATTGTTTTTTCTCTATTTAAAGGGTATTCTTCCGTTGTATTTCCATGTTCGTCTACAACGATTTCTTTCACTTCGTATCCTAGTAAATAATCCATTACTTTTCGTACAAAACCCATTTTTATCACTCTTTCTATCAGACTATCTTACTTCGTTTAGCCTCTTATACCGCAGTGCTGCGACACCTACAAAAAGCTATCCATGTATCCTTTATTTACCTTTAGCCTCAAAGTATTCTCTGAGATGGATATATATACTATGTTTTCATTTATCATTCTATCACGTATGCTTGAACTCTTACTATAAAATCTACTATTTTGCTTCCCTTATTTATACAGTAAAATTCCTCTTTGCAAAAATATTTTTTCACGTTTAATTAGCACTTATAATTGAACGCGAAAAAAGCCACTAGTATGTACTAGTGGCTTTTAATTCTATCAAACCTTTTTAAGAATTGACAATTGCTTTTCAGCAACTGTAACGCTTTGAAATATACGTGTAAAAAAACATCATGCTTTTGCCCTATAAATCAGTATCGCACTCTGTTTTTATGCTTGAAAAGGCTGACCTACTTCATATTTGTCTTCAAGCACTAAAATCCCTTTTTCTTGAGGAGCGTCCGGAAGCGCCAGCTCTTTAGCAGAGCAAATCATACCTGAAGAAGGCACACCGCGCAGCTCTGCATCTTTAATGATCATACCACTTGGCATAACTGCTCCTACTTTTGCTACCACGACTTTTTGACCTGCGTCTACATTTGGTGCTCCGCATACAATTTGAAGTGTTTCTGTGCCAACATCTACTTTACAGATGTTCAGCTTATCTGCATTTGGATGCTTCTCTTTTTCTTGAACATATCCCACTACGAATTTAGGAGATAAATCCACTTCAAGTTTACCTTCAAAACCGCTTTCGCTAAGTACACGATTTACTTCTTCCACCATTTCTTCTGTCAATTCAAGAGAACCATTTCCCTCTACTTTCAACTTAGAAGAAGCATGAAAAATGTTATAGCCAGCTGTTGTATTTGATTTTTGATCAAAGATACGCACAACGTCGCCTTTTGTTTCAAACGTGCGATTTTCAATTGCGATCTCTTCTAGCTTGACGATTAACGTATCGCCGATGCCTTCTTTATTATAAAAAAGATTCATAATTAGTCCCGTCCTTTACTACGATTTTTTCCTAGAATAAAAATAGGTTCTAGCTCGCCGTTTTCGTATAAAAATGAAAGAGCTGTGATGGGTACACGTCCACTTGCAAAAAAGCTCATGGTCATCTGCGCAAGAATATCATAACCCGTTTCGTTTTGGATATCAGCTAGAATCAGCACATCTTGGTGAGGTACTGCTATAGCCATTGTGCCCGAAACACTAGAAGCAAAATCTTGCAAAAATGCCTCATTAAGAATTCGGCTTGCATCGTATCCGTCGTTTTGATTTACAAAATAAAAGTCATTGCCTGCTACCGTATCTTTTTTATGTGAAATCGGCAAAGAGCGAAGATTAAATTTAGCCATTTCCCGCACTGCGGATAGATCTAAATTTTCCTTGCGAATTAGTTTCTCATCTAATAGACGATATGTATTGCCTAAATCAAGCGCATAATAAATGCGTGTTTCAGCTGTATGTTCATCATAAATCAACGGCACGTCTTCATTTGATTTATCCGGAAAAGACGTTGAGCGAATAACTGGATAAATGCGCTTTTCTTTTCCCGCTACCTGCTGTTCATCGTTCATAACACGAAGAGCTTCTTTTATATAATATACCATTTCATCTAGAGCTGCTTCCTTTTTTTCTTCCCATTTTGCAATTAGCCCAGGTAAAGAAATGGTTACACCTTTTTTCGTTTCCTGATGTTCAACGCGCAGCGTATCTTTTTCACGATCAAATGAAAATGACCAATCCGCACCCATTAGTCGCTCTTCTAGTAGTTTTCTCATCTTTTGACTATTCATTTTCGCCATATTTACGCCTCCTTTTCTCATTTTTATGTATGAAGACTGATAGCTGTAGATAGCTATCAGTCTTCACTTGGTTTATGCATTTAAGCCGTTAATAAACTCTTCAATTTCTTCTTTTGTTTTACGGTCTTTACTGACAAAACGCCCTGTTTCTTCTCCGTTGCTGTAACCAACAAAGCTTGGAATTCCAAAGATGCTTAATTCTGCACAAAGATCGATAAAGTCGTCGCGGTCGACATAGTGAAATGTATACTCGCTATGATTCGCCTCAATTTCTGGAAGCACAGGCTCGATTACTCGGCAATCTGGGCACCAGTCTGCTGAAAACATCATGATATGTTTTCCTTCTTTAATGATTTCTTTGTATTGTTCAATTGTTTGCATTTTTTCCATTTTTCTTTCCTCCACTTTTTCTTTTACTTTCGTATTTAAACGGCTAAAGCCCCATACATTATTTAATCCTTCTACATCAAAACATAGTATATGAGTTGTTGCAACTATCATACACTGATGCTTTTCTATTATAAAGGGTTACAAAGAAATTTCCTATTGAACAGCTTGATTTGTCCTAAAATCCAGCTGTCCTTTTAGCATTAAAACAACTTGATAAAACATAGCGGTCCGATCTACATGCCCATTGGTGAAAATACCGATTGCTCCTTCTTTTTTTCGAATATTCTTTTGGTTTGTATACACTTCCATAGCTTCGGCTAATTCTTTTTTATCATGACGAAGCATACCGGCTACCGCTTCAGGAAGCAGAATACGAGCTCCTCCACCTAAAATCGGTTCAAGGTCCTTAGAGGTAACAAGACTTCCCCAGTTGCAAAGGAATAAGCCATGAGGCGTTTCCTGCACCCCTCCTTCAAGTCCAATGCCAATATCAGCACCTGTCTCTTTGACTGCAGCACGCGCGCGGTTAATCGCTCCTTGGATGGTTTCTTCATCAGAAAAAGGCTGTGGCGACACCCCGGACTGCACGTCTACCTCTACATATGTAAAAGTATCTCCAAATACTTTTTTTACTGCATTTACTTTTGTTGGATTCTTCGTTCCGATTGCAATTTTCATTTTTTTCTCCTGTCATTATGAAACAAAGCAACCGCAAAAGCAGCTGCTTTGTTCTTCTTTATCCGTTTTGCTTAATCGTATCAAGCGTTGTTTGGTCTGTAGAACGTACAAGTTTGACTAATAATTCTTTTGCAGCTGCATAGTCATCCACATGAATCATAGAAGCATGAGTATGAATATAACGTGAACATACGCCGATCACTGCAGAAGGAACGCCATTGTTAGAAGTATGAACGCGCCCTGCATCCGTACCTCCTGGAGAAACGAAGTATTGATAAGGGATGCTGTTTGTCTCAGCTGTATCTAAAATAAATTCTCTCATTCCTCTATGTGTGACCATCGTACGGTCAAAGATACGAAGTAATACGCCTTTTCCTAATTGTCCAAATGCATTTTTATCACCTGATGTATCGTTAGCAGGACTAGCATCTAGTGCATAAAACAAATCCGGTTTAATCATATTCGCAGCGGATTGAGCACCGCGAAGTCCTACTTCTTCTTGAACAGTAGCTCCAGAATATAAGATATTTGGCAATTTTTCATTTTTTACTTCTTTTAATAATTCAATCGCAAGTCCGCACCCATAGCGGTTATCCCATGCTTTCGCCAGTATTTTCTTTTCATTTGCCATTGGCGTAAACGGACAAATCGGGACAATTTGATCACCAGGACGAATGCCCATTTCTGCTACTTCCTGCTTGCTATCTGCGCCCACATCAATCATCATATTTTTAATGGCCATCGGCTTGTTGCGCTGTGATTCGTCTAATAAATGGGGAGGGATAGAAGCAATTACACCGGTGATAGGACCTTTTTTTGTAACAACATGGACGCGTTGAGCTAGAAGTACTTGACTCCACCATCCTCCTAGAGTTTGAAAACGAAGCATTCCTTTATCTGTTACAGATGTAACCATAAATCCTACTTCGTCCATATGTCCTGCTACCATTACTTTAGGACCTTTTTCTTCATTATAGCGAACGCCGAATAAACTTCCTAACCCATCTTGAATGACTTCATCTACAAGGGGTTCAATTTGCGAGCGCATAAATGAACGTACTTGATGTTCGTTTCCAGCGGCACCTGGTAACTCCGTTAATGTTTTAAATAGAGATAGCGTTTCATTGTTCATATATACTCTCCTTTATGTATCATTTTCTTTATTGTATCGAAAACCGGAAATAGTTGCTAGTTCCGTCCTTCTCTTCTATGACTCAACTTAACAAAGCATTCGACAATTTGATATAATAGTGAAAACATATCCTTAAAAAGCAGGTGAATAACGTGAAGTGGACTCAACTAATAGCAGGAGCTGCAGTCGGATTTGCAAGCGCTTATATTATTCAAAAAAGAAAGTCGTCAATTTCCTCATCGGAAGCCCTTACGATTGTTAAAAGCGCTTTTAAGCAAAACGGGGCAATCGACGGCTCATGGATTGAAACAACGACTAAAGTCATTCAAAAACATGGTCTCTCTTTTTATGGTTATACAGGTGGAATTATCAGAACACGTGATGCAAAACAGGAACATTACGAGTTTTTCATTGATAAAAAAAGCGGTGCTATTATTGAATTAACGTTGAATGCACCCGTTTAATTTCGTCAACTATTTCTCCTTTATTATCCCATTTTACTGCTCGATAAAAAGCATCATGATAAAAACTTAGCCAAGCTTGATGCTCGTAGGCATAAGCTAGCCACTGCTGCTTTTGTTCAATCGAAGTCATTGGATAATCATCATATGCCATTACCCATAAGACATTTTGATGTGCATGTGTTGGCAAAAGATCGCCCATGTGCACTAAGGTGTCATGGTTTCCTTTTAATACAACTACAGCATGACCATCGCTGTGACCTCCGGTATGATGAACCGTTACTCCAGGCACAATTTCATCTTTGTCGCTAAATGTTATTACTTGATGCTGAATAAATTCCCAATTTTGTTTCCAATACGTATTTTTAGAACGTATATTAGGATTTTTCATTTCATTCCACTCGATGTCGCTAACAAAAATTCTTGCATTTGGAAAAGCAGAGGAAAAATTTCCGTTGATACATTTTGTTAAGCCTGACACATGATCAAAGTGAAGATGCGTCATAATGATATGAGTAATATCTTTACACGTAAACCCTAACTTTTGTAAGTCTTCAGCAATAAATGATTCTTCCGTTACGCCAAAATGACGCTTTTTTTTCTCATCCAACATCCCATTTCCTATGCCTGCATCAATTAACATGAGGTGTTTTTCAGTTTGAACGAGCAAAGGATCAGTCCTCATTGGAATACGATTTCCTTCTGAGATAGGATATTTTCTTGTCCAAAGCTCTTTTGGAACAACACCAAACATTGCCCCTCCGTCTAAATGATTATTCCCTCCACGAAGCCATGTCACTTTTAATTCACCTATTGTTAGCGTTTCCATTTTACACCTCCATTATATTCCTTTTTATTTTATCACTATCCCCTTCTCTTTTTGAACAAAAAAAGACTGAGAAACTCAGTCTTTTTCATTCAGGTATTTTACTTCACAGCGGTAAATGCGGCTGCCTTTTTGTGAAAATTTCTCTTCATATTCCGTCATAACATTGCCTTCAAAATCGCTTTTATGCAAATCTAAGCTAATGTACTTGAGAAGAAGCCCATATTCTGAAAAGCTTGTCAATGAATACTCAAATAGCCCTTGATTATCTGTTTTAAAGTGAATTTCTCCACCATCAACCAGCAGATTTTCATACATGTTTAAGAACGTTTTGTATGTTAAACGGCGCTTGGCATGTCTCTTTTTTGGCCATGGATCAGAGAAATTAAGATAAACGCGACCCACATCATTTTTTGTAAAAAACTCACTAAGTTGGTTAGCATCTACATTCAACAACTTTAAATTTGGGAGCTCTTCTTCAATCAGTCGTTCTAGAGCACTTAAGATGACACTTTCGTACATTTCAATTCCAATATAGTTAATATGCGGATTTTGTTTAGCCATCCCTACTAAAAATTGGCCTTTTCCTGTTCCTACTTCAATATGAAGAGAATTTTCATTCCCAAAAACTTCTTTCCAGTTTCCTTTATAATCCGCTGGGTTTGGAACCACGTATTGGGGATTTTCAGCAATTTTATCTTTTGCCCAAGGTTTGTTTCGTAATCTCATGTTGCACCTCTTTAATTTATTTTGACGCATTGAAAATGTCGGTTATTCGAAACAACCGACATTCTCATGCATAATTGTGTTTAGATAGAAAAAAATAAGAGCATCATACGAGAAAGGATGATGCTTAATGCCTTTAAATGCCGAACACCAAATGAATATATTAAAAGATATTTTATCTAATCATCAAAGTGATTGCTGCGGAACAGTTGCGGAATGTGAACAGGTTGAACGTTTAATTCAATCAATGTTAGCAAAAGGACATGCTAGCACAGACGTACAAGCAACACTACAAAACGTGTATCAATACACGCAAGATGCAAAAAGTGCTGCTCATTTAGACGAACATATTCAAACCAATCAACAAAATTTATCACAATGGGTCCAAGAACTATCTACCTTGTCATAATCTTTGCTACTGTGCTTGAATGTCGTTGACGAGCAACAACCGAAGATATTCAAGCCAGTAATTCATTTCAGAATGTTCGTTTTTCGAACGATGCCATTCAATGAATAAAATGGTTTGACTTATCACATACCACTTCATTCTCTTTTTCAAGTTCTCAGTTAGTTCGATCCCATAATGCTCAAGCCATTCTTCCCACTGAGATGGATTGATGTACCAATAAAGCAATAAACCTAAATCAATAGCAGGATCTGCAATCATCGCTCCGTCCCAATCAATTAAATATAGCTGCGTATTCTCTCCAAGCATCCAGTTATTGTGGTTCACATCACAGTGACACACAACATATTTATCTGTTTGAATGGACGTAAGCTCTGCTTGTAAATAGCTGATTCCCTGCTCTACAATACTCTCTTTTTGAAGTCGTTCGTCCACGTTCTCTAGAATATCGGCTAGCACGTCTTCGGGAAGAAGCGGCGTTTTCCCTAACCTTTTCAACATATCTAATAACTCGTTTGAATGATGAATTTTACTAAGCAATTCTGTCACTCGACTCGAATTCATATCTTTTGGTTTTAATTCTCGACCATCTAGCCAGTGCTGAGCTGTGATCACATCTCCATTTTCCATTCGTCTTGTCCACACGAGCTTCGGTACAATTCCTTCAGCTGACAATACTGCTAAAAAAGGTGATGAATTACGCTTTAAAAAAAGCTTTCGGTCTTGAAATTTTGCAAAATAAGCTTCTCCTGTCGCTCCGCCAGCAGGAGTAATTTCCCATTCGCTTCCTAATATATCTTCCAACCAATTCACCTTCAATTTCAACACACACATTTCGTTTAAAAATTTCACTCAATAAAGCAATCTATTAAGACATCATGACGTTATTTTCTTAGTAAATAAAAAAGACGGCTATTGAGGATATGTATCAATAGCCATCCTTTATAAATATTATCTCCATCATACTTTTTTCGTCAAGTGGTTGAAGACAATAATTACGTTTGAAATAAAATAAGAACGCTAAGCTTTGGAACGTTTATAGCATTATCCTCTATAGCAGGATACCCATTTTTATATACTTTACAATGATCAAGTGCTATTTTCCATGGTCCTTCTGGCAAAACTACTTTTTCTTCCATTAGGCCTTGATTAAAAAACACCATAATATTCTTCCACGGACCGTAAGCCAGTACGTTTGATAAACAATAGCCAATAACGGATTGCGGCGTGTTTAGGAAAGAGACATGCTGCCTAATTGCTGAAGCATCCCCCAGGCGAAATGCACCGTGCTGTTTGCGAATACGAATCAGCTCTTGAACCCAATTTACATCAGCAGAAAATTCCATTCTTCGATTCCAATCAAGTGCATTAATATCATCGGGTGAATTATAGCTGTTCTCTACGCCTTGTTTAGTGCGGTAAAACTCTTGACCACTATGAAGAAACGGTATGCCTTGTGAAAGAAGTACAATAGCAGTAGCAAGGCGGTGACGACTTCTACGAGTGTCTTCGTCTTCGTCTCCGTTTGAATTCGTTAACTTATCCCACAGCGTATGATTATCATGTGATTCAACGTAATTAACTGACTGTGCTGGATTTATAAATAAAGCCCGGCTGTCTTCTTTATCCAGAATGCTCCCCGCTATCACGGATTGCACGGTCTCTTTTTGATGAATATTTCCGCTGATAAAACCTTTTTCATACACATCAAACGTGCTTCCTTTTACAGAATCTCGAAAGCGATCATTAAAGTAGCCGATTTGAGGGGTTTGGCGGGCATTCGCCATCATTGCTTTTTGATCGTAGGGGAGAGGAGTATTTAAATCCCAGCCTTCGCCAAACACCAAAATAGTAGAATCAATTTCATTTATTTTTTCCCGAATGATGTTCATCGTTTCTATATCTAAAATCCCCATGAGGTCAAAGCGAAACCCATCAACGTCATATTCTTTTATCCAAAATAATACTGAATCGATAATAAATTTTTGCGCCATTTTTCGTTCAGAAGCAAAATCATTTCCTACTCCCGTCCCGTTCGAAGGCATCCCAAACTCATCATGTCGAAAATAATAGCCCGGAACAATTTTTTCAAAAGGTGATTCTTCTCGTACAAATACGTGATTATAAACTACATCTATAATAACACGGAATCCCTGTTGATGAAGTGTTGATATTAATTGTTTCACTTCAGCAATACGAGTGACGGGATTTGAAGGGTCAGCGGAGTAGCTTCCTTCTGGTACATTAAACAACAATGGATTATACCCCCAATTATAAGAAGCATGAGGATTTAATTCATCTACTCCGCCAAAGTCGTTAATAGGAAGAAATTCAAGGTGGGTCACTCCTAGCTCTTTTAAATAATGAAGACCTGTTGTTTTGTCTGGCTGACCGCTTGATTCAGTAACAGCTAGGTACGTACCTTTTTTTTCCATCCCGCTTGAAGGATGAATAGAAAAATCGCGAACGTGCATTTCGTAAATAACGGCATCCGTTGGCTGAAGGAAAGGTGGCTTTTCATGGAGATGAACATAGGCTGTATGAAGATTTATCAGAACTCCGTATTCACTGTTTGCTGTAGCTGCAACGGCATAAGGATCCACCGCTTCATTTGTCCCGCCGTTTACATCTATTAAAAATCGATAATAATACCCTTCTTTATCTAAGGGAAGTTTCTTTTCCCATACGCCTTTTCTTTGACGAGTCATAACGTACAGTTCTTCTTTCCCGCTGTTTGCATGTATTAATTTTAAAACCACTGCTGATGCAGTCGGGGCCCAAATTTTTATCATAATATGATCTGAATAAAAGGCTGCACCCAAATCATTTTGATTATAATAAAATCTTTCATCAAACTCTTTTGTTCGTATAACAGCCCCTACCTGCAGCGGAACTTTCTCTCCGTAATTATCACAGATAAAGTACGACTGTCCAATTGCTATGCTGCCTTCAACCTTGCCTTCATATTTGATAAAACCTTCTAATTCATGTACGTTTTCAATAGAGATGGTCTCATGCACTTGTGTACTTTTAATCACAAAAAAATCAATTTGACCTTCATGATAAGAAGTGGGAACTAAAAGAGTAATACGATCTATTTGATCTAAATAAGCTTGAAACTTATTATCACCAGTCATCCTTTTCTCCTCCTTATGCCAATTACCTCTTTAGTAGCATTATATGTAGCAAACGCAAAAACGAAAGCACTTTCATAGCGTGAATGTTCGTATTATTGACCTGCTTCAAATTCCCGGTCAAAATAAATACTCTGGCTGTGTTCGAGCAGTACCTGAGCTGCTTTCATCTGTTTGAACTTTAAAGGCGCTTTAGATTTACGAAGTTCATAAAACCATTCTTCATACTTTCTAGCATCTACAAATTCAACCTGATAAGGCTCCGCAGCGTAGTCAATGTATCCATTTCTGCTTAGTAATATTTTCTTTACGCTATGTTCAATATCGTGAGTACGATAGATGCTTCGGACAATTTGCTCCATTCGATTTAACCCAATTAAAGGATTTAATATCTTTTTTTGATCTCTTCCTCTTAACTCTGTCCAAAAATTTTCTTTTGAATACTGAAAAACAGCGCTTTTATATGTTTCTATTAAACAAATACAGAGGGTTTCCGTTGGAGTAACAATAATGATATCCCCTTCTACCGGAGCTTTATTAATCAGGAAAACAGGCTTGTACATCACGAGATACGTATCAGGAAAGCGCTGAATAAAATAACGAAGAGCTTCATCATGGTAATATTTACGATCTGCTTGCGAGAACTCAAATAAAGTGGATGTAGCCCATTTCATTTGAAGATCAAATACATTTTCTAAAAACAATATTTTCAAATCTTCCGCTGTTTGTGGAAGAGTTGTAAACCTCAATAGCTCTTGATTTTCCACGCTATCGCTAGAGAACGCCTCTTCCACTTCAAACGTTTCTTTTTTTCTTGTAAACCGCTCTTTTGCTTTTTGCAAAAATGAACGTTGAGCTTTTGGTTCTTCTTGTACAGGGGGCTCATGTAATAGCCCTTCTTCAAATAATTGCTTTGCTTTCTTCCAATTATGTTTTTTTAACTGATTAAACTGAGACGTGTAGTGATAAACGTCTTTTTCATAACGGGAAATATAATCTTTCACCTTAAGTAGCTGCGCCACGTTTACATCAATCCCCTAATTAAAATTCCTCTAAAACTTTGTTCATCGATCGTTTCTCTATTATCATCGGCGTTTTCTTTCCTTTGATAAGATTAATCTTTAAATACTCTCTCTCCATGCTTATATGTTCATATGCTACTGTGACTGCAAGGAAAAAGATAGTATTTCTTTATATTTAGGTTTGCTAGCAGGATGAACTTCAAAAAGGGCAAACGAACTTACTTGAAACTGTTCTTCAATCAACGTTTGCTTTAACTGCTCTTCCGAAAGCCCGGCTTCCCCTCCCCACTTCTTTGCAATCGTAATATGAGCACGATAAGGACGTTTTTCGTATAAGCCGCTTAGGTCTCCCCATACGGCCTGTATATCCCTTTGTAGATTCATAAGCTTATCATTTGGCTTAAGGCCTACATAAAGCACTCTAGGCTTGTTATACGCACCGAACACATCGTACTGACCTGTCTGCAATGAAAAACTTGAATGACGAGAGGCTACTTCTTTTAAGCGGTTAATCAGCTTTTCCTTTTTGTTCCCGACAAATCCTAAAAATTGTAGCGTTATATGATAATCGTCAAGGTATGTCCATTGTTTGAAAGGAAAAGGTGTTAATTCCTTTGCCCAATTTTCTGCCTGACGTGCAATGGAGACAGGCACGTTGATTCCAATAAAATAGTGTTGATCACCTTTCATCAAATCCCTCCTTTTGTTTTCATTATCTTTCCCCAATTTGTTATGTTCAAAAAGAACTAGATTTATTTTAAAGGTTTTTTGGATAAAATAGAGAGGTTTTTCTGAAAATTTGCCATGTGCTTAAAAAATAAGAATTTGTGTTATCATAGAAACAATACAGAGAATTTTTATAAGAAAAGGATGAGAAAAATGAAAGTTGTTAACAATATGGCTGATTTGATTGGCGAGACACCTCTTGTTAAATTAAATCGTCTTCAACCAGCAGATGGAGCATCCGTTTACTTAAAACTAGAATTTTTTAATCCGAGCCGTAGTGTAAAAGACCGTGCTGCTTTTAATATGATCATGGAAGCTGAAAAAGCAGGCTTGCTCAATGAAAATTCCACAATTATTGAACCAACGAGCGGAAATACAGGTATTGGCTTAGCTATGAATGCCGCGGCAAGAGGGTATCGTTCTATTTTAGTCATGCCAGATACCATGACTCAAGAACGAATTAACTTGTTAAAAGCATATGGTGCTGAAGTTGTTCTAACACCGGGCGATGAAAAAATGCGTGGGGCAATTCGCAAAGCAGAAGAGCTTACAAAAGAAATTCCAAATGCATTTATGCCTATGCAGTTTGAAAATAATGCAAACCCTGACGCACATCGAAAAACGACTGCTAAGGAAATTATTGAGGCAATGAACGATTTAGGAAAAGACTTATCCGCTTTTGTTGCTACTGCTGGAACAGGCGGAACAATCACAGGCACAGGTGAAGTTCTAAGAGAGAACTACCCAGACATGACCGTTCACGTTGTGGAACCCGCTGGTTCTCCTGTATTATCTGGAGGAAGACCTGGAAAGCACAAGCTTGTAGGAACAAGCCCTGGATTTATTCCTGATACGCTTAACGTAGATGTTTACGACGAAATTTTAAAAATTAAAGATGAACAAGCCTACGATATTACGCGACGCTTAGCTTCTGAAGAAGGAATTTTAGTCGGCCCTTCATCAGGCGCTGCGTGCTATGCTGCTATCGAGGTAGCCAAAAAATTATCTCCCGATCAAGTGGTCGTATGTATTGCTTGCGATACAGGTGAACGTTATTTATCAAGCGACCTCTTCTCATTTGAATAATAAAAAAAGCGAACGCAAAGGCGTTCGCTTTTTTATTTAGCTAATTCGTAAATAGCCTGTGCATAGATAGCTGTTGCACGAAGTAAATCTTCAATTACCATGTACTCATCTTTTTCATGCGCTACTTCTTCACGGCCTGGGAAAAGAGGTCCAAATGCCACACCAGCTTCTAATGCTCTGGCATATGTTCCTCCTCCGATTGAAATAAGTGTAGGTTCTTCATTTGTTTGTTCTTGGTAAACCTTTTGAAGCGTTTGAATAAGCTCATGTTTTTGATCGACGTGATGTGGTTTAGAATCTGTAAAATGTTTGATGGTCATTTGATAAGATTCACTTTTTTCTTTAATCGTATCAATAATATCGTCAATATGAGCTGATACAGGATAGCGAATATTTAAGCCAAAGTGCCCCGCTTCTTCTTGATTATAAGACATGATTCCCACATTGATCGTTAAATCACCCGTGACCTCATCTTTGCGATTCAAGCCCATTTTTTCTCCTAGTGCATCTTGAACTAAATACGCATTTGCATAACCTACAAACTGATTAGCTTGTTCATCAAGTTCTAATGTGTGTAAAAAGCGAAGAAGTGTAAGCCCAGCATTTTTCCCTTTATCAGGCACGCTGCCATGTGCTGAAACTCCTTCTAGAGTAAGTGTATACGCACCGCTCTTTTCGGTTATTGAACCTTTTAAAGACTCATCTTTTAAAAATTGATCATATTTATTTTTAATATCCGTTTCACTATGGAATTCAAGAACAGCTGTTGCAAGATCAGGAACCATATTGTAGCGTCGCCCAGAGACAAATGATGTAAGCTGAACGCTTCCCTTTGTTCCTTCAATTGGCTGCTGGCGAATTTCTACATCTGTAATACCTTTTTCAGCATAAATGATAGGAAAATCTGCATCGGGCGCAAATCCCATCGTTGGCATCTCTTCATGATTGAAGTAGTGGTCCACACATCTCCAGTCACTTTCTTCATCCGTTCCAATAATCATTCGAACCCGCTTAGATAGAGGAAGCCCTAAATCTTTCACAATTTTCATCGCATAATAAGCAGCCATCGTCGGGCCTTTGTCATCGATTGCTCCTCTAGCAAAAATTTTCCCGTCTTTTATTTCACCGCCGTATGGATCAACCGACCACCCGTCTCCTTCAGGAACAACGTCTACGTGACAAAGAATGCCAAGGAGGTCTTTTCCTTCTCCTGCTTCAATATGACCAGCATATCCGTCTACGTTCTTGACGGAAAACCCATCATTTTTTCCTTTATTTAAAAGAAAGTCAAGCGCTTGAGCAATTCCAGGTCCAAATGGCTCTTCTTGTTTTTCTGTGCTTGTCAAAACACTTTTAATTTGTAGAAAACGCTGCGTCTCAGCTAGAATTTCAGCTTCTCTTTTTTGAACTTCCTCTTTCCAATTAATTGCCGTCATCTGTTTGTCTCCTTTGCCTGCTTTTACAGATTGTATCTATCATTACTATTGGTAAATTTAACTTTATCATACCTTTATATAGAAAGAAATAATTGTCTCTTTCCTTTCATATCAAAGGTTTACAGAGTCAAAATTCCGGGAAATAATTTGTAGGCACAATCGATAAAAACGGATTCTATTTGTTTATTGTTTACATATACTATAAAAAATGTGCAAATAGAGGAAGGAGATGTTACGAAAGGATTACATATTTATATCATTTTTTGTAAATATTGTGTTAATTTGCGTTTTCTCTTTTATTTTTCTGTCGATTTTGTGTACAATAAGGATAAGGACTGAAATAGTGCTTGACATCTCAGAGTTATAAAGAAGTTGTGCCTTACGAAAAACGAATAAGGAAGTGGTTTTTTGAAACCTTCAACTAATCGAATGCTAACTCGTATCAAATCGGTCTATATGTTCATTTGTAAAAATGGAACAGTTACAACGCAAGAGCTCGTAGACGAATTTGGTATTACACCAAGAACCATTCAGCGTGACTTGAATGTGTTAGCATATAATGATTTAGTTCGCAGCCCAAGTCGCGGTACATGGACGACTACGCAAAAGAAGGTCAAGATGTCATCCTAGTAAGTTTATTTCAAGGGTAGTAAGTGATTTATATATAGAGATAAAATTCTACGCAGTAGAAAGTCAAGACTTGGACGAGTGCATAGTCCCCCGCTCCATTTGCACGTCAAGCAGAGTTGGTACTCGTTTAAGTGCTTTAACGTGAAATGTTTCACTTGTCTAATAAAGTGGACAAAAAAAGGAACCATTTTAGACTTAGGTTCCTTTTTCTTTCGCCTCTTCTTAGGCATTTGATTTTTGCAATAAAGCTAGTTCTTCTTCGGTTAACTCCCTGTACTCTCCTAAATCTAACGACTCGTCTAACAGCAAAGCTCCCATAGATAAACGTTTTAAATACGTTACTTTTTTTCCTCTTGCTTCAAACATACGCTTCACTTGATGGAATTTCCCTTCAACGATCGTTAATTCAATTTCTGATTCCACACTGCTTGTTAGTATCTTTAATTCTGCTGATTTTGTTACGTATCCATCATCAAGAGTGACACCCTGTCTAAATGCTTCAGCATCTTCTTCAGTCACCGGTGCATTAATTTTTGCAAAATACGTTTTAGGAACATGCTTTTTAGGAGATAGCAGCTGATGTGCAAGCTGACCGTCATTTGTCAGCAGCAAGAGCCCTTCTGTATCTTTGTCTAAACGCCCTACCGGAAATGGATCGTACACAGCATCGTCAATTTCCAGTAAGTCCAACACTGTTTCATGAAGAGAATCTTCGGTCGCTGATATGACACCTTGCGGCTTATGCAGCATAAAGTAAACAAATTCTCGGTAAGAAACGGCTTCGCCATGTACAGTTATTTCTTGTTCATCTGGATTAACGTGTACCTTGGCATCTTTAACCGCTGTACCATCTACCTTAACAGCTCCAGTCTTTAAAAGACCTTTCACTTCTTTTCGGCTTCCGTACCCAACGGTAGAAAGCAATTTATCCAAACGCATGTAATATCCTCCTCTTTTTTGAAAAGAAGATGACTCTGACGAGTCATCTTCTTATGCACTGCGCTGTTTATTTCGGCGCAGTATCTTTCGTTCAATTGCACCTGTTACCCTCGCTCCCATTACTTTTTCAAGCAGGCTTGAACGATAGGTAATGATAAAGTAAATAAGGCCGCCTACTGCTGCTCCTATAATCGTAATAACAGTGGCAGAGAATCGTCCTGGCTCTGTAAACAGACCAATCACCGCTGCGACAATTTTTACACTGATTCCCATGATCGCAACAAAAATGAGAATGAGCACGGAGCGTTTTATAAACTCACTGTAGTTATATTTTGCGTGTTTTTGAATAAGCGCAAACATATAAACAAGAGATACGATATAGCCTAGTGCTGTCGCTAAAACTGAACCAATCTCGTGGAACATAAGAATAAATGGAACGTTCACCACAATTTTCACAATCAATCCAAATAATAGACTTAAAACAGCATATTTTTGTTTGTTGATTCCTTGTAAAATAGCTCCATTAACCGTAAAAAATGAGAATAATAAAGCTACCGGTGCATAATAAAGCAAGACATTACCACCCGCATCCGATGCATCTGTTCCAAAGAAAAACGTATATGCTGGGCCAGCTAAAGCCATTAACCCTACAGATGCTGGCAGCACAAGAAACATAATCGTTTGATATGTTTGATCAATTTGCTTTTGCAATACATTATAATCTTTATTCACAAATGAACGTGTAATCGTTGGTACAAGAGTCAAACCAAACGCAGTAGCTAATGAAACAGGAATCATCACAAGCTTTGGAACATAAGACTGAACAATTCCGTTCATGGACTCCGCTATTTCTTTTTGTCCAGCCGCTACCATCGCACGGTTAAATGTGAATTGATCCACATACTGATACAGCGGAATAGCTAAGCTGACAAACACATATGGCAATGAATACGTAAGCAGCTCTTTAAAAATGGATACGGTAGAAATACGCGTAGGCGTTACCGTCTGCTCGTTCACCATTTTATCGAGATGAGGCTTTCGTTTTTTCCAGTACCAAATTAATACGGCCAGTCCAGCAAGAGCTCCTACAAAAGCCCCCATTGTAGCAAATCCAACCGCTAATGCAAGACTCCCATGTACAACTTTGATGACAATATAGGTGGATGCTAATAAAAAGACAACGCGCACAAGCTGTTCAACTACTTGTGAAACAGCTGTGGGTCCCATAGACTGGTGCCCCTGGAAAAATCCTCGCATTAAACTCATCATCGGTACTACAATTAACGCAATACTAACCATTCGCATAACCATTACTACATCTTCTAAGGAGTTATTTAAATCAGAACCTCCCAGTGTAATTCTAGACATAACAGGAGCTAACGAATATAAAAGTAAAAATGCAAGTATTCCTGTGACAAGCATTAATTTCATGCCGGCCCGATACATTCTTCTACTCGTATAATAATCGCCGAGTGCATTATATTTTGACACAAATTTCGATACGGCCATTGGCATACCGGCTGTAGCAATGCTTAAATAAATAGCATATTGGTTATATCCGTAACCAAACAGTGCTCCTCCTACGGTTCCAACAAGAATCGCAAATGGAAATAAATAAATCATTCCCAGAATTCGGGATACATACGTGCCAAGCGTTAGCACAAAGGTCCCTCTTAACAATTTTGAATCAGACATACGTTTGCCTCCGATACTTAATGTTACATACTGATAATAATGATAGAATTGAAAAGAAGCAAGTGACAGTATACACTAAGAAAGGTCTTATACTCACTCGCACTCGTCAACAAACTAAAAAAACAAAGACTATAGCCCATTTTATCCAATGTTGAGAGATTTGTCAGTGAACAAACTAAAATTTTTTAAGAATAGACAGGTTGGTGAAAGTATGATATATGATGTAGTCGTAATCGGAGGAGGACCTTCTGGTTTGATGGCATCGATTGCAGCTGGAGAGTCAGGTGCAAACGTATTATTAATTGATAAAGGCAATAAACTCGGACGAAAGCTTGCCATTTCTGGAGGCGGACGCTGTAATGTAACAAACCGCCTTCCGATTGATGAACTTATTAAACACATTCCAGGAAACGGAAGATTTTTATACAGTGCGTTTTCTGTTTTTAATAACGAAGATATCATCTCCTATTTTGAAGGCCTTGGAATTAAATTAAAAGAAGAAGATCACGGGCGTATGTTTCCGGTCAGCAATAAAGCTCAATCTGTTGTTGATGCATTAATTAGCGAACTTCACCGTCTTCGTGTGACAATTCGTACAAATACAGCCGTTAAACGCGTAACCTATGAAAACAACACCGTGAAAGAAGTTGTGCTTCAAAACGGAGAAGCAATCCAAACGAAAAGCGTTGTGATTGCAGTAGGTGGAAAATCAGTGCCTCATACAGGTTCGACGGGAGACGGTTATCAATGGGCAAAAGATGCGGGGCATAAAATTACTGAACTTTACCCAACAGAAGTTCCTATTACATCTAGCGAACACTTTATTAAAACCAAAACGCTTCAGGGTCTATCGCTTCGTAGTGTAGGATTAAGCGTTCTTAATAAAAAAGGCAAGCCTGTCATTACTCATCAGATGGATATGATTTTCACTCACTTTGGCATTTCTGGTCCAGCCGCTCTTCGCTGCAGCCAATATGTCGTTAAAGAGTTAAAGAAACAAAAAAGCAACACTGTTCAAATGTCTATTGATTTATTTCCTAGCCAAAATGAAGAAGAGATTTTTCAACAATTAGCTAAAATGACAAAAGAAGAGCCGAAAAAAGCGATTAAAAATGTTTTAAAAGGTTTTGTATCTGAACGTTATCTATTATTTTTACTCGAGCAAGCAGACATTGATAGCCAAGCACTAGCGGGACAGCTTCAGCATGAAAAACTGAGAGAGTTCTCGAGAATGTGCAAACGATTTGAATTTGCTGTAAACGGCACGCTTTCTTTAGAGAAAGCATTCGTCACAGGAGGCGGCGTATCCGTTAAAGAAATTCACCCAAAAGAAATGTCTTCGAAATTTATGCAAGGCCTTTACTTCTGCGGGGAAATTCTTGATATCCACGGATATACTGGAGGATACAATATTACTTCTGCTCTTGTAACAGGCCGTTTGGCGGGGAGTAATGCAGGAGAATTTGCAACAAGCCTAGCATAATATGCTAGGCTTTATACATAACCATGGCTGAAAAACAGTACACCTGCTCATCACGATCAACATCCACTGTGACTTGATATTTAATATCCACGACGTCTTCATCTTCTAATTTTCGTAAAAATCGGTTCACCGCAAACTCTAAATCTTTTTCATGCTCTTTATCAAACATTTTCACTTGTATCACAGCTTCTACCACCTTGTCCTATCAAATTTGTTTCAATCAGAATGGACTGCTTCTCTCAATGATGGCTTTTGTACTGATTTTCAACTTCTTCCTACCTTTATTTTTATGAAGACTTTTATAGATTTAGTCATCATTTGTTTTGCTACTATCATTTTAGTCGGATGGTAGAAGTTTCATTCAAAAAAAGAGGTTGAGACATAACGAACTGAATCCAATCTAAAGACGAATAAAACAAAAAAAGAACCACTAATCAAACATGTTGATCAATAGTTCATTTTTCACTTTAACTGAGATACTTTTGTCCCAGCCTCTTTTTTATTTATTAACCGTTTTTCCTTCCCACTCTAACATGCCGCCAACCATATTTGTTACTTTATATCCTTGTTCTTGAAGGTAGTAACATACGTTTTCACTGCGGCGCCCCGAACGGCAAATGAAAATATATTCTTTGTCTTTATCAAAATAATCCACGTTAGCTGGAATATCATTCATACGAATGTGTTTAGCAGTTGGAATCATCCCTTCTGCTACTTCTTCATCTTCGCGCACATCAACTAAATGAAGTTCTTCTCCATTTTCAACGCGTTTTTGAAGTTCTTCAGGCGTAATTACTTTTACTTCTTCCATCTTCGTCATTCCTCTCTATTCTTTCATTCAGCTTGCTATCGCTATTGTAGCAAATTCAAATACCTTTATGCCACTAAATAAGAAAAGCTTAAACAGCACCCTGCCTAAGCTTTTCCAATTGTAGTTAAAGGTTTGACTAAGCTCTTAAGATCAAACCCGAAAGCAAGGTACATCTACTTAAGTCTAGAACACAAGCTACTCTAGCTCTTTCACTCTAGAGTGTATCTAAAAAAAGAAACAAAGAAGACCACTCGACCAAGTGACTCTATCATTGGCTAATCAGACTACTTCGTTCTTGCTTTCAAAGATTTTGACTAAGGGCCTGATGTCAACCCCGAAAGGGGGACATCAGGCCCTTAGGTCTAGAACAGACCCCCTGACTGCTCTTTAGTCAGGGGGGTCTGTTCTACATCAATACTTAATTAGCTACGATGTTTACTAATTTACCAGGCACAGCAATTACTTTGCGCACTGTCTTACCTTCAATGAACTCTTGAACGTCTTCATTAGCCATTGCAATATCTTGAAGCTCTTCACGAGATGCCTCAGCAGGTACGTTTACTTTCGCACGTACTTTACCGTTAATTTGAACGACAATTTCCACTTCGTCATCTACAAGTTTTGCTTCGTCAAACGCAGGCCAAGCTTCATACGAAATTGTATCTTCGTGACCTAGTTTGCTCCATAATTCCTCAGTCGTATGAGGACAAATTGGTGCTAATAGCTTCACAAATCCTTCTACGTATTGCTTTGGCAGCACGTCAACTTTATATGCGTCGTTGATAAATACCATGAGCTGAGAGATACCCGTATTAAAACGAAGACCTTCGTAGTCTTCCGTTACTTTTTTCACCGTTTGGTGGTACACACGTTCAAGTGTAGTGTCATTGCTTTCTTGAACCTTGCTGCTTAATTCACCATTATCTTCAATAAGTAAACGCCATACGCGATCTAAGAAACGACGTGCACCATCAAGTCCTTTTGTTGACCAAGCGATTGATGCATCTAAAGGACCCATAAACATTTCGTAAAGGCGAAGCGTATCTGCACCGTGGCTTTCTACGATTTCGTCTGGGTTTACAACGTTACCTTTTGACTTACTCATTTTTTCATTGTTTTCTCCAAGAATCATACCTTGGTTAAACAGCTTTTGGAACGGCTCTTTTGTTGGAACTACGCCGATATCATATAAAAACTTATGCCAGAAACGAGCATATAATAAGTGAAGAACGGCGTGTTCAGCTCCACCGATATAAATATCAACCGGCAACCACTCTTTTAATTTATCTGCATCTGCTAACGCTTCGCTGTTTGTTGGATCAATGTAGCGTAGGTAATACCAGCAGCTGCCTGCCCATTGAGGCATTGTATTTGTTTCGCGGCGCCCTTTTTTGCCCGTTTCCGGATCCACAACGTTCACCCAGTCATCAATGTTTGCTAACGGAGATTCACCTGTACCTGACGGTTTGATTTCAGTCGTTTTTGGTAACACAAGGGGAAGCTGATCTTCAGGAACTGCAGTTGTTGTGCCATCTTCCCAGTGAATAACAGGAATCGGTTCACCCCAGTAGCGCTGACGGCTGAATAACCAGTCACGAAGACGGTATGTTACTTGTTTTTCACCTTTTTCATTTGCTTGAAGCCACTGAATCATATTTGAAATTGCTTCTTCTTTATCTAGACCATTTAAGAAGTCTGAATTAACGTGCTCGCCGTCGCCTGTATAAGCTTCTTTTGAAACGTCTCCGCCCGCTACCACTTCTTTAATCGGCAGTTCAAATTTAACAGCAAACTCATAATCGCGCTCATCATGAGCAGGAACAGCCATAATTGCACCTGTGCCATAGCTCATTAGAACATAGTCAGCAATCCAAATCGGCATTCTCTCGCCGTTTACAGGATTAATTGCATAAGCACCTGTGAATACGCCCGTTTTGTCTTTAGCTAAGTCTGTACGCTCTAAATCGCTTTTGCTTTTAATTTGATCTAAATAAGCTTCTACCGCTTCTTTTTGTTCGGCTGTTGTAATTTTTTCCACAAACGGATGTTCAGGTGCTAAAACGGCATACGTTGCCCCAAATAGCGTATCAGGACGCGTTGTAAACACAGTAAATGTTTCGTCATATCCATCAATTGTGAAGTGAACGTGAGCTCCTTCAGAGCGGCCAATCCAGTTTCGCTGCATTTCTTTGATACTTTCTGGCCAATCAAGATCATCTAAATCTTCTAGTAAACGATCTGCATAAGCTGTGATTTTAAGCATCCACTGCTTCATTGGACGACGCTCAACCGGATGTCCTCCACGCTCACTTTTACCGTCGATAACTTCTTCGTTTGCAAGCACTGTTCCTAAAGCAGGACACCAGTTAACCGCCACTTCATCCACATAAGCCAAGCCTTTTTTATATAACTGTAAGAAAATCCACTGCGTCCATTTATAGTAGTTAGGATCAGTTGTATTAATTTCACGCTCCCAATCGTAAGAGAAACCTAACGATTTGATTTGACGGCGGAAATTATTAATGTTAAGTTCAGTGAACTCAGCCGGATCGTTTCCTGTATCTAATGCATACTGCTCAGCAGGTAGTCCGAATGCATCCCATCCCATTGGATGAAGTACATTGTATCCTTGCATACGCTTCATACGAGATAAAATATCCGTTGCTGTATAACCTTCTGGATGCCCAACGTGTAAACCAGCGCCAGATGGATAAGGGAACATATCTAATGCGTAAAATTTACGCTTTCCTTCATCTTCTGTTGTTCTAAATGTTTTATTTTCTTCCCAAACTTTTTGCCATTTTTGTTCGATCTTTTCATGATTAAAAGCCATACATAATCCTCCTTGTACGCTCCAGCTGTATTTAATTAAACTAAAAAACCCCTCATCCCTCAAACAAAGGGACGAGAGGTTGAATAAACTTCCCGCGGTACCACCCAAATTAGCACAATTATGTACTCACTCATTTTCCTTAACGCGGATAGACGGTAAATGTTACTTTACTTCACATTTACAACTCCAAGGTGAGTTCATGAACGCCCGTTTGCTGACTCGCACCACCCGTCAGCTCTCTTAGCTCGCTTCGTTCACTACTATTCCTTATCATAGTTTTTACATCATACTACCTTGTATTGTAAATAATATGTTCGTAAACTGCAAGTTGTTCAAGGGATTTTGTAAAAGTTTCTGCTCTGCAGCACTGCTTTGCTGCTGAATCCTCTCTTTCATTCTTATATATGAACAACTTCTCCCAAAAACATACATGCAGCGCAAAACAAAAAAAGAGATTGAGACATAACTAAATCAATCCTATCTAAAGGTGAACAAATAGGATATCTGGACTCTTTGCTACAAAACTGTTGATTTCCATGCAAGGCTTCATCTTGCCCTCCAATCAGCAGCTTGAAGCAACTAAATACGTAAGATTCACGTTTACCATAATAATGAAAAAATCCGAACGATTTATCGTTCGGATCTTCCTTCGGCTAAAGTCCTTTTGTCTCAGCCTCTACTTTCTTTAGCGGCTATTATTAAATGCCAAATCCAAAAGAAAACAGGATAATCGCAAGTGCAAGACCAACAAGCGGAACAATTACCGTCATCGCTGCAACTGATCCATACGCATCTTTGTGAGTTTCTCCGCAAATAGAATTAATTGTGGTGACGACATAACCATTATGAGGCAAAGAATCTAATACTCCAGAAGAAATAGCTACTACGCGATGGAGAGCTTCTGGATTTACACCAGCATCTAGATAGTGAGGGGCTAAGATTGGTAAAGCAATCGCCTGACCTCCTGAAGCCGAACCTGTCATCCCCGCGATAACACTCACCGCAATAGCTCCCCCAATCAGCGGACTTCCTGGAATATGCGTCATGGCATCTACAGCCACTCCAAACGCGGGAACAGCCTTAGCAACCCCTCCAAAACCTACGACAGCAGCTGTATTCCCAATCGCAATTAACGCCCCCAGCGTTCCTTCTGAAGCTGCATTCCAAAATCCTTTAAAATGCTTTCGGTTCACAATATAAGTGACAATGATCCCGCTTAAAAGTGCAACAATCAACGCAGATTGCTGAAGTGGCTTATGAAGTGCAAAAGAAATAATGAGCACGACCACAAGCGGAAGCAAACTTAATAACGGATTAGGAAGAGACTGATTTTCCGTTACTGCTGGATCTTTCTCGCGTGATATAAAACGCTCTCCATTTTTAACTGCTTTTGAAATCAAGCGCTTTAACCACCAGTAGCCGAATACAGCCATCACTACTGCTACAACTAAACTAACTTCCCATCCTGCATACGGACTAGTCTTCAAATATTCAATTGGAATCCAGTTTTGGATTTCAGGTGATCCAGCCGAGGTCATCGTAAACGTAACGGAACCGAATGCTAAAGCAGCAGGGATAAACCGCCTCGGCAAATCAGCTTGTTTGAATAAACTTAAAGCCATTGGATAGACAGAAAATGCTACTACAAACAGACTGACTCCTCCGTATGTTAAGACCGCACAGGCAAGTACAATTGCCAACACTGCTCTTTTCATTCCTAGTTTACTGACAATCCAGCGAGAAACACTATCAGCGGCCCCGCTGTCTTCCATTACTTTTCCAAAGACGGCGCCTAATAGAAACATTAAATACCAAGAGGCAATAAATCCTGTGAAACCAGACATGTAATTGCCAACAAAATTTGCTTCTCCTTCTTTCACCAGCTGTGGAAATAAAGGCATTCCGCTTGTTACCGCAACAACTAAAGCACTGAGCGGACCTGCTATAAATAAATTCATGCCTCTCATCGTTAATACAATGAGCAGCAATAATCCTCCAATTAATCCAATCATACTAAGCATGTTTAGCCCCCCATGAAGTCATATAATTAGAAAACGTTTACAATTTTACAGGTATATACTCCTTTCTTTGCTTGTCACAACCCTTACTATATTATTAAAGGAATACTGAAGACATTCCTACGTTTATTAAACAGTCAAAAATAAAACCATCTCTATTTATTTAGAGATGGTTAATGAACGCTGACGTTTTTCTTTTAATTTATAATCGTATATCCATGTTGTACACATGCTGAATAGCAATAGCGCAATTAATAAATAGCACAGTGTAGACATATTAAACGCATCGAAAATAACGCCTCCAAAGAGAGGGCCAATCATTTTACCTGCAGTAGCCATGCTGTTAACTACACCTTGATAAAATCCTTCTTTTCCAGATGGAGCCAACTGACTTGCAACAGCTGGAATGGCTGGCCAAACGAACATTTCTCCAATTGTTAACACAACCATTGCTGTTAAGAACTGTGAAAATGTTGTTGCATTCACCACGATGATGAATGAAGCCACAAAAATCACCGTTCCAATTAGAACCTGTACTTTTAATGTTTTTGCTACTTTTTGAATGATGGGTACAATCAAAGGTTGACCGACTACAATTAAAATCCCGTTAATCGTCCAAAGTAAACTGTAGCTAGAAAGAGGTATATTCAGCTCACGCGTATGCGTAGCAATCGTTGTTTGCCACTGAACATACGCTACCCAGCATAAGACATACCCCGTACATAAAATAAGAAGAGCAGTCAGCTTCGTTTTATGTCCAATGCTCCCAGCTTCATTAAGGACATTCGTTTGCCCAACGGTAACCGAAATATGACGATATGAAAAAATAGCAATAAGCAGAAAAATAACGTATAAAATTGTATTAGCTAAGAAAATATACGTAAATGAATAAGATGCTACAACGCCCCCTACCGCTGCGCCGATAGCTACTCCTGCATTTTGAGCAACGTACATCGCATTAAATGCTTTTCTTCCGCCTTGTGGCCAAACGGACCCTGCCATTGCATACATAGATGGAAACACAATACCAGATCCAAACCCTACAACAACCAAGAGAACAACGTATGTAGGCCAACCATGGAAAAACACGAGTCCCACTAATGCAATAAGAGTAATAATAATTCCTGATAAGATGGATTTATATCCTCCGATTTTGTCAAAAAGTGTTCCCCCTAGCAAATTACCCACTACGCTTGCAGCAGAATTCAGCATAAGAACCACTCCTGCAACGGATAACGACTTTCCTAAATGTTCATTTATATAAATTGTATTGAGAGGCCATAAAAATGAAGCTCCCGTTACGTTTACAAGCATACCAATAATCAAAAACCAAAGTGATTTGGGCATTGATCTCCCCCCTATCTATTCGAATGCCAACGTACATTCTAGTCTTTTCTTAAAGGGTTCGCAATGCTTTTACATATAGACAATTTATTTGAAATTCGCTGACTATTTAAAAAGGTGATTTCACATGACTATATCATGCAAAATCACCTTTTCACCGCTTATTTTTGCTTCGAACGAACCGGCTGTGCACGCTTGCTGTTTCGTGCTTTTAATTCTTTTACCGGATCAAAATCTTTTCCTAGCTCAATGTCATTGCTGTTGATCCCGTTTTTTGTTTTTTGTTCCGGATTATTTTGATTTGAACGAGTTGCCATAAAATCCTCTCCTTAATGCTGAGTTGTGATTAATTTATTTTGCAGCTGCTGAACTTGCAGGCGCATGCGATATAGCTGTTCTCTTTGCTGTGCATTTGCACTGTGAGAAAACTCTTCAATTTCTTTATAAGCATTTTCTAATTTTTCCTGTGCTTTTGTATATTCAGTGCCATTGTAATGTTCTTGCTTCATGCCTTCCTGCAACTGACCTTGTCCAAAGCGAATAGCATCTTCACACTGCTGCATAAGTTGATCCACTGCTTGACGAGTTGTCATTCTCTATTCCTCCTATTCGTTCATTTCTGTCTTATTTTGCGCAACTTTACTCTCCTTTACGACAAGAAGAACCTGTTAAATATAAGCATCCTTAAATTTGTTTGGCACTTTTTCACGTTTTTGATACAATTTGTTGATGTATATTGCATGTAAAAAGGAGGTTGCTGATTTGAATCAGACAAACCCATTTCCGTATAAATCTGAAAACAAACGTTATCATACCTGGAATTACCACTTACGTAACCACTTTGGCCATAAGGTATTTAAAGTAGCCTTAGATGGAGGATTTGATTGCCCAAACAGAGACGGCACGGTAGCTCACGGCGGCTGTACGTTTTGCAGCGCTGCCGGTTCAGGAGATTTTGCTGGAAACAGAGCGGATGATCTTGTGACACAATTTAACGAAATCCGTGAAAAAATGCATCATAAATGGAAAGACGGAAAATACGTTGCTTACTTTCAAGCATTCACTAACACTCATGCTCCTGTTGAGGAACTTCGTGAAAAATATGAAGCGGTCTTAAAGCTTCCCGGAGTTGTTGGACTTTCTATCGCCACACGACCTGACTGTCTCCCCGACGATGTGGTGGAATACTTGGCTGAATTAAATGAACGAACTTATCTATGGGTAGAGCTTGGACTGCAGACTGTGCACGAACGAACTTCACTGCTTATCAACCGGGCACATGATCATCAATGCTATGTAGATGGTGTAGCAAAACTTCGAAAACACGGTATCCGCGTTTGTTCTCACATCATTAATGGCCTGCCTTTAGAAACACCTGATATGATGATGGAAACGGTACGAGAAGTAGCGAAATTAGACGTTCAAGGAATTAAGATTCACCTGCTTCATTTGCTAAAAGGAACTCCTATGGTCAAACAGTATGAAAAGGGCCTTGTTGAATTTCTTTCATTTGAAGAATACGTAAAACTTGTATGCGATCAGCTCGAAGTGATCCCTTCTGAGATGATTGTTCATCGTATTACTGGTGATGGACCGATAGACCTTATGATCGGACCGATGTGGAGCGTGAATAAGTGGAGCGTGTTAAATGCCATTGATCAAGAGCTCGAACGTCGTCAAAGCTATCAAGGAAAATATTACGAAAAAGAGTTGATGGAAAGATGAAAATAGAACGTATCCTGCCTTTTGCCCGCACATTGCTCACTAATGCTGTGGCCCAAGGAGATGTCGCGATTGATGCCACAGCAGGAAATGGACATGATACATTGTTCTTAGCTAACTTAGTCGGAGATGCAGGTCATGTATATGGATTTGATATTCAGCCCCAAGCAATTCAAGCAACTCAGCAGCGACTGACGGAACATAACGTAGAAAACCGAGTCACGCTTATCCAAGAAAGCCACAGCAATATAAGCATGCTTCCTACTTCTATTAATGGACGAGTTACGGGCGCTGTCTTTAATTTAGGTTATTTACCAGGTGGAGATAAAGACATCGTCACCACTTCTGAAACAACAATCTCTGCAATTGAGCAGTTACTTGATTTGCTAGCACCTGAAGGAGTGATTGTGCTCGTTATTTATCATGGACACGAACAAGGGAAACAAGAAAGAGACGATTTACTAACCTATGTCCAAAACCTTGATCAAAAAAACGTCCATGTTCTACAATACCGCTTCATGAATCAGCAAAACAATCCTCCGTTCATCATTGCTATTGAAAAAAGATAAGCCGCATATGGCTTATCTTTTTAGCATTCGGTACAAGCGTCCGTTGATATAGAAAAAGTAGCTGAGTGCTCCCCCCGCTTTTATTAATCTACGTGCATTCACATGAACATGTTTTTGTGCCCGCACTTTTTGATCGGACAAATAAACGCCCAAGAGTCCCTTATAGATAAAGCAGTGAAAGTGATAATCCGGCAGTTTTTTAGCATATTCGTCCGCTTTTACAACAAAATGCAAAAAGCGATCCATCATTTGCTGATAGTGAGGATAATAAAAACAAAAGTTCAAATCTCCTCCTGCTTTATCTTCTTCTTGGTCAATTAAATAATCGAGTAAAATATGTAAACCTTGAATATAAGGAAAATATCCCGCTTTTATTTTCTCCGTCATTTCTTCGGTCATCTCTTCTTGAAAACTGTAAGCGACCAAACAAAAAATGCCTAACGTTGAACCAGAGCACGCTGAAAATTCATACCACTCCATTTCAGGAACACTGTGCCGGTGAGCATCGAACCAATTCTCTAATCGCGGAACTCTTTCTTTTATTTCAACATGCTTATGTATTTGCAAATCACAATAATAAGTAGCTAGTTCTAGTAAATGTGAAGAGACGATATGGTAATTACAGGCTTTTCGCAAGGACTGCTGACAAGTCTGGACAAGTTCCGCTAAGTATCCCCCGTCGTCTTTATCCGTTCGAAAACGATAGTAATCTCCAAGAGGTGCATGAGGAGTCAACGCATCTGGCATCGATTCATGTAAGGCTGCAAAATCTTTAGGATCGAGCGAATTGCTGCGGTCACATAAGTTATCTAAGTAATCGCTGATTGTTTGGTAGGCAACGATAAATTTTACGCATTCAATCATGTTTTCTTTCGCTAAAATCGATAGGATACCGCCTCCTTCACAATGAAAAGTTTTTGTATCGATGCTTGCCAATGCTTGAGTGCGTAATTCTTTATTAGGAATCTCTTTTGCCCGTTCCCGCCAATGGTCAAGCTCATGATGAACGACGGGAAAAACTTCTCGATAAATTTTTCTCATTAATGAAATAGGACGAGACGGAATCTTCATTTATTTTCACCTCAATTTCTGACAGCACTCATTAAATGTGAAGATCAACAAAGCTTTTCGCGTATGTAAAAACGTATTCTCTTTCAGGCTCATTAAAGATTTCGTGATACAGCTGAGACCATTCTTTGTAGATTTTTTCACTTAGCTCTATTTCATCAAACCACTGTCTAACAATCAGCTTTTCAATAATTTTATCTTCTCCTGCCTGCATCACAAGAAGCGGAACATCCGGCAAACGATCGATATCTTTAAAAGCTAAGTTAACAGCTTGAATCAATTCTCGGTACCATCTTACGGAAACTTTTGTAACGTACAGTGAGTCGTTTTCATCTTCATCTCGAACTTCTTGGTTTCTTGTTGCTTTTTCAACAGTGAGACCCAAATCAAAAAGTTTGTTCGGCATGACTTTATTTAATCCTTTAGATAACATATCTAAGTAAGCTGGTACTTGCTCTTTTAATCCTAAACAAGGTGAGGAAAGAATCGCACCCCATATAGGGAGATTCTTTGTCTGAAGCGTACGAATAACCGCCAATCCTCCCATACTGTGTCCTAACAGGAAAATAGGCAAATCATATTTCTGCGCTTCACGTACCCATTCTTCCACTTCATATACATATTCATCAAAGGATAGGATATGTCCTCTTCTTCTCGTTGTTAAGCCTTGGCCAGGAAGGTCTCCCATGATTACGTGCATTCCAACGGAACGCCACATCTCAATCAGCCAGCGATAGCGCCCGTGATGCTCCGCCGCTCCATGGACCATGACAATAACGCCTTTTGGATTTACTGCTTCCCATTTATGCATTTGAGTTACTCCTTCTTCCTTTTTTTGTTTACCTGCTTTAAAAACCTTTGTACACTTACATTAGAAGATTTACTACTTTTTTTCAACTAATAAAGGGAGATGATTTGATGATTTATCCGTATAAAGAAAAAATGCCTACCATTGCACCCAGCTGCTTCATCGCAGACTATGTCACGATTACTGGAGATGTCACCATTGGTGAAGAAAGCAGCATTTGGTTTAACACTGTTATTAGAGGAGATGTTTCGCCTACTATTATCGGTAAACGAGTAAATATACAAGATCAATCAACACTCCATCAAAGCCCAAATGCTCCTTTGCTTATTGAGGATGATGTGACAGTAGGACATCAAGTTATTTTACACAGCTCCATCATCCGCAAACGCGCGCTCATTGGCATGGGCTCTATTATTTTAGACGGTGCGGAAATTGGTGAAGGTGCTTTTATCGGTGCTGGAAGTTTAGTGCCTCCCGGTAAAAAAATACCACCTAATACTCTCGCACTCGGTCGACCTGCTAAAGTGATCCGCACTCTGACTGAGGAGGATTTAAAAGATATGCAGCGCATCCGTACAGAATATGTAGAAAAAGGGCAGTATTATAAGTCTATTAAGAAATCTGATTCTTCATTATAAAGGAAACGTTCCCTCAGAAAGTCATACTGAGGGAATTTTTTTAGTATCTCCACAAACTCTCTAATCATGTTCTATTCTCCCCACAATTGTAAAGAAATTTCCATATTAATTTACATCGTTTTAGTACTGCCTCCACAATTAAAGATTAAACTGAATAATAAAGACGTATTTATTGAAAAGGGAGCGACTCTATGAAAGCCAAGTTAATTCAGTATGTATACGATGCCGAATGCCGATTATTCAAAAGTGTAAATCAACACTTTGATCGAAAGCACTTAAATAGGTTTTTACGTTTACTAACTCACGCCGGCGGAGCTACGTTTACCATTGTGATAGCATGCTTGCTGCTATTTCTGCACCCTTCATCCGTCGCTTACGCTTGTGCGTTTTCTCTAGCTGTTAGCCATATTCCTGTTGCCATTGCTAAAAAGCTATATCCTAGACAACGGCCTTATATTCAACTAAAGCATACAAAAGTATTAGAAAATCCATTAAAAGATCATTCATTTCCATCGGGGCATACAACAGCTATTTTTTCGTTAGTTACCCCTCTGATGATTACTTATCCAGCCTTCGCTGCCATTCTTTTGCCTCTTGCAGTCACGGTAGGAGTTTCAAGAATTTATCTCGGTCTGCACTATCCGACGGATGTCATGGTAGGCCTGATACTCGGCATCTTTTCAGGTGCTGTTTCACTGAACATATTTTTAGTCTAATTGATAGGAGGAGTACTAATGAGAATTGCTTTATTTACAGATACATTTGCTCCGGAAGTTAACGGAGCTGCTAAAACACTTTATCAATTTACTCAGTATGTCAAATCAAAGCAAATTCCCATCCAGGTATTTGCTCCTGAATTTGCTCATGATCAGTCATTTTCAACGTATGTTCACCGCTCGCCCAGCATGCCGTTTTTCCTTTATCCAAACAGCCGCTTTTCATTGCCAAACGTTCTAAAAATTAAAAAGCAGCTGCAGGAATTCAACCCTTCTCTCATTCATTTGGCCACTCCTTTTACAATGGGGCTTTGCGGCTCCTATTACGGGAAAAGATTAGGTGTTCCTCTTGTCGGCTCTTATCATACCAATTTTGATGATTATTTATCTCACTATGAACTTGAAAAAATGCGTGTACCACTGCAAAAATATATGAAATGGTTTTATAAACCTGCACAAAAAATATTTGTCCCCTCCGAAGTGACCAAACAGCAGCTAGAAGAACAAGGATTTCACAACGTAGCTATTTGGTCGCGGGGAGTAAATCATAAATTATTTCATCCCCACTATGACCGCTTTGATATTCGTATTAAATATAATATTAAAAAACCCTACATCTTAACGTATGTAGGAAGATTAGCTAAAGAAAAGAACGCTGATTTTTTAATAAAAATCGCACGAGCTTTACCTGATCATATCCGCCATCAAATTCACTGGGTTATTGTGGGAGACGGCCCTTTAAAAGAACAAATGCAGCAGCAAGCATCTGAGCATATGACATTTACAGGCTTTCTTGAAGGTAAGCAACTTGCTCATATCTACTCGTCATCTGATTTGTTTGTTTTTCCTTCAGAAACAGAAACCTTCGGAAATGTCGTACTGGAATCTCTTGCTTCTGGAACTCCTGTGGTGGCAGCAAATGCAGGAGGAGTTAAACAGATGGTTCAGCACGGGCGAAACGGCTACCTTTGCAAACCTCACTCCTTAGAAGAATTCAGTTCGGCTATTACAAGTTTACTCGATGATTTGCACCAGCGGCTTCACTTTGGCCATGCAGCGAGACACTATGCTCTTACTCAATCATGGGACGCCATTTTTCAGCATTTGCTTTCAGAATATGAAGATGTCGTAGAAAAATCTGCTGAAGGCATTCAATGGGCATAAAAAAAATCTCCGTTTTCACGGAGATTTTTTTATTATTTAGCTAAAGCTTGAGTTTTTAATGCTTCAGCTTTGTCTGTGAACTCCCAAGGAAGCTCCACATCTGTACGGCCAAAGTGACCGTAAGCTGCTGTTTGCTTATAAATTGGGCGACGTAAATCAAGCATTTTAATGATGCCTGCTGGACGTAGGTCAAAGTTTTTGCGTACTACATCTACTAGTACTTCTTCAGAAACTTTTCCTGTACCGAATGTATCAACTGAAATAGATACTGGCTGTGCAACACCAATTGCATATGCTAGCTGTACTTCACATTTATCAGCAAGATCAGCCGCTACAATGTTTTTCGCAACATAACGAGCTGCATAAGCTGCTGAACGGTCTACTTTTGTTGCGTCCTTACCAGAGAATGCACCGCCGCCGTGACGAGCATATCCGCCGTAAGTATCAACGATAATTTTACGACCAGTTAAACCAGCATCTCCTTGAGGGCCGCCGATTACGAAACGTCCTGTTGGGTTAATGAAATACTTTGTATTTTCATCAATTAACTCATTTGGAACAACTGGATTAATAACATATTCTTTTAAGTTACGTTGAATTTGCTCTAACGTTACTTCTGGGTGATGCTGAGTTGAAATAACAATTGTATCGATGCGAACAGGTTTGTTGTTTTCATCATATTCAACTGTTACTTGTGTTTTACCATCTGGGCGAAGGTAAGGAAGAATCTCTTCTTTACGTACTTCTGTTAGACGGCGAGCAAGTTTATGAGCTAATGAAATTGGAAGAGGCATTAATTCTTTTGTTTCGTTACATGCATAACCAAACATTAACCCTTGGTCTCCAGCTCCGATTGCTTCGATTTCTTCATCGGACATTTGACCTTCACGTGCTTCTAACGCTTGGTCTACACCAGCAGCGATATCAGCTGACTGCTCGTCGATAGATGTTAATACTGCACAAGTTTCAGCATCAAATCCGTATTTTGCACGAGTATAGCCAATTCCTTTAATTGTTTCACGAACTGTTTTAGGAATATCCACGTAAGTAGAAGTTGTAATTTCACCACTTACTAAAACTAAACCAGTTGTTACGCTTGTTTCACAAGCAACACGAGCATTTGGATCCTTTGCTAGGATAGCATCAAGAATTGAGTCAGAAATTTGGTCACAAATTTTATCGGGATGTCCCTCTGTAACAGATTCTGACGTGAACAGACGACGTTGTGTTGACATCAGTTTTCCTCCTTATAAATACGATACATTGTGATACGGTACTCATTCCCTTATTTTCATTACACGTTAAAAAATATAAAAAAACCTTTCCTTGTATCGAGGAAAGGTATCAAATTCTACATAAGCCTTTCACTCTTATCGATCAAGGTTGTGCCCTTGCATCAGGTTAGCACCTTATCGCCTACACAAAAAAAATGACGATGGTTGCTGGGTTTCACAGGGCCTGTCCCTCCACCAGCTCGGGATAAGAGAGTATCCGTTCAAGGACATATAATACATGAAAAAGCGCTTCACTGTCAACAACATTCAAATGGAAATCATCTCTTTATGTTTGAATCGGTTTTAATGTAACATACTCAAATTTAAAAATAGTATACCTTATTAAGAATGATCACGAAGTTTGGTTAACAAGACAGATTAAAAAAAGGCTTTCACTTGAAATAGCTTCACTTTTTTCGCTCCTAGCACATATACATGTGTCTAAAATAGGTATAACGTACATTTTTTTATAATACACAAACATTTTTAGTTAAATAGTATAGAATAATTAAATAAATGTGTTATACTAATTATAAATTTCAAACATTAATGAATAAATAATAGCTAAAAAAGGAAGGTAGTGCACATGAGTACTGTTGATATGTCTATCGAATTAAATGGTTTGCTTCAATTAAAAACAACAAAACACCAATTATCTGTTCCACAACTTGTTGAAAAAATTCTAGCTCGACGTGAAGGAACGCTGACTTCTACAGGTGCTGTGTCAGTCGAAACCGGAAAATATACAGGTCGCTCTCCTTTGGATAAATTTATTGTAAGCGATGCTGTATCTTCAAAAACGGTTGAATGGGGACCCGTCAATCAGCCAATTTCTGCTCAGCGATTCGATGCGCTATACAAAAAAGTCTTAACCCACTTAAAGAAGCAGGATGAACTTTTTGTTTTTAATGGATATGCTGGAGCTGATAAAAAGTATCAGTTACCAATTCAAGTAGTTAATGAATTTGCATGGCACAACCTATTCGCTCAGCAGTTATTCATTCGCCCTTCAGCTGAACAAAAAATAAATGATGATGTGAAGCCGTTTACAATTGTAGCAGCTCCAACGTTCAAAGCTGATCCTGAAACAGACGGGACAAATTCTGAAACCTTCATTATTCTTTCATTAGAGCGACGCATTGTGCTAATTGGAGGAACTGAATACGCTGGTGAAATGAAAAAATCTATTTTCTCAGTGATGAACTTCTTGCTTCCTCAAAACAATATTCTATCCATGCACTGTTCTGCTAACGTAGGAGAAGAAGGTGACGTTGCATTATTCTTTGGCTTATCTGGAACGGGTAAAACAACGCTTTCTGCTGATGCAAACCGTCGTTTAATAGGAGATGATGAGCACGGTTGGTCAAGCTCTGGTGTATTTAATATTGAAGGAGGCTGCTACGCGAAGTGCATTCAGCTTTCCGAAGAAAAAGAACCGCAAATTTTTAATGCAATTCGCTTCGGAGCCGTACTGGAAAATGTAGTGTTAAATCAAAATACGAAAGTAGCAGATTACAATGATAATAGTTTAACAGAAAATACTCGTGCTGCTTATTCAATTGACTCTATTGATAATACGGTATTGCCAAGCGTTGCTGGGCACCCTACAGCTATTGTCTTTTTAACTGCTGATGCCTTCGGCGTCTTGCCTCCAATCAGCAAGCTTACAAAAGAACAAGCGATGTACCATTTTCTGAGCGGATACACTAGTAAATTAGC
Organism: Priestia sp. SIMBA_032; assembly: GCF_046535215.1. Classification (NCBI taxonomy): domain Bacteria; kingdom Bacillati; phylum Bacillota; class Bacilli; order Caryophanales; family Bacillaceae; genus Priestia; species Priestia sp. SIMBA_032. The sequence continues at coordinate 37,017 of NZ_JAWRXD010000002.1, read as the reverse complement.
TGGAACAGAACGCGGCGTAACATCGCCACAGGCCACTTTCTCTACATGCTTTGGTGAGCCTTTCTTACCTCTTGCTCCAACAACTTATGCAGAAATGCTAGGAAAGAAAATCGATGAACATAACGTAAATGTCTACCTTGTAAACACTGGATGGACCGGCGGTGAATACGGCGTGGGTGAACGAATGAAGTTAAGTTACACTCGAGCTATGGTTCAAGCAGCTCTTGAAGGAGAACTAGCTAATACTGAAACAGTAACAGATGCTATTTTTGGTTTATCAATTCCAACTCATGTTCCGGGAGTTCCTGATGAAGTGCTTCAGCCTTCTAAAGCGTGGAACGATGCAACAGCTTATAACCAAAAAGCAACTGAGCTTGCCGCTAAATTCAAAGCAAACTTCAAGCGTTTTAATGATGTAGCATCTGACATTTCAACATTAGGCGGACCTAGAGTCTAATAAAAAACCGATCGTCTTATAGACGATCGGTTTTTTAGTTAGTCGAATGTAATTTTGTCAGTTCATATGTGACAATGGTTTTTTCCTGCTCCATTTCTACCTTACGCACAACAGCAGTTCCAATACATTCTCCATTTTTCGTTTTGTGAATGTTTAATGGAATATCTAAAGGATACAAGCGATATCCTTTTTTCTCAACTTGAAAAATGTTATCTGTTACACGCTTTTCGTTGCCTTTTGTCACAATCATTGTATTTAATTCTAGCGGCATCCCCATTTTTTCTCACTCCTCACTGTTATTCTACTTGTTTTTTCTATCGTAGCATATCTTTTATTGCGCTTTCATCCACTTCGTTAACTTCTTTACCGTTTCTCGGTTTTCTTTTGGTGGAAAAGCATGTGGAAAGTTTTCAAAATACCAGCTGGTAACTTTTTTATTGGACTTCTTTAGTTTAGATTCGAGCTGATAGGAATGATCAATCGACACGTTTTTATCTTCTAAACCATGAATAAGCAAGACCGGCGGCTCGACTAGATGAGCACGATGCAAAGGTGTCCTCCATTCGTATCTTTCAGGATATTTAGAAGGAGTTCCTCCAATCACCCGCTTCATCATTCTTCTTAAATCTTCTCTTTCTTCATATGTCAATACCATATCCGTGACGCCTCCCCATAGCACAAGAGAACGGCTGTCTTTTTTTTCAATGGCTGTGAGTAACGCCATCACTCCCCCTCTTGAAAACCCAAAAATATGGATGCGGTCATGGTGGACGTTAGGGAGCTGTTTCAGTAAATCGTAAGCAGCAAAAGCATCGTAACGATCGTCTCCTGCAAAATCTTCGTTTCCTTCGCCTCCTTGATTTCCCCTATAGAACGGAGCCATCACAATAAAACCTTGAGAAGCAAATTGAATGAGTCGAGCAGGACGAACCGTTCCTACGTTCTTAATACCTCCTCTTAAGTATAAAAAGCCGTCATACATTCCTTTTTCTTTTGGCTCTGCGAGCATTCCTTTAATCTTAAGCCCTCGACATGCATATGTAATCACCCACAGTGCCACGCGAGGGTTTGATGATGGGAAACGCTGTTTATGAAGAATTGTTCCATCTTTCATTTTTTTCCTCCATTCTTTATATAACTAGCCCTCTTTCTTCCAATAAGGTTTACTTTCAGTCGTTGACACATACTTCTTTGATTTTCTACATAGTTATATAGGCACTCACCTTCTTCCACTTCTTTACATACATTATCATAAAATATTTTATTATTTTAAGGAGGTTTGCTTTATGAAACCAATTAAATGGCTTTTTTCTTTGCTTGCTATTATGATTTTACTCATTCCACTAATTAGCTGCAGCAAAACAACATCTGTACAAACGGTTCGTGTCGGAGAAGTAACTCGCTCTATCTTTTATGCTCCCCAGTACGTTGCTATTTCAAAAGGCTTTTTTGAAGAAGAAGGACTAAAGGTAGATTTAAAAACAACGTGGGGCGGAGATAAGACAATGACGTCACTTTTATCTGATGGAATCGACGTCGCCTTAGTCGGCTCGGAAACTTCAATCTACGTATATGCACAGGGGTCTAGTGATCCCGTCATCAACTTTGCACAGCTAACCCAAACCGACGGTACATTTCTAGTAGCGCGTAAAAAGGGCGATCAATTTTCATGGGATCAGCTTAAAGGCAAAACGTTTCTTGGTCAACGCAAAGGCGGCATGCCGCAAATGGTAGGGGAATATGTGTTGAAACAGCATAATATCGATCCTAAAAAAGATGTAAAACTCGTTCAAAACATTGATTTTGCTAACGTTGCGAATGCTTTTGCTTCTGGTACTGGAGATTACGTTCAATTATTTGAGCCAACGGCTAGTATTTTAGAGAAACAAGGAAAAGGACATATCGTTGCTTCCTTCGGAAAAGAATCAGGAACAGTTCCTTATACAACATTTATGGCCAAAGAAAGCTATTTAAAAGATAACCCTGAAGCAGCAGCTAAATTTACTCGAGCTATTTACAAAGCACAAAAATGGGTGAATACACATAGCACAGATGAAATTGCTGAAGTGGTTGCACCGTATTTTGAAGATACACCTAAAGACACGCTAAAAACTGTTATTGACCGCTATAAATCCCAAAAATCTTTTGCAACTAACCCTTTATTAGATCAAAAAGAGTGGGATCATTTACAAAAAATCATGGATGAATCTGGAGAACTTCCAAGACACATCGATCACAGCAAGCTAGTCAACACAAAATTCGCGAAAGATGCAATGAGTGAGTAATATGACAAAACTTCACATTCAAGATGTTCAGCATATGTATCTTACGACAAAGTCTGCTACCACTGCACTTGAACATATTAATTTGTCTATTGAAGAAGGAGAATTTGTTTCCTTTCTCGGCCCAAGCGGATGTGGAAAAACGACGCTTCTGTCGATTATTGCAGGCTTGATTGAACCAACATCCGGCTCTGTCACAATAGATGGTGAAAATATCGGAACATCAATCCCAAACATCGGTTATATGCTTCAACAAGATTATTTGTTTCCGTGGAAAACCATTAAAGAAAATATTTTACTTGGGCTTGAAATTCGCGGACGGTTAACAGATAAAACAGAGAGTAAAGCACTGCTGCTCCTAAAAGAAATTGGTTTACAGGGTGTAGATGACCTATATCCACACCAGTTATCCGGAGGCATGAGGCAACGCGTCGCTTTAGTCCGAACACTTGCCATTGACCCCGCTATTTTACTCTTGGATGAACCTTTTTCAGCACTTGATTTTCAAACAAAACTCAAGCTTGAAGAACTTGTCTCCAAAACGCTGATGACCTATCAAAAAACGGCCGTTTTGGTCACACACGATATCGGCGAAGCTATTGCCATGAGCAGCCGAATCTTTTTATTCTCAGCAAAGCCCGGAAAAATCGCAAAAACATTTACGGTTCCTTCTATTTTACGAACCCTCTCTCCGTTTGAAGCTCGACAGCACCCTGTCTATAACGACTTATTTATGAACATATGGAAGGAGCTTGATCAACTTGAAACCCACTAGCTCCCTAGATACTCTTCATGAAAGCTATCTTCGCAAGGTTCGAATCGAAAAACGATTAGTACTGAGCGTGCAGCTGATAATTTTCTTAGCCTTTTTTAGCTTATGGGAACTGGCTTCTCGTTTAAAGTGGATTGACCCTTTAATCTTCAGTTCTCCTACTAAAGTATGGCATTTATTTTTAATTAAACTTGCCGACGGCTCGCTAGCAGAACATATTGGTTTTACGTTATTTGAAACAGTTCTTGGCTTCATTTTAGGCACAGTGCTAGGTATTTTACTTGCAACGGCTCTTTGGTATTCAACTAGGCTTGCACATATATTAGACCCTTACCTCGTTATTTTAAACGCCATGCCAAAAGTAGCGCTGGGCCCTATTTTAATTGTAGCTATCGGTCCAGGATTTTTCTCAATCTTAACGATGGGGGCGATTATATCCGTTATTATTACATCCATCGTCGTTTACACAGCATTTAAAGAAGTGGATCCAAACTATATTAAATTACTAAAAAGCTTTGGGGCAACGAAAAGCCGCTGTTTTAAAGAAGCAATTTTGCCAGCTTCCATGCCTGCCATTATTTCTACATTTAAAGTAAATGTCGGCTTATCTTGGGTAGGGGTCATCGTAGGAGAATTTTTAGTTTCTTCAAAAGGGCTTGGATATATGATTATTTATGGGTTCCAAGTCTTCAACTTCACTCTTGTTCTTCTCAGCTTGTTATTAATTGCGATTTTCGCTACGATTATGTACCAGGGCGTGGCTTATTTAGAAAAGAAATTGATCCGACGCTCATAAAAAAATACCCCCGTACAAACGGGGGTATTTTCATTGATATGATGCTTTTACAAAAATGTTCGCTTTACATATTTCATTACATACTGCAAAACATTATCTTTCATGATGAAGCTGTACGCATCATCTTGTTGAATGCCCGAAGGTAGTTCATCAATCATTACGGGACCATCCGTTTCCATGTAGTCTTCTTTTTTAATTACATTTTCAATAGTAGCAAAATAAATATTTTTAATAATGGTCTTTCCTTTACTTACTACTTTATATTGACCAATATAAGTTAAAGAAGAGACTTCTCCGCCTGTTTCTTCAAATACTTCTCGAACCGCTGCTTCTTCTGGTACTTCATTGCCTTCTAGTTTTCCTCCGGGAAATTCTAAACCTCGTTTTGAGTGATTCGTTAGCAACCATTGATTTTCATACCTGCATACGACCCAAACATGACGTGGAGTTTTCGAGAATGGATTTTTTTCAAATGATAAAAATACTTGATTATGATATGCATCCTTAAATGTGTACATGGTCGACTCAAACTCCATTTGATTTTTCCCTTATTTTATCATACATTATGGCCATACCTGATAAGAAAAGTATGCTCGTACTTTTTTTCTTTGCTTTTTACCCCTTATTCCGTTTTATCTGAAGATAAAATATTCATCTGTTTGATATGTGATTTTGTTTCATCGTCTCCCAGCTGATAAAGCATGGCATATATGTCAACTGTCGTTTTATCGTACATATCATTTTGAGAATCATGGTGATATTCCAGATACGGAATATGTGATCGCCAAAAGCTTGACCAATCGCTTGAAGCACGCTGATCTAAATACGTTCTCAGCTTCTCCACTTCTTCATCTGTTGCTTCAATCGCATAATTCCAATCTGAAGCAGTGTTTGACTGATTGATTTCTCCTGAACTCAGAGATACATAATATTTTTTTGTCATGAAAGATATTCAGCTCCTTCTTTCTAGTGCCAACTTATCTTTCTTATTTGTATCTTATTCTTTTTTTATACACTCTACGATTTAAATCGGTCTTTTAATATCGCTATTGCTTTTTTTAACGGCTCTGGAATCGGAACCCCTACAATTCTTGCGTTTTCTGTAATTGAAATCATTTCGTTTAAAATATAGAACAAAATAGCTCCATCTCGAATAATATGACCGTTTTCCCAAAATACAGAATCGATAAAGTTTGCTACAGCAATCATGGCAAAAATAAAAATCTTTTTGGCAATTCCTTTAAAACCTACTTTGCTAGATAAACGTTTATTTATAAAAGCTGCAATCGTGCCTGTCAAGTAATCCATTGCCACTAATGCTACTAAAGCCATTAGCAAATAGTCCCACTCTCCAAATAAAAAAAAAGCCAGTGAACCTAAACTTGAAATTATCAAGACAGAAAGCTTCTGCATATCCACTTTTTTCACCCTTTCAGCAGTCATATCCCTACAGTATATGCCGGTGAAAAAAAAGTGTTCGTCCATCTTATCATAAAAAAACCTGCGATTACTCGCAGGTTTTAATTATTTTCCTAGGAATGATTTTAACATCCACGTATGCTTTTCTAAGCTTTGATGGATGGCTAACAGCATGTCTCCTGTTGTTTCGTCGCCCGCTTCACCGGCTGCGTCCATTCCTTCTTTTAATTCAGCAGTTAGCGTATCAAAATCGCTTACTAAAGAAGCAACCATGTCTTTAGCCGTTTCGCTTCCATCCGCTTCTTTAATAGAAGAAAGTTCTAACGATTCTTTCATTGTTGCCACAGGTTTTCCTTCTAATGCTAAGAGGCGTTCTGCAAGGTCATCAATAATTGTAGCTGTTTCCGTATACAGCTCTTCAAACTTTTCATGAAGAGTGAAGAATTGTTCACCTTTCACGTACCAATGAAAATTATGAAGTTTTATGTACATTACACTAAAGTTTGCCACTTGTTTATTAACAATTTCATTTACATTTGCTGCCATGTTGTTCGCTCCTTTATGAACTCTTTATATAGTATAGTTGTACCCTTTTTTAGTTGATTAAAACATTTTTTTCATAAAAAGAGACATTTCCCTTTCTTTAGACTCGGAGAAACTTCTTCATCTTTTTCCAAATAAAATAAGCAGCCCAGCGGACTGCTTATTTTTAGCCAAATACTTTTTCTAAATCTTCTTTGTCTTGTTCTAACCAGAACTTCATCAAGCGTTTTGCTCCTTCTAAGTCGTGAAGTTTTGCTTGACCGCACTGTTTTTCATTTGCTGCTGGAATTTCAGTAATGTTAATTGCATCTTTTAACGTATCGTCCAACAAATCAATAATTTCACGTACAGTGGGCTCCCCGCTCACTACTAAGTAGTATCCCGTTTGACATCCCATAGGGGAAATATCAATAATATCAAAGTGATCGTATTTTTCTACATGAGTACGAATGTTAAAAGCTAATAAATGCTCTAACGTATGAATAACGTCCGGCTTCATTGCTTGTTTGTTTGGTTGGCAAAAACGAATATCGAATTTATTTACAACGCCGTCGCTTCCCACTTTGTGAACACCGCAATGTCTTACGTAAGGTGCTTTAACCGCATTATGATCTAGCTCAAAACTTTCTACTGATGGCATAATACCACTCCTTTTTTCTTCTTTCACCTATCATAACATGCAATTCCGATATATTTCATCCATTTAATAACCTTTATTTCTTTTAGTTGCTTTTTATTCCTTCTATCCCTTATAGTATGAGCAAACACGAAAGAAAGAACGTGATAATAAATGATTGCAAAGCTTTTGCTTTTACTTATAAAAGGGTATCAAAAAGGAATTTCACCTTTTCTTCCGGCAAGATGCCGCTTTTACCCTACCTGCTCCCAGTACGGAGTTGAATCCATTAAACGCTTTGGCGCCGTAAAGGGTTCTTATTTGACTGTAAAACGTATTTTAAAATGCCACCCGTTCCATCCGGGTGGCATCGATGAAGTACCTGAGAAAAAATTACACTAGGCTTTAGTTGTTTTCGATTGCTTCATACCCATTTACAACAACATCTAGCTTTCCTGTATTTGGATCAATAACTAGTCCATGTACAGGAGTATCTTTTGAAAATAGAGGATGATTACGGATTGTCTCTACACTATGCTGAACAGTCTCTTCCACTGAATCAAAACCCGTTAACCATTGTTTCAAGTCCATAGAATATTCAATGGTATTAATAACTTCATCTGAGATGCCTTTTGCTCTTACTTTCTCTAAAAAAGGTTCCGCCTGAAGTTTACCTGCTCCGCAGTCATGGTGACCAATTACACATACCTCATCGGCTTGAAGCTCGTACACAGCTACTAAAATGCTTCGCATAATACTTCCAAATGGATGTGAAACAAGTGCTCCTGCGTTTTTAACAATTTTCACGTCTCCGTTACGCAGATTTAAAGCGTGCGGAAGCAATTCTACCAATCTTGTGTCCATACACGATAAAATAACCATTTTTTTATCAGGGAATTTGCTTGTTTCGTAAAGTTCATACTTCTTTTCTTCTACAAATTTTTTGTTGAATTCTAAAACATCTTGTAATAAGCTCATTTGCTGTCTTCTCCTTCATAAAAAAATTCTTTCTTGTATTATAATACTTTTTCCTATAAGATGAAAAGTGTTAAATCGTAATCGTTATTATTTAAAGACAAGAAAGTAGGTTAAAACAGTGAAAAAAATTCCCGTTACCGTTTTAAGCGGATACCTTGGTTCAGGTAAAACAACGCTTTTGAACCATATTTTAAAAGATAAAGAAGAGTTAAAGGTCGCGGTCATTGTCAATGACATGAGCGAAGTAAATATTGATGCAGACTTAGTTAAACAAGGGGAATTTTCTCGAACAGAAGAAAAACTTGTTGAAATGCAAAATGGCTGTATTTGCTGTACGCTCCGAGACGATCTAATGAAAGAGGTAGAACGCCTAGCTGACAATGGTGATATTAATTATATTGTCATTGAATCCTCCGGAATCAGCGAACCGATCCCTGTTGCTCAAACATTTACTTATATTGATGAAGAGCTTGGCATTGATTTAACTCAGAAATGTTCGTTAGATACGATGGTCACTGTAGTAGATGCTAATCGCTTTTGGGAAGACTTTTCATCCGGCGAAAGCTTATTAGACCGCAAAGAAGGAACTGATGAAAACGATACAAGAGAAGTGATTGATTTATTAATCGATCAAATTGAATTTGCAAACGTCATTTTATTAAACAAAGTTGATTTGTTAACAAAAGATGATGCAGATGAGCTGGAGGCTGTTCTTCACAAATTAAATCCAGAAGCCACTGTTATCCAAACCACTAATAGTGAGGTAAGCCTTGAATCCATACTTCATACCGACTTATTCGACTTTGAAAAAGCTAGTCAAGGAGCCGGATGGATTAAAGAATTAAATGAAGAACACCATACGCCAGAAACGGAAGAGTTCGGTATTTCTTCTTTTGTATACAGAAGGAATCGTCCCCTTCATCCTGAACGCTTTATGAAATGGTTAGAGAACTGGCCGGTTGATATTGTACGTGCAAAGGGATTTTTCTGGCTTGCTTCGCGTAATAATATGGCAGGACTTCTTTCTCAAGCGGGTACGTCCATTATGATTCAAGGAGCGGGTGAATGGGTGGCGACGTACACAGCAGAGGAAAGAGAACAAACCTTAAAAGAAGAACCTGAATTACGAGCAAAATGGAATGAGCAATTTGGAGACCGTATTAACGAACTTGTGTTCATTGGTATTGATATGAACGAAGACGAAATTATTAAAACATTAGACCGCTGTTTGCTGACAACTGAGGAAATGAATCAGGATTGGGCTGCTTTCAAAGATCCTCTTCCGAAGTTTACGGTAAGTGCGTAAATTTTTAGTTTTCAAATCGTAATAATTACGATATAATAACAGAGGCCATAAATGGTTACGATACGAACGGAAGGAGCAACATAATGAAATTCAAACCACTTTTAATGGTGCTGGCATTAGGAATTGGAACAACCCTTGCAGGGTGCAGTTCAAGCAGTGCAAATAACGCATCTGATAATAAAAACAAAAAATTAGAAGTTTACACAACAATTTACCCTTTACAGGATTTCACTCAAAAAATCGGCGGAAAATATGTAGAAGCTAAAAGCATTTTACCAACCGGTGTAGATGCTCACTCATTTGAACCTACCACAAAAACAATGGTCAAAATCGCAAACGCGGACGCATTCGTTTACTCAGGAATTGGGCTTGAAGGCTTTGCAGATAAAGCACAGTCTACGCTAAAGAATGAAGATGTCGCCTTAGTAGAAGCTGCAAAAGGAATTGAACTAGCAAAGAGTTCTGAAGATGAGCATGCCCACGAGGACGAACATGCACATGAAGAAGAACATAACCACGGAGATACAGACCCTCACGTTTGGCTTGATCCTGTTTTGGCCATTCAATTAGCAGAAAATATTAAAAATGAACTTGTTGAATTAAAACCGGATAAAAAAGCAGAATTTGAAAAGAACTTCCAAACGTTGAAGACCCAGCTTGAAGATGTAGACCAAGAGCTAAAAACAACCATTGGCGACGCACCTCATAAAGAAATTTTAGTATCACATGCAGCCTACGGCTACTGGGAAAAACGATACGGCTTAAAGCAAATTAGCGTAGCTGGTTTATCTCCTACAAATGAGCCGTCTCAAAAACAATTAGAAAACATCGTAAAACAAGCAAAAAAAGATCATATCAAATACTTTATCTTTGACCAAAATTTAAAGCCTAAAGTGTCTACGCTTGTTAAAAATGAAGTGGGAGCTCAACCTTTAACACTTCATAACTTAGAGTCATTAACAAAAAACGATGTTAAAAATAAAGAAGATTATTTTTCGATTATGCAGCACAACATTGATACGTTGAAAAAAGCATTATATTAATAAAAAAACTAGCCTCTCGGCTAGTTTTTTATTGTAATTTATATTTTTGCTTAAAGCGTTCTACACGGCCGCCTTTATCAGCAAATTTTTGTTTTCCTGTATAAAAGGGATGTGTATCCGAACTGATTTCAACTTTTAAAAGCGGATACGTGTTGCCATCTTCCCACTGAACGGTCTCATTTGATTGTTTTGTAGATCCTGATAAAAATGATGTTTCGCTATTTGTATCCATAAATACAACTTTACGATAGTCTGGATGAATATTTGTTTTCATTAAATATCTCTCCTTTAAAACAATATACACTTATTATAATCGTAATGATTACTATTTTCAAGTGATATGTTTTACCAATTCCGATGCATAAATTGTGGTAAAAAGTGGACAATAAGGTTTATCAATACTTTACTGGAAAGGTTGAAAAATGAATGGATCATTTAGTTACTGCACGTTCAATGTTTGGTCTGAACATGGGGGTACATATCATTTTTGCCACTCTTGGCGTCGGCATTCCTCTCATGATTTTATTGGCTGAAACTCTTTACTACAAAACAAAAGATAAAGATTATGAACTTATGGCACAACGATGGACAAAAGGAGCTGCTGTCTTGCTTGGGGTCGCCATTCCCACAGGAACGATTGCTGGTGTGCAATTAGCGTTGCTTTGGCCAGGTTTTATGGAAATCGTAGGAAAAGTGATGGCTCTTCCCTTTCAAATTGAAATTTATGCTTTCTTTATTGAGGCTCTTTTTCTCTCCATTTATGTATACGCAGCGGACCGTATTTCTCGAAAGATGCGGATTATTAGTCTGGTTCTAGTAGCAATAGGCGCACTTGCCTCTGCCGTTTTAATTACCAACGTGCACGCATTTGAAGGAACACCTGCTGGCTTTCGAATTTTAAATGGAGACATTGTAAGCGTAGATCCTTGGGCAGCTTTCTTTAATCCGAGCTTCTTTGTAACGTCCGGTCACGTAGCTGTTTCTGCTTATACGACCGGAGGCTTTGTCATTGCTTCAGTAGCTGCCTTTAAAATGCTTCGTGCGCGAAAACATAATCCAAGAGAATATAAGTTTCATCATAAAGCGTTGATGATGGGATTAGTAATCGGCGGGATTTTCTCTTTTGTAACGGCTTTGAATGGACATGAATCTATGCAAAAAGTATACGAATATCAACCTGAAAAACTTGCAGCAGCTGAAGGTCTATTTGAAACGCAAGATCATGCGCCATTAGCTTTAGGCGGATTTACAGATGAAAAAGAACAGCGAGTCAAGTATGGAATTGAGTTTCCATGGATGCTCAGCTTCTTGTCGGGTAATAGCTTTAATACAGTGATTACTGGACTCAATGACTTCCCTAGAGATTATTGGCCTCCGCTTTTTGTGCATACCTTGTTTAACGGTATGGTCATTATCGGATCAATTTTAATTTTAGTGGCGCTAGTTGGCGTTGTTTGGTACAAGTTTTTAAAGAAGAAAAGCTTCCCTAAAGTTTTCATGTGGGCATTTGTCGCGACGGGCCCTCTCGCGATCATGGGCATTGAATTCGGATGGATTTTTGCATGTACAGGCAGACAACCCTGGGTCATTTACCGCATCATGCGTACATCAGAAGCAGTTACCACTTCTGCTAATTTGCATATTTTATTTTTTTTATTTTTGCTTGTTTATATCGTACTTGTGGCCGCAGTCGCCCTTGTACTGGTGTTTTATTTCAGAAGAAATCCGCTTTCTAAAGAGCTTGCTGCGCAAGCAGATTAAAAAGGATGTGAGAATATGGGTGATTCATTACTAGCAATTACTGTAATATGGGGCTTCATTTTTATCTATGCCGTAATGGGAACGATGGACTTTGGAGCTGGTTTTTGGTCGATGGTATATATTAACCGTACGAAAATAAATGCTACAGATGTAGCAAACAGATATCTATCGCCTACTTGGGAAGTAACCAATGTATTTATCGTTGCGATTGTTGTTGCGCTGTTTAGCTTTTTTCCTCGAGCTACATTTACGCTTGGAACAGTGCTACTAGTACCGGGCAGTATCATTTTACTTCTCTTATCTATTCGAAGCGGATTTTTAGTGTTTTCACACTATGCCAGCAGCTTCAAATATCGGAGAGCACTGGTCTATGTATCCGGTATATCCGGCGTGTTAATTCCTGCTTTTTTAATCGCCGTACTGCCAGTAAGTCAAGGTGGATTTATTGATGTAATTGACGGGACGCAGCGATTAAATTTAGCAAGAGTGTTTTCAAGTCCGCACGTCTATTCATTTATTGGTTTTGCCATTACCTCTTCCCTGTTTCTTTCGTCTCTTTTATTAGCAGATTACTCGAAGTCATCTGACGAAATGGAAGCTTATGCGGTCTATCGGCGCGATGCGCTCATTACAGGACCGCTTTCACTGCTAATGGCTATCTTTATTATGATTACAATGCAATCAGAAGCCAGCTGGTTATATGATAAAATGATGCAGTTTAAGCCTCTTCTTTACGGATCTGTAGGTCTATTTGTAGTAGCTGGTATTGCTCTACTGCTGCCTTCTCAAAAAGGAAAAGGAATGCCTCGTTTAGCTGTGGTATCAATCGTCCTTCAATATTTCTTAGCAAGTTACGTATACGGACGAAGTCACTTACCGTATGTCGTGTATCCAAACGTAACGATTGAGAATGGATTTACACATCCCGATGCGTTCCATTCGTTATTTATTGTGTATATTGTTGGCTTTGCGATTTTATTTCCTGGATTCTTTTATTTCTGGCGTCTATTTATGAAAGATAATAAAGAATACAGCAAAAAGAAGCCATATTAAAAAACCCGGTCAAGAACTGACCGGGTTTTCTTATGAAGCAGCAGATTTTGCCACTACTTCAGCAAAGTCTTTAGCAAATATCTTACATTTTTCTACATCTTCTCCAAAGGGAAAGAGCTCGATTTTCAAACCGGGAACGGCTATATTTCCGTTACGCCCCTTTATTTTTTCTTCAATTAAATCAACTGCTCCGCAAAAAACATCATATGATGAATCACCTGAACCAAATACAGCCATCTTCTTTTGACTGAAATCTATATCATCCATTTCATCATAAAGATCTAAAAAATCATCTGGCAGCTCTCCATCTCCCCACGTATAAGCTCCAAAGATAATAGATTCTGCGGATACAAGGTCAGAAGCATCAATGTCATATACCTCTGCTCGTTTCACATGCAATCCATGCTTGACTAATTCTTCTTCGATCAAATCGGCTATCGCTTCTGTGTTGCCTGACATACTCGCATAAGCTAGTAAGATTTCCTTCATGTAAATGACGCTCCTTTACACCAGCAGTGTTGGCCGCACATCCCCTTCTTCATCACATTCTTGCTTAAGAGGACAATTTTCACACTCACTGGATGCATAATTCTTTTGAAAATGTTTTGGTTCCATCAACACACTTTTGACAATATGTAGCTGAAGTATGGCTTTTTCATAATCGTCTGGTGCAATATGATAAGTTGTTGTTTCTCCGGTTAATAATGAATAAAAACGAATTTGTTCAGGAACCTTTTTAAAAGCTTGTTTCGAAAAAACGATAATAAAGTCTTTCATTGCGTTCTTCACTTCTTCATGGTCATCTAGAATGAATTTTGTTACCGTATAAGACTTCTTTGTCCATGCAGCAAAATCAATAGTTAGAGAAAGGTTGCTTTGAATTTCTTCTACATAAACGCTGTATTTCTCAAACACAAAAAGCGGTAGCTCCGCATGTGTTTTCTCACCTAAAAACCGCAGTAAATAATCACTTACTTTAGCTAACACATCGTAATAGTGAATGGGTGATGAAAACATATTTGGCTTTAGGCGCCAATATTTTTCAATAAGCTGTAAAACATAGAGGTTTGAGCGATACTCAACTGGCTTGCTATAGTATGTTTTAATGATTTGATGGACAGTTACTTGAACATGCTGTTTCCAATCTATAGATGTCTTTTTCAAAAGAAGCTGCTGCTGATAAAATTTGTACGGACATCGAATAAATTGTTCGATGTGGTTATTGGAGAGTGTCTTTATATGCACTTTCATCGGTTCCATCTATGTCTCACCACCCTACTTGAAATTCATTCTCAATAATGGCTAAAAATTAAATCATGAAATTTGCTCAATCACTTTACGAATAGCACTCCATGAATGTTTGACGAAATAAATTGGTTTTTGCTGTTTTTTTGCTTTCTCTTTAATGACTTTTGCCATATTGTGATTAATAAAATCGGTAATAACTAATACAAACCCAATATGTTCGGGAATTTCTCGCTTCACCATATTGCTTTTACGGCCATCTAAATGAATTACTTCATTAAATCCTTCTACCGCTAGACGATCTGTAATATGCTTTAACCTGTCTCCTCCTACAACCATGACTGATGACATGTTTGTTCCCTCCCAATTAATTATTCATTTAATGATTTGACAACAACCTGTATTCTTTACTATATACACAGTTTAATTGAGAATGATTCTCTTTGTCAATGTTTAATTGATAAAAATTCTCAATTAAAATGAAAGTCTACCACCTTTCTTATAAGTTAGTTGAATTTTGACCATACTATAGCTATCACATACAAAGGAGGGTTAACGTTGGAACAAAACATTCTTTGTGAAGTAAATAACTGTCACTTTTGGAAAAATGGAAATCACTGCAGTGCAGAAGAAATTTACGTAGTAAGCCATAGCGGAAAACATGCAGCAAGCAGCTATGAAACAGACTGTAAAACGTTCAAGCCAACTGAAGCGTAACCCGCAAAAGGACAGCCTCTGGGTTGTCTTTTTTCTCTCTTCAAGATCATAAAAAAGGAGACTAATATGAAGACTGAACAACTGATTCATTTTTTTAAAGAAGAAGCCATAAAAGCAAATGAACAAACCTTTCCAATCTATGTACAATCGTTTACTCATTTATGGACATACAAATGGGGAACACTTGAAAACATTCCAGAAGAAATTGATGACTTAATTACCACACGTGCGTTAGAACTTGGACTTATTCAATTAAAAAAAGCTGACTAATCAATAAAGAAATTAGTCAGCTTTTGTGTTTATAGATCATCAAATCCATTTGCATCTGATGCTTTTGTATATTGTCGTGATTTCTGTTCAAAGAAATCCGTTTTCCCTAAATCTACCTCTTGATAAGCAATAATCCAACGAAGAGGGTTTTCAATCGGTGCTTCTGGGAAAGCAGCTCGACCGAAGCCTAACTGATTACAGCGTTTGTTAGCCATATATTCAATGTACTGCTGCAGTTCTTTCATCGTAATGCCATCGAATTTTTCTCCAATAACAGATTCCGCCCATTCAATTTCAAGACGAGCTGCCTCTTGGAACGTTTCAACTACAAACGTTTCTAGCTCCTCCGTACGATAAGCTGGATTTTCATTTAGTACTTCCTTGAAAATCTTTTCAAATAACCCAACGTGAAGCTGTTCATCACGATTGATATAGTTAATCATCGTAGATGTCGCCACCATCTTTTGATTTCTCGCAAGATTATAGAAGAACGCAAATCCGCTATAGAAGAAAAGTCCTTCTAAAATAACATCATATACCATAGACTTCAAAAAGTTTTCAACCGTTGCTTCTTCGCTAAATGCTTTATATCCGTTTGTAATAAAGTCATTTCTAGCGCGAAGCTTTTCGTCTGTGCGCCAGTATTCAAATACTTCATCTTGTTTTCCTTTTGGTACAAGACTTGATAAAACATATGAATACGAATGATTATGAACCACTTCTTGCTGCGCTAAAATAATCATTAGAGCATTAATCGAAGAATCGGTTACATAATCAGCTACTTTGCTAGCATAATCTGATTGAATACTGTCCAGCAGCGCCAGCAGGCCAATAATTTTTAGAAAGCTCTCTTGTTCGTCAGCGGTTAACTGAGGGAACTGCTTAATATCTTGACCCATATTAATTTCAAACGGCGTCCAGAAATTAGCTAGCATACGCTTGTATTTAGGGAACGCCCATGAAAATCGGACGTCATCCCAGTTTAGAATATTGGAGCTCTTGCCGTTGATGATTCCTGTCGAACGGTTCGGAGCTGTTTCGTTCATTAATTCTCGTTTTAACATGCTTGTCATGAATTATTCACTCCTTTTAACTATGACAGCTTTCACATTCTTCAATGACTTCACTTGATGTTGAACGTACGTAATAGGTCGTTTTTAATTTTTCTTTCCATGCCGTCATATGAAGATCCAGTAACTCTTTTGCTCGGATATCGTTTTGTACATATAAATTGAATGAAATAGATTGATCAATATGGCGCTGGCGCTTTGCGTTTTGCTTAATGCTCCAGTGCTGATCAATTAAATAAACGGACTTATAATACCAGTTTGTTGCTGGCGATAAATCTGGTGCCGTCACTGGGATTTTATAGTTTTTCTTTTCCTCTGAATAAAACTTACGGAAAATCGGATCAATACTTGCCGTAGAACCCGCGATAATAGATGTTGATGAATTAGGTGCTACAGCCATTAAGTATCCATTTCTTATCCCATTGCTTTGAACTTCGTTACGCAGTTCATTCCATGCTTCGCTTGTGTATTCACGTGTTTCAAAATAAGCGCCTGACTCAAAATCTGAGCCTTTAAATAATGGATATGCGCCTTTTTCTTTAGCTAAGTTCATGCTTGCCTGCACGGTTAAGTAAGAAATTTGTTCATACAATTCATCGCAGTATGCTACCGCTTCATCTGTCTCCCATGCTATTTTCTTCAAGGCAAGCAAATGGTTCCAGCCAAATGTGCCCAGCCCCACCGCGCGGTATTTTTGATTCGTTAGCTTTGCTTGAAGTACCGGCAAATCATTTAGCTCAATAACATTATCAAGCATGCGTACTTGAATTGGAATTAAACGTTCAAGCACATCTTCAGTTACGGCTCTCGCTAAGTTAATAGAAGAAAGATTACATACGACAAAATCGCCCGGATTCTTTGTAATAATAATTTTTCCATCTTCCGTAATTTCCTCTGTTACTACCGTTGTACTCTGGTTTTGCGTGATTTCTGTACATAAGTTACTGCAGTAAATCATACCCGCGTGGCGGTTTTGATTAGCTCGGTTAACCGTATCACGATAGAACATATAAGGCGTTCCAGTTTCAAGCTGGGAAAGCATAATACGCTTGAAGATTTCAATAGCAGGAACTGTTTCTCTTGAAAGCTGTTCATTGTTTACACACTCAGCGTAACGAGTGCGGAACGAACCGCTGCCTTCTTCTTCATCATAAAAATCTTCTAACGAGTAGCCCATCAGCGTACGAACTTCGTGCGGATCGAATAAGTGCCAGTCTTCACGTGCTTCTACTTTTTCCATAAACAAATCTGGCAGACATACGCCAGTGAATAAATCATGCGTGCGCTGGCGTTCGTCACCATTGTTCAGACGCGCGTCTAAGAATGAAAAGATATCTTTATGCCATACGTCTAAATATACGGCAATAGCTCCTTGTCGCTGACCTAGCTGATCGACACTTACAGCCGTATTATTTAGCTGTTTCATCCATGGAATTGTTCCTGATGATACGCCTTTAAAACCTTTTATATCACTTCCTCGGCTTCTAATATGACCAAGGTAGACACCAATTCCGCCTCCATTTTTACTAAGCGTGGCCAAATCTGTATTGCTATCATAAATACCGCGTAAGCTGTCATCAATCGTGTCAATAAAGCAGCTAGATAGCTGTCCGTAGCTCTTTCCTGCGTTTGAAAGTGTTGGAGTGGCAACCGTCATATATAGACTAGAAAGCGCCCAGTACGCTTCTTTTACTAATGCTGTTCGATTTTCTTTCTTTTCTTGAGACATCAGCGTCATAGCAATGATAAGAAAACGTTCTTGCGGTAATTCGTATACGCGCTTATCATGTGATGTCGCTAAATAGCGATCTGCTAATGTCAACAATCCAATGTATGTAAATAAACGATCGCGTTCAGGAATAATGACTGAAGCAATTTCATTAATTTCTTCTTCTGTATATGTTTTTAATAGTTGTTTATTATAAATACCGATTTTTGTTAGTTCTTGAATAAGCTGATAAAAAGAACCGTACTTCTCTTTTTTATCATAACCTCGGCTGTCTGCTGCTTTTCGATATAGTTCGTTTAAGTAGACGTCTGCCGCCACGTACGTCCAATCTGGTTCTTCCATTGAAATACGCTCTAGGGCTGCCAAAATTAGTACGTTTGCAACCTTTTCGTCCGTCATATTTTCCTTTACTGTAACAGTTTGAATAACCTTTTCCTCATACAAAGAAAAATCAAGCTGCGTAAATTCTTTTTTTAATCGTTCAATATATGCAGTTAATTCATGTAGAATTGTAGGCTTTAATGTATTCACCATAAATATGGCTCCTCTCTTCACTTCAAAATAAAAAATCGCTCACCGTACCTCGGTGAGCGAATAGAACGAAGATAGAAGAAGACACTAAGTCTTTTCTCAATCCTCGCTCTACCCTCTCACCTCCCGAAGAAGATAAAACGACATAAAAAAGGCAGGTCTCCTGACTTATGCTTCTTTTTACTTTAAGGCCTTCCCATGATGTTTACTCACAGTGGATTTCCTTATTTCATCAGCATTCACAGTTGCGGGGACAGCTTTGGATTTTCACCAAATTCCCTTTTAAGTCTTTTTATCAGACACCTTTTTCACTGGAAAACACAAAATATAGTATTTTATTACCGATTCCAAAACAACATATTGTGTTATGTTATAAACACATTATATAGGACAACTTAGAAAACTATCAACCTATTTTCAAAAATAATTTTGTTTTTTACGATAAAATCCTTCGACTTTTTTCATCAAACTATTCCATCATAACATGTTTTGACACGCTTGATGGAACAATGTGCTCTTTTTAAAAAATTTGTCCTATTTTTCTACTAAACATTGACAACCTCAATAAAAAAAACCGTTTTTCATAAAAAAACGGTTTTTAATTATTTGTATTCTTTTTCAAATGCTGTGATTGTTTTGATAAACTTTTTATCAATCTCGTATCCTATCCCCGGTTTTCCCTTCACCTTTATTACTCCGGCTTCTACTTCTACTTCGGGCTTAATAATATCTTTTTCCCAATAGCGAGACGACGCAGAAATATCACCTGGTATCGTGAAAGAAGGCAATGTAGCAAGGGCGATGTTATGAGCTCGTGAAATCCCGGCTTCTAACATTCCTCCAACCCAAAGTCTTACACCATGCTGGGCGCACAAATCATGAATTTGCTTTGCTACGGACATTCCGCCAACTCGACCGATTTTCACATTGATAATCTTACAGCTTTTTTGTTCAATTGCATGACGTGCATCTTCATAGCTCACAATACTTTCATCTAAGCAAATTGGCGTCTTCATTTGCTTTTGTAACAATCGATGATCAAGGATATCATCAGAACTTAACGGCTGTTCGATCATCATTAAATTCAATTCATCTAGTTTCTTCAATGAATTACTGTCGCTTAACGTATAGGCTGAATTGGCATCAGCCATAAGAGGAATGTTTGGAAATTCATCTCGAATTTGTTTCAGTAGCTCATAGTCAGCACCCGGCTTAATTTTCACTTTAAAGCGCTTATAACCATCTTTCATGTAAGTCTTTATTTGTTCTTTCATTATGGAAATATCATTTAAGCCAACTACCACTCCAGCTTCTACAGCAGACCTTACTCCTCCAATTACTTCAGATAACGGTTTGTTTTGCCGCTTTGCATACAAATCCCATATAGCACAGTCTAAAGCTGCTTTAGCCATGTTATTTCGCTTTAGAGGTTTGAATAACTTTTGAATATCCTCTGGTTTTTGAAGCTGCTGATGAAGAAGCGAGGGAATTAAAAAATCGTCTAACATATGAAAACATGTCTGAATCGTTTCTTCCGTGTACCAAGGAGATGAAAAAGCAACTACTTCTCCCCACCCTGTAAATCCTTGTTCATCTTCTACTTCAAGTAAAATCAATTCTCGATCCTGCACTGTACCATAGCTTGTTGAAAAAGGAGAAAGAAGCTTCATGTCAATTTTATAAAGATGTACTTTTTTTATAATCATCGATTAGCTCCTTTTCTGTATGAAAGATGATAGCTTCCGGCGTATGATTTTGTTAGAAGCCGTTCGCGGCAGCTCCTCTACTCGAACGAAATACTTTGGAAGTTTGTACTTTGCTAAAAATTGTTGAATGTGTAAAGATAATTCTTCATCTGAAACGTCTTCGTTTACAACAATACATGCAGCTGGCACTTGTCCCCATTTTTCATCAGCTACTCCCGTTACACCGGCCTCTTTAACAGCGGGATGCTTCAACAAAACATTTTCAATTTCAGCTGGATATACATTTTCTCCACCTGAAATAATAAGGTCTGAACGTCTGTCTAACACATATAGAAAGCCTTCTTCATCCACTTTCCCGATATCTCCTGTATAGAACCAGCCTTGTTGAAGGGCTTTTTCAGTAGCTTCAGGTTTATTTAAATATCCTTTTGTAACATTCGGACCTTTAACAATGATTTCTCCTGCTTCGCTGGTCTCATTTCCTTTTTCATCTACAATTTTCATTGCACATGGAAATAATGGTTTACCTGCTGATCCCAGTTTTCGCAAACTATCTTCAGGTGAAAGCGTAACGAACTGTGAAGATGTTTCTGTCATTCCATACGTTTGATAAACAGGAATTTCTTTATTCACACAGGCCTCTAAAATAGTAAGCGGTGCAGGTCCTCCTCCTAAAAGCATGCATCGAAACGTATGTGGATATTTCCGTTCCCCTAACTCATCGAGCATGTTGGACAGCATGGAAGTGACAACCGAAATAATCGTTACCTCTTTGTTTTCAATCGCTTCATTTACTGCTCCTGCTTCAAACCGTTCTTCTAAAATGATTTTCATTCCGTAAAAGACGCTCCGCATTAAAATAGATAAGCCGCTAATATGAAACAAAGGAACCGCTATAAGCCAGCAGTCTTTTTCGTTTAATCCTAAATTAAGTGCTGAGCCAACGGAACTCCACCAGTGATTTCCATACGTCTGCAGCACTCCTTTTGGATGACCTGTTGTTCCGGACGTATACATAATGGTAAATGTCTCCTCGAGATTCCACGTTTTTTGAAAATCCGTTTCTGCTTCTGAAGAACTTTTTAAAGCAGGTAAAGTAAGCTGAGTAATAGAACTTTGGAATTCTCTCATTAAAAATGTTTCATCCGCAATAAGCAACGACACGTTTGCATCTGTTAGCTGATAATTAATTTCTTCGTTTGTCAAACGCGTGTTGACGAGCAGCAACCTTGCGCCAATATAAGAAACCGCATGTAAAATCTCAATAAACTCCACGCGATTTTTCATGTATAAAGCAATGGTATCGCCTTGCTTTACACCGTTAAACGAAAGCTGCTGTGCTACTTTTTGAACACGTTCATGAAGCTCTTGAAACGTAAGAGACGTTTGCGGTGTTTCTACCGCCACTCGATTTGGCGTCAAATATGCTCTTTGCATAAGCCCATTGGGAATCGTTTGGCTACTCATGAATTTCTCTCCTTTTTATACTGATTAACTAAATTAAATTGAAAAAACAGCCTGATGATAATCACCAAGCTGTTTCAGCTGTTTAAGGGAAACGTGGGAACTGTTGGAAGTCTGGATTGCGTTTTTCCTTAAATGCATCGCGACCTTCTTTTGCCTCATCGGTTGTGTAATAAAGAAGCGTTGCGTCACCCGCAAATTGCTGGATACCAGCTAAGCCATCCGTATCAGCATTAAATGCTGCTTTTAAGAAACGAAGAGCGGTTGGACTTTTTTCTAACATCTCTTCACACCATTGAATTGTTTCAGCTTCAAGCTGTTCTAATGGAACGACCGTGTTTACTAATCCCATGTCTAATGCTTCTTGAGCGTTGTACTGACGGCATAAGAACCAGATCTCACGCGCTTTCTTATGACCTACGATGCGAGCTAAATAACCAGAGCCATATCCTGCATCGAAGCTTCCAACTTTAGGACCTGTTTGTCCAAAGACTGCGTTATCCGCTGCAATTGTTAAGTCACATACAACGTGAAGAACGTGGCCACCACCAATTGCATAGCCTGATACCATCGCAACAACCGGCTTTGGAATTACGCGAATTAAACGCTGTAAATCTAGAACGTTTAGACGTGGAATTTCATCTTCTCCTACATAGCCACCGTGGCCGCGAACTCTTTGGTCTCCGCCTGAGCAAAATGCTTTATCCCCAGCACCTGCTAATACAATTACTCCAACGCTTGCATCGTCACGAGCATAAGCAAATGCATCGATCAATTCCATTACTGTTTTTGGACGGAATGCATTGTGCACTTCCGGACGGTTAATCGTAATTTTAGCGATTCCGTTATATGTTTCGTATAAAATGTCTTCATACTGACGTACTGATGTCCATTCAACTGTCATCTTTATTTCCTCCTAATTATGTAGTAGCTAAGAACTCACTTACTATTCTACCAAAAATCTCGGGTTGTTCCACGTGAATTGCATGGCCTGTCCCTAAAATAATTTTAGAAGTAGCATTTGGTATTAATGTTTGCATTTCTTTGGAAATTAAACAAAACTTTTGATCTACTTCTCCTGTAATAAGCAAAACCGGCATCAACAGATCGCCCAGCATCTCCCAAAGGGACGGCTGGACTCCTGTCCCCATTCCTTTCAAACTGTTGGAAAGGCCGATCTCTGTATGAGAAAGTCTTTCTTTACGCACCGCTTCTTGAACATGACGAGGCAATTGCTTTTGAGAACGAAAAAGAGGGATTTCCTCCCAATAGTTCACAAACTCTTCAATCCCATTTTCCATAATGCGGCTCGCCAGCTGTTCATCTTTTTCTTTTCTTAGCTTTTGTTCTTCTTGCGTTTTTAAACCAGGCGATGCGCTTTCTAATACCAACTTTTTCACAAGGTGTGGATATCGCTGAGCAAATGAAAGAGCAAGTCTTCCTCCCATCGAATATCCGATTACATTTATCTGTGATAGAGATAGCTGTTGAAGCAGGTCATGCAGTGCTTCAACAACTGCTTCCATTGAATATGGTTTGATTTCTTTCGGAGCTGCTGATTGGCCATGACCAATAATATCAACAGCAATCACCTGATAGTCTTTAGCGAATTTCTTCATAAAGGCACGCCAGGTTTGAGAAGAACCGGTAAAACCGTGAAGCAGAAGCAGCGGTTCTCCTTTTCCCTCGTTGTGCACATAGTAAGATACACCACTTAATTGATACCTCATTGCTTATTCCTCACCGTTTGACAAATTTATTTCCTCGGAAACAAGTTTCCACAAACTGCGATGAGTCTCTACATTTTCTGTACGAGTTGTACGAATCTCTACAACATGCAACCCGCCTTTTGCGAAAGCATGGTTCATTGCATGTCGAAATTCTTCCCAGCTGCTTGCTGAAGAAAATGTGCCATCATACAGACGAGTGGCATGCTCAAAGTTTAATCCAGTTGGTGTACCGAATAAAAATTCAAAGTGCTTTTCTTGTTTTGACTGCGGTAAAAATGAAAAAATTCCTCCGCCGTCATTGTTAACTAGCACAACGGTTAAATTTAAATTATGCATTTTAGCTGCCAGAAGACCATTTAAATCGTGATAAAACGATAGGTCACCAATAAATAAAACGGTGTGATCGTAAGCCGTGCTTACGCCTAGAGCAGACGAAACTACACCATCAATTCCATTTGCGCCTCGATTTACAAAGAGTGGAATATCTTTTTCCGTATTTAAGAAGAAAGAATCAATATCTCGAACAGGCATTGAATTTCCAGCAAACAAAGCCGTGCCTTCAGGTACTACATCAACAATTTCTTGAACTACTTGTCCTTCGAACCATTCCTGGCCAGAAGTTAATGTTCTCAGAGCCTGTGCAGTTTGAGCATTAATCTTTTTCCACAGACTCAGCCATGAAGTAGATTCCTCTTGATTCGCTGAAAGACGCTTGATCAGTTCTTCACAAAATAATGTCTCATCGGCTTCAATCATCACTGTTGAACGCAAAGTAGGGTCTCTCCAGCCTTTACCTTGGTCAACTACAAACATTTCTGTCGGCTCGTGTGCTTTCAAAAATTGCAATAGCGGTTTCGAGACCGGCATCGCGCCAAAACGAATGACAACTTCCGGGTAAAAACGCTCATCAATCTTATCACTTTTTAAAAATGTATCATATGTCTCTATTACATTTTCTTTTGAATGCCTGCCACTTCTTAATTGTGATAACGGATCTGCGAGCACCGGAAAGCTTAAAGATTCGGCTAAATGGCATACGCTGTCTACTGCTTTTAAAGACATTTGATCTCCGCATATAATAAGCCCTTTTGTTGTTCCCTCTAAGCGCTTCGCAATTTCTTCGAAACCTTTTTCAGATAGAGATGCTTCTCCATGAATAGCAGACACATATGATTTACCGCGTTTCCCTTGACCCCATAAATCTTCAATAGATAAATCTGGTACAATCGGTTCACGTAAAGGTACGTTAATGTGTACAGGACCGCTCGGTATAGCTTGAGCTGTATGAACAGCCCTTG
The DNA here is from genome assembly GCF_046535215.1 of Priestia sp. SIMBA_032. NCBI lineage: Bacteria > Bacillati > Bacillota > Bacilli > Caryophanales > Bacillaceae > Priestia > Priestia sp. SIMBA_032. The sequence continues at coordinate 12,231 of NZ_JAWRXD010000002.1, read as the reverse complement.
AAGCTACTGTTCGAATATAACGATTCATATCTGCACTTTCTTCTGGTAAAGCTGTATCTACAAACCACTTCGCATATTGACCGAAAAGATGATTCTGATTAATGGCCTGCGGGGCACCTATATCCCTTAACTCATGCGGACGATCCGCTGTGATAACTACTAAAGGAATGCGTGAGTAGTGAGCTTCAATTACTGCAGGATAATAATTCGCTGCAGCTGTTCCAGATGTACATACAAGCGCCACTGGTTTTTTCTTTGCTTTTGCTATTCCTAGAGCAAAGAAGCCGGCGGAACGTTCATCAATATTTAAGTGCACATGAATATCAGGGTGCTCAGCCATAAGCATCGCAATAGGCGTTGAACGTGACCCTGGACTGACCACTACTTCTTCAACATTTGCTTCTACTAATTCATCCACGAATGACGCAATATACGTTGTTAATGATTTAATGTGTTCCACGCATAATCCCTCCTAAAGCTGAAAGCATCGGGTTGAATTTAATTCTTGTTTCTTCATATTCACTTTCAGGCGTAGAATCTGCTACAATTCCACAGCCCGCAAATAAAACGGCTTCTTTCTGCTGAATAACAGCGGAGCGGATTCCTACTATAAATTCACCGTTTCCGTTGATATCCATCCATCCTAAAGGAGCTGCATACCACCCTCGGTCAAAGGATTCTAGCTTTCGAATGATAGGCAAGGCCTCCTGTTGAGGATATCCTCCTAGCGCTGGTGTTGGATGGAGCTTTTGAATAAATGAAAATAGCGTCACATCTTCCTTTATACGTCCTTTAACAGGTGTATACAAATGTTGAATATGCTTTGTTTTATATAAACTTGGCTTACTTGGAATTTCTACTTCATAACAATAAGAATTCATCGCTTCTTTAATCATATGAACAACAACATCGTGTTCAATTAAGTTTTTAGGATCTTGAAGCAATTCCTCACCTAGTTCGTCATCTTCCTGCCTTGTCTTTCCTCTTGGAATCGAACCCGCTAAACAAGTGGAAAACACATAATCTCCTTGTTTTTGCACTAGCCTTTCTGGAGAAGCGCCGATAAAATGCTGATGCTCTCCCTCTAAAATATATGTGTAGCTAGTTGGCTGTTCCTTTAGCAGACGCTGAAGCACGTATTCAGTAGAAATATCTTCATTAAATTTTACTTTTAATTGACGAGCAAGAACTACTTTCTCTATAGCCTGTTGCTTAATTAAAGTAGTAGCTCTTTCAATATTTCCTTTAAATTTCTCTACCCCAATTTCCTCTTTTTCCAACAGCAAAGGTGAAATATGCGATTCCCCGTCGTACTCTTCACAAAGAACAAGTTTTTGGAACTCTTCAAAATAATTAATGTGCTCTTTTACAGAATCTTGTCCTTTAACCATCATATTAACGGTAAAATATCCTTCTTTATCTACTTGGGTATACAACACCGTTGGAATCATAAATTTTGAACTCGGGAAATCACTCCAATAGTTTTCTCGATACTGATTTGGGTCAAATGAAAATCCTCCGAATAAAAGAGGACCTGTCCCATCCGGGAAAATTTGGTTGTTTTTATAAAAGTCTTCTTTTATAAAGCGCTTCCATTCATTTTCAATGGGGAAATAACGTTCTTTTGCCGCATTGGTGCAAATAGTATGCGCATATCCTAATCCAACAAATGTATAATAACTGTTGGGATCTTTCCAAAAAAAGCGTTCTTTATAAAACTGGTCATGTCCGTTCGCATAAAAAATAAGGGGGTCAATAGGTCTTACTTTTTTCACTAAACTGACCAATTTTGGCTGATTTTCATTTTTTGCACACTCAATCGCATCTTTAATGTATTCTTGTACTAACTGTTCGGTCGTTGCAATCACACTACGTCCCCCCGTTCATCTTTTTTTCTTAAGTCTGTAACTAATTTATTATAAACTTTCAGTTCAAAAAAATCTAGCATCGCGATTCACGAGAAAAAAATTAATTTCGCTTGTCTAAATTATGCCTTTTCATTAAATGAATCAAAAATCTTTATGATCTATTTAGTACTCCTTACACATCGAGAACGTTATTTTTATCATACCCTTTTCTATAACCTTTAACTTTCTTTAATTTTCCACTCCTTTCCTCTCTTAGCTTCATGAATACCCCAAATACTCCTAATATGAATCGTGTTTTTTTGAATTTTTAACACATACTACAAAAGCACAATAAATTTTTAAGGGGGAGCTTCATGACACTTTCAAAACAAGAAATCAGTCAGTTAAAACAAAATTTACAGCAGCAGCAGGCTGATCTTCAATCGCATTTTGACCAAAATGATCATTTCGGTCTAACTCGAAGCGACGCTCACGATGCTGTAGGAGAACTTTCAAGCTACGATAACCACCCTGGTGACACAGCCACGGAAACATACGAGCGTGAAAAGGACCTTGCACTAAATGAACATGCAAAACAAGAGCTACATGAAATAGAAGAAGCACTTCAGGCAATCGCTCACAGCACGTATGGAACATGCAAAGTATGTGGAGCAGATATCTCGTTTGAAAGACTTCAGGCTGTACCAACTACTTTATACTGTAGAGAACATAGCCCATCACAGGATATTCCAAAGCACAGGCCTGTAGAAGAAAATGTTCTCCATCACCCATTTGGTCAATACGACTATGACGATACCGAAACGACAGGATATGACGCAGAAGATTCTTGGCAAGACGTTGCGCGTTACGGGACATCTGAGTCTCCTTCTGATTTTATAGAAGATACGTCTAACTATAGTGAAACCTATATTGAAGCAGATGAAGCTATCGGGTACGTTGAAGATTATGAAAACTTTGCCGCTACCGATTTATATGGCCAGCCTCTTCCTATTTACCCTTCAAAAGAGCATGAGCGATATGAAAATGCACTGGATGAAGAAGGTACGATGACCATATTTGGAGATTTACCAGCCCATGAGAAAGATCCATACACTGAAAAGGAGTAGTTCTTCATACTACTCTTTTTTCTATTTTTAGTAGGAGCTATGGGAGATGACATCGAATGAATAGGAGATTAGAATTAATAATGAGGTGAAAATGATGAATGCACATGAAATTGACTATAAATTGTATGGAGATGACATGCAGTTTGTTGAAATTGAATTAGATCCTTCAGAAAGTGTTATAGCAGAAGCTGGAGGAATGATGATGATGGAAGATGATATTGAGATGGAAACCATTTTTGGTGACGGTTCTTCCTCCAACAGCAACGGGCTTTTTAATAAACTAAAAGGAGCTGGGAAACGCGTATTAACTGGTGAAAGTTTATTTATGACGGTATATACAAATAACGGATATCATAAACGAAAAGTATCTTTCGCTTCACCTTTTCCAGGTAAGATTATTCCTGTCGATTTAGAGCAGCTCGATCATAAAATCATTTGTCAAAAAAGCTCCTTTTTATGCGCTGCCAAAGGCGTATCCGTTGGTATTGATTTTCAAAAAAAACTAGGAACGGGCTTCTTTGGCGGTGAAGGTTTTATTATGCAAAAATTAGAAGGTAATGGCTTAGCATTTTTGCATGCAGGCGGCACTATTCATAAAAGGCAGCTGCAGCCGGGTGAACGCCTTCGTGTGGATACGGGATGTTTAGTGGCCATGACCCGTGATGTAAACTACAACATCGAATATGTAGGAAAAATTAAAACAGCTCTGTTTGGAGGAGAAGGCATGTTTTTTGCTACTCTGTCAGGACCGGGAACAGTTTGGATTCAATCTCTTCCTTTTAGCCGACTAGCCGATCGCGTTTTATCAAGTGCAGTTTCACCAACGGGAGGTAAAGGTGAAGGCAGTATCCTTGGTTCTTTAGGTGATTTCTTAAACGGTGACAACAGGTAAAATAGAAAAGGTGTAGTCTTTGACTACACCTTTTCTATTTATTGATTTAATAAATTTTTAGTGGAGTGAATTCCCCAAATATCAGATGCATATTCCTCAATCGTTCGATCACTAGAAAAAAAGCCGGAATGTGCAATGTTCGTCGCACTCATTTGAAGCCATTTATTTTCATTTCTATAAGCTTCGTTTACTTTTTGCTGTGCCGTAACGTAGGAGTCAAAGTCACGGAGTACATAGTATTCATCATTTTGCATTAGTAATGAATCATATATAGGCTCGAATAAGTCATATGTGTCAGGTAGGAAGCCGTTTGTAAGCTGCTCGAGCACTTGTCGAATCCGCTTATCATGATGGTAATAATCATAGGCACGGTATCCTCCATTTTGCTGATAGCTCAACACTTCTTCGGCTTTTAACCCAAAAATAAAGACATTATCTTTTCCTACTGCCTCGCTAATTTCGACGTTCGCTCCGTCCATCGTGCCAAGAGTTAATGCTCCGTTCATCATGAATTTCATATTTCCCGTTCCCGAAGCCTCTTTGCTAGCGGTTGAAATCTGTTCACTGACATCTGCTGCAGGAAAAATATACTCAGCAAGTGACACTCGATAGTTTTCTAAAAAAACGACTTTTAAAAACGGTGATGTTTGTGGATCATGATTGACAACGTCAGCTACAGAATTAATTAGCTTGATGACTTTTTTTGCATAATAATAGCCGGGAGAAGCTTTCGCACCAAAAATAAATGTACGAGGAACGATTTGAAAATTAGGGTCTTCTTTTAATCGATTGTACAAATACATAATGTGCAGCACATTTAAAAGCTGCCTTTTATAAGCATGAAGTCTTTTAACCTGTACATCAAAAATAGAATGTGAATCTATTTTAATTCCCGTTTGCTCTTGAATAATATCCGCAAGCAGCTTTTTACGCTGTTGTTTTACTGTTTTTAGTCCTTGTAAAAAGCTTGGATCTTCCACATACTCTTGGAGCTTTATAAGAGAATGTGGCTGTTTAATCCATTTATCTCCTATCACTTCAGTAATAAGAGAGGAAAGCTGCGGGTTGGCTTTTAACAACCAGCGCCGGTGGGTAATTCCATTCGTTTTATTGTTAAATTTAGCAGGATAAAACTGATAAAAATCTTTCATTTCTCGTTCTTTTAAAATATCAGTATGAATCTTTGCAACGCCGTTTACTTTATAACTTCCCACAATTGCTAAATGAGCCATCTTTACTAACCCGTGCGCTAAAATAGCCATATTTTCAATCCGCTGCCAGTCTCCTGGATATGCTTCCCATAACTCTTTACAAAAGCGTTCATTAATTTCTTCAATAATCATATAAACGCGTGGAAGCAGGGGTTGAAATAAATCAATCGGCCATTTCTCAAGGGCTTCAGAAAGAGTCGTATGATTTGTGTATGATATCGTATTGGACGTAATATGCCATGCATCTTCCCATTCCATTTTTTCTTCATCCAGTAAAATTCTCATTAGCTCAGGAATCGCAAGTACAGGATGCGTATCGTTAATATGAATGGCTACTTTTTCGTGAAAGTTTGTAAGTGTTTGATAGGTATTTCGATGTGCTCTGATAATACTTTGTAAGCTAGCTGACACAAGAAAATATTGCTGTTTCAACCTTAATATTTTACCATCTTCATGTGTATCATCCGGATATAAAAATTCTGATACAGCCTCTGTTTGACGCTTATACTCCATCACATCTTTATGTACTGGAAATGATGAAGGCTCCGCATTCCAAAGGCGAAGTGTATTCACTGTATCTGTTTTATACCCGATAACCGGGATGTCATAAGGAACAGCAGAGACGGGTTCTCCTTTTACATGACGAAAAGAGAATTTTCCATCTTCCTGTACCATTTCAACTTCGCCCCAAAAGTTCACTTCTATGGCTTGATCTAATTTGCGTACCTCCCATGAATTCCCATGCCTTAACCATTGTTCTGGGAGCTCAATTTGAAAGCCGTTTACAATCTTTTGATCAAACAAACCGTGTTTATAGCGAATCCCGTAACCGTGACCAGGAAGATTAAGTGAAGCAAGAGAATCTAAAAAACAAGCAGCAAGCCTACCTAATCCCCCGTTTCCTAATCCTGCGTCTACTTCTATTTCCTCAATATTTTCAAGTGAAATATTCAGATCACTTAATCCTTCTTTTACAACTTCCCGAATTCCTAAGTTCAACAGATTTTGACCCAATAGTCTGCCTAATAAAAATTCGATAGAAAGATAATACACTTGCTTTGTATGTGAAGACCTATGAATTTCATTGGTGGAAATCCAATCGCTGCTAATATACTCTCGCACCATATTTCCTAATGTATGATAGTGATCTTGAACAGTAGATTCTTTAAAGCTCTTTCCATATGTCATTTCCAGCTTTTTCAAAAAAGCCTCTTGAAAGCTTTTTTTATCAGAGAACAATCTGCTCACCCTTTCACGATGGAGTAGATGTCAAATTTGAATACAATTGATTATATTTAAATGCCGATTGCCCCCAGCTATAATCCTGACTCATAGCATCCATCATTAATTTTTTCCATACATCTTTCTGGTGATAAAATGAAACAGCTCTTTCTAACGTATGAAGCATGTCATGAGCATTATAATTCTTAAAAGAGAAGCCATTTCCCTCTCCGCTATATTCATTATAAGCTTTGACCGTGTCATTCAAGCCGCCCGTTTCACGCACGACTGGAATGGTTCCATATTTTAAGGCTATTAATTGTCCGAGTCCGCAAGGCTCAAAACGGGAAGGCATTAAAAATAAATCCGTACCGGCATAAACTTTATGAGCAAGTTCCTCATTAAAACCAATAATGGCTTTTACTTGTTGCGGGTACGTATCTTCCATCTCACGGAAAAACTGCTCAAACTCGTGTTCACCAGTTCCTAAAATAACAATTTGGGCTCCTAAGTTAACCGTCTCATGGAAAACGTGCTTAACTAAATCTAATCCCTTCTGCTGAGTTAACCTTGTAACCATCGAAATAATTGGAACATCCTTATTTTCTTCTAATTCAAGATAGCGCTGGAGCTCTTTTTTATTTTTATATTTTCCTTCAATCTCTTTTACCGAATAAGGATAAGATATAAGCTGATCTGCGTCTGGGCTATAAGCTTCTTCATCGATTCCATTTACAATCCCAATTAAATCTTGATTTCGCTGACGCAATAATCCATCTAAACTTTCTCCGTAATATGGCATTTGAATTTCATCTCGATATGTAGGACTTACCGTGGTAATTTTATCAGCTGATACAAGAGCTGCTTTCATAAAATTAATATTCCCATAAAACTCGAGCTGGCTTGTAGTAAAATAATAATCATTTAAATTTAATAACTCATATAAATTGCTTTTAGGGAAGATTCCTTGGAATTGCAAGTTATGAATCGTAAAGACCGTCTGAATATGCTCATACATATCATAATTAGCACGAAGTAAAAATGGAATCATAGCCGTATGCCAGTCGTGACAATGAATAATATCAGGCTCATTCTCTAAAAATGGGATAGCTTCGAGCACAGCTCTGCTGAAGAAAGCAAATCGTTCAGCATCATCGTAGTGCCCATATAAGCTATCTCTTTTAAAATAATATTCGTTATCAATGAAAATATATTTAACGCCATCCATCGTTAACGATTCAATTCCGCAATACTGTCTTCTCCACCCAATCTGCACATGAATAACTTTTTCAAGTACCATTTCATCTTGATAATGTTGAGGAATGGTTCCGTACTTTGGCATGACTACACATACGTTCGTTCCTAACTTTTTTAATTCTTTAGGCAGGGCACCAGCTACATCTGCTAATCCTCCTGTTTTAATAAAAGGTACACATTCTGATACAGCAAATAATACATTCACGACTTCATCAACGCTCCTTGAGTTGTTCCTTTAGCAATGACTCTAGGTAGACCTGACTCACCTAGCAACGTTTCATTACTTCCTATTTTCACATCTTTGTCTAAAACAACGTTTTCTAATACACTATTTTCTAAAATAACGCCTTTTTGCATCACAATGCTATTCTTAACGACCGTACCTTTTCCAATTTTAACGCCTCGGAAGATAATACTATTTTCCACATGTCCTTCAATCACGCACCCGTTTGCGATCATTGAGTTTTTCACAACCGCTTTTTTTGCGTAACGAGTAGGCGGTTCATCTTTTACTTTAGTGAAAACAGGACGTTCGTTGATAAATAACTGCTTCCAAACATCTGGAGATAAAATTTCCATACTTGTTTTATAATAGGCATCTAAGCTAGAAATCTCAGCTGTATATCCATGGTGCTCATACTTTTCTACACGATGAGACTGTGCCATATATCGAACTAGCTCTTTAATCGTATAGAAGTCATGGGATTCATTTTGCAAAATATCAACAAGAATAGATTTATTAATAATATACATATTAAGCGATTTATCACCCTGCTTCATTTCAGTAATATCTGCATTTGAAGCAATATGACGCTGCAGCACGTGATCAAAGTCAACTGTACATATTGTATAACTATTAGCAATTAATACGTATTCCTGCTTACTTCTTAAGAAATAATCAATATGATAACGGAACTGCGTGAATAGTGATGGACTTTCTAAGTGTAAATCACTTGTCATAGGAGGGAAGATAAACAATCCATCTCTCTTCCGATCCAAATCCCATTCTTTTCCTGAACCTATATGATCCATCAATGCGCGATAGCGATCACGAGGAAAAATGGCAACGCTCGAAATTCCAGAGTTCACCATATTAGAAAGCGTAAAATCGATTAGTCGATAGCGCCCTGCAAAAGGAATGGCAGCAATCGATCTATAAAAGGTTAAAGGCTGCAGCGCTGTTGTGTTTGTACAAGCATCAATAATACCAAGCATTTGATTATTCAATGTCGTTCATCCTCTCTGTTCGTTAAATGCATTTAGCAACTGATTCAATCAATTCTTGAGTAACAAGAATTACTTCTTCGCTTCCTTTGGTCGGTCGAATAATAGTACCGTCTGGAACTTCAATGTCCGATGGAACAATTGCGTTTTCAATATATACGTTAGAGCCTATCTTTGCAGTAGGCATGACAACCGTTTTCTTAACCTCAGAACCTGAGCCGATTTGTACACCTGGAAATAACACGGACTGCTCTACGTTCCCTTCGACAACACACCCTTCATTTACTAATGACTCCACCACGCAGGCGTTTGGCGCGATATATTGAGGAGGCTGATTAGGGTTAACAGAGTATACTTTCCATGAAGAGTCAAATAAATTAAGCTCGTCTTTATCACATAACAAATCCATATTCGCTTCCCACAAGCTTTTTACAGTTCCCACATCTTTCCAATAACCTTGGAATGGGTATGCAATTAGCTTTTTCTTTTCATCTAGTAAAAGCGGAATAACATCTTTACCAAAATCATGACTTGAATATGGATTGCGTGCATCCATTTCTAAATATTCTTTTAAAATACTCCATTTAAAAATATAAATTCCCATAGAAGCTAGATTATTTTTAGGACGCTGTGGCTTTTCGTCGAATTCCATTACGTCTAGGTCACTATTTGTATTTAAAATACCAAAACGGCTCGCTTCCTCCCAAGGTACTTCAATAACAGAAATCGTTACGTCTGCTTCTTTGTTTATATGATAATCAAGCATATTTTCATAGTTCATTTTATAAATGTGATCACCTGATAGAATCAGTACGTACTCAGGATCATATTGTGTCAAATAGTTTAAATTTTCATAAATAGCACTAGCCGTGCCTTTATACCACTTTACTCCATCTGACTCCGCGTATGGAGGCAATACCGTGACGCCACCATTTCTTCGGTCCAAATCCCAAGCGCTTCCAATTCCAATGTATGAATTGAGGACTAGCGGCTGATATTGTGTTAATACACCTACTGTTTCAATACCTGAATTTGTACAATTACTTAAAGCAAAATCAATAATTCGATACTTACCACCAAATGGTACAGCTGGCTTTGCTAGATTTTTTGTAAGCGAACTTAGCCGACTACCTTTTCCTCCTGCCAATAACATCGCTACGCATTTCTTTTTTAACATGTTGTTTTCTCTCCCCTCGTTTTCTCTTTGCTCGTAGTATACTAATGCCAAACGGCGGAATATTCATTTCAATGCAAAAAGGTTGACCGTGAAACGATTCATTCACTGATTTTAATGCCTTTTTATTTACAATGCCTGAACCGCCGTACACTTCGTCATCACTGTTAATAACTTCAATGTACTCTGTCTCAACTGGAACTCCAACTTTGTAAGAATGATATGGATGCTCAGAAAAATTGCTAACAACTATAAAAATCTCCTGATCTTCTTTCGACTTGCGAATAAAGGAGAAAATTTGTTGATGATGATTGTTAACATCAATCCATTCAAATCCATCTGGATTATGGTCTAATTCATATAAAGACTTGCTTCTCTTATAAATCTTGATGAGATCCTTCATATATCCGTTAAGATTGCGATGCATGTCGAAGTCATAAAGCATCCAATCCAATTCCTCTAAATCTTTCCACTCATCAAATTGGCCAAACTCTCCGCCCATAAATAAAAGTTTTTTTCCAGGGTGTGCAAAGAAATATCCATATAGCAGTCGAAGCTGTGCAAACTTGCGCCAGTAATCACCTGGCATCTTATTAAGTAATGATTTTTTCCCATGCACGACTTCATCATGAGAAAGCGGCAAAATAAAGTTTTCGTTAAACGCATACATTAGTGAAAAGGTCATTTTATCGTGAAGATAGGGACGTCTTTCCACGCCAGCTTCCATGTATGTTAAAACGTCATTCATCCATCCCATGTTCCACTTATAATTAAAGCCTAGACCGCCCTCATACGTAGGTGCTGTAACAAGTGGCCAATCCGTTGAATCTTCTGCCATCATTAATATCGTTTCATCAGATTTAAAAACAGCTTCATTCAATTTTTTTAAGAAGCTGACAGCTCCATCATTTACTGCTTTTCCAGAAGAATTTTGCCAATAAAGCATATTAGCTACAGCATCTACTCGAAATCCATCTATATGGAAGTACTCCAACCAAAACAAAGCGTTCGAAATGAGAAAACTTTGTACTTCAGGCTTGCCTAAATCGAAATTAGCTGTTCCCCAAACATAGTTTTCACGGTCGGGTTCTTTATTGTATTCATAAGTAGGTTCTCCATCGAACATATACAGACCATGTTCATCCTTACAAAAATGCCCGGGTACCCAGTCTAAAAGAACGCCTATATTATTTTGATGACACTCATCTATAAAGTTCATCAACTCTTTAGGTGTACCGTATCGACTGGTAGCAGAATAGTATCCAGTTCCTTGATATCCCCAGGATCGGTCGAGCGGATGCTCAATGACTGGTAATAACTCAATATGTGTAAAACCTTGTTCAGCAATATAAGGAATAAGCTCCTGGGCTAATTCACTGTATGTATAAAGGCTGCCATCTTCATGAGTCCTCCAAGACCCTGCATGCAGCTCATAAATACACAGTGGTCTTTCATATATATTTTGCTGTTTTTTCTTTCTACGCCAATATTGGTCGTTCCATTTGTACCCATCCAATGAGTAAACAATAGAAGCAGTGTTTGGACGCACTTCACTAAAGAAAGCGTATGGATCTGCTTTTAATTTTTTTTGATTGCTTTGTGTGACGATTTCATATTTATAAATAGTCCCTTGTTCTAATTCAGGGATAAATGTCATCCAAATACCTTCTTCATTAACTTTAACCATTGAATGTTGAAAACCATTCCATTTATTAAAATCACCTACAACGCTTACACCCTTTGCATGAGGTGCCCACACGCAAAATCGTACGCCTTCAATTCCTTCTACCGTTACCTGATGCGCACCGAAAATAGAGTAACTGCGAAATAAGTTTCCTTCGTGATACAAATGAACATCAAATTCAGTAGGCTGAACCGCTAGATTCACTTTTGCCACCCCTTTAACTTCAAACATAATATACGCACATAATATACGCTTCTTATCACTCATTCCCTTTTACAGTAAAAACATAAACCTTTTCTAAGAATATAATAGAATAAATGTTCTTTAAAATTACTCTTTATCCCATACTCTTCATACTTTATTACTTTATGAATAATTCCATATGATATAGGGAAAATCCTGCTTAAAACTTACTTTTTATTCTGAAAATTCATGGTAATTATTCCTAACTATTATTTCTGTTTACTTAATCTTTAAAAAAGCGCAAATAAAAAAAGGTTTGCATATATGCAAACCTTTTTAAGATGACCCGTACGGGATTCGAACCCGTGTTACCGCCGTGAAAGGGCGGTGTCTTAACCGCTTGACCAACGG